>CACXXT010000064.1 GCA_902771725.1 uncultured Bacteroidales bacterium
CACCTCACCTTCAGTAGCGCCCACCACCTTGCGGATGGCCAGCTCGCGGGAGCGGCGTTGCACCTCGTCGCGGACATAGCCGATGAGGCCAATGAGGGTGATGAGCAGAGAGGCCAGGCAACCTATCATGACGAGGTCGCGCGTGCGCTGCGTCTCCTGATACTGATCGGCCATCTCGTTGGAATAGAGCTTCACGTTCAGTTCGGCATCCGGATAGAGGCGGTCGCAGAGTTGCTGCACGGCGGTGAGGTTTTCGGGCGTGATGCCATGAAGCTTCAGCATGATGTAGTGCGTGAAGACATTGCCGTTGACAACCATGATGGGGCGCTCCTCACGCGACACCAGCGACCCAAGGGTGAAGTCCTTCACGATGCCCACGACGGTCAAGGGGTACTTGTTGCCCAACGAGGAATTGATGAATTGCTGGCCCACGACATCGTCTATGCCAGCCACTTCTTTCATCTTCCGGGCGAATTTTTCGTCCACCAGCATCTCCTGTTGCCAACCTTGATGGTTCACTCGTTCGAAGTCGCGACCCCGTACTATTTGAAGTCCCATCGTTTCCACCAGCCCTCCTTCGGCAAAGAACATGTTGGCACAGTTGAACAGCTCCTGCGGATTGCCTGGCACGAGTACGTTGTCGCCGCTCTGCCGTTCGCAGAAGAGCGAATAGGCAGCAGCGGTCTTCGCTACGCAGGGCAGGTTCTCTATCTCGCGGGCCAGCGAATAGATGGAGTCGCCGTGGAGGGCGGACACATTGACGTAGGCCACCTCGTCATATTGATAGCCCATATCCGTGTTGAGCATATAGTGGTACTGCCGATAGATGGTGGTGAGCACGCAGAGCAACATCGTGGAGAGCACGAACTGGAAGGCCAGCAGTGACAACTTCCACACCCGTTTGCTCTCGCTGTAGAGGCGGTAGGCATAGGTGAGCGGGATGCGCGAAAGGATGAAGCCCGGCAGGATGCCGCAGCTCACCAGCACGATGCCGCAGACCATAAGCAGTGTGCCCGTCGGTTTTCCCGACGGGAAGAGCGTCGTGACACTGACGCCCAGCAGGTCGCGCGTCAGGTCCTGTCCGACATAGAGCAGCAGTGCCATCAAGACGAGGGCTGCCAGCAGATGAAGGGCAGCTTCGCTGATAGAACCGAGGAAGAACTCCCGATTGGGGGCGCCGAGCACCTTGCGTACGGCCACCTGTCGGGCACGCCCCACCAGCGAACTGATGACGACGAGGATATAGTTCATCACCGCCGTGAAGAGCATCACCAGCGCCACCACGGCAAGGATGATGCAGGTTGTGCGCACCGTAGCGTCCTTCATGCGGCTGCCTGCAACACCGACCAGTACGCAGCCGGCATCCGTATAGCCGCTTTGCTTGAGGTCTTCCCACGGAAGAATGCGCTGCAGCAGCTGCTTCACCTCGTTGCCTACCTTCTCCATGTCGGCATCGGAACGCAGGCGTACATACGAATGGTAGCGGTCGTTGCCGATGAGGTTCGCCGTGCCGTCCCAGGCGTAGGTGCCGACAGAGGGCATCGACATCAGAATGTCGAAACGCGCAAACGTGGAGTTCTCTGGATAGTCCTCATAGACACCGCAGATGGTCATCGGTTTCTGCGGGGCCGAGGCGAAGCAGAACGTATGGCCAACCACCTCGCCGCCCATCTTCTCGCTCAGCCGACGGCTGATCATGCATTGTCCGGCTGTCGAGAGGATCTGCTTGGCATCGCCCACCAGCGTCCTTGTGGCGAAGATGTCGAAGAAACACGAATCAGCAAACACCGCCTCTTCAAAGTAGTGCCGACTGCCGTCCTCCAGCGTCAGCTTCTCTTCACCAAACTGTGCAGTATAGCGTGTGGCCGTAACCACCTCGGGAATCTCCCGAGCCAGCACGGGTGCGATGCCGCCCGACGTGCTGCCGTGCTGCTGCAGCTCTTCGCCTGCACGCTGCATCGTCTCTTGCAGTTCATACACGTGCTCCTTGTCCACGATGCAGCGGTCGTAGTTGCGTTCCAGTTGCACCTTGGCTAGCAACACCAGCCCCACGGTCAGTCCTACCGTCAGCGATGTAATTTTAATAAAGGCCCCTTGGCCTTTGGCAAATGGATTCATGATGTAATTATGATATGAAGCAGATCTTGTTATTCCGTCTTGATACTATTCACCGGATTCTCCGTGGCAGCCCGCCAGCCTTGGATACAGACGGTGGCGAGGGTGATGGCAGAGACAGTGGCGAGGGCGAGGGGAAAGAGCCACCAGTAGATGGGTGTGCGCTCGGTGAAGCTTTGCAGCCACTCTTGGCCGAGGTACCAGGCGATGGGGGCGGCGAGGAGGAAACTGAGGAGGAGCAGGATGGCATAGTGGCGGGAAAGGAGCAAGAGGATGGCTTCCTCGGTGGAGCCGAAGACCTTACGGATACCGATTTCCTTACGGCGATACTCAGTCTCGAAGAGCGTCAGGCAGAAGACGCCGATGAGGGTGATGACGAGGCAGATGACCGAGAAGAGTAGCACCTGATGGATGAAGCGGAACTCCTCTTGATAGAGGTTCTCGAGTTGTTGGTCGAGGAAGCGAACGCCGACTTCGCTACCATCACCCATCTCGCGCAGTTTGTTCTCGATTTGGTGCCGCAGTTCCACCTTATCACTATTACGCGCGAGGCGGACATTCAGTATATCAAGACGGTCGCCCCAGCTCTTGTAGCGTTCGCCAAGTATGACGAAGGCCACTGGATCGGCGGCGCGGTCCTGATGTACGCTGCCGTAGCGCATGTTCTCGCAGACACCGATGACGGGGAGGTCACCGTCAGTCAGTTCCTTGTCCATCTCCACCCAGCTCCAACGTTCACGGGCAGCACGGTTGATGATGTAGCAGTCGCCGTCGTGCTCGTTGAAGTCACGGCCTTCGATAATCTTGATGCCCATCGTGCGCAGGTAGCGCCAGTCAACCGGGAAGCAGGTGAAGGAAACAGCCTTGTCGCTATCGCCGCGGCCCCAGCCCATGTACTTGGGTTGCGAGCCCAACACCACGTTGGAGTAGGCCACGTCCTCTACACCGCCTATTTGCAGCAGCTCAGCCCGCACAGCATCCTTCTTGCCTTTCAGTTCGTCGGACAGCTGGCTGTAGAGGAGTTCGTCTTTGTCGAAGCCGTAGTCAGAGTGGTAGATAAAGTGGCTCTGGAGATAGAGTATGCCGATGTAGATAACGAGGATGAGACTGATAAAGACCTGTAGGGCAACGAGGGCTGTGCGCAGCTGGCGGCCCTTGGGCGTTAGGCCGAAGGAGCCTTTCAGCGCCAATGCGGGCTGGAAGGAAGTAACGAAGAAGGCGGGATAGGTGCCGGCGGTGATGCCGATGAGGACCGCGATGGCGGCAGTCCATCCCACCAGCGGCAGGTGATTAACAAGGGAGATATCGCTGGAGAAGAGTTCTGCGATGGCGGGCCACAGTGAAAGCAGATAGATAACTCCTAAACTAAGGATAAAGGCAAAGAGAGCGGTGACCACCGTCTCGGCAATGAGGTTCAGGCGCAGTGTGCTGGCTTGCTCGCCAAGGACACGCCGCGTGTTCACACCCCGCACCCGCATTGGGCTCTCGGCCAGCGTGAAGTTGAGGAAGTTGATGGCGGCTACGAGCAAGATCACCACGCACGCCCATATAAGAATAAGGTGAACGGTGCGGTTGCCCGTGTCGCTGGAACTGACGCCGGAGAAAAAGGTCTCCGTGAGCGGCGTGATGCGGAAGTCCTGACGACCAAAGTAGTCCTCAATCTGCTGGTCCCATTCGGCACGTTCTTCCTCGTTCAGTTTCTCGTATTCATCGGCATTCTCGGCCATCACAACCTTGCGGCAGGTAGCCTTCACGCGCTCCTTAAATTCGGCGCGGAAGGCCTCGGCATCCACGGCGGCGTGAAGGAGCAGGTAGCCATTGTAGCTCCATTCGCTATAGTTGTTGCGGTTTTCCTCGCCCATGGAGCTATAGATGGCGTTCATCAAGCAGCAGTTCTCGGGGAAGTCGCGATAGACGCCCATCACTCGAACGCTGTCCTCGCCGACGCGGAAGTAGCGTCCTGCGGCCATCGTGGTGTCGAAGAAGCGTTTGGCTAATGAGGAGGGGATGATGACGCCCTCAGCAGGTGCCTCCCACGTCAACTTGCCGTCCAAGCACTCGGCAGCGAAGGGTAGCAGCGATGATTCGCCGTGAATCTTTGCTGCCACACACTCCACTGGCGTCTCGCCCTGATAGAGATCCTGCATCCACCCCCACCTGGGCACGATGGTGCCTGCCTCTACTTCAGGAAGTTGCATCATCATTTCCAGTACGGGGCGGTTGCAATCTACGCCCCAAGGTGCATCGAGGTTCATCTTCGCCTCTACGCGGAAGAGGCGTTCGGCATCGGGGATGCCACGATTGTAGCCTGCGTTGTACAACACCTGCGTCATGAACAGGTAGAAGGCAGCGAAGGCTACGGTCAAGCCAAGGAGGTTCAGCGCGGTGGCGGTCTTGAAGCGGCGCGCCAGGTAGAAGAGAGAAGACATCTTGATTTACTATTTACGGATTTACGATTTACTATTTATTGGACATATTGCCCGTTTGCCGGTGCAAAGGTACACACAAAAACTTTTTTCCTGCAAGAGTTCCGTTCCACTTTCTGCCCTCTACAGGTGCAAAACGTCTAAAAATTGGACACTCCAAGCACTCTTCACCCTCTTCTTTGCTAAAAGTTGCTCAATTCGTGGATAGTTAGCCCTTAGTTCGAAGTTCTATTGAACCTTTCTCTGTTATGGTCACATGAACAAGTTCTTTATATCACAAAAAAGGTTAAATATTGGAAAGTCGCCCCGAAAAGTGTGATGAAATGATTGAAAGTCGCCCCGAAAAGTGTATCTTTGCGGCGAAAAGTCGCCCCGAAAAGTGTAAAATCATGCAGTGAGCATCTATGTATAAGCGGAAAATAGAGAATCTTCTTCACCAATGGAAAGAGAAGGCAAACCACAAGCCCTTGGTCATTAAGGGCTGTCGTCAATGTGGCAAGACCAGTTCTGTGGTTAGCTTCGCCAGACAGAACTATGCGCATGTGGTTTATCTGGACTTTCATGAGCACAAGGAGTACAAATTGTTCTTTGCAGGGGCTTTGGATGTGGACACACTGACGTTGAACATCTCAGCGGGTATCAAGGGGGCAAGCTTTGTCCCAGGTAAGACTTGCCTGATCTTTGATGAGATACAGGATTGCCCCAACGCCCGCTCATCATTGAAGTTCTTCAAGCTGGACGGTCGCTTTGACGTCATCTGTACGGGATCCCTGCTGGGAGTGAACGGTTACAAAACCAAGGAGGAAGAGGAGGAGGAACGCAACGCCTCCATCCCCGTGGGTTTTGAGGAAATCGTCGATATGTACCCGATGGATTTCGAGGAGTGGCTCTGGGCAAACGGTATCGAGCAGCAGCACTTGGAATATCTGCGAATGTGCCTGGAACAGGAAGTACCCGTTAATGAGTCTATTCACAACAGATTGCGAGAACTGCTGCTGCGATATGTCGTTGTAGGAGGAATGCCGGAAGCTGTGGCTACATTCTTCAGAACCAACAACATGAACGATGTGCTGAGCGTGCAGCACAGCATTGTCGAGACCTACAAGGCCGATATGCTGAAATACGCGCGACAGGAGGACAGGTCGCGCATTCGTGAATGTTTCGATTCCATTCCGGTACAGTTGGCCAAGGAAAACAAAAAGTTCCAGTACGCGGTTATCCGCAAGGGAGCGCGTTCGAGTGAGTATCGCGGCAGCTTGCAATGGATTGCGGATGCTGGTATCGTCCAGCGTTGTCACAACACGTCTATCACGGAATTGCCACTCAACGGCAATGCCATTGCAGATATTTTCAAGGTATATATGACAGACATCGGACTGCTGGTGAGTATGCTCGATGAAGGTACGGCACGGGATATCATGCAGGGTAATCTGCTGGGGTACAAGGGAGCTATTTTCGAGAACCTCATGGCTGATATCCTGACAAAGATGGGGCGCAAGCTTTTCTATTTCCAGAAAGAGGGAGGTCTGGAACTGGATTTCCTGATTCGCTACAAGGGTGAGTGCGTCCCGTTGGAGTGCAAGGCACGGACGGGCAATGCCAAATCATTGCAGACTGTTTTGAAGCATCCCGAGCACTATCATGTGTTTCATGCCTTGAAGGTAGGAGACTACAACGTAGGCCGCAGTGGTCCGCTCCTCACCTTGCCTTTCTATATGGCATTTCTACTGACGGAGGTTTGAGTCGATTTATTACTCCGTCTTGATGCTATTCACCGGATTCTCCGTAGCAGCCCGCCAGCCTTGAATGCCGACGGTGGCGAGGGTTATGAGGCTGACGGCAGCGAGGGCGAGGGGAAAGAGCCACCAGTGGATGGGTGTGCGCTCGGCAAAGGATTGGAGCCACTGGGTGCCGAGGTAGTAGGCAGCGGGAGCGGCGAGGAGGAAACTGAGGAGGATGATGGCGACGTAGCGGCGGGAGAGTAACAGGAGGATGGCTTCCTCGGTGGAGCCGAAAACCTTACGGATGCCTATTTCCTTGCGGCGATACTCCGTCTCGAAGAGCGTAAGGCAGAAGACACCGATGAGGGTGATGATGAGGCAGATGACCGAGAAGAGCAGCACTTGACGGATGAAGCGCAGTTCCTCCTGATAGGTGATTTCCAAGTCTTGGTCGATGAAGCGCACTTCGGGCTGCTCTTCAAGGCCAAGTCCTGTCAGGCTCTCAGTAATCATGCGGCGCAGTTGCACCTTATCGGTGCCTGCGGTGGTGCGAATAAACATATAATTATATGCCCCGAAATCCTGATCATTCTCGTCATAGGCGATGAAGGCCATGGGCTTCTGCGTGCGGTCGGCACGGGCGGTGCTGAAACGGAGGTCGGCGCACACACCCACGACATTACCCATGTCGCTGAGCAGCGGCTTGTCCATCTCCACCCAGTTCCAGGCGCGGCGGCCCGCTTCGTTGATGATGAACACTTGGTGGTCATGCTGGTTGAAGTCGCGTCCCTCGACAATACGGATGCCCATTGTACGCAGAAACTGCCACGAAACGGGGAAGACTGCCATGGTCTCTATCTGGTGATCGTCGTCGCCGCGGCCCCAACTCATGAAGCCGTTGCCCACGCCGAGGAGGAACTGCGAGTAGGCCACGTCCTCCACGCCCGACAACCTGAGCAGCTCGCCTTGCGCGGCATCTTTCTTCGCCCGGAGCTCATTGTTCAGCCTCACATAGAGCACCTCGTCCTTGTCGAAGCCGTAGTCAGAGGTGAAGAGGTAGTGGCTTTGCAGGTAGAGGATGGCGATATAAACGACCAAGATGCAGGAGATGAAGAGCTGCAAGGCAATGAGTGCGGTGCGCAGCTGGCGGCCACGGGGCGTGAGGCCTGCGCTGCCTTTCAGTGCCAAGGCGGGCTGGAACGAGGTGACGTAGAAAGCGGGATAGAGTCCGGCCACGATGCCAACGACCATGGCCAGCAGGGCCGTCCACGCCAGCAGCGGGAGGTGGTTGTCGAGGTTGATATTGCCCACGGTGAGCTCGCCCATCAGCGGCCATTGTGTCAGCAGATATGCGGCACCGACGGCGAGGACGTAAGCGGCAAGTGCCGTCGCCACCGTCTCGGCGATGAGCGCGATTCGGATGCTGCCCAGCGTACTGCCGAGGACGCGCCGTGTGTTCACACCCTTGACGCGCATCGGTGCCTCGGCCAGGGTGAAGTTCAGGAAGTTGATGGCAGCCACGATGAGCAGCAGCACGCAAGCTACGATGAGTACACCATCGACTAACCGGTTCCCTTTGTCCACGCGGTCATCTACGCCGGAGAAATAGGTCTCCGTCACGGGTGTGAGGCGGAACTGCATGGCACCATAGGTGTCACCGACTTTGTCCCAACTGCCTGCACCCCACTGCGAGGTCATAGCATCGCGGAGCTTGCTGAAGTACGCCTTGCGAAACGCAGCAAGCACAGTAGCCGTGTCGGCCTCGGCGGTCAGACGGACATAACAGTCGAAATTATAGTTGTTGAATGCGCCCAGGTCCCTGTCGCCGAAGTTCTCCACCACGGCGTTCTTGAAGCCGCAGGCCTCGGGGAAGTCGGCATAGACGCCGCGTACTGTGATGCTGTCCTGCCCGTCCCATAGGGCGCGGCCTGCCACCTGCGTCTCATTATTAAAATAGGTACGCGCGATGGACTCGGCGATGAGCACGCCACCCGTGTCGCCCTCGTCCCAATCCAATCGGCCGTCGAGGCAGCGGGGTTGCAAGGTTGTGAGGCCGTGAGCGTCGGTGGTGAGGAAGTCGAAGTGGAACTCCGAATCACCACGCAGATAGCGGCGCTCATACCAGCCCGACTGCGCCAGCATCACGCTCTCCACTTGCGGTACCGTGGCCAACTCTTCACCAGCGAAGCGCGATGTATTGCTGCTCCAGCGACCTTCGTTGTCCCCCCATAAAGAGGTTAGTTCGAAACGGTATAGCCGGTCGGCATCAGTAAGCTCGCGGTTGAAACTGTGGTTGTACACCACCTGCGTCATGAACAGGTAGAAGGCGGCGAAGGCCACCATGAGGCCGAGGAAGTTCAGAGTGGTGGCCGTCTTGAAGCGGCGCGCCAGGTAGAAGAGGGAAGTCATGATGATTTGACGATTTACGGATTTACGATTTATGTATTGCCTGTTTGCGGCGGCAAAGGTACATACATTATCGTCTTTCCTCCAAGCCCTAAGCCCCACTTTCTGCCCTCTTGAACATAAAAACGTCTAATAATTAGACACTCCTCCCTACGCGCCTCCTATCAAAAAACATTTTTTAACTTGAAAAAGAGCGCACCTGTCACCAATCCGTGGCGGGTGCGCTCTTGCAGATCCTGGAGCCCTGATTACTTGAAGTTCTTGTGCTTGATGGTCCACTGGTCATAGCCCGTCAGGTCACCTCGGAGGAAGAGGGCTTCCGGCTCGCTCCTGCCCTTCAGCTGCCAGTCCAGCCAGGCGCGTACCATTCGTGCGTTGGCGCCGCCGAGGGGTTGTTCGTAGGTACCGCCATGGCCGCTCTGGGTGTTGTCGGCCAGAACCACAGGCACCTTCTTGATGGCATCATAGTCCATCTGTGCGTTCTGCCAGGCTACGTCCGTGGTGCCTCCGACGAGGTAGAGGATGGGGCCGTGAAGCTGCTTCAGGGACTGGGCGCTCGCATCCGCCATCGTCATCTTGCCCATGCCGGCGTTGAGGATGAGGTAGGTCTTCAGACGCGTGTCAGCGGCATTGGCCAGCACCTGTGCACCGCCGCATGAATGACCCGCAGCGGCCATACGCGTCGTGTCCACCTTATTATAATATGGTGAGGCGGGGTCGGCAGCGCGCTGGCAGATCCAGTCCAGAGCCTTCTGCACCATCGACGATGGCGTGTGCTGATCCTTCTCATGCTGTGCCATCATCTGCAGTTCGCCGATGGCGATGACCACGTAGCCGTAGGAAGCCACCTCGGTGAGCATATTCTCATAACCGATGCTGGTGTCCATGCAGCCGCCGTTGCAGAAGATGAGCACGGGCAACTGTTCACGCTTCACCTCGCCGCGTCCAAACATACCTCGCTGGCCAATATTCATGGCGGCATCCAGGTTCATAGGCCTGTAGACCACGAAGTCCGGCAGCGTCTTCTCCCGCACGGCCACGGCCTTGAAGGGTCCGCTGCCGCCATACTCGGGCACCTTCATCTGCTCGAAGCTGACGCTGGGGTCGTCGTGCCGGAGGTGGCGTGCGAAGAAGGCGTCCAACGCCGGACGGGTGAACTCCAATTGCTGGTCGAAGGCTACGCTGTGCTGCCCGTGGACCTTCACGTAGTCCACCTGTGCACCAGCCCGCTGCATCTTCGTAACCCAGTCCTCGGTCAGGTTGGGTCGCACGATGGGATCCTCGCCTCCTTGCAGCACGAGGAAGGGCGTCTCCGATGCCCCGATGTAGCCTATGGGCCACCACTCAGTGTGGTCTGCCCACTCGCCGGCGCGGCCGATCTCCGTAGGAGGAGCACCGCCTGCGGCACAGGCGATGTCAGCCGTCAGACCCGCCATGAGCGAGAGGTGTCCGCCGGCAGAGTGACCATAGGTGCCGATGCGGTTGGGGTCGATGCCCAGTTCTTCGGAATGCGACTTCATCCAGCGAATGGCGGTCTGCACGTCCTCGATGCATGCAGGCATGGGAGCTTCCTGCACCAGGCGGTAGTTCATGTTGCAGACGACATAGCCCTTCAGGGCATAGTCCACCATGAGGCTGCGGTACACCAGGTCGTTCTTCGACCCCGCACTCCATCCGCCGCCGTGGATGATGAGGATGGCAGGGCGGTTCTTCTGCGGACCGAAGAGGGGTTGCGCCAGGTCGAGGACGCAGGACGGCTCCTGTTTATAATGGATATTCTCCGTGATGGTGATTTGCTGCTGGCTGGCCTCCACGAAACCTTCCATGATGGCCGTCGGGGCGGCATTGTGGTCGAAGGCTCCCAGCTTGTAGCCTCCGGGCAGGCATTGCGGTTCCCAGTAGAAGACACCGCGGCAGTGACCGTTGGTGGCCGTGCGAGCCTCACGGATGACGCGCGCCAACTGGCGGCGTCCCTCCTCCATCTTCTCCGGGTGCTGCTCGTCGACCTCAAAGCCTGTCTCCACGATCATCACGTCGCACCCATATTTCTCGCTGCAGTGGCGGATGTTAGCCATGCAGTCGGTGATGATCTGGTTGTCTTGTTCGGGTGTGCCTCCCTTGGTGGCCCAGTAGGGATAGAGCGACATGCCTATCATATCCCACTTGCCACCGTACTTCTTGATGATGTCGAGGTTCCAGTCATAGAGGCTCTGCTTGTGACCCCGGTCCAGGTGTACAAGGACCGTAGCCTGCGGGAACACCTCCTTCACGGCGTCGTAGCCGGCACGTATGAACCCCGCATACTGCTTGGGATTCTTCTCGATATGTCCCATGGGCCACAACAGACCGTTGGCCGTCTCGTTGCCCACCTGCACCCAGCGCGGCTCGATGTCGTTCTGCTTCAGCAGCGAGAGGACGTCAATGGTGTGCTCCCGCACGTCCTGCAGCATCTGCTTATACGAGTGTCCCTGCCATGCAGCGGGGATGGGTTGTTTGCCGGGGTCGGCCCACGAGTCGGCATAGTGGAAGTCCACCATGAGGTCCATGTCCAGCGCCTTCACGCGGCGTGCCATGGCCAGCAGTGTGTTTTTGTCGCAGTCTCCGCCCCGGGGATTGACCCAGACGCGCATGCGGATGGCTGACATCTGATAGTCGTTCTTCAGGAGCTCCAGGCACTCCCGTTCCTGTCCGTTGCGGTCGTGGAACTTCACCCCACGGCGTTCCTGGCCCGTGAGGAATCCCACGTCGGCTCCCTTAACAAAATCTTTTGTGGTGCTCTGTGCGCCCACCAGCAACGGCAGCGCCAGCAGCAAAAATAACAATGTCTTTTTCATAATATAGCTTTTTCATAAGACTTCTATGTAAGTTATCTCTGCCGCAAAGGTCGGGATTATATTCCAAATTCCATAGCATAATCTTAACAAATGTTTGTACTATATACATTCACCCTCAAAAAAAACATTTTTTAACTTGAAAAAGAGCGCACCTGTCACCACTGAACGTGGCAGGTGCACTCTCTAAACTCTAAACTCTAAACTCCAAGCTCCCCCCAGCCTCAGAGAGGCACTTTGTGTATATTTTACTTCATTTTGTTATATCGTCTGATTATCTCCAGCATCTGTGCTGCCCACGCTTCGGAGCCTGGCAGTTGATAGCGGACGTTGCCCGTGGCTGAGGGTGTGAAGATGGTCTCGGCTTGGTCGGTGATTCTGACCGTTCCGCGCTGAGAGAGGGTGAAGAGAGTGTCACCTTCCACGGCCTGTACGACGGGCATCACATCCCACATGCGCTGTCCCGTGTTGCAGTCGCACTGCATATAGACCTGCTTGATGGGATGTGCGTCGGTCCACGAGACGTCGGCAATAACCTGCCCTGGCGTATATTCCACGTCCTGCCCTACCTCCATCGGCGAGAACACCATATCGACCTCCTGCGGCCAGTTCTGGAAGAAGGTCTTGGCGAACGCGATGCCCTGGGCGAAGTTGAAATCAGGCTCGACGGCCTCGCCGAACACACCGCCCTGCAGATAGATACATTTCACCTTGCGGCGCACCAGTTCCACGCCCGTGAGCGAAGAATACTCGTCGGCCCCGGATGTCAGCAACTGTGCCAGACAGGTGACGAAGCCCACGCTCACGATGCTCACCGAGTGGTCGGGCTGGGCGGCCAGCAGACGGCGGTAGAGCCGCCAGCCGTCGGACAGCTGCGAATAGTCGGCTACGGAACGGGGGAACATCGGCTGACCCTCGCCATCCTTCGTGTCTGCCACATGAGCATAGTCTATCCATACCTTAGGCTCCTTGATGCCGTCGCGCACAAGACCGACGGGCACGTCGCCATGGCCGAAGTAGGTATTCATCACGTCGGCAAAGGCCGCATTCCGTTCGCCTTCTCTGTCAACCACTACGCCGAGCAGGCGGCAACGCCCCTCATCCTCGTAGCGATAGAGCATCTCCAAGGCAAAGAGGTCGTCGGCCGAGGATGCAATGTCGGTGTCGAAGATGACAAGCGGCATGCTCGTAGCTTCTGCCACAGCACGTACCGTGCATCCATTGAACCGACGGGTGCTCTTGAAATTGGGATGCCCAATCAGGCGGGGAGTGAAGCGCAGGCAATAGGCATTATCGGGGATATAAAGGCTTTGCGACGTCCAATAGTAGCCTTCATGCCCATTGTACATCAGTTTTGACCCTGTATAGATGCCTGCCGCGGGTAGGAAGATGGAGTTCCCGTTAGGCCCCGTCACACGGTAGCCTGGGTGGGCCTCGTCGGCAATCCACTCCCAGGTACAGGAATTGGCGAGTTCCTGGAATTCCTCGTGGCTTGGTGATCTCCAGCCACTGCCAAGCATCACAGTTGCCACGTCGTCCTCAGGTTCAAGCACGGTCTTGCCGTCGGGCTCGGTAAAGGTTTCATTGCCATCGTAGGCGAAATATTTTGTAGGCGAACTAAATTCGCCCGAACAGAAACGATAGTTCTTCATCAGATATTCGTCCTTGGGCTGCAGTTCGCCCCATGCCACATAGATACCTGCGTCCTCGGGGCCGGCGGCACCCACGTTGCAGTCGGCCCACAGCACACTGAGGCCGAGGTCAACCGCTTGCTGTGCCGCTACGTTGCCTGACAGCAGCAGGACTGTAACAATACATAGTAAGTTCTTCATTTGATAAGCATTTTTGTGCTAGTGTTGATATAGATACCCTTCTGCAGTTTGCCATTTGCGACTTTGCGCCCCTGCAGGTCAAACCATTTACTATTTGACGATTTCTTCAAGTGTGAAGCGTCCCCTTGGGCCGAGCGACTATTTACGATAGGGTCTTGTACAATCGCTTCTATGCCGTCCGTCTGATAAGGTTTCAGCAGTTCAGAGAGAGCCTTGTGGTTCGCCTCATACCATTCCACCATATAAGCGGCTTCATCATGGGCCGTAGTCCCCATCGTCACAGGATTGTAGTTCCACGCTTCGTGTTCATGCTGCCAACTGTCTGTATGATCGAACAAATCGGCATAGCTGAACATCAGATGCGAGACGCTTTCTACCGACAGCGGCCCGTCGCGCAATTCCGCCCACCGGTCAGCCAATGCGGCGAGGAATCCGAAGTCTGCATTTTGGAGCAGACGTTTGAATGGCGGTACCTTGCTCCAGTTGGATTGCCCGAGCAGTGTCGAGGTGTCTATCAGCGGCGTACCACAATAGGTGGCGCCAAAGCTGTGGTCCATGTCCCAGGGTGTGATGACAAAGCGCTGGTCGGCAGTGTGGTCAGGCTGGCTCAGGTAGCTGTTCTTGTAGCCCGCATCGGCCACGCCCGCCATCAGCGTGAGGAGATAGAGATCAACGAGGTTATCCCAATAGAAGTGCTGGCGCACCAGACTGACATACGTCGCATCGGGTTCGGTGTCCCACGGGGCATCCATGAGGTCTTGCAAAGGTTTCCATACCTCCACAGGATATTCATTGGGGTATTTCACCTCCCAGGCGTTCCAGGCTCTGTTGCCTTCTTCCGGCTGGGTGCCGTCGGCTGTCAGGAAGCATCCGTTGCCAAAGGCCTTACATTTATAGACGACGCCCCGGACCACACCGTTCTTGACCTTCTTGCCGCCCATCAGCTTGCGGTTCACGCGGTCGGTGAGGCAGTACAGCCCGCTGTAGCGGCCTTCTGTCCACACCTCAACGTATGTGCCGATAATGCCATGCCTTCCGCTTAGGTCAGTGGCGTAGGGCAGGCGGGAATAGCTGTTGAAGAGATCCATAGCCATACGATTACGAATACGTGAGCGGTCTATGCTGGCTGCATCCAGATTGTATTTGTCGCTGGTGCGCTCCAGTCCGGGCAGACGCACGTCCAGCTCTCCGTCGCCCTCCTGCTTCAGAAAAGCTATTTTTAGAGATTTCTTATCAAACCTGATTGATGTGGCACCACGATAACTGACCAGACAACGGAATCGCTCTTCACGGGGCTGCCCCGTTGTCTCGTCGGTATAGTTTATCGTGAAGGTGGCCTCCACAGGCACCTCTTTAGTGAGGGTACCCTTCAGATTGTCAATGCTGACCTTCGGCAAAGCGATGTTGGAAGGTTGAGCATATAGGACATGGGTAGCGCCAAGCGAGAGGATCGCGGCAATTATCCATAGTTTCAGCTGCTTTATCATCTTTATTAAACGTTTGCGTGCAAAGGTACACATTTCTTAGCAAACATCGTCAGGAAAGCTTGTTTTTAACGCATATTCGGACGCATTCTCCTTCATTTATCCCTAAAACGACATCTTGTAGCATGAATTATCCTACAAAAATACCCTATAAAGCGTGGCAGGTGCGCTTGGCATCTCTCCTTCACAGCTTTCTCAATGTCTGCTTGTGCATTTTCCATTCTCCCAAAGTGACAACCTTTTTCAGTTGAGGACATTCAGAACAGCCAAAAGAAAAAACATTTTTTAACTTGGAAAAGAGCGCACCTGTCACCAATGAAGGTGGCAGGTGCGCTCTATGATTATCTGTAGTCAGGCGAGTCGGCTATCTCTTGTCGGGGAGACCATAATCTGCCCACCTCTCCTGAGGATACTTGTTCTTGATGATCAGCTTATGAGATGCATAGCTGTCTTTGACGCCCTGCAGGAGATCATTCATTCTCTTCACCTTCGGGGCGAGTTCTGCGCGCAGACGGGCGGCATAGCAGCCGCCCTTCGCAGACCGCGT
The DNA here is from genome assembly GCA_902771725.1 of uncultured Bacteroidales bacterium. GTDB lineage: Bacteria > Bacteroidota > Bacteroidia > Bacteroidales > Bacteroidaceae > Physcousia. The sequence continues at coordinate 15,363 of CACXXT010000064.1, forward strand.
AGGGTTTTCAGCAAAAAGTAACGGGAGGGGAAGAAGAGTGAACAATGAAATTCGTCTAATTCGTGTAATTCGTTGTGAAAAACAAGACATGAAAGCCTCTTATGAGGGGTTGCGTGTCCTCGTCGCCACGGCCCAGCGCTGGATGCGATGTTCCTGTGCCTGCATGGCTCCGGTATGGCTGGCCACATCGACAGGGACGCTACGGCAACGGGATACATAGGGCATCAAATTCGGATGTAGCGTTAAAAATCTTTAATAATCGTATGCCTTTTTGCGACTTTCCGAAATATGTGCTAACTTTGCAGCAAATTATCTTAAAGGTGTGTTCTATTATTTAATAAATCTGCTCGAAAATAGTCTAAAAGCAATGCAAAACTAATTGATAGAACCCACCTTAACAAACTTCTATGGTATTATGAAACAAATACTGATGAAAACAAGTCTGACTTGCCTCCTGACGATGGGGGCCTTCTTGTGTGCCCCATTTGCCTGTGCACAGAATCCTTCAGGAA
>CACXXT010000065.1 GCA_902771725.1 uncultured Bacteroidales bacterium
AGAGTTATTATTTTGACTGTCGTAGAATCTATTTTGGAACTGCAACACTGCAACACTGCAACACAAAGCAATGCTGCACCACTGTTTCCAATCTTGCTGCTAAAAAGAAACAATCGGATTAGGGAAGAGTTGTCCTAATCCGCTGTTCCATAGTTCGTTGCTCGGAAATTAGCGCTTGCGCACAGGGTCGCAGGTGAGCCCGATCCCGAGCTTGCTGAATATCTTGCGGTCCACCTCTCCGAGCATGACGGTGGTGTGAACCTGGCACCCCTTCAGTTGCGGCAGGGCGTCGAGGGCGCGGCGGCAGTTGTCGTCCTGGGTGCTGAGGACAGCCAGCGCGACGAGTACTTCGTCTGTGTGGAGGCGGGGATTGTGGCCTTTCAGATTGTCGATTTTCATGTGTTGGATGGGCACGATCATGCTCTGCGGGATGAGTTTGAGGTTGTGGTCGATGCCAGCCAGGTACTTGGTGGCGTTCAACAGCAGGGCTGCGCAGCATCCGAGCAGGTCGCTGGAGCCGGAAGTGATGATGGTGCCGTCGTCGAGTTCGATGGCGGCGCAGGCGTCGTCCGGCAGGCCTTGCGACTCCTCCTTGCGCAGGCGGGCGGCAACGGTGGTGCGGCGGAAGTCTGTGGTGATGCCTGCCTGGCGCAGCAGGAGGGCTATTTTCTTCACTTCGGAGTCGTCGGTGACGCCAGTGGCGAGCTTGTTGAGGGCTGTGTAGTAGCGGCGCACGATTTCGTCCATGGATGCGTGGCAGCACACTTCGTCATCGCTGATGCAGAAGCCCACCATGTTGACTCCCATGTCCGTGGGGGACTTGTAGGGGTTACGGCCGTAGATGCCTTCGAAGAGGGCATCGAGGACGGGGAAGATTTCGATGTCGCGGTTGTAGTTGATGGCGATTTTGTTGTAGGCCTCGAGGTGGAAGGGGTCGATCATGTTGACGTCGTTGAGGTCGGCGGTTGCGGCCTCGTAGGCGATGTTGACGGGGTGCTTCAGGGGCAGGTTCCAGACGGGGAATGTCTCGAATTTTGCATACCCAGCCTCGATGCCCCGCTGGTGCTCGTGGTAGAGCTGGCTGAGGCACACGGCCATCTTTCCGCTGCCGGGGCCGGGTGCGGTGACGATGACCAGGGGGCGTGTGGTTTCGACATAGTCGTTCTTTCCGAAGCCCTCGGCGGAGGCGATGAGCGGCACGTTGTGGGGGTAGCCCTCGATGAGGTAGTGGAAGAAGAACCGGATACCCAGGCGCTGCATACGTTCGCTGAAGGCCAGGGCGCTGGCCTGTCCGCTGCTGACGAGGAATCCTCGCTTCTGGAACTCCGAACGCAGGCGCAGCACGTCCTCGTCGTAGGTGATGCCGAGGTCGGCGCGAACCTTGTTCTTCTCGATGTCGGCAGCGCTGACGACGATGACGATCTCGGCGCTGTCGCGCAGTTGTGAGAGCATACGTAGCTTGCTGTCGGGCTCAAAGCCGGGGAGCACACGGCTGGCGTGGTGGTCGTCGAAGAGCTTGCCGCCGAGCTCGAGGTAGAGCTTGTTGCCGAAGGCGGCGATGCGCTCCTTGATGTGTTCGCTCTGGATGCGAACGTATTTGTCGTTGTCGAATCCTATTTTCATATATGCGTAAATTTATTTCTGTTCAATTAGAGGCGCATCGATGATGATGTCGCCGGTCGGGGTACTGGGTTCGGAGGTGGCTTCGGCGTCCTTGATTTCCTCGGCTTCCACGAACTGGGCATCGTAGGCCTTCTGCCAGCGCCACAGACGCAGCCCGAGGAAGAACTCGCTGACGCCGTAGAGGATGAAGATCACCCCGAAGACCGTCAGAGGCAGCGAGGCAGATTCCGCAGGGAAGCGCAGGATCATCACGCCAGCGCCGACTACCACTAACAGGGGGATGATGAAGAGCGAGAAGCTGATGGGAGCCACCGAGCGGTGGCGCAGAAGAGACCACATCTGGCTCAGACCTACGATGACCAGCAGGGCACCGATGACGTACATGAAGATTTCCTTGAACTGAGCCGGCCAGCACATCAGCACAGCGCCGAATGCCAGCGAACCAATGCCCACGAACGGGAACACGGGACGAAGCGCGGAGCCGCGGTTCATCTTGGCTGAGAAATAACCGATGAAGGCCATGAGACCCGAGAAGGCGAACAGGCCGCCCACAATCTGGATGAGCAGATTGGCCATCGATGAGGGGTTGCTGACCAGCAGGAAACCGACGGCAACGGCGCACAAGGCGCGGAGAATGTAACTGAGCAGACGCATGGAGTGTTTACAATTTTACAATTATACAATTTGCAATTTGGGCGATTTCTACAATTATTTGTTGGTGATTGGCGGATCTGAGGATTTGCAATTTACTATTTTGCGGAAATTCCGGATGGTACCGGAAACAAAAATCTTCGGTGCAAAGATACGAAAAGAGTGGAGAATATGCAAATGCGGATGCACGAAATAAGGCAAAAAGACAAAAAAACATGCCCAAAATGAAAATAAATAGTAAATGGTAAATAGTAAATGGCAAATTTTGCTTACCTTTGCACCGCATTTAACACCCAAGACGTGAAAATCAAGGAAATCATCGGTGCCCTTGAGCAGTTCGCGCCTCTGCCCTTGCAGGAGAGCTACGACAATGCCGGCCTGCAATGTGGATTGACGGAGGCGGAGGCTTTAGGGGCATTATTGTGTTTGGACGTGACTGAGGAAGTGCTGCGCGAAGCCGTAGACCTCGGTTGCAATCTCGTCGTGAGCCACCATCCGCTGCTCTTCCACGGGCTGAAGCAGGTGTGCGATGCAGACCTCGTGCAGCGATGCCTGCGACTGGCCATTCAGAACGACATCTGTATCTACTCCGCCCACACGAACCTGGACAACGCTGAGGATGGCGTGAACTTCCGCATTGCCGAGAAGCTGGGGCTCATCGATGTAGAGCTGCTGAATCCCAGAACGGTGCAGGTGGGAGCGCGACAGCTGAAATGCGGCAGCGGCATCATCGGCTATCTGCCGCTGGCCGAGGACTCGCTGGCATTCCTTCAGCGCGTGAAGCAGGCTTTCGCAGTCGAGGCTCTGCAGCACAACCAGTTGCTGGAGCGACCCATCCAGAGCGTGGTCATCTGCGGCGGGGCGGGGGACTTCCTGCTGCCGGACGCCATACGTGCGGAGGCCGACGCTTTCCTCACCGGTGAGATGCACTACCACACCTGGTTCGGACACGAGCAGGAGGTGCAGATCGCTGTCCTCGGACATTACGAGAGCGAGCAGTACACCCGCGAAATCTTCCGCGAAGTCATCGAGCGGGCGGCTCCACAACTCCCGCTCTACGACACCGAGGTGCGAACCTGCCCGATACAGATCCTCTGAGAATAAAAAAAGGAATCGTTAAATCCTAAAATCATTAAATCCTATAATATCGTTATGGCAAGAGAAAGAAAAGACCCCGCTGACCTCAGTATTGAGGACAAACTGAAGAACCTCTATCAGCTGCAGACGATGCTCTCTGAAATCGACAAAATCAAGACCCTACGCGGCGAACTGCCCCTGGAAGTGCAGGATCTCGAGGACGAAATCGAGGGCCTCACCACCCGCATCGAGAAGATTCAGGAGGAAATCGCAAACCTTCAGCGTGAAGTGTCCAGCCGACGCATCACCATCCAGAACAACCTCGCTAACATCGAGCGCTACACCAGCCAGCTGGACAACGTACGCAACAACCGCGAATACGAGAACCTGACCAAGGAAATCGAGTACCTGCAGCTGGACAACCAGCTCAACGAGAAGAAAATACGCGAGGCAGGCGAGGCACAGGAGCGCAAGAGCGAAGAAATTCGCCGTTGTTCCGATACCGTGACCGAGCGACGCACAGACCTCGACATCAAGAAGAGCGAACTCGACGAGATCATCTCCGAAACCCGTGCAGAGGAGGAGAAACTGCGCGAGCGCAGCAAGAGCCTGGAGGCCACCATCGAGCCCCGTCTGCTCTCTGCCTTCAAGCGCATCCGCAAGAATTCCCGCAACGGTCTGGGCATCGTCTACGTCCAGCGCGATGCCTGCGGCGGCTGCTTCAACAAGATTCCGCCCCAGCGGCAGCTCGACATCCGAATGCGCAAGAAAATCATCGTTTGTGAGTACTGCGGCCGCATCATGATAGACCCCGAACTCGCAGGCGTACAGCTCCAGGCTAAGGGTGAAGAGAAGCCCAAACGTCGTCGTCGCACGAAGAAGGCCGAGGAGTAAGTTGTTTTGATTTATCAGATAATCAGATATTTAGATGGAAATGCCCGGAGAGCGTGATGCTCTTCGGGCGTTTCTCTGTTTCGGGGATGGGGCCGCGATATAATCGCGGCGCCTCCCTCTGGGCTCAAAGGCTGAGCACCTCAAGGGCGGTGATGAGCTCGCGCTTCAGGGGCTTGTCGGACTTCACGGCGCTGGAGAAGGGCACGTAGACGACGTCGTCGTTCTTGATACCCACCATCACGTTGCGCTGCCCGTCCAGGAGCGCGTTGATGGCTCCGACACCCAGTCGTGAAGCGAGGATGCGATCCTGTGCCGAGGGCGAACCGCCGCGCTGGAGGTGACCCAGGATGGAGACACGCACGTCGAATTCAGGATACTCGTTGCGCACGCGCTCGGCGTAGTACATAGCGCCGCACTTGGGGCTCTCCGATACTATGACGATGGAACTGGACTTCGACTTGCGGATGCCGCGCCCGATGAACTGTGCCAGCTGGTCCACGGCCGTACTGTCCTCAGGGATGATGGCGGCCTCCGCTCCGGCTGCAATTGCAGAGTTCTGGGCGAGGAATCCGGCATCGCGCCCCATGACTTCCACGAAGAAGATGCGCTCGTGGGAGTTGGCGGTGTCGCGGATTTTGTCCACACACTCCATGATGGTGTTCAGCGAGGTATCGTAGCCGATGGTGAGGTCGGTGCCGTTGAGGTCGTTGTCGATGGTGCCAGGCAGTCCTATGCAGGGAACATCGTACTCGGCAGCGAAGAGGCGTGCGCCCGTCAGCGAGCCGTTGCCGCCGATGATGACCAGTGCGTCGATTTCTGCTTCGACCATGTTCTCATAGGCCTTCTTGCGGCCTTCCTCGGTCATGAAGTCCTTGGAGCGGGCAGTCTTCAGGATGGTGCCTCCCCGCCCGATGATTCCGGAGACACTCTCGGTGGTGAACTCCTTGATTTCCTTGTGGATCAGTCCTTCGTAGCCACGATAGATACCCTTGATGCGGAATCCGTTGGCGATGCCAGCGCGCGTCACAGCGCGGATAGCAGCATTCATTCCGGGGGAGTCTCCCCCGGAAGTGAGAATGCCAATACATTTAATCTGTCTCATATTGGTTGAAATGGTTGTATTTCTGTGTGTTAGCGTCCTCCGCGTCCGCCGCCGCTGTTGTTGCCTCCGCGTGAGCTGCCGTTGCCTCCGCGTGAACTGCCGGAGGTGCTGTTTCCTCGCGAGCTGCCGGAGTTGGTGTTCGTGGTGGTGCTGCTGGAGCGGGAAGTGGAATTGCTGTTTATCGTACCCTGAGAGCGGCTGTTGCTATTGGCGTCGGCACGTCCGCGTACGCTGCCGCTGTTGTTGCCGGCGGGATTGCCCGTGGAGGGAGTGCCGATGCTGTAGCTGGGCTGGTTCTTGCTGCCGGAGGGACGTCCGCTGCCCTGGGGCGCGGGTGCCGAGCTGCCGTAGCGCTGGGGACCTACGTTGTTCGTGGGCTGGTGGAAGTCACGTCCGTGGTAGTAGCTGACGTTGCCGGCATTGTGACCTCCGCGATAGGAACCGTAGATGGAGGGGCGCTCGTAGTAGTAGAAGTGTTTGTTCGTGTAGCGGGTGCGCAGGGAGAGGGTGAAGCGGTGGCCGCTGATCCAAACCATGGGACGATAGAAGTCCACAATCTGGCAGTAGCGCTCCCACTGCCACATGCTGAGGACGTAGCGGAGGTCGGCGTTGCGACGCATCCAGAACACGCCGTCGACGTCGGCATAGGAGTTCAGGCCGAGCATGTAGTCGAGGTTGATCTCGTAGACGGCTTCGTACTGCGAGAGGCTGAGGTTGAGTTCATAGGCCATCTTGTCGGAGAGGAAGAGGGCCTCCTTGCGAGCCTTGGAGAAGCTCATGGCTGCGGCAGAGGCGGCGATAGCCACCATCAGTGCCAGGGACATCATTAAACGCTTCATATCAGTTCGGTTTTTTAAGGGTTTGACTTCGTGTTTTCGTGCCTTTTTAGGGGCTTTCTTGTTGTTTTCTGCTGCAAAGGAACACATTTTCTGCGACATGACAAAGGAAAATGCCCGAAAAAAGTGAGGAAAAGCCCTATAAACATTAGAGGATGTCCCTCGAGTGGGGGCATCCTCTATATGAATAATAATGTTTGCGCGCGTGTGCGCGTGAGTTCTTACTCTTCGCCGGATTCCATCTTAGCCTTCAGGGCTGCCAGAGCGTCGATGTCGCCGAGTGTGGTGCTGGCTGCCTGGTTCTGGATCACAGGCTGCTCCTCGCCGCGGGGTTTGGCGGGACGCTTGGCTGCAGCTGCGCGCTCTGCCTTGCGGGCTTCGCGAGCTTCGCGGCGTGCTTCGTCCTCGAAGATGCGGCTGTGGCTGAGGATGATGCGCTTGCTGTCCTTGTTGAACTCAATCACCTTGAAGGGGAGTTTCTCGCCCTGCTGAGCCTGGCTGCCATCCTCCTTGACGAGGTGCTTGGGAGTAGCGAAGCCTTCCACGCCGTACTCGAGCTGGATGACGGCACCCTTGTCGAGCATTTCGGTGATGGTTCCCTCGTGGACGCTGTCGACGGTAAACACGGTCTCGAAGACATCCCAGGGATTCTCCTCCAGCTGCTTGTGGCCGAGGCTGAGACGACGGTTGTCCTTGTCGATTTCGAGGACGACAACATCGATGTTCTCACCAATCTTGGTGAACTCGCTGGGGTGCTTGACCTTCTTTGTCCAGCTGAGGTCGCTGATGTGGATGAGGCCGTCGACACCTTCTTCGATCTCGACGAAGACACCGAAGTTGGTGAAGTTGCGAACGCGTGCGGTGTGCTTGCTGCCGACGGGGTAGCGCTGTTCGATGTTCTCCCAGGGATCTTCCTTCAGCTGCTTGATGCCGAGGGACATCTTGCGCTCCTCGCGGTCGAGGGTGAGGATAACGGCTTCGACCTCGTCGCCAACCTTCATGAAATCCTGAGCGCTGCGCAGGTGCTGGCTCCAGGACATCTCGCTGACGTGGATGAGGCCTTCGACGCCGGGAGCAATCTCGATGAATGCGCCGTAGTCGGCCATAACGACCACCTTACCCTTGACGTGGTCGCCAACCTTGAGGTTGGGATCGAGAGCGTCCCAGGGATGGGGAGTGAGCTGCTTCAGACCCAGGGCGATACGACGCTTCTCCTCGTCGAAGTCGAGGATGACGACGTTGAGCTTCTGGTCGAGTTCCACAACCTCCTTAGGATCGCTGACGCGGCCCCAGCTGAGGTCTGTGATGTGTATGAGACCGTCGACACCACCCAGGTCGATGAACACGCCGTAGGAAGTGATGTTCTTGACGGTACCCTCGAGTACCTGACCCTTCTCCAGCTTGGAGATGATCTCTTTCTTCTGAGCCTCGAGCTCGGCTTCGATGAGAGCCTTGTGGCTGACAACGACGTTGCGGTACTCCTGGTTGATCTTCACGACCTTGAACTCCATCGTCTTGCCGACGAATACGTCGTAGTCGCGGATGGGCTTCACGTCGATCTGGCTGCCGGGCAGGAATGCCTCGATGCCGAAGACGTCTACGATCATACCGCCCTTGGTGCGGCACTTGACATAGCCCTTGATGATTTCCTCGTTCTCCAGAGCGGCGTTGACGCGCTCCCAGCTCTTTGTGGCGCGAGCCTTCTTGTGGGAGAGAATGAGCTGACCTTTCTTGTCTTCCTGGTTTTCGATGTAAACCTCAACAGTGTCGCCGACGGCGAGATCGGGGTTGTAGCGGAATTCGCTGACGGGGATGATGCCGTCGCTCTTGTAGCCGATGTTCACGACAACCTCGCGCTTGTTGATGCTGATGACGGTGCCTTCCACCACATCGTGGTCGTTGACACCAGTGAGGCTCTTCTCATAAGCCTCTTCCTGCTGTGCCAGACTCTGCTCGGTCTGACTGCTGCCTTTCTCGTAGCCTTCCCAATCGAAGTCTTCGAGGGGCTGGATGTTTGTTAAGTTAGACATAGAGTTAATTAAAAAATGAATAAAAAATTTACTGGTTAGACTTTATGTTGTTTTGAAAGTCGGCCGCAAAGGTACGTAAAAATAGTAAAATAGAAGAAGATAAAGGAGAAAAAGTTTCGTTAAGTGCAGAAAAAAGAGGCATTTTGGTGTTCAAATGTCTCTTTTTTCGCATTTTTGAGGGGTGGAGTGAATCATCCTCCGAGCGCATCCAGCCAGCAGAGGAAGGCCACCAGGGATGCATTCCAGTTGATGGCAATTTCGTTGGAAGAGTAGGAATCCGTGTTGTCGATATACGATTCGTCGGGGCAGTTGGAGGGGTAGGGGACCTTCATTTCGCGCTTGTCCTGCTGTCCCGGATTGGGTCCTCCCACCAGCATCCCCGGGAATGGTGCCGGGATGTTGTCTGCAGCCGACGGCCGATGGTGTGGATGCTGCGGGCTCTTATCGCCAAACCCCGTCACGAAACAGTAGCCTGTGGCGTTGCGTCCAAGGAGGTAATCTGCGTTCTGCAGGGCGTAGCAGCGATAGCGCTGCCATACAAAAAAAGGGGAGGAGAGCAGCCCCAGGCCGCCCTCCCCCCTCGCTCTGCCGGTGTCACCTCGGGCATCGGGAATTCGCAAATGTTATGATGTTATGATGTTATGATGTTATGAGGTTATGAGGTTGCTCACATCATCACACCCGTCTTCCTGTAGACCGCCTTCACGCAGCCTTCGCCCTTGACATCCCCCTTCCGCTCTGCCAGATGGTCACGCATCAGGCGCATGATCCTCGTGCGTGCGGACTGCTCTGCCAGCTGGAAGCAGCGCATGACGTCCTCCACCATGAACTCCTCCGGCAGGCGGCGGAAGGCCTCGATGGTCTTCTGGCTGCGCCGCACGTTGACGCTCGCCTCCTTCAGCTGTTCCTCGAAGTACTGCTCGGCCATGTACCCGAAGAAGTGGCGCTGGCAGGCGAACTGGATGTTCACGATGAGCTCCGCCAGCCGCCAGTCCGTCTCGTCCGTCTCGAACCCACCGCACCAGTAGTCGCCTTCCTTGTGCATGGCATCCCAGTGGCGCATGACGATGAACGGGGCTGCGAAGTTCACCCCGTGGTAGGCGCAGCGCTTCAGCAGCATCTCGTCCGCCCGCGACTGGTTCTCACGGGCGTCCTCCATCCGGCGTGACGTCCAGTCGTAGAGCTCGTCCACGATCTTGTCCAGCGTCAGCGTGCCCTTCATCTTGTCCAGACGCCTGGCCCACATGTCCAGGCGCTGGTCAGCATCCTCCTCGCCTTCCACCCAGCGTTCACGCTCCATCATCTCGAAGTTCGTCGGAGGCAGCGGGATGCAGGTCAGGCGCGTGGCCAGACCCGAGCCGAAGTTCTGCGGATTCACCTTCTTCTTCAGCGCTATGGGCGTGCCCGTGTAGAGGAAGTTCCAGGTGACCATGAAGTTCTCGATGACGCTGTCGGCATTGCTGTAGGCCTGGCCGTCGATTTCGTTGTGGAACGCCTTCAGCTCCATGGCGTGCTTGTCTATCCACGTGCCGCCCCGCTGCACGCTCAGCGTGTTGTCCAGTTCGGAGTCGAAGCTCAGCAGATGCAGCTGCATCGGCACTCCGTCCACGATGTCCGTGCTGTTGACCATGTCCTGGATGAACTGGTTGTTGGAGGTGCGCGCCGGGTGGGTGCGCAGCAGCACCTTGGGGCGGGTGGGCTTTTCCTTGTTCTCGCCCTTCTTCTTGTAGCTCTCGCGGTAGGCGTTGAGGGCGTCCCGGCCCGGCTGGTCGGCCTCCACGATGGGAGCAGAGAGCACCTTGTAGAGATGTTCCGCAAAGCTCTTGCCGCTGGCCGGGTCGCCGATGATGAACGTCGCGTTGTTCAGCCGCCGCAGCTCCTTAGGCCGGTGGTAGAAGCGGTACGTGCAGCGCGTCATCAGCGTCATCAGCAGGCTGCCGCCCACGAACAGCGCGGCGGGGTACTGGTTGCGCTTCAGACCATGGCAGATGTCCCTCAGCTGAGGGAACTCGTCGAACAGCGACTCGATCTGAGAGCCCCAGAGCGAAAGAGGAAGGGAAAGAAGACCCGGACTCTCCCCCAAACTCTCGGACTCTCCCCCCGCCCTCCCTTGTAGGGAGGGAGCGATTACCTGAGACTGGGCGTCCGCGATGCACCCCTGCATCACTTCCCTCAGCAACTTCGACATGCCCTTGGGCGTCTCCTTGCAGGCGCTGCTAACAATCTGCTGCATCTCCTCCTCGGAGAGCCCCAGTCGTGGCAACACCGCCAGCAACTTCTCTGCCGAGTTGTCGCAGATGGCCCTCAGATTCACCGCCAGATGGTACAGCCTCACGTTCCGTTCCCCCTCCACAGGTTCACCTCCCGTCCTTCTCCACCATTCCTCGATGATATCCTTATACCTCATCCCCTTGAATCTCAGCTCCCCATCCTTACTTCCATCCCCACTTCCATCCTCGCTTCCCCGCGCATGCCCCTCAAGGTATCCACTCCCCTCCCTTACAGGGAGGGGCTGGGGGAGAGTCTTTCCCCGCGCATGCCCTTCAAGGTATCCACTCCCCTCCCTAACAGGGAGGGGCTGGGGGAGAGTCTGGAGAGTCTTCTTCCCCTCCTCCCCCCTATACCTTGGCGTCCACGTCTTGTCATACACCTCATCATAGTACTCGAACAGCGACTCGTCGATGTACAGGATGTCCTCCTCCTTCGGCGCGAACGAGTTGCGGGTGGCGTCGATGCAGCTACCGTCAGCCTGATAGCCCAGCGCCTGCGCAAACGCGATCTGGTTGTCCGCCAGATTGCCCGCCTCCAGGCTGGCCGTGAAGACGATGCGGATGCCCTCCCTGGAACTGGTGATGTGCACCAGCTTCGTCCGCGCCAGCAACTCCTCCTGCTGCTGCAGCCGTTCCCATACCGCCCTGGGGTTCTCCACGTGGTCGATGTCCAGCATCACCAGTCCGTTCAGGTGGCAGTCCTTCAGGCGGCGGTGCCGGAAGGGAGTGCCCTTGGCCGAAGGCGTCGCGTCGAACTCGCGGCAGGAGAAGATGAACGCGGGCAGGTTCGTCTTCAGCTCACCCGCAAAGGCCAACAGCCGCTCCTCGTCGCTCTTGGCCAGAAAATTCTCACGCGCACGAGGCTTCAGCGACTGTTTCTTGTACAGAAATTTCTGATAGTCCGCCTGCTTCAACCACCGGCCTATGCCTGGTGCGTCATGGCGTTTCACCACGTCGAGGATATCCCGGCGTGAATCAATGTTCCACTGGGTGGTAGCATTCCGGATGCACCCCCAGAAAGTCTCCCGGCCGCATTCCACGGCCTGGGAGAATCGTGTGTTCATTTGGTATGTAAACATAAACTTCCTCCTTTTAGAATTTTAATTGCTCTCTAATCACGAACTTCCTCCTTCTTGGAATGTCCTTTGCTCTCTAATCACGAACTTCCTCCGTTTTAGAATGTCAATCTTTCCAGCCCCCTTGCCATCCGCCACTTCCGGCATCTGAACGAAGACTCTACGAACTCTCTGTTGACCACGCACACGCGCTGTCCGTTCCTCCACACCTCTCGATGCCGGCACGAAGCGCAGCACCTCTTCACCATCACTCCACTCGGATTCCTCGCGTACGACGCCCTCACATACCCCCTCATCATTCCTTCTTTCTCCTTCTTCTTCATTTCTTCTTTCTCCTTCTTCATTTCTTCTTCCTTTCCTTTTTTCATTTTTTTTTCTCCTTTTCTTTCTTTGTCAAAGTTTCTTAATCATCCCCGCAGGCTTCCCTCCCCCCAACGGGGGGAGTCGGAGAGGGGCTTTTTCTAAGAACCTCTCCGCCTCCCACTCCCGCCTCCGTTCCAGCCCCGGCAGCTTCCTCCCCCCTGCATACACCCACCTCTTGAACTCCGCCTTGATCTCCCGGAACGTCCCCCCATTCCGGATCTTGCTCACCAGCCTCGACCTCCGCAGCCTCTCCGCCCCCACGTTGAACGCGAAGCTCACCAGCGCATCGAACTGCCCCTGCGTGCGCGCCACCTGCATCCGTTCCACCTCCCGCGCCACCTTCGCCACGTCCTCCCGCAGCAGCTCCGTGGCGTAGTATTCCGAGATGCGGTCACCCTCCCGCACATCGCCGCCCGTGTGTCCGTAGCCTATCGTCAGCACCCCGCCCGGACAGCGGTAGGCCTCCGTGCGCAGCCCCTCGAATTCCTTGATCTTCTCTAATGCAATGTCACTTATTTTCATATTTTCTTTCTCCTTTCTTTTTTCTAATTGTTATTTGTTAACCTCTCCCCTCACGAAACGGCTGGCGGCAGCGCTCTCCACGTAGATGCACTCGCTGGCGCACACATCCGCCTCCTTGCGGTCGATGCTCAGCGACAGCCGCACGCGCTCGTCCGTCACGCTGATGCGTCCGTGAGTCAGTTCCTTGAACCGGTAGCCCGGAGCCTGGGGCCGTCCATCCTGGTGGTGACGGTTGAATGTCGCCTCCTTGGCGTTGAGGATGCCGATGCTGCCGCGAAGGCGGCGACCACCAGCCATCAGATCGCGGTAGTCCGCGTCACTTACATGTAGTATAATTTCCATAATTGAACCTTTTCTAATTATCTAATTTTCTAATTTTCTCATCCTTACCACGTTCACGTCATTGTAGACACGTCCGTTGTACTCTCGTGTACGGATTCCGAAGTGTACGTCCACGCGCTGGCCCACCACCAGCGGCGTCTCGGGGATCTTGTCGTTGAACAAGTCAACGACCATTTCATTGGGGAATGCCTTTTCCGCATCATCCTCCATGACCACATACGTTTGTTTCTTCCAGGGCGTCCCCTGTTGGCTCAACCCCTCCTTGAGGGGGAGCACCTGAGTGATTTTACCTTGAATTCTCATAGTTGTTATTTTTTTTCTGACCGCGTCATCCGTGATCTTTTTTTCCGACCGCGGATTCCGCAGATTCACGCGGCTCTCTCTTATCAGGCCACCTTTGATAATTAAAAACCGTGTAATCCGCGTCATCCGTGATCTTTTTTTTCCGACCGCGGATTCCGCAGATTCACACGGCCCTCTCTTATCATGCCACCTTTGATAATTAAAAAACCGTGTAATCCGCGTAATCCGTGATCTTTTTTTTCCGATTACTCCCCCCTCACCAGCTTACCGATGAGTTCTGCGCCTTTCGGAGTCCAGACCAGATAGGGGCGTTCCTTCTTCTCGCCGTCGAGGGCGTAGTAGTAGAACTTGCGCAGCATGCCGTAGTCGCTGCCCGCATACGCTGCCGTGAGCTTGAAGCGCGCCCCGTTCCAGAACTGCACGCCCCTCGCCACCAGCAGGTGGTTCAGTTCCTTCGTCTTCAGGCCGTGCAGCTTGGCGATATCCGAGGTCGTCAGGCAGTTGTCGGCAGGCAGGTTCTTGCTCGCGATGGTGCTCTGCATGATCTTGCTGGCCACCTCCATGACCTCCGTCTCCGTCAGCGCCTTGCCCGTGCGCGCATTCCTTGTTGGGATGTACCCGCCCGTCTGTCGGATCTGCGGCAGCACCTCTTCGAACACCCACTCCTGGAAGCGTTCCGCCTCCGCCTTGCGGCTCTGGAAGATGCAGCGGTAGAGGTTCGCCTCGTCGATGTACGTCATCGCCTGCATCACCGTGGCGCCGAACTGGTTCTGGGTAGGGGTGTCAGCAGTAATGACGCCCCTCTCTGCCAGGCGGCTCTTCACCTGCCGGGGGTTGTTGATGTCCAGCGCGCGGCACACGTCCGTGAGGTTGAACATCGTCTTCTGGTTGTCCGTTACGACCACTCTCAGCTGACCGAACAGCTGGTGGTTGAACCTTGTTTGAATCTGTTCCATATTACTTCTGTTTTTTAAGTTAATACTTACTTTCGTTCTTTTTAATGAATACTTGTTTTCGCCCTCTCTCCCTCCTCCCGCGCTTCCTCCGAGAGGGGTCCCCTCTCTTCTTTGCGCGAGCGCGCCCATTCACGCCCCGCGCCGTTTCCCCAGTAAGTCAAAGATCGCTGCCGCCCGAACTCCCCTTCCGTACCCCCTCCTGAACTCCCCTCTGAACTCCCCTCCTGCTCCCCCCTCCCTAACAGGGGAGGGGCCGGGGGAGGGGCCGGGAGGGGTCGGGGGAGGGGCTTTTCATCCTTTCGACGCTGCAAAGGTACGGATAATTGCAAAAAAATACCCCCTACGCGAGGGGGTACGCGTAGGGGGTACGGTCTGTCGTAATCGACTGATTATAAGCAAATTTTCAACTTGAACATTTTCCTGTACTGGTCGCACTGTTGCTGGCTGATAGCCGTATTATAGTCGTTGCGCATATTGCTCCGTTGCCACAACTGCTCAAAAGCCTTCCACTTCGCCACAATGCCCAGCACCTCAGCCATGCGGTCGGCCAGCAAAGCTGCCAGCGGACGCGACAACAACGGCTGCCTCTCCTCGTTCACCCATCCCGCATCCTGGGCCTTCTGCCACAACACGCGTGCAGGCGCGCTGTCCAGCTGAGCCGGGCACTCCGGCGTGCCTTCGGCAGCCTCGGCACCACGACGCTTCACCTCCAGTTCAATGCCCAGGCTTTTCAGGATGTCCGCCTGATACAAGTTCTCCACGTGCTGGATATTGATGCCGCCCGGCTGCACATCCACCTGTGTGAAATGCGTCACACCGGCGAATCTCTCTTCCTCACCGTCCCTCATTTCTTAACCTTGTTGGCATTTTGAACATTGATGCCGCCGGCACCCACGTTGACCACCGTCTGTGACACCTGTTCCGGCTGCTCGTCGTCCAGACTGTCCACGGCCTCTTTCAGATCATCCGGCAACTCCAGTCCCACGGCACTCGCCAGCTCCAAGATCATGATCTTCACGGCCGACCGCTTGTTCAGGTTCTTGCGCCTCGAGATGATGATGTACGTCCGCAGCGCCTTCAGCAGTTCTTCGTGCGAGGCCTTCTTGGCCACGTCCGCCGACAGCTTGCTCAGCTCCGCCAGATTCATCTCCAGTTCCGCACACTGTTCCTTCAGCTCGCTGAGCTCCTCTTGCAGCGACGCGTTCTCTCTGGCCAGATCGCCGACCGCCCCCAGCGCACGATGCATCTTCATCTGCTGTTCCAACGCATCTTGCATCTCCTCGATTTCCCTTCCCACTCCACGTCGGGCTTCTTCGGCCCAACTGCATAAATCGTCTAAGTTGAATTCCATAAAATATGAGTTTATAAGTTTGATAATGATAATTAATGCTTCT
Organism: uncultured Bacteroidales bacterium; assembly: GCA_902771725.1. GTDB lineage: Bacteria > Bacteroidota > Bacteroidia > Bacteroidales > Bacteroidaceae > Physcousia. Next base: position 15,440 of record CACXXT010000065.1, read on the forward strand.
CGCCTTCGCCGCCCGGCAACCCGGTATTCGGGTCGGCGAATCGGCTGCAAAATTACATGTTTCCCCCGACATAACCAAACTTTTCACCAACTTTTTCCACAAAATTTTCAAAGTGCCTAAGAATCAGCGAGAAGAAAAATCACGACGCCGAAAAAAGTCTTAAAACATTGTCGTAAGTGGCTGATAAAGATTTGCTTATACACAAAACAAGCGCCCTCAGGCGAGGCGCTTGCACTTGTCTGTCCAGCGACCGCTGCCGCTACTCAATAGCCACGATGTTGCCAAAACACTCCAAGGAGCTGACACTTAGGGGCGCATGCGATAAATAATGTGAGTTTATCACGCTTTCGCTGCCGCTCGGCGCTCTGCGAAGCTTGACCCCTCAAGAAAGATACACATTCTTCAGCGACTCACCAAAAATTTTCGGGAAAAAATTGTGGAGGAGGGCAGGCGGCTGCGCGCAGGCGGCTGCGCGGGCGGGAGGAGATAATTGTGCGGTCGGGAGGAGATATTTGTGCGAGCAGGAGGAGATATTGTGCGGGCAGGAGGAGATAATTGTGGGGGGGGAGGAGATGAGTGCAGGAGAGAGCTCATAACCTCGTAGCGCCATAACCTCATAACCTCATAACATCATAACATTTGCTGTTTTTCATGTTCCCGAAGAGGGAAAGTGGGGAGGGTGAAAAATTGTAATTACATTTTATATATTATATATTAAATAATTATTTAATATATAATATATAAAATCAAGATGACATTTTCCTGCTTCCATGCCAAATATCGTAGATGTTATGATGTTATGATGTTATGAGGTTATGAGGACAAGGAAATAAGAGGTGAATAAGAGGCGGATTAGTGGTTGTCACTTGCTTGTAAATCAAGTGTTTGCACTATTTTGCGATGAACTATTTCCGTAACATAACCTCATAACATTTGCAAATGTCATGAAGATGTAGTACCTTTGCAGCGTGAAAGGAGAGGGAAAGGAACGACAGAGGCAAGCGCGCAGCCAAAGGTCAGAACGGAACCCAAACCTGGAACAACCATTAACCTTAAACAACCATTAACCTTTAACCTTAAACTCGAACAATCCCACACGCGCATTTAGCGCAGCCGACCCTCCCGCGCAGCCAATTCTCCAGCGCAGCCAAGTCCTCCCCCTAACAGGGGGGAGTTAGAGGGGGGCCGCCGTGGGACCTGAAAAACACTATGGCAGCAAAAAAGATTCAGTACAGCGTAAGCATGTACCCCAATCCTCTCCACGAGGATGACCCC
>CACXXT010000066.1 GCA_902771725.1 uncultured Bacteroidales bacterium
GAGTCCGGATCGAGTGCCATGGCTTGCTCGTAAGCGTTGAGGGCTTGGTCCCATCGCTGCTGTTTACGGTGGGCATTGCCTTCATCATAAAGGCGTGCCGCTCGTTGTTTGTCAATATCTGAGGTCATGGGTTGCTACATTTTGCGTGCAAAATTACTGCTTATTTGTGAGAATAGAAAGAAATCGAGGTTGATAAAGTTACTTTTTGCTTTTTTTTTCAAGGTTCTTAACGTGAATCAAAAAAATATTGCCCACTTCATGGGAAAGTGGGCAATGATTTATGCTGAAGAGTAGTTAGTGAGATTGCGGGAAACCGCGAGTCACACTCACAGCAAAGTCGGAATTTACTCTTAATTACTCAATGACGGTGGCTTTAGACTGGGGTGCCGCAGGAGCAGCAGGAGCCTCGAAGGCAGCACGTGCACCGTCGAAGATTTCCTCTACGCGGTCGATGGTCTTGCGGCGGAACTTGCCACTACGCGGGTATAGCTTGGTTCCGGCCTTGTTGATGGCAGCTGCATCGCTGATCCATTCCTCGGCCTTGAAGTTCTCGCCACCATTGCCTTCGTTATCGAACTGGTATTGATAGGAGATCTTGGTGATGATGAGGGTGACCTTGTTGTCTGGCGTGCACTGGGCAGAGATGAGGTAACGGAAGAAGCAATGGTCCCAATTGAGGAACTTCTTCTTGAAGGTCATGATTTCCTCGATGTTGGCAACGAGGGTGTTGTCCTGATCCGAGATCAAGCGTGTGCGGAGATCTTGGCGTGCATTGGCCACGAGTTGCTGGACGTAGGCCTTCATGACTGGGAATATCTCAGCCTGAGTCTTGCCGGGAACACTGAAGGTTTGGGTGAAAGTGACGATTCCGTCGCGCTCAGGAACGGCGCCACGGAGGTACTTGGGGTTTTCGTTTGCTGCGCTGACGATAAGAGTCGGCAGGCAGAGGAGGAGGGTGATGAGGATTTTTTTCATTGCTGCTTATGATTTGTTGATGGCTTACGTTTCTGAAAGGAGGGGGATTAGGAGGAAAATTATGAGGGTGGAGGGATGAGAGGAGGAAAGGAGAATAGTGGTGAATGGAGGTGAATGGAGGTGAATGGAGGTGAATGGAGGAGAGTTATTCGTAGCGAATGGCTTCGATGGGATCGAGGCGGGCTGCTTTCTGGGCGGGGAAGTAGCCAAAGCCCACACCGATGGCGACGCAGACGGCAAAGCTGACGACGACGCTCCACATGGGGATTACGGCGGGGTATCCTATGATGGCGTTGCAGCCCCATGTGAGCAGTGCCCCGAAGAGAACTCCCAGGATACCTCCTGTGAGACTGATGAGGATACTCTCGATGAGGAACTGGTTGCTGATGTCCAAGCCTCGCGCGCCCACGCTCATGCGCAAACCTATTTCTTTGGTACGCTCTGTGACGCTGACGAGCATGATGTTCATGATGCCAATACCGGCAACGAGGAGTGAGAAGGCGGCAGCCACGACAAGGATGATGGTGATGGTGTCCATGGTAGAAGACATGGTTTCCATCCATTCCTGCTGGGATCGAATGGTGAAGTTGTCGACGTCGTCGGCTTTGAGTTTATGTGTGCGCCGTAGTATTTCGGTGAGGTCTTCGATTGCCTGGTCGCTGAGTTCCTCTGTGACGGCAGAGCAGAGGATGCTGTTGAAGTGGGTCTGTGCGGCCAAACGTTTCATGACGGTGGTGTAGGGCGAGACGATAACGTTGTCCTGGTCCATTCCCCAGTTATTATAGCCTTTTCCTTTGAATACCCCGATGATGCGGAGAGGTATGCTCTTGAATCTTATGGTTTTCCCCACAGGGTCTTGTCCGTTGGGGAAAAGTTCCTTTACTATGGTCTGTCCGATGACGCACACCTTGGCAGATTTCTTGACGTCTTCTTCGGTGAAGAAGGTTCCTTCCTCAACCTCCCAGAGCCTAATTCCGAGGTAGTCCGGGCTTTCGCCGTAGCAGGTGCTGGTGGTGTTGTTGGAACCGAAGACGGCTTGTCCGCTTGTGCTAACTTCTGGTGAAACTTTGTTTACGAACTTGGCTTCCGTGAGTATGGTTTCGTAGTCTATCTGCTTTAGTGTCTGCATGGCGGATGGGTCGAGACGAACGCCTCCACGCATGTCAGCTCCAGGACGGATGGTGAGCATGTTGGTGCCGTTTTTCTGTATTTCCTCGCGGATGCTTTGTTTGGAGCCTTGTCCGATGGCCATCATGACGATGACAGCTCCCACACCGATGATGATACCGAGCATGGATAGGAAGGATCGGCCTTTGTTGCTGAGGATGGCCTTGATGGCGATTTTGATGAGATTGGTGAAACTCATTGTTTTCTAGTTTTAGGGATCTTTCGCGCAAATATGCGCGAAACCCGACCGAAGTTTCTAATAGGGGGAGGATGGAGGGGAGGTTAGTCGTCCTGAGGGGCGGGGAGGGCTGCGAGGGCTTCGGCGGCATTAAGGATGTTGGGATTGTAGGTGTCGGAGCGTATCTTGCCGTCGCGGAGGACGATGTTTCGGCTAGAGTACTGGGCTATTTCGGGGTTGTGGGTAACGAAGATGATGGTTCTTCCCTCGGCATGGAGTTTTTGGAATAGTACAAGGACTTCGTAGGATGTGCGTGTGTCTAGGTTACCTGTGGCCTCGTCAGCGAGAATGACGGCAGGGTTGTTGACCAGGGCACGGGCAATGGCCACTCTTTGCATCTGTCCGCCTGACATTTGGTTGCTCTTATGTTCCAGCCGGTCGCCTAGTCCAACGGCCTGAAGTGCTTCTATGGCAGCCTGCCTGCGTTGGCGTGCATTGTATTCCTTATTATACATCAGGGGGAGCTCGACGTTCTCCACAGCCGTGGTCTTGGCCAGGAGATTGTAGTTCTGGAAGACAAATCCTATCTTGCGGTTGCGCAGGCGTGCTCGCTGAGATCGACGCATGGTGCGTACGCTGATGCCGTCGAGGTAGTACTCTCCGCTGGTGGGCGTATCCAGACACCCGAGTTGGTTCAGAAGTGTTGACTTACCGGAACCGGATGTGCCCATGATGGTGACGAACTCTCCCTCGAAGATTTCGAAGGATATGCCGCGCAGGGCATGAACGGTCTCGCTGCCTACCTGGAAATTTCGGCGGACGTCCACAAGCTTGATGACTGCTTTCTTTTCTTGTGACATTGTTTTTTGGTGAAAGGGGATGGGACCTCGGCGGGAAACCGCCGAGCACACTATTGGGGGCGGTGGCTATTTTTTGGTTGCGGCGCCGGACTTCTGGTTGTTGTTGCGGTTGCGTGGTCCAGGCATGAAGGGATTGGACTTCTGCTGGGCATCAGCGGTCTCTGGCATTTCGAAGACCATTTCTTCCACGACTTGCGTTCCAGCCTTGATTCCGGAGGAGATCTCGGTGAGAGTGCCGTTGCTGACACCAATTTCCACGGGTATTGCCCTGATGTTCTTGCCTTCGAGCACCCAGAGCTTGTGTGCTGCTCCTTCGGCGTCCTGAATGGTCTCGTCCTCGGCAATAAGTTCCTGCTTGGGTGAGAAGCGGAGAGCCTTGGCGGTGACGGTGAGTACGTCGTTCTTCTCGAGTGTGAAGATGGTGACATTTGCGGTCAGTCCGGGTTTCAATTTGAGGTCTGCGTTGGGTGCGCTGATGACAACTTCGTAGGTTACGACATTGCTCTCGGTTGTGGCCTGCTGGCGTACTTGAGTGACGAGTCCCTGGAAGATATCGTTTGGGAATGCGTCGACGCTGAAACTTACTCTCTGTCCTTCCTTGACTTCGCCGATGTCTGCTTCGTCGATGTCAGCGATGACTCGCATGTCCGTGAGGTCTTGTGCGATGGTGAACAGGGTTGGGGTGCTGAAGGATGCTGCCACGGTCTGTCCCTCTTCCACGGCTTTGTCAAGTACGACGCCGTTGATGGGCGATGTGATGGTAGCATAGCCAAGGTCTGTCTCAGCGCGTTTGACGCTCTGGCGTGCGGTGGTTACCTGCTGCTGGCTCTGTACGTATGAGAGACGTGCCTGCTCGAAGTCGTTGGCGCTGATCAGTCCTTTGTCGTAGAGTGTTTTCTGGCGCTCGTAGTTTGCTTTCTGATAAGCGAGGGAGCTCTCGGCAGAGGTGAGGTTCGCACGCTGGCTCTCAAGGGTGCTGATGAGGTTGGTGCGGTCCAGCTCAGCGATGACTTGTCCGGCCTTGACTTCGGAGTTATAGTCGACGTAGATCTTGGAGACGATGCCGCTAACCTGGGTGCCGACTTCGACCTTTGTGACGGGCTCTATGGTGCCTGTGGCGGTGACGGTAGTGCTGATGTTGCCCTTTTCGACGGTGGTGTACTCATAGGTGGGGCCTTGTTTCTTGCTGCAGGCGGCGAAGAGGAAGGCGGTGGTCATGAGAAGGAGGGGGATGGAGAGATGATGTTTCATTGTTATTGTTGGAGGGTGGGGATTTTTATTCAGGGAGGGAGGGTAAAGGAGATTCGCGCAAATATGCGCAACACCCGACCGATGATACTTAAGAGGGGGGAAGGATGATAAGGGGGAGGATGGGGAGAATTGAGGGAGAATAGAGGGAGAATTGAGGGATGATGAGGGGGATGATGAGGGGGAGAACGCTAGATTGTCAGCTGGCCACCTTCGTAGAATTTCAGCAGTTGGGTGTTGAGGATGGTGGTGTACTTGCTTTGGAGGCGGTTCTGCTGGGCTTGGAGGAGGTTGTCGCGCGCCTGGAGGAGGTCCACGATGTTCTTCAGTCCGGCCTTGAACTGCTCGTTGATGAGTTCGTAGTTCGTTTCCTGACTTTGCACGGCAGCCTGAGCGCTGCGAAATCGCTGCTGGGAACTGGTGGCCTGCAGCCATAGGTTCTCGATATTGCTTCCGAGGGTAGTCTGCTTGTCCAAGAGGTCGAGTTCGGCAGAGGTCTTCTGGATTCTGGCTCGGCTGACGGATGTTTTGTTTCGTCGGTTGTCAAAGATGGGCACACTCACGGAAAGGCCTATGCTTCCATTGAGGTTCCGCTTCATCTGTTCTCCCAGACCGCGGTCGTCTGCGCTATAGTGGCTGGCTCCCAGACCGGCGTTGACACCTATGGTGGGCAGATAGCCTCGCTTGGCGATGTTCACCTGGAGGTCGGCTGCCTCGCTCTGAAGTTGAGCTGCGCGGATTTCGGGTCGGAGGTTGAGAGCTGCAGCGTAAACATCTTCTTTAGCAGGTACGGGATCCAGGGCGCGGCTATCATCCATTTCTGCCTCGCTGACGTCGAAGTTCTCGCCGATGCCGAGCTGGAGGATTTCCTTGAGTTGGCGCTTGTAGCTGGCAATCTGAGTTTCGGCGTTTACCACGTCGTACTGCGTGCTGGCCACTTGGGCCTCCAACTGAGCTACGTCGGCCTTTGCAAGATCTCCCACCTTAAAACGTTCCTGGCCGCGCTCAAGCTGCTGGCGAGCGGTCTCGTGGAGTTTCTCGCTGACCTTTTTAGCCTCTGTAGTATAGAGGATCTGGACGTATAGCTGAGCTATCTGTTCCTGAATGGTGTTCAGGTTCTGCAGGGTCTGTGTCTCGGCTATTTTTCCAGCCACTTCCTGTGCTTCGATATTTTTCCGGTTAATGCCTCCGTTCCAAACGGTCCAGTTGGCATTCAGTCCGTAGCTTCCGTTCTCGGTTACCTTATTATTGGTGGTGGTCACCATACCATTCTGGACGATGTTGGTGGCTTCCTGGAATGGTCTGTAGCCCACGCTCTGTCCCATGCTGAAGGAGAGGCTTGGCAGTAACTGTGCCTTGGCCTGCAGTAGCTGTTCTTTGCTGTCTTCCTGGCTCAGGCGGCTCTTCTGCAGCTGGATGTTATGTTCTGCGGCGTAGTCCAGGCATTGCTGCAGGGTCCACCCTGTCTGGGCACTGGCGCTTGCCGGTAGGATGATTGCCGCAGCCAGGGCGGCGATGATGGTCTTCATTTTCATATAGCGGTGTATATTGTTTGCTTAAACGATGCAAAGATATGTAAAATCCTTGAATTGACCAAATTTAGGGGGATAGGTTTAATGTGTTTTAGAGGATTTAACACTTCTACGGCTCATTATGGGGAGTTTTTCGCGTTTATAATGTTATAAAATAAGGTATGCGCGTGCATGTATTGATGGTGTTTCGGGGTCTGTCAGCTGTCGATTTCAGGCCTTACTCATAGAAAATCTTGCAGTTCTTTCAGTTTCTTGCAGTTATTCTGCATACCCCACCAAGTTGAGTGTGCCATGGATTTGAATTTAGTATTTAACACTACTTATATTTAAGAAGAATTCATCACACAAGAATACAACTTCCCCCATCCAAAATAACTGCAAGGAACTGCAAGAAACTGCAAGAAACTGCAAGATTTTGAGGATCTGGCCGTATATTGCTCCTGAGAAAAGTCCCTGCGTATGAACGTTCGAGTGGGTAGTTTCGATTATCCGTGTGGCCTCGGACGTGCGTTCGTGAGTGTCTTAGGGGGGGATATGTCCATTTTTGCTAAAAAATTCCGTTAAACGAGGGTCACTTTTTGGCCGTTCGGAAAATTATTAGTAACTTTGCACCGTCAAAACAAGAAATATAATCGACGTCCACATGACACCAGCACTCCGCGAAAACCTACGCATGTACCTGCGCCAGAAGCGCCACGACTTCCACTGGCAGCAAATCTTCCTTTCCGTCTACTTCGGCGGCCTCTACTTGGCCGTTCTCCTGGCCGCCTACTTTGGTATGCGCGATGAACTGGCAGCGCATCCCATCCCCTCCGCCGCAGTTCTCCTTGTGCCTATCGTGGCCATCGGCATCCAGTTCGGCGATCTGCTGATGAAGTTGTTCTGGCGGCGCTCTCCCGTGGAGATGGACGACTACCTGCGTACTCGCCCCGTCTCGCCGAGTGACTGGTCTCGTTTCGTGCTCATCGACACCGCTCAGGGTTTTCTCCAGTGGATGTTTGCATTGGCCTTGGGGGTTGCCGCCGTGCTGTTCCTGCCTTGGTGGTCGGCCATTCTGTTGCTGCTGCTGGCGTACTCCGTCTCGATGGTCAATGCTCTGTTTCAGAACTGCTGGCGGCGTGCCCCGGCCAACCAGTGGACGCTGCCACTGGTCTTCGGCTATCTCTTCTGGACGGCTTTGATGTGGACGCTGGTGGTCGGTTCCACCTTGCTGGAAGCCTTTCGTGCCGGTGGCATGGACGCGCTCTTAGAGTCCACGGGGCCGACGCCTTCCTATGCTGCTTACACCTTCTGCGCCTCTGCTGCCTTGCTGGCCTTGAATGTGTTGGCCGGCTGGTTCCTGCATCGCTATTTCACGCGCATGAAGAATCATAACGAGGAGACGCACGCTCCCGTCAGTGCCCGTGCACGCAATCTGGGCGATGTCTCTCTCTGGAGCATCGAGTGGGTGCAGCTGCTGCGTTCCAAGCGCCTGCGTGTCAGCTTTATCCTGATTGCCGTAATCTTCCTGCTGAACACCTACCTCCAGCAGCAACCGGTCGTGCAGAAGGACTACCACGGCATCAACCTCATGCTGCTCTTCGGCGTAGCCTTCCCCAGCATCATCCTGGCCCAATGGGTGCTCGGCATCGAGGCCAACTTCTTCTCCGGCATCTGGACCAAGCCTTGGCCCGTGGAGGGCATCCTGCGCCGCAAGTACTTGTTCTTCTGTGCGATATGCGGAGCCATGGCGGTGCTGATTCTGCCATGTGTCTTGTGGATGGGGATGTCGTTCTGGATGTTGCTCAGCACGCTGCTATTCGGTTGCGGAGTCTTCGTTCTGCCGTTCATGGCCACGTGCCTCTTCAGCAGCCGCATGGACCTCTTCTCCAGCGCGTTCTTCAACTATCAGGGTGGCAACAAACAACTGAACTTCTTCTCCTTCATCATGTTCATCCCCATGGGCATTTACTTCGCCTCTTATTTCCTCTTGCCGACGCTCTATGCCCACCTGCTCATCGGTGGCCTCGGCCTCGTCGGAATACTGCTCAGCCGTCCGTACATCCATTGGATTTCTAATATATGGCATCGGAGGAGGTATAAGATTATGGAACGCTGGCTAACAGAATAAAAAAAGAAATATATGGAACTCAAGATTGAATCCCTGAAGAAAGACTATGGCGAGAAAGTCGCTCTCGACATCCCCGAACTGACCATCCAGAGTGGCGAACTCGTCGGCCTCGTGGGCAACAACGGTGCTGGCAAGACCACGCTCCTTCGCCTCGTCCTCGACCTCATCAAGGCCACCGAAGGCCGCGTTTACAGCAATGGAATCGATGTCTCAGCCCCAGCACCCACTCGCGGCGAGAGCGAGGCCTGGAAATACTACACGGGCAGTTTCGTGGACGGCCGTTTCCTCATTGACTTCTACACCCCCGAGGAGTATTTCGCCCTCATCGGTCGCCTCTATGGCATACCGCAGCCCACTATCGATCAGCGACTGGAAGATTTCCGCCAGCTGATGCACGACGAAATCCTGGGCACGCACAAGTACCTCCACGATTTCAGCGAGGGCAACCGCCAGAAGATAGGCATCATCGGAGCCATGCTCATCCACCCCAAGGTGCTGCTGCTTGACGAGCCCTTTAACTACCTCGACCCCTCTAGCCAGATCGTCGTGGCACGACTCATCCAGCAGATGAACCGCGACCTCGGCACCACCGTCATCATCTCCTCCCACAACCTCAATTTCGTTTCTGACATCAGCACACGGATCCTCCTGCTGGAGAAGGGTCATGTCATCAAGGATTTGCTTAATAATGAGGGAAGTGCCACTCATGAGTTAAATGATTACTTCAGCGCCGAGGCCTGAAAATGTCTTAGATTACCAAGTCACGGGGAACACAACCTTCAGTGTCACGTTGCGCCCGGGATTATCGATTCCCCTACGGCCTGTAAGGCGGTTCAGCGCCGTATATTTCAGTCGGCTCAGGTGGTTCTGATAAGTCGTGTTCAGCAGGTTCTCGCCGATGACATACACCTCGCAGAGCTTGCGTTTGCCGTGCAGCAGAATGTCCGTGCCTAGGGTGGCACTCAGTAGCGTGTAGGCTGGTGTTGCTGTCTCCGTGTCGTCTTTCATGTAGTAGTGCGACTGGCGGAAATTGTGCTCCACGCCTATGCTGATGAATGCATTGTCGAGGATGTGGTCAATGTGGTGGTGATGAGCACTTTCGCGCAGGTGGTGCGGGGCAGGAGAGTGGTGGTCGGCGTTGTGCAGGAATTCCCATTTCACCTCGCCCGTCCAGCGCGGAGCTGGCGTCAGGGGCAGCCAGCGAGTCTGCTCGAGTTGATTAAGTTGGCGTGCATCGACCAGCGAGAAGGTAGAACCGATGTGCAATTGGTGGATAGGATGCACGTCCACCCCCGCCTCAAAGCCTTTCAGCACGGCATCACCTTGCGTGTACTGGTACGTGAGGTAGCCTTCTTCCATCGTGGTGCCTATGCGCTGGGCAAAGATGTAGTTGCCGATGCGGTTCAGGAAAAGCGCGGCCTCTACGGAGAAGTACTTGCCTGAGTAGTCTGCTCCCAGGTCCGCCTGCCAGCTGTATTCTGCCCGCAGGTCCTTGGAACCCATTTCGTAGCGCAATGTACCCTCGTGCACCCCGTTGCTGCCCAGCTCGCTCAGGTTGGGAGCCCTGAATCCGCGCGCCACGTTTGCCCGGATGTTTAAGGCCTTAGAGGCATGGAAGACGGTGCCCAGGGAACCCGTCAAGGCTTTGAAGTTGCGCGTGAAATCCACAAACCTCTCGCCCTCGTCCGCTGTCAGACCGAAGCTGTGCAGATGGCGGTTGTCGAAGCGCAGGCCTCCGCTTAACGTCCATTGATTCAGGCGTTTGCTTCCCGTGGCATACACCCCGAAGTCAAAGAGCTTGTAGGCTGGAATCAGCACCTCTTCGCCCAGGTTGTCCGATTGCTGCCACATGCCGCCCACTCCTCCCGTGAGGCTCCATCCCTCCAGACCGCTGAAGGAATAGCGCGCATCGTAGGTCACGGTGTGTAGCTGGAAATCCAGTTCCGCCTCGTCCGTTGATTCCTCGAACTCCTGGCGGCGGTTCTGCTGGTAGCCAACGATGGCCTTCAGCACCCCTTCGCCCAGCTCTAAGGAGTTGTCCCATACGACTTTGTAGTGCCTGATTTGCTGGAAGGGGAGCATCTTCTTGTACTTCGTGCCGCTCCATCCTTCCGTAGTCTCCAACTCGCCCGTCAGGCTATCACGCTCACCTTCTATCATGCTGGGAGTCAGGTGGTAGTAGTCCAGCGTCAGATGCGAGAATCCCCAGTTGCGGTTCAATCCCACAAGTCCGTTTAGGGCGCGCTCGTGCAACTGAGTGCCAGGCACATAGCCATCGTTGGGCGTCTTATAGGCATGAGCAAACTTCTCGGAATAGCGCGCATTCCATACGATGCCCCTCTGGTTGCCACCCAGGCGCAGAGAATAGTCCACCAACCCGCTATTCGTCTGGTATTCCGAAGCAAAGCTGGCGCCCATCTGTCCAGCAGGCTCTATGGCCTCCGGATGGAAGATAACCACGCCCGCCATAGCATCCGAACCGTACATGAGCGAGGCAGGACCCTTCAGGATTTCCACCTGACCGATGCCTTGTCCGTCCAGTTCCAGTCCGTGTTCGTCGCCCCATTGCTGCCCTTCCTGGCGAATGCCGTCTGCCACCGTGACTATGCGGTTGTAACCCAGGCCTCTGATGACGGGCTTCGAGATACCATTGCCAGTCGTCACTTGAGCCACACCCGGTTGGCGGGCTATGGCATCTACGATGTTCGTGCTGGAGGTCTGCCGGAGCGTACGCTGTGTGACCACGCTGATGGGAGTGGCTGCCTCTCGCTTCTTCATCTGTCCGGCAGGGCTGCTGACCACCACTTCGTTGAGATCCAGATGTTGATAGAAAATGTCGGCGCTATCCGTTGCCGACTGAGCCGTCGCCCTTGTACAAAAACACAAGAACAACAGCATAATATATGCTGATTTCATAAAATAAATAAGGTGTTGTTAAAAAAGTGGGTAAATAGTATTAAAGCGGATCTCTCTATTTGCCCACGGGAGGTGCCCTACTTCCCGTAGCGCTCCCCGAACGAAGCACGACCAGCGAACTCCGATTCTCATAGGGAACGCAAATTTGCAAAACAAGAAAAGTCAGCAACAAACCTACGGCTGGCAGAAAACCGATGGTCATCACTTGGCAGACGACGCATTCGTTCAGATGACCAGCATTTGTCGTGATGTGCCCGCCATGAGGCAGATGATGGATGCAGGCGTCACAAAGCATCTGCTCGTCCACGCAGACAGATGGGTGGACGTGTAATGCCGAAACGACCATCATCGGAATGAAAACCGACAACAGAAGCCAGGCTGATAGCTGTCTTTTCAGTTCATTTTTCATTTCACGGGGCAAAGATAATGAGATTTTTCCAATATTTGTGTACAAATCCCAAATTTTTTCACTACCTTTGCGCTCGTAAACAAAACATTCATCAAAATGTTCTCAGGAATCGTAGAAACTACGGCCACCGTGGTGGCCATTGAGCGTGAGCAGGACAACCTTCACTTCACGCTCCGCAGCCCCTTCACTAGCGAACTCAAGATAGATCAGAGCATCGCCCATAATGGCGTTTGCCTAACTGTTGTCCGCATCAAGGACGACACCTATACCGTAACCGCCATGCGCGAGACGCTCGACCGCTCCAACCTTGGGCTGATTCAGGTGGGCGACGAAGTGAATGTCGAACGCTCCATGCAGATGGGCGGTCGTCTGGACGGACACATCGTGCAGGGGCATGTGGACCAGACGGCCCGATGCATTCGGGTGGAAGATCAGGAGGGTAGCCATGAGTTCACCTTTGAGTACGATGCCGACCCTGAGATGGTGAAGCGAGGCTACTTCACCGTGGACAAAGGGTCGGTCTGTGTCAACGGAGTATCCCTGACTGTGTGCCGCCCCACGCGCAATACCTTTGCCGTGTGCATCATCCCCTACACCTTCGAGAACACCAACTTCCACGACATCAAGGAAGGGACTGTGGTCAATATTGAGTTTGACATACTTGGTAAGTATATTGCTCAGTATCAAAGCAGAATGCAAGAGCTGGATAGTTGAAAGCTTCAAGGTCGATAGTTTAAGTGAAAGAAAAATTAGAATAGATATGGCAGAAAACATTAACGAAGAAGTTCAGGAGAAAAAAAGCTTGAACTTCATTGAACAGAAAGTAGAAAAAGACCTCGCCGAGGGTAAGAACGGAGGACGTATGCAAACGCGCTTTCCGCCCGAGCCCAACGGTTATCTTCACATCGGTCACGCCAAGGCCATCGCCCTGGACTTCGGGTTGGCTAAGAAGTACGGAGGCACATGCAACCTCCGCTTCGATGACACCAATCCCCAGAAGGAGGATACCGAATACATGGACGCCATCGAGCAGGATATTCGCTGGCTGGGATTCCAATGGGGCAATATCTACTACGCCTCAGACTACTTCCAGCAACTCTGGGACTTTGCCGTCTGGCTTATTAAGCAAGGGCGTGCCTACGTCGACGAACAGAGTGCCGAGGAAATCGCCAAGCAGAAGGGAACTACCACCTCCCCGGGTACCAACAGCCCCTTCCGCGACCGTCCCGTGGAGGAAAACCTGCGACTGTTCGAGTTCATGAACAGCGGCAAGTGTGAGCCCGGAACACTCGTGCTGCGTGCCAAGATCGACATGGCTCACCCGAATATGCTCTTCCGCGATCCACTCATCTACCGAGTGCTGAATATCCCTCATATCCGTACCGGCAACCAGTGGAACGCCTACCCGATGTACGACTTCACCCACGGCCAGAGCGACTACCTCGAGGGCGTCACCCATTCGTGGTGTACCCTGGAGTTCGTGGAGCACCGTCCCTTGTACGACCTCTTCGTCACCTGGATGAAGGAATGGCGCGGCGATGCCGGCGACATCGAGGACAACCGTCCACGCCAGACCGAGTTCAACAAACTGAACCTCAACTACACGCTGATGTCTAAGCGAAACCTGCTGGCGCTGGTCAAGAACGGATTCGTTAGCGGATGGGACGACCCCCGCATGCCTACCATCTGCGCCTTCCGCCGCCGTGGCTATTCTCCCGAGAGCATCGTCAACTTCATCGACAAGATTGGCTACACCACTTACGATGCATTGAATGATTTTGCCCTCCTGGAGAGTGCCGTGCGCGATGACCTCAACCAGCGTGCCACCCGTGTCTCGGCCGTAGTGAACCCCGTCAAGCTCGTCATCACTAACTATCCCGAGGGACAAGTGGAGGAGCTCGAAGCTGTCAACAACCCCGAGCGCCCCGAGGAAGGAACACATACCATCGAGTTCAGCCGTGAGCTCTGGATCGAGCGCGAGGACTTCCAGCCCGTGGCCGAGAAAAAGTTCATGCGTCTGGCTCCCGGCAAGGAGGTACGCCTGAAGAACGCCTACATTATTAAATGTAATGAAGAGGGCGACCATCCCTACGATGTCGATGCCGCGGGCAACGTCACCTGCATCTATGCCACCTATGACCCCGAGACGCGTAGCGGACAGCCTGGAGCCGACCGTAAGATCAAGGGCAAGACCCTGCATTGGCTCAGCTGCGGCCATTGTCTGCCCGCCGAGGTACGTATGTACGAACGCCTCTGGCAGGTGGAGAACCCGCGTGATGAGCTGGCCCGCCTCCAGAACGAAGGCCTCTCGGCCATCGATGCCATGAAGCAGATGATGAACCCCGACTCTCTACACATCCTCCAGCATTGCTATGTCGAGAAGTTCGTTCAGCAGATGCCCGCGCTGACCTACCTCCAGTTCCAGCGTATCGGCTACTTCAATATCGACACCGATTCCACCCCCGAGCACCTTGTGTTCAACAAGACGGTGGGACTGAAGGATACCTTCAAGAAGAAATAATGCGCTTAGACGATGATCTGAAATACTTCGAGTCTCAGGAGTTCAAGGACATCCTGGCAAAATACGAAGGCGCCAAGAAAGAGGGCTCGCCCATCTATATGGACGCCGACGAGCTCACCGATGTGGCGGAGTACTACGCCATGGTTCAGAACGACGAAGAGCTGGCGGGCGAGGCCATAGACCTTGCCCTTCAGCTGCATCCGGATGCCGTAGACCCGCTGATCTTCCAGGCACGCCAGTATATGCTTCAGGGCGATACCGAAGCCGCCCGCCAAGCCTGCGACTCTATTCCCGACCAGCAGCATCGCGAAGTCTACTTCATGCGGGCCGAGTTGATGGTGCGCGATGGCAAGGGTGACGAGGCTCGTGCCTACCTCCTCAATTGTTCCGAAGAGATCACCGAAGACCTCGACTATTTCCTCTACGACAGCGCCTACATTTTCATAGACTACCACGATAATGCCAATGCCCGTGCCTTTGCAGAAGAACTCGAGCGAATAGCCCCTAACTGGTTCAAGGCATGGGAGTTGATGGCTGATATTTGTTTGGCTGAAGAGAAGAATAAAGAGGCGCTGTGCTACATCGAGAAGATGCTGGACAAGGATCCCTTCTATCTGGCGGCATGGAATTGGAGAACCGAAGCCTACTGCGGGATGGTGGACTACACGAAGGCCTACGAGAGCACAGAGTATGCCCTTGCGGTAGATCCCCAGAATGAGCGGGCGCTGGAGCTTAAGGCCTGGGTGCTCATGCGTCAGGAGAATCCGGAGAAAGCCCACAAACTCTATGAGCAGCTGCGGCAGATGAACCCCGAGTCCGAGATGCATTGCCTCTATGATTCCTATTGCCTTTTCGACCTCCAGCGGTTTGACGAATCCCTGCAACTCATCAAGAAAGCTGAGAAATTGGCTGGTGGGGTGAGTCAGGAGCAGGCAGCTATCTATGAGCATCATGCCCACATCCTTTCAGAACAGTCGCAGGTGGAAGAGGCGCTGAACTATATCGATTTGGCGGAAGAAGCCAACGAAGTCGGACGAGGAGCTGGACAAGTATCTGCGGCAGTTGTATCTGTATTCGCGGTACTTAGAGCAGGAGATGGGCGTGTTGCCTGTGAAGCTGTGCATCAACAGCTTCCGGTCCGGGACGTTTATAGAAGAGCCCTTTCATGAAGAGGTCTACAGAGAGGTTCTGAGGTGGGCTGTGGACGAGGTAAGAAGGATTGAGCAGGAAGAAGAGTTCCCGCCAAATCCAAGTTGGTTTTTCTGCGAGAATTTATGCGAGCTGAACTCGTCGTGTGTCTACCACCAACAGAACAAAGGGAAATAGTCTATTATTTTTTATGTTATATTCCTACAAATTCGATGAGGAGGTGAGTGGATGGGTGTCAATGATATCAACGATATCCCAGCCGAGGCC
>CACXXT010000067.1 GCA_902771725.1 uncultured Bacteroidales bacterium
GGCGTGCTGCCCATCGTCAACGAGAACGACACCGTCTGCGTCACCGAGCTGATGTTCACTGACAACGACGAGCTCAGCGGCCTCATCGCCGAGATGATGCAGGCCGACACGCTCATCCTGCTGTCGAACATCGACGGAATCTACACCGGTCACCCCGATGCCCCGCAATCCCAGCTCATAAGAACCGTTGCCCCCGGCACCGACCTTTCCAACTATATCCGTACGGAAAAGAGTGCCTTCGGACGAGGCGGGATGCACTCGAAGTACACCACCGCCAGCCGTGTGCAGGCCGCCGGCATCCGCGTCGTCATCGCCAACGGCGAACGCGACGACATCCTCCTCGACCTCATGCAAAAGCCCGAACAAACACCCCATACCGCATTCTTCCCATGCCTCTGACAGAAACTTTCCAGCGTGTGAAGCAAGCCAGCAGACGTCTGGCTCTCATGACCGACGAGCAGCGCAACCGCATTCTCAACGCGGTGACCGATGCCATCCTGGCCCGTCAGGCAGAGCTCCTGGCTGCCAACAGTCAAGACTTGGCCAAGATGTCCAAGGAGAATCCGCTCTATGACAGGTTGCAGCTGACACCCGAGCGTCTGGAGGCCATCGCCGCAGACATGCGCAGCGTGGCCAGCCTGCCCTCGCCCCTCGGACATATCACCAACGAGCGCACGCTGCCCAACGGCCTGCAGCTGCATCGCATCAGCGTGCCCTTCGGTGTCATCGGCATGATCTACGAAGCCCGTCCCAACGTCACCTTCGACGTCTTCTCGCTCTGCTTCAAGAGCGGCAATGCCTGCATCCTCAAGGGCGGACGCGACGCCGACGCCTCCAACCGTGCGGCCGTAAGTCTCATCCACGACGTGTTGCAAAGCCATGGCGTAAACACGGACGCCGTGACCCTGCTGCCTGCCACCCACGAGGCCACGGCCGAACTGCTGAACGCCGTGGGCTATGTGGACCTCTGCATCCCCCGCGGAGGCCGCAAGCTCATCGACTTCGTGCGCGACAACGCCCGGGTGCCTGTCATCGAGACGGGAGCCGGCGTCGTCAACACCTACTTCGACAAGGACGGCGACCTCGGCAAGGGCTGTGCTATCGTGAACAACGCCAAGACGAGGCGCGTCAGCGTGTGCAACGCCCTGGACTGCCTGCTCGTTCATCAGTCACGCCTCGCAGACCTGCCGGCACTGGTGGCTCCCATGGCAGCGCGTGTCACGCTCTATGCCGACACACCAGCCTTTGCGGCACTCGACGGGCACTACCCTGCAGAGTTCCTGCAGCCAGCTACGCCCGAGAGCTACGGCACCGAGTTCATGGACTATAAACTCGCCGTCAAGACCGTCTCTGGTCTGGACGAAGCCCTGGAGCACATCGCACGCTACGGCTCTGGTCACAGCGAGAGCATTGTCACCGAGAACCCCGAGACCGCCCAACGTTTCCTCGCAGAGGTTGATGCTGCCTGCGTCTATTGGAACGCTCCCACCAGCTTCACCGATGGCGCGCAGTTCGGATTAGGCGCAGAAATCGGCATCTCGACCCAAAAGCTCCACGCCCGTGGCCCCATGGCTCTTGAAGAAATCACCACCTACAAATGGCTCATCCGTGGCAACGGACAGACCCGCCCATAAATAAATCAGCTCTTTCTTATGAAACGAATCCTTCTTTTTCTCTTTATTCTCGTAAGTATACGTCCTGGATTCAGCGCTACTACTGCTGATAACGACACCCTCCTCCGCGTCCTCCGTGAGGAGCTGAGTGCCGATTTCGCCGAGCTTCAGAAGCAGGACATCAAACCCTACTTCATCAGTTTTCGTGTGCAGGAGTCATTCAACACGCGCATCACAGCTTCTTTCGGTTTCCTCGGCATCTCCAATCAGAATCACTCCCGCACGTTCACGCCGCAGGTACGTGTCGGTACCCCCGAGCTCGATAACTTCAAGTTCAACAACCAATCGCGCAGTGGCTCCCAACCGCTTCCGCTGACCGATGCTTCGACCGATGCTTTGCGCGTTGCAATCTGGTCGCAGATGCTCACCGCCTACGACCGCGCCACTGACGCCTATCGCGATGCACAGAACCGCCTCCGCTCGCAAGCCGACAACGAGGACAAAGCCCCCTGCTTTAGTATGCTCAGCGATTCCGTCGCCGAGTTTTACTATGAACCGCCCCTCACCCATCCCGCCCTCACCCCTGCCGAACAACGCAAATGGGAAGAGCGTCTTTGCCGCATCAGTGCCGTCTTCCGTCAGTGGCCACAGTTCGGAGAGGCTGTTGCTAACCTCCAGGTGGAGAATCAGCGAACGCATCTCGTGAGCACCGAGGGTACTGCCATCGTACAGAACCGCATCAGCTATCGCGTCTTCATTCAGGCCCAGGTCAAGACCGACGACGGTATGGAAATGCCCCTTAACAAGACCTACTATGCCACTTCTCTCGATGCGCTGCCCGGTGAGGACGTCATGATTCGCGATGCCGAAGATGTCGGGCGCCGTCTCGAGGCGTTGTCTAAAGCTCCTGTTGCAGATCCCTTCACGGGTCCTGCCCTGATGAGTGGCGAGGCCAGCGGTGTCTTCTTTCATGAAATCTTCGGCCACCGCCTCGAAGGTCACCGCATGAAGACCGGTGGTCAGACTTTCCGCAAGATGATTGGTGAACAAGTTCTCCCCACCGATTTCCAGGTCTATTGCGATCCTACGCTCACCCACTACGGCGACCAGCCCCTCAATGGCGGCTACCGCTTCGACGATGAAGGCACACGCGCCCGTAGAGTAAATAATGTGGTGGATGGCGTACTCAAGGAGTTTCTCATGAGCCGCGTACCCCTCGACAGCTTCCCCCAAAGCAACAGCCACGGTCGCACAGCCGAAGGCGGCACACCCGTTTCGCGTCAATCCAATCTCGTCGTGGAAACCAAACAGCCACACACCGAAGCCCAGCTACGACAGATGCTGCGCGATGAGGCTCGCCGCCAAGGCAAGGACTACGGCTACCTCTTCCAGAGCGTCAGCGGCGGCTACACCCAGACGGGCGAGGGCGGCAGCATCAACTCCTTCAACGTCACGCCTCTGGAGGTCTATCGTATCTTTGTCAACGGACGTCCCGACGAACTCGTCCGCGGTGTTGATCTCATCGGCACGCCCCTCTCCATGTTCTCCAACATCACAGCCGGCGGCGACACGCCTGCGACCTTCATCGGTGTATGTGGTGCCGAGAGCGGCTGGGTACCTGTCTCTGCCACCTCGCCCATGGTATTCTGCTCGAAGATTGAGACACAGCGCCGACAAAAGAAAAGCGCCCTTATGCCTGTGCTGGAGGCTCCTCATTTCACCACTCAGCCCTCAGCCCTCAGCCCTCTGCATGCTGCCGAGGATTCTGTCATCTTCGCGGCCCTCTCCGACGAGCTGCAGCGCAGCATGGACAGCCTTCGCATCGAAGGCCAACCCGCACCCTTCATCATCGACTACCGTCTGCAGCGTTCACGCGAGTTCAACCTCACCTCTTCCTTTGGTGAAATCACTACCATGCAAGTGTCTCCCTGGGCGCAGAAGTTTGATGCCGAAGTCATTCTGGGCGACTATAAGCACAGCAGCTTACGCGAGCCCGAATCGGACATGCGAGGCGTAGGCATCCCAATGGCTGCTGACTACAACAACCTACGCCGTCAGGCCTGGTTCGCCTCTGATGCGCGTTACAAGCAGGCCATAGCATCCCTTGAGATCAAGCGCCAGCAATTGAAAAAGGTGCAACTGCCTGCCGACGAGGCAGCACTCGACGACCTTATTCCGGCGCAGCCCGTCACCAGCATCCAGGTGCAGCCGCGTGAGTTTAGCGATACCCTCGTCGATGAGCTCTCCGACTACCTCAGTCGTCTCTCAGGCATGGCCAAGGAATTTCCTGCGCTCCTCCTCAGCGTGGCTAATATGAATCAGCACCAAGCCTACATCTATCGTCTCACTTCCGAGGGTGTACGCGTGGCACAGCTCCAGGACGACATCAGCTCCATCGCCTTCCGCTTCGCTTTCGCACGTGGCACCAACCGTCTCCCTTTGAGTCTCTCTTGGAGTCATGACTACGCCTCTCCCTCCGAGCTGCTAGCTGATAGCGCCCGCTTCACCAAGACGGCACGCGAATACGTTGCGCTACAATACAAGCTTTTCTGCGACTCCATCGCTGAGGAAGACTATTATGTAGGTCCCGTTCTTTTTGAGAACGGAGCATCAGGTAGGATTATCTACAACCTTACCAACGGCGACCGCCACAACTTCCGCGCCTGGCATCCTTATCTCCGCAGCGACAGAGCCATTTTCTCCAAACTCAACCGTAAGATTGTAGATGACAAGATCACTATCCGTCAGGATCCTACGCTCACGAAATGGAATGGTCGCGAGCTCATCGGAGCATATACAGTCGATGCCAATGGTCAGGCACCACAGGCGGTCACCCTTGTCGATCATGGCATCTTCCGTGCTCAGTTCTGTGGCAGTACACCGGCCTTAGGCACCTCTAAACCCACTGGCAACCTGCGCTTCAACAAGCTCAACACATGGAACGGAGCCTTGACGGCCAGCACGGCACCCGGCGTTATCCGCATAGAGAGCAGCAAGACCCTACCGCTCAAGAAGATGCGCAAGAAGCTCCTGCGCGACGCACAGCGCGAGGGCTACGACCATGCCTATATCGTGCGTAAGGATGCCCTCTATTGCGTCAACGTTAAGGACGGCAGCGAGAAACCGCTGCGCAAGCCCAACATCAATCCAACCCTGAACATGATGCGCCACATCAGCGCCCTCTCCACCGAGCAGACAGATGTCGTCAACAGCGAGGATGACGGGGCCCGCTTCTCCATTGTAGGCCCTAAGGCCATGCTACTCAACGATGTGGAAGTGCCTACCACAACGCCCGAGCAGCCCGCCAAGATTCCCCTCACCTTCCCGCTACATAGAAAATAAAATTATATGAAAGTTTTCCAACACGTACAAGACATCGGCGACCTCAGCGTCGCCCTCGCGGAAGCGCAGGAAGTGAAGCGCGACCGCTACCAGTGGCAGCACCTGGGCAAGAACAAGACAGCGCTGCTCATCTTCTTCAACAATTCCCTCCGCACACGCCTCAGCACCCAGAAGGCGGCGATGAACTTAGGTATGAACGTCATCGTGCTCGATGTGAACCAGGGTGCATGGAAGCTCGAGACGGAGCGCGGCGTCGTCATGGACGGCGACAAAAGCGAACACCTGCTGGAAGCCATCCCCGTAATGGCATCGTACTGCGACATCATCGGCGTGCGCAGCTTCGCCCGCTTCGAGAGCCGCGAAGATGACTACGAAGAGAAAATCCTCCAGCAATTTATCCAGTACAGCGGCCGCCCCGTCTTCTTCATGGAGAGTGCAACGGTGCATCCCCTGCAGGCGTTTGCAGATCTCATCACCATCGAGGAAAACAAAACGAACGCACGTCCAAAGGTCGTCATGACCTGGGCACCTCATCCCAAGGCCCTGCCGCAGGCTGTTCCTAACTCGTTCGCCGAATGGATGCTGGCAGCTGACGTGGACTTCGTTATCACCCATCCCGAAGGCTACGAGCTTGACCCGCAGTTCGTGCAGGGTGCCCGAGTGGAGTACGACCAGATGAAGGCTTTCGAGGGGGCTGACTTCATCTACGCCAAGAACTGGAGTTGCCCGGGTGTCACCCGTCCTGAGGCTTACGGCAAGGTTCTCGAAGACTACCACACAATGATGGATTGGTGCGTCAGCACCCGACAGATGGCTGTGACCAACGACGCAGCGTTCATGCACTGTCTGCCCGTAAGAAGAAACATGATTGTCACGGATGACGTCATCGAGTCGCCCCGCAGCCTCGTCATTCCCGAAGCCGCCAACCGCGAGATTTCTGCGCAGGTGGTGCTCAAGCGAATGCTCCAAGCATTGTAAACGGGAATCCCCTTACCGGCAAAAGAGAAGCCTTGGCCGGTAAGGGAATCAATAAAAAGAAGAGTCCTCTGGCAAGAGGCAGATTTACTTTTTCGTGGGGGCCGTGAACTCGATGAGTGACACGGCTTCTTCGCTTCCTACAGCTCCCAGGATGGCAAAGTGTGCGATGCCGTCCTTCAGTCGGTTGTCCGCGTAGACATACGCTGTGATGCGCAGGTGCTGCTTGGAAGCTATGGTTTCAATAAGCGGCAAGGTCGAGTAGCTGAGGTGTTTATTGTTGTCCATATCCTTGATTTCCAGCTGCACATTCCTCACCGCCTCCGGGGCGTTGTTCCTCAATTCGAAGATCAGGGTGCAGGTCTCTCCTCGGTTGAAGGCTTGATCCTTGTTGTCGTCAATGAGCTTCAGGTCGAGGATGCTGAGCGGTGTGTATACGATTTCCTCCTGTGAGTAGTCTTCGCGATTTCCCCGCTCCCTGGCCTCCTGGCGGTAGCCCCTGCGTTCCTCTTCATATTTCTTGGCCCTGGACACTTCCAGACCGGCTCCAACAGCCATACCTCCCAATCCACCGACCACAGTGCCGATGTCACTACCACGTGGTCCGCCCAATATAGCTCCCACGGCACCGCCCAGCAGGGAGCCGGCAATGGACCCGCCTGAGACGGCATCCAGAGCGACACATGAGTTCAACAATATGGTTGACGAAAGCAATAGAACAGAAATCTTCTTCATAGCTCAATAGGTTTTATTTTGTATGATTCACTTATTTGCCTCTACTCCTGGAAGGAGCCGTTGGTGCGCAGTTGCAATCGGTACTCCTTGGGCGAAACGCCCACGTACTGCTTGAAGTATTTTCCGAAGAACGACTGCGAGGGGAAATTGAAATCCATGGCAATTTCCTTCACGCTGAGATCCGTAGTCCGTAGAATCTGCTTGACGGATGATATCACCATCTGTATAATCCACTGCGATGCGGAATGCCCTGTCCTCTCCTTGATAATGCTGGAGAAGTAACGGGGTGTCAGACACTGCTCGTCGGCATAGAATGCCACCTCGCGCTCGTGTTTGTAGTTCCTGAACAGCGACATCAAGAATATCTGGAAGATGCGGTCCTTGGAATCCTGTGCCTTGGAGACCAGATGCTTGTTGCTGGCATAGTCGAACAGCAATTCGTGCACCACCGCCTCTGCCAGTGCCAGCACCAAATGCTGCATCAGGCAGTAGGTCGTCGTGTCGGGTTCCAGGCTCCGCAATACCATCTGCCGATGTCGCAGCACCTCCAGTATTTTCTCCAGGCTGTCCTGCTGAGTGTCCGCCAGTCGGAAGCAGGGTGCTTCGCGCAGCATTAGCAGGTCGCGTGGATTCACGATGCGCTCCAGCATGGGGAGCACGAAATCCACCTTGCACTTCACGGCAATGCCCTCGATGTTCTCCGAGCGGTTGACCACGCTCACGAAGGTCGACGGCGTGTAGATATAGACATCTCCGGCACCGATGTGGAACATACGTCCGTTCAGGCTGACATCTGCCGACCCTCGCTGGCAGAGAAAGAACCCGCACACATCCATCAGCGACATCAGCTGGGATTTGTCGCCGAAGACCGAGACGAGGTCCTCTATGGAAATGTTCTCGAATGGCAGGTTCTTCATAAGCGGATTCCGATCTGTGTCCGGCTATCCTTTGGCTTCGCCGTAGCCGTAGCCATAGCCGTAGCCGTAGCCTCGGCCATAGCCGTAGCCATAGTTGCCGTAGCCATAGCGTTTCTGCTCCATGCGGCTGTCGTTGATGATGATGCAGAGGTGGTTGAACTTCTTCTCCTCGTAGAGGCGCTGCAGTTCAGGCAGATAGCGGCGGTCGATCTTGCCCTCGCGGATGACGTAGAGCGTCACGTCCGCCACGCGGTTAACGATGCCGGCGTCTGCCACAACCTGTGCAGGCACGTTGTCCACGACGACGTAGTCGTACGTCTTCTTCAGTTCCTCGATGAGGAGTTCCAGACGGTCGCTCATCAGCAGCTCCGACGGGTTCGGGGGTGTGACGCCTGCAGGCAGCATGTCCACATTGAATTCCGGGCACTCGGAGATAATCAGTTTCCTGATGTCGTCCGTGGCTCCGCTGAGGAATGAGGTGAGCCCCTCGCGGTGGATGGATCCGGAGAGCTTGCTCTGTGTGCGCTTGCGGATATCGGTGTCCACGAGCACCACCTTCTTGCCCGTCATACCCAGCGTGACGGCGAAGTTGCGGGAGATGAAGGTCTTGCCCTCACCCGGCATGGTCGAGGTGAACATGATCACGCGGGCATCCTTACGGATGAAGCTCAGGCTGAAGCGTAGCATACGGAAAGCCTCGTTAATGGCGTCGGACTTCTGCTCGCCCACGAGAATCTCGCTATCGCTGATACCCTCCTTGCGATGGGGAATCTCGCCCAGCACGGGAATGGTCGTGTAGTCCTCTATATCCTTGCGTCCGCGCACACTCATGTTCAGGAGGTTACGGATATGGAAGTATGCGAAGGGTGCCACGATACCGATGAGCAGTGCCACCAGCATGATGATCTTCTTCCTCGGCGAAATGGGGGCGTTGCTGCCGAAGGGTGTCTCGATGACGCGGATATTGGCCTCGGTGATGGCGAGCTGCAGAGCTGTCTCTTCACGTTTGTTGAGCAGGTAGGTATACAGGGTCTCCTTGATAGCCTGCTGTCGGCTGATGTCCAGGGACTGCTTCTCCTTCTCCGGCACGGATGAGATGGCGGCGCTGAGTCCGCTCTCCTCCTGCTTCGAGCGCTTCAGCTGCACATTCAGCGATGAGAGATAGGCCTCGGTACTGGCGATGATGGTATGCCGCATCTGATCCAGGTTCTGGTCCAGTTGCTTGATGCGAGGGCTGGTCTCGCTGGTGTTCTCGATGAGGCGGTTGCGCTCCAGCATCAGATCGTTGTAGCGGGCTATCTGTGCTTGGATGCCGGCATCGGTGAGTCCTGCCAGCGAGGGAATCAGGTTGTTGCCCTGCGACTTGTCCCTCAGGTAGTCCAGCAGGTATTGCACCACGCTGACCTGGGATTCGAGCAGCACGCTGCGCTGTCGTGCCTGGCTGCTCTGCTGGAGGTAGAGGTTGGCGTCAGTCTTGACGTCCACCAGTCGGTTTCTCTGCTTGAAGCTTGCCAGGTCTCCCTCAACCTTACTCAACTCCCGACTGATGAGCTCTATGCGCTCGTCGATGAAGGCTGCAGTACTCTCTGCGATGCGGTTCTTGTCGTTAATGATGCTGCGCCGGTAGGCATCGAGCACGGCGTTCAGGATGTCCTCCGCACGCGTGATGTCTTGATCAGCATAGGTGATGCCCACCAAGGTGCTTTGCTTGTCCAGCTCGCCAGCCTCCAGCGCGCCACCGTAAGCGTTGGCAGCAGCCTCCACGGTGGAGTGCGTGACGGTGATTTTCTCTCCGTCGTACTTGCTGAGGAACTTCTCGTCGGCCTGCAGTACGACGTCTTTCAGTGCACCCGGCAGGCGGAACGGCGTGCCGAACTCCACTAGGAGGTTGACCTCTGGCACTTCCTCGTTCTCCCTGGGCGCCATCATGAAGTTGCTGATGTGCGCGCGCGTACCATCGATTTCCACCTGGAAGCTGTAGGGGCGCAGAGTCTCCACGTCCACGCTGTCGAACTGCACCGTGAACGGGCGTGCAGCATAGAGGTTGCGTGTCTGCAGATGGTGGCTGTGGGAGTAGTAGACATCTAGATGAAGGTCGCGCACCACCTGCATCATGATCTGATGGCTCTGAAGGATATACACCTCGTTCTTCACGCTGGATCCCATCATAACGCCGTTGAGCTGCATCAGCGCGTCCGTGCCTCCCCTGGAACGGGAGCTGGACTGCTGGCTGCCGCTATCGTCCTTCACCAGCATCACTGCAGAACGCTTGTAGATCTTGGGTCTTGTATACAAATAGATTCTTCCTGCAATCAGGCACAGGATCACGGACAGCACGAACCACTTCCAGTTGTAGATGAAAATGTCCAGGATGTCACGCAGTGAGAGCATGTCGTCGACTTCTTGAGTCTGCTGTATTTTCTGAGTATCTTCCATATCTGTTTTTTAGGACGGGAAACGTCTGATTTGAGAGCTGTATTGAATTAAAAGCGGACAAAGTTACGCATTTTTGTCCAACCAATCACAAAAAAACACGAAAAAAAGTTGGTCGGATTCAAAAAAATACCTACCTTGCGCCCGAAAGTCCCCGTTTCAGCCGCTTATGAAAGACTTTGCCACCCTTTTTCGCCGAATTTTGCTCTTCGCCGGAGCCGTCTCCGTCACTGCTGCCGCCGAAGCGCAGATTCTGTTCACGCAACAGGGCAACGCATCCTACTATGCCGACCGCTTTCATGGTCGCCGGATGGCCAACGGAGAGCTGTACCACCGCGACAGCATGACCTGTGCGCACCTCCGCTATCCCTTGGGGACAAAGTTGCTGGTGCGCAACATCGTTAACGGCCGCGAGGTGGTAGTGACGGTGACCGACCGAGGCCCGTACACGCGGAAGTTCGTCATCGACCTCTCGCGCGCTGCAGCCCGGCAGCTGGACATCATCCACTACGGATTCCAGCCCGTGGAAATATTCCCCTACATCGCAGGGCGTGTGCCCTACAAGTACGAGCCGTCCACCGAACGCCCGGAACTGGACCTGGGCTACACCATGGACGTAGACCTTGGTCCTCCCGTCTGGCAGGACGACAGCATCTACTGGGCTCGCCACCGCCTCTCGCGCACCGCCGTCGTGCAGGCTTATCGCGACTCCCTGGAGATGACACTGACCAGGGACACCACGCTACGGCAAGCAATCACCAAGAAGCCGGTCGCCAAGAAAAAAGTATCCCAACCGTCAAGGAAAAAGTAGCGGGGAACCTGCAGGCACATCGCTCCCCGTCAGCTTCCGAAAATGCCTGCATCCTTCGGCTCATAGGTCTGAAAAACCAGGTAGAATCCGTCGGCGTCCAGTGAGAAATGGTCGCCGACGGATTGGTTCAGAGTACCCTCCCACCATTGCTCGTAGGCATACGAGTTCCATTTCAGCCCCATGGAGGCGAGGCGGGTGCTACCGAAGTTAAAGATACTCACCTGCTGACCCGCGAAGGCATCGAAGGTGCGATGCCCCTGGGCTGGCGTGAAGAAACCATAGTCCGTGAACATCTGGCAGCGGATGCCGAAATCGCGGTAGTAGCGCATGAGCAGCGAGATGTTGCCCAGCGTGTGGTCTTCACGCCGACCCGTGGCTCCGAGGTAGGCGATGTCGCACCATCCCTGCTCCAGGCAGTAGCGCGTGGCCTTGGTCAGGTCGTTGTCCTCCTGTTCATCAATGCGCACCAGCCGCTGTGCGAAGCTTGCGGGCACGCTGTCGCCGTCGCCCACCACGGCTTCTGCCTCGGGCACTCTGCTCACTGCCCCATCGCAGGCCACAATGTGCGGCGCCCGCCGAAGGATGCCGAGCGGCACGGGATGTGCGGGGAAGCTGCCGGCAGCTACGATAACTGCTTCGAAAGTTGTTTCCATTTGAAATATCCTGCTATGGCGATGACCACATAGAGTCCATAGAGACCTGCCTTGAAGGGGATGCCCTTCTGCACGTAGAGAATGCTGCAGACAACATCCACCACAATCCAGAAGAACCATTGCTCCAAGTACTTGCGAGCCAGTGCCCACAAGCCTACGAACGACAGGGCATTGGTGAACGAGTCCAGCAACGGAACCGTGGAGTTGGTCCAGTGTATTAATATATAATAGGTGATACCCCACGCTGCCAGGAAGCAGACGAAGGTGGGTACATACAGGCGGGCGGGCATGTGGGTGATGGGGCGCTCCTGATGCTCGCCTTTGCCACACGTCCAGGCCACGTAGCCGTAGACCGACGCCACGGTGTAGTAGACCGCCATACCCGCGTCGCCATAGAGACCATGGCTCCAATACAGGAAGATGTCCAGCGCAGGCATGAGGATTCCGACGAACCACAGGGCAATGCTGGCACGGAACTCCAGCCAGATGTAGAGCAGGCCGAGTACCGTGGTCAGCAGGTCAAGCCAATGATTGACAAGAAAATCCATGTTCCTCGATGATAGTGTTTATGGGGCGGTCCTGGAGAACGCTTTTAGAAATTGACGGAGAGATGAGCCATCACGTTGAAGGGTGCCGACGGCGCAAATCCAGCAGCCCCGCAGTCCCGGATGTCCCATTCGTTCACGGCTTTGATGCGCCCGTTGTCGTTGACGAACTGAGGTGCGGCCCAGCCGTTGTTGTCGAGCTTGGCAGAGAAGATGTTGTAGAACGTCACGCCCACGGAAGCATCCTTGATGCCGAAGCGGCTGAGGGCGAAGTTGTAGCTTAGATCCACGTTCGTGGTGAAGTGCTTCTTCAGCATCAATGTCTCCATCGTGCGCTGTCCGTTGGCGTCCGTGCACTCCATTTCCTCGAAACCAGTGTTCGTGAGCAGCTGATCACCGACGTACTGGCTCTGGATGCTGGCCTTGGCACCCTTGTAGGTGAAGGTGAAGACGTTGTTCAGAATCAGGTTGGGCGAGAATGCCAGAGGCTGTTCGCCCAGG
Source organism: uncultured Bacteroidales bacterium (assembly GCA_902771725.1). Taxonomy (GTDB): domain Bacteria; phylum Bacteroidota; class Bacteroidia; order Bacteroidales; family Bacteroidaceae; genus Physcousia. The sequence goes on from CACXXT010000067.1 coordinate 12,526, forward strand.
TTAACGTTGGTGCCGTCGGTCAGGGTGACGATCATGTCCTTCACGCGATTGCGCGAGAGAGTGGCATTGGCATCCCACCGGAACCAGTCTGCAGGCATCCATGCAGCCTCCAGCTCCAGACCCAGCCGGTAGCTCTTGTCGAGATTCTTAGTCAGTGCCTCGCCGATGGCGTTGAGCTCACCCGTCAGCACCAGCTGATCCTTGTAGTGCATCCAGTAAATGTTGGCTCCGGCGGAGAAGCGGGTGCTCTGGAACTTGTAGCCGGCCTCCAGGTCACCCAGCCGCTCCGGGCGTGCCTGCGTGTCCGTGCGGAGGGGGTTAGCAATCTGCTGCATGAAGTTGTTGCGCACGGGTTCCTTGTGGCCGATGCCATAGGAGACGTAGACCTTGTGCTGGTCGGTGATGTCGTAGTTGATGCCGAACTTCGGGTTGAAGAAATCGTACTTCTTGTCGATGACGTAGCTCTTGTCCAAGTTGACGCCATACGTCACCGTGGGATCCTGCAGCATGTAGGTGATGTGCCGGTACTGCAGATCCACGTAGGCGTTCATGCCCCTGAGGAACTCATACGACGCTTTGGTATAGATGTTGAAGTCCGTCTTGCGCGAGTGGTTGCGGTAGTATTCGAAGTCGGGCGTCAGCGCCGCAGGCTCAGGCACCATCGTGCCCACGCCTGGTTTTGTCCAGACGATGTGTCCGAACTGGTCGCCCGAGTAGCGGTTCCATCCTCCTCCACCTATGATCTCCAGGTTCCTGCGATTGTTATAGTTCAGCGATGCCACCACACCGTAGAAGTCGTTGTCCATTTTCTGCTGGTCTGCCAGGTCACCCGTGACGGTGGGATCTTGGCTGAGTCCGAAGCTTGCCCACGACTTGCCATACATCAGCTGCGTGGCCTCACTCTGGAACTGCTGGTAGTAGCCCTGGCCCTTCGTGTAGTGCAGACCCACATTGGAATTCAGCCTCGGTGTAATGTGCTGGTTCCAGATGAGCTGGTAGTTCTGCTGGTGGTAGTTGTCGGTCTGGTCGTCGTAGTAGCTGTTGGGCTTGCCCTCGGCATCGAAACCCATGACTCCGCAGGAGTTGTACCTGCGTCCGTAGAGGCTCTGCTCGTACTTCGACGTGTAGTTCCAGGCGTGATATGTCTCTTCTACTCCGTTCCAGGTGATGAACTTCACCGCGGCATCGGCTCCGAACCACCCCGCCTGCAGGAAGTAGGAATTCAGCTTCGTGGAGGCACGGTCCAGATAACCCTTCGACCCGATGTTCGACAGGCGTCCCTGGATGCCCCAGTGCTCCGCCAGCATTCCCGTTCCGAAGCGCAGCGTCTCCTTGTGGCTGCTGTAGGAGCCGCCGCTGAGGTCAAGACCGAAATAGGGCTTCATGCCGATGTTCTCCGTCAGCATGTTCAGTGTGGCTCCAAAGGCTCCTGCGCCGTTGGTACTGGTGCCCACGCCGCGCTGGATCTGCATGGACTGCACGCTGCTGGCGAAGTCACCCATATTCACCCAGAAGACCGTGGCACTCTCGGCATCGTTCAGCGGGATGCCGTTGGCCGTGATGTTCACGCGTGAGGGGTCGCTGCCTCGCACGCGCAACGAGGTGTATCCGATGCCATTACCGGCATCACTAGTCATGGTCACACTCGGAGTGAGCGAGAGCAGGTAGGGCACGTCCTGACCATAGTTCACTTGCTTCAGTTGGTCCTTGGTCATGTTCGTGAAGGCCACAGGAGTTTTGCGCGAAGCCCTAACGCTCCGCACCACCATTTCCTGCAGCTGCGCCGTCTGCAGCGAGTCGCCGTCGTCCACAGCATCGCCTGCCACATCCAAGGCAGCTGCACCAAACGCATTACCAGCAAATGTCAATAACCCGATGAGGGCTGCGAACATCGTTCTCTTCAGTTCTCTGTTCATTGTCTCTTTTTCCTTTATTTGTTAACAGTTAAACAATAAAGGGGCGCAGGCTCGCTGCCTGCCACAAGAAGATTCCACTTATCATCCCTACGTCGGCACTACCCGCATCAGGTCTGAAGGGTCTGTTCTCAGCCCGCACTTCAACGGGCACCCCTTGATAAATCGGCCGCAAAGGTACGCAAAAGTGCGAAAACAGAAAAGCAAAAACCAGAAAATGTAAGCAAAGCCCTGCCCTTTTCGCACTTTTTGTACTATATCTTCTCTATTCACTCAACTTTTTGCTACCTTTGCGCCAAACTCAAACTTTAAACCCAAAACTCTCTACCTCATGGGTGTTAGATTCAACAAACGCATAAAAGTCCTCCCCTATGTGACCGCCAACGTAGGCAAGAGCGGTGTCAGCCTCACCATAGGCCCCAAGGGCAAGACCCTGAACATCGGCAGCACGGGCGTAAACGTCAACGTCAGCCTCGGCAAAGGCGTGGGCTACAGCAAGCGCCTCATCACCTGGAAGAAACTCAACCTTCTCTCCATGCTCGGCATCGGAGGAGCCGCGGCAGCCAAGAAAGCTGCAACCTCTAAGAAGAACAAGGGCAAGAAGGGCGCCACAGAAGTGCCCACCCTGGACGAAGCCATCGCAGAAGCAGAAGCCAACACCGTTTCCGAAACCTCTACAGAAGGAAGCTCGCAACCAGAAGAACAACCCGGTTGCGGCCCTGTAGGCTGCATACTCGGTGTAATTGCTGTACTCATCATCCTCGCACTTATCGCTGCCGTCGTCTACCT
>CACXXT010000068.1 GCA_902771725.1 uncultured Bacteroidales bacterium
TATATACTATATATATAATAAAATTTTTGTTTCACTTTTTACTACTGCTCACCAGAAAACTGTATTCTGTATTCTGTATCCGATTTTTCAGTCGTTGGGGACGGTGCGAGGTGCGCCGTGCCCTGCAGCTTTCTCCTCCAGCGCTCACAGATATTTCCTGCCGCGCGTGCAGGCGGCTCCTCGAAATAGGATCGCGGATTGCGCGGTTTTAATTATCCAAGGGGGAAACGGAAAGAGAGAGCCGCGTAAATCCGTGAAATCCGCGGTCTTATTATAAAAAAACAGCCTTTTTTCGCCCTGAAATGAAAAAAAGTTTGGAAAAATTTGCGTATGTCAAAGATACTTTGTATCTTTGCATCGTAAAAAGAAGAGGAAAAATATTCGACAGAGAAGAGCCATATGTGTGGGAGCAGAAAACACTATGGCTGCAAGAGAAAAGTCTGTACAGCGTCGGGGAGACGCATGCGAGGGCGTCGGGGAGACGCATGCGAGGGCGTCGGGAAGACGCGCGAGGTTGTCAAAGGGTTGGCATAGGTCGTCAGAGAGGTGACAGAGGTCGTCAGAGAGGTGACAGAGGTCGTCAGAGAGGTGACAGAGGTCGTCAGAGGGTGTCGTTGATGTAGTTCTTGGTGATCATGTCGTAGTGGAGTGCTTCGAGTTCCTCGAGAGTGAGGTTGCGGATGGCGCGTTCGATGATCCTGATGAGCTCTTCGCGGCGGTAGTCGCCGGAGGCGCTGTAGGTGCTGAAATCCATGGGCGTTGCTTGTATTTTGGAGTGAGAGAGGGGGATAATTCAGAGATGGGTATTCAGAGAGATCGGGTTTATTCCTTCTCCTTGCTGCCAGTCTTCTCCTTGGAGTATCGCTTGATGAGGTTGTAGGCCTGGTAGAGTCCGTACTCGCCCGCCTGCGAGAGGTCAGAGAGTCCGATCTGGACTTGTCCGTCGAGGATGCTGGCGATGCCCCGGTTGTAGTAGGCGGCAGGGAAGCGGGGTTCCAGGTTGAGGGCCTGGGTGAAGGCATCGCGCGACTGGGGGTAGTCGTGGAGCATGAATCGGATGACACCTATATTATACCAGGCGTAGGTGAAGTCGGGCTGCAGGCTCACGGCGAGGTTGAGTTCGTCGAGCGCACGCTGGTATGCGAGGCGCGTGCTCATGCTGAGAACGTCCTCTCCTACGGACTGCGCCTCGGTCTGGCGGCATCGCACCTGAGCGGCCATGAAGGGGATGAGCGCGTTGCGGGAGTCGAGCACGGCTGCACGCTCGAGGTCGGTGAGTGCGCTCTCGAAGTCGCGAACGTGGTAGGCCGCGAGTGCGCGTGCGATGTAGAGTGGTGCTGTGGGCTGTGCGGCCTGCTGGATGCGTGCAGAGAGTTCGCGTATGTCTGCGAAGTGCTGCTGCAGCTCGCTCTCTTCGAGCTGTGGCTCGAGGTTGGTGAGGGTGACCTTGGAGGTCGTGGTAGCTGTGCTGTTGAACTCGTCTATGAGGCGGTGGAAGGGTATGAAGCGGCTGGTGGGGTTGTGGAGTGTGTGGAGGGCGGCAACGTAGATGGGCTGCGGCGAGAGTTCCACCCGGCGGTCCTGCACGCGTCCGCGGTAGGCACTCTCGTACTCGCGTTCGGGTTCGTCGGTGTCTGCTTCCACGATGCTGGCGTAGTCCTCGATGTCGCGGTCGCTGCGCTTGCGTGTCTTCTGCTGGGATGGCTGTCGCAGTCCTGTGCGGGTGTCTATGCGTGCTTTCATGACCTTGAACTCGTCGCGTTCGGCTCCGTAGGTGTCTCCGAGTTTCCGCTTCACGGCTGCTCGCTGGAGGTATCCCGCCCAGAACTCAGGGTATTCGTCGATGACGGCGCTGATGTCGCGTAGTGCTCCGTTGAGGTCTCCCGTCTGGTCGAGCAGCAGAGCTCGGTTGTAGAGCGCTATCATGTTGTCGGGCTCGAGTGAGAGTACGAAGTTGAAGTCCTCGATGGCCCTGTTGTCGTCGCCCACCTGAGCCCGCAGCAGTCCGCGGTTGAAGTGTCCGAGGTAGTTGTTGGGTTCGAGTTCCAGCGCCTGGTCGTAGTCTTCCATGGCTCCGCGGAGGTTGTTCTGGTGGAAACGTGCCAGTGCGCGGTTGATGAAGTTGCCTGCCACTCTCGGCCGCTGGATGATGGCGGTGTCGATTTCGGTCTCGGCCTGTGCGTAGAGTCCTCGCTGGAGGCTGATCATGGAGCGCATGGTCCACGCCTGTGCGTCGAAGTGGTCCACGACAAGCGCAGAGTCGAGGTGCTGGAGTGCGGCTGTGGTGTCCTCGCGTGCGAGAGCCACCTGCGCCTTCATGGTGATGTTCTCCACCTCGCGAGGCCAGTAGCGCAGCATCTGGTCGAGTGCTGAGTCGGCCTGGGCGTATTCCTTGAGTTCAAAGTAGCAGAGAACCATGTTGTGCCAGCAGGCCTGGTTCTTGGGTTCCATGCGGATGACCTTGCGGTAGTCGTCTATGGCGCCCTGGAAGTTCTTCTGGTTGACGCGGCAGAGCCCTCGGAGCTGGTAGCTGTTGCTGACGTAGGGGTTGCGGTCGAGGCTCTCGGTGCAGTCCTGCTCGGCTCCTACGTAGTCCTCGAGGTAGAACTTGGCCAGTCCTCGGAAGAAATAGGGCTCGGAGAGGTAGGGCTTGGCTCCGATGACCATGTTGAAGCGTTGGATGCTGAGCACATAGTCCTCGTAGTGGAGGGCGTTGCGACCCATGATCATGACCCGGTCGGTGTTGATCTGCGCCTGTGCCGTTCCGATGCCGAAGTGCAGCCCGGGCATGGTGCAGCAGCCTGCCAGCATACAGCCGGCAAGCACCAACACTCGAAGGGACAGTCGGAGTTTCAATGCGTTGTCATTTCTTGACCTTCACCTTGTAGTCGCACGTGAAGCGACCCTTGAGCAGGTCGTTGAGCTTACCCTTGATCATCTGCTTGCGCAGCCCCTGTATGTGGTCGGTATAGACCTTGCCCTCGAGGTGGTCGAACTCGTGCTGCATGACTCGTGCGAGGTATCCTTCCACCCACTCGTCGTGCTCCTGGAACTGCTCGTCGAGGTAGCTGACGCGGATGCGGGTGGGTCGCTTGACGCTCTCGCTCATGCCGGGCAGGGAAAGGCATCCTTCGTCCATGGATTCCTGGTGCGACTTGTCGTACTCCTCGATGTAGGGGTTGTAGAAGACGTGGCGGTAGTCGGCGTACTCAGGGTAGTCGTCCTTGATGAGGTCGAGATTGATGACGACAACTCGCACGGAGCGCCCCACCTGAGGTGCTGCGAGTCCGATGCCGCCGCTGCGTGCCAGCGTGTCCCACATATCTTGCACGAACTGAGGCAGTTCGGGGTCGTTGATGTCGATTTCTTCTGCCACCTGCCGCAGTACAGGTTGGCCGAGGGTGTAGATTGGCAAAACCATTGTTCTATTTAAAGATTTATTGATTTAAAGATTGGATGATTTGATGATTTGCGTTGTTATCTGTGTGCCTCCATCCATCCCTGCAGGATGATGGTGGCGGATATTTCGTCCACGAGAGCCTTGTTCTGTCGCGCCTTACGGCTGATGCCGCTCTCGAGCATAGCCCTGTGTGCGAGCACGCTGGTGAAACGCTCGTCGAAGAGTTCCACAGGCACCTGGGGCAGGATGCGCCGCAGGCGGTTGACGAACGGCTGTATGCGCACCATGTTCTCGCTGTCCTGACCGTTCATCTGGCGCGGCTGCCCCACGACGATGCGTTCCACGGGTTCGCGCGCCACGTAGTCCAGCAGATAGCGCTCCAGCTCCGCGGTGGCCACGGTGCAGAGTCCGTTGGCGATGAGCTGCAGGGGGTCGGTCACGGCCAGTCCCGTCCGCTTCTTTCCATAGTCGATGGCGAGGATGCGCATTTTTAGTTTAGAGTTTAGAGTTTAGAGTTTAGAGGAGTTTTGAAGTTTAGAGTTTAGAGTTTAGAGTTTAGAGAAGTTTTGAAGTTTAGAGTTTAAAGTATAATGTTTAAAGTTAAAGAAAACAGGGGCTAGCTTCACAGCCTGCCCCTGCTCGAAAATCTTACATATATTCACTTTACCAAAAAGAAATTGCTATTTTGGATTTTTACTTGCGCAGCAGCCAAGCATCGGGATACTGGGCGCGCAGGGTGTTGCGGCTCTGTACGGCACCATTGAGGTCATCGAAGGTCGATGCGATGACGCGGTACATGCCTTGGGGGTTCATGGCGATCTGTGCAGCATAGCCAGCGCCATTGAGTTTCTTCTGGAGGTTCTCGGCATTGGCCTTGATGCTGAAGCTGCCAACGACAACGCTGAAGCTCTTCAAGCCAGCGCCACTAACCAGTGTGAGGTTCTCGCTGCGGGTGTTTTCGTTCGTCTGCACGGGAGTGGTGGTCACCGTCTGCACAGGAGCCACGGTCGTGGGCTGCTGGACAACGGGCTGTTGGACGACCTGAGTCGTGGAGGGTTGATTCTGCTGAGACTTCTCGTAAGCCTTCTTGTAAGCACTTTCACTGCTCTTGCAGGAAACCATGGAAAGAGCCACGCATACGGCGGCACCCATAACGAAATAATTTTTCATGTTTTTTACTCCTTATTTGTTGGTTTATGAAATATTTTCGGTGCAAATATACAACAAAAGATTGTTTCTCAAAGCACTCTGTAATAAAAAAAACGTTAAAAAAGCTATTTTGCACACATATTCTTAAAAAAAAACCGAGAAAAAGGCTCTAAAAGGAAGAAAACACCTAACTTTGCAATCGCTAAATGCAAGAATTCACCTAAAAATAACCATTAAACGAAAAAAGATTATGAAAGCTCTGAACTATTTCATCGCATTCGTCGGTGGCGCAGCCATCGGCGCAGTGGCAGGACTGCTGCTGGCTCCAGAAAAAGGTAGTGACACACGCGAGCGCATCGCCGAAGCACTCCGCAAGCGCGGCATCAAACTCAACAGAAAGGAAATGGATGCACTGGTGAGCGACATCAGCGAGGAAATCGCCAACGCCGCTGCCGGCGAGGAAGCATAAACGCCATGTTGTTCGCCAACGAACAGATGACCGCGCAGATGGGGCAGCTCCTGGACGAGGGGCGCCGCTACTGGGATCTCCAGAAGAAATATCTGGGGCTGCACCTGGCAGAGGTACTCACGCGCCTGCTCTCCACCGTGGCACTCGTGCTGACGCTGATTCTCGTGGGGTCGCTGGTGCTGCTCTTCGGCAGCTTTGCCATGGCCTACTGGCTGGGGAACCTTACGGGAAGTACCACGTTGGGATTCGGCATCATCGCAGCCGTACTGGTACTCATCGCCGTGGTGGTCTATGCGAACCGCATGAGCTGGATTGTGCTGCCCACCACGCGCTTCATGGTCAGCCTGCTGGCTTCATCGCTGGCTGTCCCCAGCCAGGAGGGCATCGCCATGGAGAAAGCACACCTGAGCGAGCAGCTGGATGCCAACCAGCGCGACATGAAGAACACCGCCACTTCGCTGCTGGCGCCTCCGCCCGAGTCGAAGAACCGGTGGGACACGGCTGCGAACCTCTTCCAAAACGGAATGAGCATCTACAGGGGCATTCAGCTGGGAGTCAGCGCCATCGTGGCGCTGCGCTCAGTGTTCAAGCTGGGTCGCCGCAGGAGAAAGTGAGTCCTCCTTCCGAGAGCGACATCTCAAAGAAACGTGCCGAAGGCGCGGGTGGATTGTCCGTCAGTATGCTGCGGATTTCCCCTGCCGCCTTCGCATTTTTTGCTACCATATAAATGAAGCCTCCGCCGCCAGCCCCAGGCAGTTTCAGTCCGTGGCAGAGATGCTGCACGCGCCCGATGATGGCACGTACGGCAGGCGGATTGCAGCCGGCATCCAGCTGCTGGTTGTCCTCCCAGTTCTGAGCCACGAGGTGTCCATAGTGCTCCAACGCGAGGTCGAGGGCGGCCACGTCTGCAGGCGGAATGGAGGCACACTCATCGAGGAACGACGCCATCTCCGAGGCGCGCAGGCGCATACGCTCGAGGTGCGCACGCTGCCCGGGCACACGCAGGAACATCTCCTTGACAATCTCGCCCAAAATCTGGCGGGCTGTGCGGGTGATGCCCGTGAAGTAGAGCAGGTGGCAGGGTGCCAGACGGGGGTGCGTCCAGAGCAGGCTGCACAGCGGATGCACCACAGGACGCTGGTCTGCGCCGGGGGAGGTGCTAAGCAGTTTAGCCCCAGGCACCACCCCACCCCACTGGTCTTGCCATCCGCCGCCGGCTGTGAGCATCTGCTCGAGAACCAGGGTGCGCTGGCATACCTGCTCGCGCGACCATCCCAGGGAGAAGGCGGCAGAGACGGTGCCCAGCACTGTGGCGGCAAGGATGCTGCTGGTGCCCAGACCGCTTCCGGCAGGAACGCGGCTCTCCGTGGTCACCTCGAAACCACGACCGCCGAGCTGCTGGAGCAGAGAAGCATGGCGAACAGAGGCGAAACGGGGAAGCCAGCCTGCCAGCGCCAGTGCCGCCTTGGAAATCGTGAAGGGAGAACCCAGATGCGCGAAGTCGGAGAGCTGTGTCCACGTGGTGACCTCCTCCACGGCATCCAAGTCCAAGGAACGCAGGCGGATCAAGGGTTCGGCGATGGGACTGATGGTGCAGCGGATGGGGGCAGAGCCGTCGATATCGAAAGCGAAGTTCACGACCGAACCGCCGTAGTAGTAGCAGGCAGGAGGTGTGTCCGTCCAGCCGCCGGAGACGTCAATGCGCAGGGGCGACGTGCCGAGGACTGGACGCTGGAGGCCAGCCAGGTCAGGATGCATCAGGGGCAGGGGGTTGAGGTCGAAGAGCTGCTGGCGCAGCTGCCCGAAGGCTACTTCGGACTGGAACGTGGCTCGCCGATGGGCTATGCGCTGAGCTGTCAGCGCACGCAGGTCGGCGGTGTTGGAAATCTCGTCGGCAGAGAGGCGTCGGCACGCCAGGTATTCCTGCGTCAACGAAGCATCGGGCTGTTCGGAGAGCATCCACAGGAGCAGGCGGCACAGCTGAGCCTTGTCTGCCGAGACGGGGAAGAGGCGTGCGCTCTGCATATCCCCAGCACCCTCGATGTCGGCAGGCGAGAGTCCGTGCAGACTCAGCCAGCGCGCCACGGGGATGCCCAGATACAGGGTGTCCTCCGAAGAGAGGGAACCGCGGAAAGCATCGTCGAAACCATAGGGGCGCAGGGCATAGAGAGAAGTCTTGGAGCTTTCGGTTATCGGAGTGATGTCCACACACTGCCCGCTACTCAGTCGCACGGGCCAGCTGTTGTCCGGCACACCCGTGACGATGTTCTCGCGCGAGAGAGTCCACGTCCGCACATCGCTGTTCTCCACCCAGCGCAGGTCGGGATTCGGCTGGGAAGTCAGCAGGACGGTGGACGTCAGCAAGTCGCGGCTGGTGCCGAAGTGGAGGAAACGTCCCTCTGGCAGCGGCAGGATGACCACCGACAATTCGCTGAGCTCCGCATCGGGAGCCGTCGGATGCATACCCAGCGCCGTGCCGAATTGGCCGTAGAGGTCGTAGAAGCGGACGGCACCCTGCGCATCGACACTTTTCTTCTCCAGCAGGTGCAAGGCGCGCTCGCTGAGCAGCCAGAGACCGACGTCGAGGAGGAGGTTGTGGGTGGATGCCTTCTCAGCCTGCTCCTCCTGCGAGGGTTTCTGGAGCATGAAGTCGAGGTTCAGCGGATGGCTCTTGGGCAGGGCGTAGACGCCGTGGTGGCTCAGGCGCTCGGCCGATGCAGGGATGCCGTAGCAGACGACATCTGCCTCTGGTATGGGAGGCAGCGCTCCGGCAGCTGAGATATAGACATCGCCGGAGACGATGAGGCAGCGCAACGATGCGGGAGCCTGCGCCATAATGCGTTCGAAGAGCGGCAGCTGCAGCTCCAGCAGACTCTTGCCAAACGGCTCGCCGCCCAGCGGAGGCATGGGAGTCAGAATCTTGCCTGCCGAGGCATAGGCGGGCAGCCGACGGCTCTGCCCTCCCGCATGGAGCACGATGCAGCGCTCCGTGGGAGAGAGCTGGAAACGGAAATCAGGGTCAGAAGCTGCCGCGTGCAGCAGGTGTACCGTGCCCCCACCCGACCCCACGCGATGACCCACGGGATCCGAAGTGCAGAAATATTCAGAACGCGAGAGCCCCGACACCTCATGGAAATGAGGCACGAGGCTCGGCGGTAAGGAGAGTAGTTTGCGCATAATGAAAAACGGGGGAACTCTGCATGGAGCAGAGCAGACAGACGTGTGGGAGGTTTACTCTGCAGCGAACTGGCGAATCAGCTGTTCGTCGGCCAGACGGCAGATGAGCAGCGTGTCGTCCTTCTCCGCCACGATGTAGCCATCCAGCCCCTGAACGACAACGCGCCGTTCGTCGGCTGCGTGGATGATGCAGTTGCGGGATTCGTAGAGCGTGACTTTCTGCCCGATGACGGCGTTGCCCTGGATGTCGCGCGGTGACTGCTCGCGCAGCGAACCCCAGGTGCCGAGGTCGCTCCATCCGAAGTCGGCGGGGAAGACGTAGATCTCCTCGGCCTTCTCCATCACGGCGTAGTCGATGCTGACGCTGGGGCAGTCAGGGAAGTGCCGGTCTATGGCTTCCTGCTCGCCAGCAGTGCCATAGATAGGCAGCAGCTGCTCGAAGATTTCGGAAATCTCAGGGGCGTAGATCCGCAGCGCGTTGATGATGGTGGTGACGCGGAAGACAAAGAGTCCGCTGTTCCAGAAGAAATTCTTCTGGGCGATGTAGCTCTTGGCTTTCTCGAGGTCGGGCTTCTCGTGGAAGGAGTCCACCTGGTAGATCTCGCGGTTGCGGGCGCAGGCGGCAGAGAGGTCTGCCTGGATATAGCCATAGCCCGTCTCAGGGCGGGTGGGCTTCATGCCCAGGGTGACTATGGCGTCGGTCTCGGACGTGAAGTTCAGAGCCGAGGTGATGACGCGCTGGAACTCCTGCTGATTCAGCACGATGTGGTCTGAGGGCGACACAACGATGTTGGCTTCGGGATCCTGCGATTTGATGCGCCAGCTGACGTAGGCGATGCAGGGAGCCGTGTTGCGCCGGCAAGGTTCGAGCAAGATATTCGACACGGGGATGTCCGGCAGCTGCTCGCGCACCAACTCGGCGTAGGCGGCACTGGTCACCACCCAGATGTGTTCGCTACTGCAGATTCCTGCAAAGCGGTCGAATGTTAATTGCAGCAATGTGCGTCCACAACCCAGGATGTCGATGAACTGCTTGGGGCGCTGAGGAGTGCTCATCGGCCAGAAACGACTGCCGACACCTCCTGCCATGATTACTAAATGCTGACTCATAGTTGCTATACCTTATTATATTATATAAATGTGTACCTTGACTTGACGCATAACCGGCACCTATTTCACGAAGACCTTGCGGCCGCCGACAATGTAGAAGCCACTGCGCTGCGGCTGCCCCACCACACGCCTGCCCGAGAGGTCATAGAAGGCACTCTCCCCGGCTGTAGAGCTGCCGAGGACGTCGTTCACGCCGATGTAGTAGCCGCCGCCCTTGAAGGTGAAGCTGATGAGACCGTTGCTCTCGCTGATCTCGGTGATGGGCTTGTGCATGAACTTGGTACCGTCGACGTTGGCGTTGTAGACCGTGGCTGCCGGAGTAGAGCTGTCGGTCAGCTCAGTCTTGTTGCGACGGCTGGGCCAGAGGTCGGTGGAAAGGGTGTTCATGGACAGGTTGTCGTCCGCAGGGATGATGGTCATGCGCTGGCGACTGGTAACGTTGTTCACCTGGTTGTTGTACCAGCTCCACTGGTTGTAGTCTACGTGGAGGACCATCAGTCCGTGACCATAGGCTTGCTGGTCCCAGCCCGCCAGCTGGTGGTTGGCGAGGAGGTAGTACTCCGTCCGCCGCTTGTCGTTGTAGATAACGTAGGCCTGCGGATAGCTCTCCAGCTCCTTCATGTCTTTCACGAAGCAGCCGTCGGTGAGTTCCACGGGTTCCAGCCAGTCGCAGAACCATCGCTCGTAGGCGGTGTAGCCTGCCGGATGATAGCAGTTGCCGTTGTAGCATCCGTAGTCCATCAGGCTCCAGCAGTCCATGCCGAAATTCTTACTGTCACCTGTGTCGTAGAAATCGGGCAGTCCGAGGCAGTGGCTGTACTCGTGGCACATCACTCCGATGCCCTCCACGGTAGTCCCATGGGCACCTGACAACTCAGAGCCACAGGCATAGGTATCGACGGTGACGCCGTCCAGCTTCAGTGCAGAGTTTTCACCAGAAAGATACCACTGATGCGGCCAGATGCAGTAGGACGAGGCTCCGCTGGCTTCGCCATAGCCGGCGTAGGTAATGTAGATGTTCTCCACCTCGCCGTCGCCGTCCCAGTCGTAGTCGGCGAAATTCACCTTGTCGTCCACGAGGAGGCATGCCTCACGCACCATCTCATGGGGGCGCTTGTCATTGCCTTTGCTGTCGTTCTCACCATAGTATTTCATGGGATGCGCGACCGTGACAGGTCCTACAACGTCGAATTCGATGTCGAACTTGCCATAGCTCTGGTCACGGAAATATTCGCGAACGCTGCCATAGTTCTTCTCGAAGGGTTCGCCGATGCCGTTCAGCATCTGGTTGAAGACGTGGTAGGAGTTCACACCGTAGGCCATCTCCTTGTCAGTGAAATTCACCAGTATCAGCAGTCCTTTCTTCTTCTGGATTTCCGTGGATAGGAAAGGAGCACGGGCAGAGCGCATCGCCTTCTGCACCTTGGGAGCATGGATGCTGCGGACTGCATTCCGCTCCTCCAATCGTGTCCTATGGAGCGTGCGCACATCGCGTTTGTCGACTTCCCAGTCGCCATTTCCCTGCTGGAGAACTGGAGTTCCGTCGGAGGTCGCCCAGTAGTGGAAAGTCTCGTCGCCGCGCAGCTGAACGGTCACAGCTGTGCCATCGGACATGCGAACGTTCTTGCTCACACGTCTGGCAGGAACTGCCGCAGCCGTCAGTGCCAGTGACAGGATAGCTATAATCAAACCCAGTTTCTTCATCAGACTATTATTGTTGTCTTTTTTTTAAGTTAATCTAAATTTAAGGGGGCACCACTGGTATCAAATACCGACACGAAAAAGCCCTTATCAAATGCCGACACGATGCCGCAGTTATCAAATATCGACGTCACTTCGTCACCACGACTTTCCTGCCGCCGCGGACATAGATGCCAGGGCGCCAGGGAACGGCCACGCGACGCCCGCTAAGGTCGTGCCAGTAGTCGTCGCTGAACTCGGACGCAGCCTCAGAAGAGAGATCGTGGATGGCATCGTAGTGTTCACCGTCGAAGAGGAAGCTGACCTGCAGTTCGTCCTCTGAGAGGGCTATCCGCGACAGCGTGTGGGGCATCAGGCCGGATGTGCTGAAGACCTTGGCTGCCGGCGTGGAGTTGGCGGTCAGCGAGTCGTTGCAGACAACGATGCCGTTCTCGTCACTGACGATGTAGGGATAGAGGTTTCCCTTCCATGCATTCAGGCGCTCTGGACCGGAAAAATAGCTGCCATGATAGTCGTTGTTGGCGGCAATGATGGTCATCCGCTGGTGGTTCGCATTGCTGTTCACGCGGTTGCCATTCCATGCGGAGCTCTGGTAGTCTACGTGGGTCACCTGCAGTCCCTTGCCGTACTGCGAGAGGTTGCGGTCCCAGTTGATTCCCAGTCGTGCTTCAACGATGTAGTATTCGTCCTTGTTTTCAGGGTTGACGATCTTCATGCCGACACCCTCAGGTGTGGCAATGGGGTCGAGGGTGTAGACACCGGGCTCCTTCAGCTCCACCAGGCTGCGCCATCCCATGAAGTCACGCTCGTAGGCGGTGTAGGCCACGGGGGCGTGACCGTTCTTCATGTAGCAGCCGTAGTCCATCAGGCTCCAGACATCCATGCCGAAGGATGTCCCTACCGTGTCGTAGAAATCTGGCAGACCCAGGGCATGGCTGAGCTCGTGGCACATCACACCGATGCCGTCGGGAGTGAACTTGTGCGGATTGCCGTTATTATCGAAACTGGAGGCATAGTTCTCGCAGCAGCAAGCCGTAGCGCCGAAGCGGAGTGTCGTGCCGTCGTCCAGCTGCGCTGTTTCGCCCAGAACGTTCTCCTTGGGCCAGATCAGGTTCGTGTTGGACTGGAAGGTGTTCTCGCCACAGCCGGCAAAGATGAAGAACACCAAATCCACGTTGCCATTACCCTTCTTACGGTTGTCGAAGTCCGACCAGTTGCCGTCATAGAGCGCTGTGGCCTGAGTGATGGCTTCCTTCGTAAATTGCTTGTAGTTCACATCCTTGGAACTGCCGCTGTTGCGCCCGTAGTAAGACACGGGATGATCCAGCTTCACAGGACCGATGACCACGAACTCGGGCTGGAAGAGCGTGTCGCTCTGAGCCAGGAAATAGTCACAGATGCTGCCATAGCTGTTGTGACCCGTGTAGCGCTTGCCATCGCGGGTGCCGTTGCAGAAAAGGTCGTAGTACTGGCGGACTTCCTCGTCGGTGTTGCCGACGTGGAACACGGAATCCTGGAAGCTCACCAGCACGACGGGAACCTTAGGAGAACCCTCGCAAGGCAGCGGAGCGGAGTCACGGGAACCGATGCGACGGGCAGCTGCCCTACGGGTGGCTGCGACGGCTGCAATTTGCTGCAGAGACTGCTGCGAACGCTGGTAGACGCCGGGGCGGCCTGCAACGGCTTCGATGATGTCACCGGCATCCGTTTCCAGCCAGCTGAGGTGTTCGTCGCCACGGGTGGTGACAAAGACTTCTGTGCCGTCGGTCAGACGCACCTTCAGACGCATGCGCTCTGCAGGAACAGCCCACATGGCAGTTGACAGGACTAAGAGGGAAAGGGCAAAAAATATTCTTTTCATAGAACCTTCCGAATGAGGATTAAACTTTACTTAGTGTATATAAGAGGGCACAAAATTAGGCATTTTAAGCCAAGAGACCAAAGAAAAGGCATAAAAAACGACTTAAGGCACTTTCCAAGAGCACATTTTGCCTTTTTACGCTCCACTTTCCGCAAGTTTTTGTTACCTTTGCCACGCGGTATAAGAATTCCGCGCCAATACCTCTTTTATATGATTGTCTACCCGAACGCCAAAATCAACCTCGGTCTGAATGTAGTCCGACGCCGTCCGGACGGCTACCACGACCTGGAAACTATCTTCTACCCCATCCCCCTGCAGGATGCGCTGGAAGTGCAGGAACTCGCAGAGACCCCGACCGCCGCTCCGACGGAAGGAAGCCGCCATCGCCTTCGTCTGGCGGGTACGCCACTGGAAGGCGACCCCAGACAGAACTTGGTGCTGCGCGCCATAGAACTGCTGGAGGCTGACCACAACCTGCCCGCTCTCGATGTGTACCTCTACAAGCACATTCCCTCTGGGGCCGGACTGGGAGGAGGATCTGCCGACGCTGCCTTCGTCATGCAGCTCATCAACGAGAAGTTCCAGCTGGGGCTCTCCGACGAACAGCTCATGCAGCGGCTGGCTGCACTAGGTGCTGACTGCCCCTTCTTCGTCATCAACCGACCCTGCTTCGCCACGGGGATTGGCAACGAACTCACACCCATCGACCTCGACCTCAGCGGATGGCACCTGGTGCTCGTGAAACCCGATTCGCAGGTGAGCACCCGCGAAGCCTATGCTGCCGTATCGCCGCAGGAACCGTTGCTATCGCTCACGGACATCGCACGCCGACCCGTGTCGGAATGGCAGTCGTTGATGCACAACGACTTCGAACAGAGTGTGTTCCAGCAGCATCCCGAAATCGCGGCCATCAAGGACCGGCTGCTGGATCTCGGAGCCAGCTACGCCGCCATGACCGGCAGCGGAAGCGCCGTCTACGGACTCTTCACCACTCCCCTGCTCCACATCGAAGAGAAGTTCAGCGACTGCTTCGTCAGGCAGCGAGAACTTTAATATATTAAGGTGACAAAACTTACAGATGCCGATATGAAACGTACACTGCTTTCTTTATTGAGTCTTATCCTGGTGCTTCAGGCTACTGCCTACAAGAAACAGGAAATCAACATCACCGTGAACGGGAAACAAAGGAACATGGTGGTCTACACGCCCAGCTCGCTGCCGGCGAAGTCGCCCCTGTTCATCGTCACTCACGGCATGAACCAGAGCCCTGAATACCAGTACGGCGCCGACAAGATGTACGAGATGATCGACACCGCCAAGTTCGTCATAACCTACCTTCGCAGCGACGGCAACACCTGGGACATCGGAGGCACCAACGACCAGAACTTCGTCACCAAGACCATCGACGAGATGGCCAGCCGTTTCGACATCGACACGGACAGGGTCTACTGGTCGGGATTCTCCATGGGATCGATGCTCATCCACCACTGCATAGCAAACATGCAGGACAAGATTGCCGCCTTCGCCCCCACCAGCGGCATTCAGTTCTCTGAACAGCCCTGGAACAACTGCAAGAAACCCGTAATCCTGCTGGAGTGCATTGCCTACGGCGACGACGTCTTCGGCTATGAGCAATACGGCATCCACGACTACATCGAGAACTACGCCAAGCACGACAAGCACACAGAATACTCCAAGACAACAAACTACAAACCCATCAGCACCAGCTGGTACAACGGCGACTTGGAGAAATGGAGCGGAGGCCCCAATGGAGGCGAGGTTTGGCTTTACTCCTACAACAACGGCGGACACTGGCCCATGGACCTGAACCGCCACCTCATCTGGAACTTCTGCAAGCGCTTCTACCGCAACATGCCACTGGTCAGGATCACACAGCCGGCAGGCGAGACGACCATGCTCTGCATGGCCCCGCAGGGCGAGGCGGTGTTCCCCGACGTGGCCATCCGTACCACCGCCAAGGCTCCCAACGGGAAAGTAGCGAAAATGGATTTCTACGACGGCAAGACCCTGATTGAATCCAGAACCGCCAGCCCCTATGCCGCCACCCTCACAGCTCCCAAAAGCGGCAAGCACAACCTGCGCGTGGAAGTCACCGACAACAAAGACAAGACCGCCCAGGCTACGTGCCTGGTCAACTGCGTTGCCTCCAAAGGCACCTACAACCTCCACCAGCACTTCTCCAGCGAGGGCGTGGTCCCCCAGGACTGGTACGTCAGCACTGGCTCGACGAAGCGCGTGGGAGGCGGCATGG
>CACXXT010000069.1 GCA_902771725.1 uncultured Bacteroidales bacterium
TCTGGCTGAGGACATCGCTCTCCTGGCAAAGGCATATCAGGAAACACCGGAACAGATGCATGCACGGTTAAAGAATCGCTATGACGGATATCACTTCTCAGAAAGGTCGGAGGATATCTATAATCCATTCAGCTTATTCAAGGCATTCACCCACAAGAAAGTCGATAACTACTGGTTTGAGACGGGAACACCGACCTTCCTGTGGCATCAGATGAGGCATTTCCGTACGGATATCACGGCGATGGATGACATTGTTGTTCCATCATCGGCTTTTGATGTTCCGACAGAAAATATGGTTGATGCACTCCCCCTCCTCTATCAGAGTGGGTATCTTACAATTAAAGACTATTCATCTTATTCTGAAGTCTATAAACTATCCATCCCAAATCAAGAAGTCCGGATAGGCTTTACACAAGGTCTGATTTTCTCGTTTATAGGGCTTAAACCTTATGAGGTTCAAATGGGCTTCGCTTTGAAGTTCTGGGATGCATTGAACAGACCTGACGTTGAGCTTGCCCTGAAGGAGATGCAGGCCTACTTCGCCGGGCTGCCGTATATCGAGGGCTTCAAGGAGAAGATGGGCGATATTACTAAGGCCGAGGGGTTCTACGAATGGACGTTCTATCTGATCTTCTCCATGCTGAACCTTTATGTCCGTACACAGGTCAAGACCATCAACGGACGCGCGGATATGGTAATCCATATGCCCAACGCCATCTATGTATTTGAACTGAAAATCAACGGCACGGCAAAAGAAGCCCTGGAACAGATCAATTCCAAGGGGTATGCCGTTCCGTACCAGACAGATGGACGCAAGGTGGTCAAGGTGGGCGTACGATTCTCCACCGAGACGCTGGCCATCGAGGACTGGGAGATCGAGGAATAGGCGGCATATCGTATCATACATAAGTGAAGATCGGAAAACATGGAGCCTGTCGGGTTGATGGCTTACGAAGCAAAAAAATCTCCAATCTGCAAGGATTGGAGATTTTTTTGTCGAAGTTCTCAGACTCCTGGGAGCATGTCCACGATAGCTTAGTACATGTTCACGATGGCTTCGTAGAGTTCCTGCTTGCCGCTGGTCTGCTTGGGCTCGCCCACCTTCTTGCCGTACTCATAGGCCTCTTCGAAGGTCATCTTGCCTTCCTCGAAGCGCTTGCCTTCGCCTGCGTCGAAGCTGGAGTAGCGCTCCTTGACCATAGCGCAGATGGGGGAGTTCTCGATGATGTCGGCTGCAGAGAGCAGGGCGTGGGCCATAGCGTCCATGGCAGCGATGTGTGCGATGAAGATGTCCTCCAGGTCGGTGCTGTTGCGACGGGTCTTGGCGTCGAAGTTGGTGCCACCGTCCTTGAAGCCGCCGCCACGGATGATCTGCATCATAGCCTGGGTCAGTTCGTAGTGGTCGATGGGGAACTGGTCGGTGTCCCAGCCGTTCTGGTAGTCACCTCGGTTGGCATCGATGCTGCCGAGCATGCCGGCATCGACGGCGCAGGCGAGTTCGTGCTCGAAGGTGTGGCCGGCCAGGGTGGCGTGGTTCACCTCGATGTTCACCTTGAAGTCCTTGTCCAGACCATGGGCGCGGAGGAAGCCGATGACGGTCTCCGTGTCGACGTCATACTGGTGCTTGGTGGGCTCCATGGGCTTGGGCTCGATGAGGAAGGTGCCCTTGAAGCCCTTGGCGCGAGCGTAGTCGCGGGCCATGGTCAGCATGGTTGCCATGTGTTCCTTCTCACGCTTCATGTCGGTGTTCAGCAGGCTCATGTAGCCTTCGCGGCCGCCCCAGAAGACGTAGTTGGTGCCACCGAGTTCGATGGTGGCATCGATGGCGTTCTTGATCTGCACGATGGCGCGAGCCACGACGTCGAAGTCGGGGTTGGTGCTGGCGCCATTCATGTAGCGCTTGTTGCCGAAGACGTTGGCGGTGCCCCAGAGGAGCTTGATGCCGGTCTCGGCCTGCTTCTGCTTCAGGTAGGCGACGACTTCCTTCAGGTTCTTCTCGTACTCCTCAACGGTAGCAGCCTCGGCCACGAGGTCGATGTCGTGGAAGCAATAGTACTCGATGCCGAGCTTCTGCATGATCTCGAAGCCTGCGTCGGCCTTCTCCTTGGCTGCCTGAACGGGGTCAGCTGCGGTGTTCCAGGGGAACGACTTGGTGCCGCCGCCGAACTGGTCGGCGCCTTCTGCACAGAGGGTGTGCCACCAGGCCATGGCAAACTTGAACCATTCGCTCATCTTCTTACCCATGACGACGCGGTCGCGGTCGTAGTAGCGGTAAGCCAGGGGATTCTTGCTCTCCACGCCTTCGAACTTGATGGCGGGAATCTCAGGGAAATACTGTTTCATAATTGTTGTTTATTGATTAATGGGATTAATGGGCTTAATGGGGTTAATGGGGTAAATGGGTTTAATGGGGTTTATGTGGGACTAATTCCCGGCAATATTGCCGAGCACCGAACTCCAGCGCTCGTAGGTTTCGCGGTAGGCAGCCTGGTTCTTGGCGTCGGGCTCTATGACCTGGAGCTTCTTCAGGGTGGCGAAGGCTTCGTTGTGGTCGGCATAGATGCCTGCTCCCATTCCAGCTCCGCGTGCTGCACCCACGCTGCCGTCGGTGTCGCACAGCTCGATGGTGGCTCCGGTGACACCAGCCAGGGTGTCGCGGAAGATGGGGCTGAGGAACATATTGGCCTTGCCGGCGCGGATGGTCTGGAGGTTCATGCCCATCTGCTTCATCACTTCCATGCCGTAGGCGAAGGAGAAGACGATGCCCTCCTGGGCAGCGCGCAGCAGGTGGGCCTGCTTGTGGCGGTTGAAGTTGATGCCGTGGATGCTGGCGCCCACCTCACGGTCGCAGAGCACGCGCTCGGCACCGTTGCCGAAGGGCAGGATCGAGAGGCCGTCGGAACCGATGGGAGCCTGGGCTGCGATGTCGTTCATGGCGGGGTAGGAGAGGTCGGGAGCCACGTTGCGGTGCATCCAGGAGTTGAGGATGCCCGTGCCGTTGATGCAGAGCAGCACGCCCAGCCGTACAGCCTCCGGGGTGTGGTTGACGTGTGCGAAGGTGTTCACGCGGCTCTGGGGATCGTAGCCCACGCGGCCGAGCACGCCATATACGACGCCCGAGGTGCCTGCCGTGGTGGCAGCCTCGCCGGGCTCGAAGACGTTCAGCGAGAGGGCGTTGTTCGGCTGGTCGCCGGCGCGGTAGGTGATGGGTGTGCCTGCCTGCAGACCCAGCTCGGCAGCAGCGCTGGCGCTCATCTGGCCTTGCAGCCCGAAGGTGGGCACGCGGTCTGCCAGCAGCTCGGCAGGAATGCCGTAGTAGTCCAGCAGGAACTGTGCGGGACGCTCTTCCTGGAAGTCCCACATCATGCCTTCGGAGAGGCCGCTGACGGTGGTCACGGCCGTGCCGCTCAGGCGCAGGGCGATGTAGTCGCCGGGGAGCATCACCTTGTATATCTTATTGAAGACGTCGGGTTCGTTCTCGCGCACCCACGCCAGCTTAGAAGCCGTGAAGTTGCCCGGCGAGTTCAGCAGGTGGCTCAGGCAACGCTCGCTGCCGAGTTCCTGGAATGCGCGCTGACCGTAGGGCACGGCACGCGAGTCGCACCAGATGATGGCGTCGCGCAGGGGACGCAGGTCCTTGTCCACGCAGACCAGGCCGTGCATCTGGTAGCTGATGCCGACGGCCTTCACGTCTGCCTTGGCGGCGTGGCTCTGGGCGAGGATGTCGGCGGTGGCGGCTTTCAGGTAGCTCCACCAGTCGTCGGGGTTCTGTTCGGCCCATCCAGGCTGCACTGCCTTGATGGGGGCTTCGGTCTTGGGGTAGGAGGCAGAGGCGACGCAGGCGCCGCTTTGGGCATCGACCAGCGAGGCTTTCACGCTGGAACTGCCAATGTCATATCCGAGGAGGTACATTATTTAGTTTAGAGTTTAGAGTTTAGAGTTTAGAGTAGTTTCTAAGTTTAGAGTTCTCAAGACTCGCAAGCTCGAATGAGCGACCAAAGGTCGAGCGCTTGAAGGTTCAAGCGACCAGAGGTCGAGCGTAGAGTTCTTCGAAGTGTCGAAGTGACCGGAGGTCGAGCGTGAGCAGTTATTCTAGTAGAGTTTAAAGTTTAAAGCCTGACGCGAAGAGCCGTTTTGCGGTTCTTGCTTTTGCGCTGCAAAGATAGTGGATTTCCGCGTAAGTTAATTCTTGAAATGTTACTTCTTTTTCAAAAAAGGTCTCATTTGTGCTTTTTTGTTGGAATAATCCTTCAATTTTGGGTCTTTGTTCTTCCTTTTTTGGCGCAGAGGCTCTTTTTTGGGGCAAAAATTTGGAGAAATGATGAGTTAAAGTGTATCTTTGCACTCGAAAAACTAAAAACACGATAGTGAATGGCCCTATCCCTATATCGTCTGCTGGCTCTCAGCCTCCTTGCCTTGTTGATTCCTTCGACGCTGGCTGCTGATGTCCCTGACACCCTACGTTGCCCTGAGGAGCACCTCACCATCGAGCGCTTGCCTGATATGCAGGTGGCACGCTGCTGCCATGCTCTTCTCTGTCTGAATGGTGAAATCACGGCCATCGGAGGCCACACGGACGGTTTCGTGCCCACACCCACCGCTGAGTACTTCTGCGACGGCGAGTGGCACTTGATGGACATGCCCTACACCGCCGATTTCTCCCTTGCCCTGCCGCTCTCCTCCGGGAAGGTGCTGCTGGCGGGAGGCATGGAGGAGAACCTCGGAATCGGGCAACTATGGACCGTGCAGTCCTACGACCCCGAGACACGCACCTTCAAGGGGTTCAGCAGTCTGGACCGCAAACGCTCCATGGCCTCCGGCGCGGAGCTGGACAGCGGACGCGTGGTCATCGCCGGCAACTGGTACGGCGGCGACAGCATAGAGCTCTTCGACGGCACAGACCAGTTCACACACGTCAAGCCCGTCGCGCAGGCGCGCGCGTATCCTTATATATTCCGTACGTCCAAGGACAATGCCATTATCCTGGGTAGCACCACTCCCCGGGGAGGATGCTACGACACTATCTGGGTGGACCGCTTCCGGGGCGAGCCCTTCCGTGTGCCTCTGCTGGATACCTGGAAGCCGCTATACACCATGGGATGGGATCATCCCATGATGCAGAGCTTCATCGGCGATGAGGAGGCCGGGATCTACGCCTACCTGCTGCCCCTGCAGCGGGCGGACAGTGCCATGGCCATCGGGTTGCTGCGAGGCGAGGAGTTCTCGCTGCTGCCCACTAAGACGCCTGTGCCTATTCATGTTGCAGGGCATGCAATCTACTATAGTTCCTACAACTTCGTCGTCGACCGCCGGATGCACTATGCCTACCTCCTCGGTTTCACCTTCGATGCCCGCCTGTGCCTGCTCCGGGTGGACTACACCGGTGCCCTCGAGGGGCAGCCGGCAGCGCTGAAGCTCTTCTACACCGACCCGATGACAGACTTCGCCTTCCACACTCCCGTGCTGCTGCCCGACGGCAACCTGGTCATCGCCGGAGGTAATCAGGTCTGGACGCCCAAGGGTTTTTTGAGCAACAACTACCTGCCCAGCCGCACCGTCTATCTCCTGCGCATGAATCCTGATTCGGCGGAGCTCACTGCAGCTCGCAGCAACTGGTGGTGGGCGGTAGTGGCCGTGGCCCTGCTCCTGGGAGCTGCCCTGCTGCGATTCCTCCGCAAACCGGTGAACGGGGGTGATGAGACAGGACTTAGTGGGGTTAATGGAGATGGTGGGGTTGATGGGCTTAGTGGGGTTGATGGAGATGGTGGGGTTGATGGGCTTAGTGGGGATAATGGGCTTAATGGGGGTGATGAGGCTGACGAGTCGCTCTTCCAGCGCATCTGCGCTGTCATGGAAGAGCAGCAACTATTCCTCAAGAGCGACCTGAAGCTCTCCGACGTGGCGGACGCACTGGGCGTGCCGCGCACCGCCGTCTCCAACAGCATCCGTGCCGCGCGCGACTGCACCTTCCCGTACTTCGTGGGTGAGTACCGTGTGGACTATGTGAAGCAGCTCATGATCCAGCGGCCCGAAGCCAAGATCTCCAGCCTCTACACCGAAGCTGGCTTCGCCAACGAGACCTCCTTCTTCCGTACCTTCAAGGAGTTCACCGGCACCACGCCCAGCGAGTGGAGAGACGCCAATCTGCAAAAGATGTAAGTGCGCACTATAGCGTATTCTTTTAGGCGCGGAGTACCAAGAGTGGTGGCATAGGTGGTACTTCTTTGTACCACTGCTGGTACTATAGAGTGTCATTGCTGGTACTTTTTTGTACCACTGCTGGTACTATAGAGTAACGCCGCTAGTACACGCCCTCTTTTCCCTGTCTTTTCCTCCTTTCCAGCATATCCATTCTTCCTTTCCTGCAAAAATCTTACGCAAAACACCCTGATGTTTCCAAAATCTTACGCACTGAAACTCGCTGGATATAAGCGTTTTAATATTTAAATGCGTAAGATTCTGACATTTTTCTTGCAAGTATTTCTCGTGAGCGTGCGCGAGATTCTAATATTATTTCCGGCTGTTCTTTGGTCTTCGGCTCAATGATTAGAACCGTTCAATGAAGTCTCAGATTGCCAATAACAGGGTGTCTGAGGGGCAGGATTTGGGCTCCGGGTCGCTTTTTCCCCTTAAATCGACTGACAATTTCACTTTTGTTAGTCGATTTGCATTTTTGTTAGTTGTTTTTCCTGCCGATTTCCCTATCTTTGCCCCCAAATAACATTATTTTATTCACCTTAAACCCTAACAAACGTATGAAACAACTCTATCAACGAACGCTCCTTGCGCTGCTGGCTCTGATGCCGACAGCCATGTGGGCACAAACTCAATTCACACAAGGTGATTTCACCTACACAGTAACGGACGAAGTCAACAAGACCGTGTCGGTTAAGCAGAAGGACGGCGAAGTAAATGGTGACCTCGTCATTCCTGCACAAGTGGAGAATGAATCTGTCACTTATACTGTGACATCGATTGCAGCCAGTGGATTTTATAATAACGACCACATCACATCGGTCGTATTTCCTGCAACGATGCGCTCGACAGGTACCAGTGCCTTTGAAGAATGCTCCCAGATTCAGACTCTTACCTTGAACGAAGGATTGGAGACAATCGGTCAATATCTGATCTGGTGTACAGACGATGATGATAACGCTAATTGGAGCTTGACTGAGATTACAATTCCATCAACGGTAACTAGCTTAGGAAAAGGTTCCTTCTATGGATGTCGTAACATATCGACTGTCAACTTCCCCGGAAGTAATACTGCATCTGACATTGATATAAAGACTAACGTATATGGAATGTTTTATGGAGCTGGTGGGTATACACTTAATCTGGACCGCAACATAACGTTTAACGATGGATTTTCCATCGCTCCCTTTAGGAACGTTAACATTGTTAATATTGGGTCACATGTAACAAGTCTCCCAGAAAAGCTTTTTTATGAAAGCACGAATCTTACCCAGATCCAGATGTCGAATACTGTGACCACGATGGGCGACTATTGCTTCTATGGTTGTACAAGTCTTATGGATATTTCAAGTTGCCTTTCAACAGGTATGACCGAGATTCCAGAACACGCTTTCGATCATTGTACTTCTTTGGTTAGTGTAACCATTCCTTCCTATATCACAACACTTCATGCCTCTGCTTTTTGGTATCTTAAGTTCGAAGATAATTATACTCAAATAGCTCTCACCATTGAAGACAGCCCGAACCCGCTGACAATCTATGATAGTGGCTCAAGTGGTAATAATGATATGCCCTTTTACGATGTTGATGTCATTGGCGCTTACATTGGACGTGATATCATTCGTACAGCCAAAGAGGGCAACACCGCTTTTGCTACAGCATGCTTGTTCAACAAGAAACTTACGTCAGTTACTTTTGGTCCTCAGGTAACGACCATTGGAGATCATATGTTTAATGGTTCAACCTCTCTAAATCAGATTCTTTTTGAAGAAGGTTCCCGCTTGACGACCATCGGTGAGGGAGCTTTCAAGAACATCGAGGCTAATATCGCTTTTGCGATGCCCAACACTGTAGTCACCCTTGGAGATCAAGCTTTCCAGAATTCGGGAATAACGGAGCTTCAACTTTCTGACCATCTTACTACTATTGGTGACTACGCGTTTGAAAACTGTAAAGCGTTGTACAGCGTAACCATTCCTGCCAGTGTGACGAAGATAGGTCATTATGCCTTTACTAATTGTAACGCAAGTTTTGGGAATGGAGACTTTTCATTAACCATCGAGGATAGTGACGATCCCATTGAATTCGTATGTAACAACAGCTGGCCGCAGTTCTGCGATTTTCCTAATCTTTTTGTTTATCTGGGTCGTAACATCACCGTGACGGGAACTGGCGGCATCACCACTCCGTTCTACTCGAATGTCAAGTCTTTGGAAATTGGCCCGAAGGTGACCTCTTTGCCGAATGTGAAGAACCTGAGTAATCTTACATCGGTCAAGACACATATCGTAACGCCTTTGGCTATTGCAGACGATGCATTCCATTCGGATACTTATGCTGGCAATCTTTATATTCCGGGTGGAACTTTAAGTGCATATAACGCAGCCACCGGATGGAAAAACTTCGCGAATGTTGAAACCTGGTCTTACGTCGTTGACTTCGCAGCAGTGGGTCACGGAACGATTGCCATTGACGACGAGTTGGCTGGCAATGGTGAGAATAAGAGAACTCGTAAACCGAATGGTGCCTATTCTTACTTTTCGAACTATACTGTGACGCTGACTCCTGAGACGGGTTATGAATTGACGAGTCTAACCCATGAAGATAAGACAGAAGGTACAGACCCTGAAGAGAGGTTCGTTGGAAACTCTGAGTTTACGAATCCTTTCGTTATTGAAACTGCCATTAATCACGATGTTGCTTGGGTCGCCACCTTCACCCCCATCACCTACAACATCACCTACGACCTGGCTGGCGGCACAGTGGCAACGGCCAACTCGGCGACCTACAACATCGAGACGGCCATTACCTTAAATAATCCTACGCGCGAGGGCTACAACTTCGCAGGATGGACAGGTACGGCAATCGAAGGTTCCGCCGTAGAGGTCACCATCGCCGCTGGCAACACCGGCGACCGCAGCTACACAGCCACCTGGACGCCGATCACTTACGACATCACGCTGACCCTCGACGGAGGTACGGCCACAAACCCCGCCACCTACACCATCGAGAGCACTGCCATCACCCTGAACAACCCGACAAAGACGGGCTACACCTTCAAGGGCTGGAAACTGAATGGCGCTGGTGAGGCCATGATGAGCGTGACCATCGCTGCCGGTAGCACGGGCAACAAGGCCTACACCGCCACCTGGCAGATCAACCAGTACACCATCACCTTCGACAGCAACGGAGGTTCCGAGGTGGATGCCATCACGCAGGATTACAACACCGCCGTGACTCCTCCTGCCGCTCCCACCAAGACCGGTTACACCTTCGCCGGCTGGAACCAGGCCGTTCCGACGACCATTCCTGCTGAGAACGTGACGCTGACTGCTCAGTGGACCATCAACCAGTACACCATCACGTTCAATACCGGTGGAGGCTCCGAGGTGGCTGCCATCACACAGGACTACAACACCGCCGTGACCGCTCCTGCCGCTCCCACCAAGACGGGCTACACCTTCAAGGGCTGGACACCGGCACTGCCCACGACCATTCCTGCCGAGAACGTGACGGTGACTGCTCAGTGGCAGATCAACCAGTACACCATCACCTTCAATACCGACGGAGGTACGAACGTGGCTGCCATCACCCAGGACTACGGTACGGCTGTGACCCCTCCCGCCGATCCCACGAAGACGGGCTACACCTTCGCTGGATGGACGCCCGCTCTGCCCGCTACCATTCCCGCCGAGAACATGACCGTAAAGGCACAGTGGACCATCAACACCTACAGCGTCAGCATCACGGGTGCCGGCGTCACGGCAGACAACATGAATCCTGAGTACGGAGACGATGTGGTCATCACCGTGGCTGAGGATCCTGACCGCACACTGACCAGCCTGAAGGTCAACGGCACGGAAGTGAAGGACGACATGGTGGGCAACAAGTACACCATCGAGAACGTGGCCGACAACATCACCGTCGTGGCTACCTTCGCCTCCACGAAGGAGTTCATCACGCTGCCCGCTTCCAGCGACATGGCAACCTTCAGCTGCTCGCAGGCTCTTGACTTCACCGGAGTGGAAGGCCTGAAGGCTTACATCGCCAGCGGCTTCGACGGCACCACCATCCTGCTCACTCGCGTGGAGAAGGTGCCTGCCAACACGGGTCTGCTGCTCCTGGGCACTGCCGGCGCTACCTACAAGGTGCCGTACGCCGAGACCACCGCTTACTACAGCAACCTGCTCAAGCCCGTGCTGACCGCAACGACCGTGAGCCAGACCGACGGCGGCAACACCAACTACCTGCTGGGCAAGCAGGGTGAGCCCGAAGTGATCGGATTCTACAAGGCCAAGAGCGAAGGCTCTGCCGTAGGCGCACAGAAGGCTTACCTGCAGCTGCCGACCGGAGCCGTGGGTGCCGGTGTCAAGAGCGTAGGATTCTACTTCGACGACACCACAGCTGTGGAAGAGGTCAAGAGCGAGGCCGCAGCACCCGAAGGTGTCTTCGACATCCACGGACGCAAGATTCCCGCTGGACAGAAGCTGACCCGTGGCATCTACGTCATCAATGGCAAGAAAGTATCCATCAAATAAGTTTTCCTAGCGTATGAAAAAGCCATATATGAAACCAATGATGGTGGTGCACAAAGTGTGCACCACCACCCACCTCCTGGCCTTTTCGGGCAATTTCAAGGAGGGAGAGACTGGACATGTCGGCGTCAGTGACGACGAACTGCAAGGCGATGCCCTTGTAAAGGGCGACAGCTGGGAAAATATGTGGGATTGATCCCTCGTTTTTATTATTTTTTAGTTGTTGGGCGACCTGGTCCGTGAGGATCGGGTCGCCCGTTTTTTTTATCCTAAACTGGATTCTTCTTAAGACCACGGATTACACGGATTTCACGGCCTTAAATAATACTTCAAGCGGAACCGAAGGAAGACGTAAACCGCGTGAATCCGTGAAATCAGCGCTCATAAAAATGACCACGGATTACACGGCAAGGGAGAAGAAAACCGTGTAATCCGCGTAATCCGTGGTCTAAAATAAACTATTTCAGGGTGAGGCGAATGGATTTTCCGGTGTAGCTGACGGTCTGGCGGGAGCCGTCGGGCAAGACGATGGTGATGCGTCGCTCTGCGGCCATACCGGGGAAGGAGCCGTTGCGCTGGCCGATGGTCAGCTGGCGCTTTTGCTGGTTCCACTGCAGCGGAATCCGGGAGCAGCTGCCCTGTTCGTAGTTGTAGTTCGTGCCCTCGTCGTCGTAGATGCTGAACTCGCCATCCACACCGGGGTACACGTGGACGGTCAGGTCCGCACGGGGGAGGAGGTCGCTGTGCTCCAGCCCTTCGGCAGTGACGAGCAGGCTGCCCGCACGGACGAAGACGGGGATGGAGGCTGCGTCGACGGCGACGTTGAGGCGCTGGCCGCCGGCGTAATGCTTGCCGCTGCGGAGGTCATACCATCCGCCGGCGGTCTGAGGCAGATACACGGGCCAGGAGGTGACGTCGGCTTCCGTGACGGGGCAGACGAGCAGCGCAGGACCGAACATGAACTGCGCGGCCTGCTGCAGGGCCTGACGGTCGGAGGGGAAGTCGAACAGCAGGGGGCGCATCAGCGTGTAGCCGTCGAAGGTCACGCGCGCGGCACAAGAATAGATGTAGGGCAGCAGGCGGTAGCGCTCGCGCACGCAGGAGGTGATGATGCGCTGGGCCTCCGGGCCGTAGTTCCACGGTTCCGTGTTGGACATATAGCCGTGGACGCGCATCAGTGGCAGATAGACGCTGGTCTCGATCCAGCGGAGCATACGCTGGATGTATTCCTCACTCTTGTACTGGTCGCCGGGACGGAAGAAACCGCCGGCATCGAAGGTCCACCAGGGCTGGCCGGCTGCCTGCATCCCCAGTCCGGCGATGACCTGACGCCGCAGCGTGGGGAAGTCGTTGCCCACGTCGCCGCTCCAGGTGGCGGCAGCGTAGCGCTGGATACCGGGGAAGGCGCAGCGCGTGAGAATCATCGTGCGGCGGCTGGGGTCGTCGGCGCGCAGACCTTCGTAGACCGTCTTGTTGACCATTAGCGGATAGCTGTTGCGGACGAACTCACCCGGCAGCTTGCCGCCCATGACACGGCGGCCCAGCAGGTCGTCGTTCTCCGGCTCCGTGGCATCCTGCCACCAAGCGTCAATCTGATAGGGCTTGAGCAGGCGGGCGGAGAAGTTCTTCCAGTAGAAGGCAGCGGCGGCAGGGTTGAAGAAATCTATCCAGTCCGTGCCGGGGATGTAGTACTGATGGGCATCAACCTCCTTGCCCAGCTCGGAGTTGCGGTCGATCTTGGACCAGACGGAGAGCATCAGGTGCAGGCTGTCGGCGTGCAGGCGGCGTGTGAGGTCGGCCGGGTCGGGGTAGTGGTCTTCGTCGAAGCGCATGGCGTTCCAGCCGTATTTGCCCCACCACTGCCAGTCCTGGACGATGACGTCCACGGGAATCTGCTCCTGGCGGAAGCGACGGGCGGTCTGCAGGATCTCGTCGGACGAGTGGAAGCGTTCGCGGCAATGGATGTAGCCCATGGCCCAGCGGGGCATGAGGGGTGCGTTGCCCGAGACGGCGCGGAAGGCGGCGATGACCTCATCGGCATTGCCTACGAAGACGGTGTAGTCCACGGCGTCGGCAACGGGTGAACGCAGCACGGTCTCGTCCGTGACGGCGCGGTAGTAGACCTGGGGCTTGTCATGGCGCTCCAGCTCGGCGGTCAGCGTGTGGCGCCCGGCGCTGAGATGCAGCTTCATGGACGTCGTAGGCGGCAGCCAGACGTTGCGGACATCCAGCACACACTGGCCGTCGATGCTGAGGTTGTGGCGACGGGCCATGGTCTGGCCGACGTCCAGCAGCAGGCTGTAGGTGCCGTCGGAGGGGATGTCGATCTCACCGCTGAAGATGTTGCGGACGCGCACCTCGCGACGATTGCCCTGTGTGGAGGTGACTTCCACCGTCTCCTGCTCACCCGTCTGGTTGGTCTGGGTGAGGCTAACGGACTGGCTGGCAGGATTGAAGTCCGTCAGGCCATAGTTGTTCCAGAGCAGGCCATAGCCTCGAGAGCTGAGGTACATCGGTATGGAAATCTGTGTGTTGACCTGTGTGAGGCGGCGGGTGAGGCCGCGCAGGTCGCTGTTGCCGTCCTGGAACTGTCCGAGGCCGAACAGCATCTCATCGCGGGGAGAGCGCATGTGCAGGGTGGCTTCGGCACAGGCTTCGCCGCCGGCCATGCTGGCTCGCAGCTGGTGCCCGGTGGCTGTCAGCACCGTGTCGCCACGTTGGTTCAGGATGCTGACCACCTGGGCTGAGGGATCGACGAGGACGGTCATCCGGCTGGTGCGCAGGAGGGTGGCCTGACGCTGACGCTTCACCTTGAAGGAGCGGTAGCTGTTGGGCTGATAGATGAGTTCCTGCAGCTGGAGCGAAGGGTAGCGGCTCTCGCTGTAGCGGATGCGGACGGCGTTGTCGCTCAGGGGCGTCACGCTGAGTTGGCCTTGGCCGAAGGCGATGTCCTCCGCACGTAGCGGGAGGCTGATGAACAGCATTGCCAGCAAGGCTGGAAGGCTGTGGAGCATGCCGAAGTGGCAGCTAAATAAGCGGTGGTTCATGTTTTTGAATTAAGTTATTTAGATTAAAACGATTTTTTTTCCTTTTTCTTGCGTAGGTTTCGCAGTTTTTTCATACCTTTGTCCCCCGAAAGGAACCTAAACACCTTATTTAAATAGTAGTTATATGGAACTTATTACAGGAATTATCGTAGGTATTATTGCTGGCGCCATTGCCGGTTGGATTATGCGTGGCGAAGGCTACGGCTTCTGGAAGAACCTCATCCTCGGCCTCTTCGGTGGACTCGTGGGCAGTTGGCTTTTCGGTCTCATCGGTCTGGAGTGGGGCGGCCTGCTGGGTACGATTGGTACCGCTGTTGTGGGTGCCGTGGTCCTTATCTGGATTGCCCGCCGCATCAGCAAGTAACCGTCTCGCGCGGCAGATAGCGTTCAAACATCTTTTTGTACGCCTCCGCCTTCTTCGTCAGCGCCATCGGATAGGCACGCGAGGAGCTGGGGAGGCGGTAGAGTTCTATGCCACTGAAGGGGGAAGCCACGAAGCTTCCCACCTTCGGCATTTGTATTTTCCCCTGTTCGTCTCGTAGGTTCAGCGCCCGGGCTATCGTCTCGGTCGCTTTCTCGCCCGTGGTGACGATGGCCCTCAGCTGCGGCAGGTGGGTCACCATCGAGCGGATGTCTGTCGGCACGGCCACTTCCAGGAACTTGTCCGAGGCGTTGTCTGCCAACCGGCGGACGGCGATGGCTGTGTCGAAGAACCCGATACCGTAGTGATTCAGGTGATCCACGATGGCACGAAGCCTGAAGGTCCTGGCCTCGGGCTCTACGAAGTACTGGGCATCTGAGTGGAACACCAGTCCCTCGATGCGCCAGTGGTCGTTGATGAAGTTCGGGTAGAAGAAATCCATGCACCAGCGTTTGCGTTGCGGAGGGAAGGAACCCAGGAACAGCACGCGCGTGTTCTTTGGGAGAAAAGGAATCAGCGGATGCCACTCCACAGGAACCTCGCCGTCGGGAAGGGCGGGGGAGTCGAGCGCCTCCCGATTGAGGAAGGTGTCTGCCGGCCAGCCGGCCTGGGAAGTCTTGCCCATGGCAACGTCGGACAGGAGAAGGAAATCTTGCGTTGTCTTCATTTCGGCTGCAAAGGTAGTAAATCGCGTTTAAACGAGCAAATTTTCGGGTGATTTTGTTTCGCGCCCGTACGTATTATATAATAAGGTACGCGCGCGAGGCTTTTGCAAAAATGAAAAAAGTTGGGGTGAAATTGCAAAAAAGTTTGCGAAATGCTTGCAGGAATGAAAAAGTTGCCGTACCTTTGCACCCGCAAACGAGACAAGGATACCCTGACTCTCTCAGGGGT
>CACXXT010000070.1 GCA_902771725.1 uncultured Bacteroidales bacterium
CAATCGTATAACCAAGTGTCAAGTCCAGTTCCTTGGTATCTGCGGCATTGGTCAGACCCACGCTTCCCCAAGCACTCAGGCTAAGCCCTTTCCATTCAACGCCGAGGGTCGGCTGCAGACTGACGTTACCGAGGTCTTGACCTCGCCAGATATATTGGTTCACGAGGTCGGCACCGAGAATGGGCTTCAACTCCATCCCCTCTCCATCAGAGAGGGGCGCTGAATCCTGTGCCGCCAAGGGCATAGCTATACTTGACGACAAGGATAATATATATATAATGTGTTTTGTCTTCATATTGAATAGTATTTAAATCATTTATTACTATTATTACTATCATTTTCTTGAAGGTATACCCCCCCTCTCTTTTCGGAGAGGGGTCGGGGGTGAGGCTTCTTAGTTATAGCACGTTTCTCCATGCTCATACACATCCAGTCCTTCGTCCTCGATGCGGGCATCTACGCGAAGACCATGTAGCTTCTTGATACCATAGAAGAGAAGGAAACCGCAGGCAGCCGTCCAGAGGTCGATGACGAGAATGCCGAAGCACTGCGCTCCGAAGAAACCCCAGCCACCGCCGTACAGAGCACCGCTCGTGGTGGAGAGCAGACCTGTCAGCAACGTGCCGAGTATGCCGCAGACGCCATGAACAGAGGAGGCGCCAACGGGATCGTCGATGTGCAGCACATGGTCGATGAACTCGATGGAGTAAACGAGCACGATGCCGCACACGAGTCCGATGATGACAGCTCCGACAGGCGAGACGAGGTCGCAACCAGCGGTGATACCCACGAGTCCAGCCAGCACGCCGTTGAGCATCAGCGAGAACGAGGGCTTGCCGTACTTCCTCCACGTGAGGAACATCGTGGCAACGCCTCCTGCTGCAGCAGCCAGGTTGGTGGTCAGCAGGACGTGGCTGATGGCCGTGCGGTTCACCTCGCCCGAAGCAGCCAACTGCGAACCGGGGTTGAAGCCGAACCAGCCGAGCCAGAGGATGAACACACCCAGGGCAGCCAGCGTCAGCGAGTGACCGGGGATGGCACGGCTGCTACCGTCCTTGGCGTATTTGCCGCGACGAGCGCCTAACGCCATGGCACCGATCAGCGCCAGCACGCCGCCCACGCTATGCACGATGGCAGAGCCTGCAAAGTCGTGGAATACGGTGCCGAAGGTGCGCATCATGAAGCTGTCGGGAGCATCGTTGCACAGCCAACCGCCTCCCCAGGTCCAGTGACCCTCGACGGGGTAGATGAGCAAAGTGATGACGGCGCTGTAGATGACGTACATAGAGAACTTCGTTCGCTCGGCCATGGCACCGCTGACGATGGTGGCGGAGGTGGCGCAGAAGACGGTCTCGAACATCAGGAAACCTTCCACGGGCAACTCACCATGATAGAAGGAGAGGTCGCCCCAGTTAGGCATTCCTATGAAACCTGCGCCGTCCGACCCAAACATGAACCCGAAGCCCACGAACCAGAACAGCAATGAGCCGAACATGAAATCAACGAAGTTCTTGAATAGGATGTTCGCGGTGTTCTTGCCGCGCGTGAAGCCCGCCTCGCAGAGAGCAAAGCCTGGCTGCATCCAGAAAACAAGCATGGCTGCCAACAGCATCCATACAGTATCAAGTGAAAGTGCAATATCGTTCATAATATAATATTAGATGTGTTGTGTTTCGTTATCCTTTTTTACTTCTTATCTCTCAGTACCGTGTCGCCATTCTCGCCTGTACGTATGGACCAGGTATCGATAATGTCGCTGACGAAGATACGGCCGTCGCCAATCTCGCCCGTCTGTGCCGTCTGGATAATCACCTGGATGGTGGGTTCCACGAACTGATCGCGGCAAACGATGCTGATGGCCACGCGCTCAATGACATCTGTTGAGTACTGAACGCCACGATAAATACGTGCCTGTCGGCTTTGTCCGATGCCATGCACATCGTGGTACTCAAACCAGTTGATGTCCGAGCTGAGGAGTGCTTCCTTCACCTCCTCAAACTTCGTCTTACGGATGATTGCTTCAATCTTCTTCATACCTTAATAAATTAAATACATTAAATTAAATACATTAGCGTCCTATCTTGTGTCACATTGCAATGTTTCGGCGGCAAAGGTACGACATTTTGTCAAAACTACACATACATTTATACAACTTTGTACATCTCCATCCTTCATTTCTTACAATATGTAATAACATTCGTTGAAATCGCTTATATTTTCATCAAATACATACAATAAATCTTATTAATTGAAAGAATTCTGCTTTTTCTTGCATTTTATTTAGTCCTCTTTTACTGCTCTTTGAATAATAGTTCGTATCTTTGCAGCGGATTTCAAAAAGAAAGTAAAATCGAAAAATTAATTTCAATATGCCACAACACGAAGGATTATACAGACACGACATGGAACACGACGCTTGCGGCGTCGGTATGGTGGTGAACATCCACGGCAGCAAGAGTCACGAACTGGTTGACAAGGCCCTGAAGGTGCTGGAGAACATGGAGCACCGTGGTGCTGAAACCCGCGATAAGACGGGCGACGGCGCCGGCATCCTGTTGCAGATTCCTCATGAGTTCATCTTATTACAGGGTATTCCTGTACCAGAGAAAGGTAAGTACGGCACGGGGATGGTGTTTCTGCCGAAAGATGAGGAGGCACAGGCGGAGATCTTGTCGGTGTTTAGAGGCGAGATTGAGCGATGTGGTTTGACGTTGCTTGCCGTTCGTGATGTTCCCACTTGCCCTGAGGTGTTGGGTGAGGGAGCGCGTAGTGTGGAGCCTTGCATCAAGCAGGTGTTTATAACGGAGGCGGGTGGTATCGCTGAAGAAGACGGAACGGCCATGAGCCGCAAGCTTTATGTGATAAGGAAGAAGACAGAGCGTCGTGTGACGCATCCGGACTTCTACGTCTGTTCGTTGTCCAACACCTCTATTATATATAAGGGAATGCTGACGAGCGGCCAGCTGCGTCGCTACTTCCCGGATTTGCAGAGTCCTTACCTGACGAGTGGCCTGGCGCTGGTTCATTCGCGCTTCAGCACGAACACGTTCCCGACGTGGTCTCTGGCTCAGCCTTTCCGGCTGCTGGCTCACAATGGTGAGATCAACACGATTCGCGGTAACCGTGGTTGGATGAAGGCCCGTGAGAGTGTGCTGAGCAGTGCTGTTCTGGGTGATGTGAAGGAGATCTCGCCGATTGTGGAAGAGGGGATGAGTGACTCTGCGAGCCTGGACAACGTGCTGGAGTTTCTGCTGATGAGCGGTATGTCGCTGGCAGAGTCGTTGGCTGTTCTGGTGCCTGAGAGTTTCAACGAGAAGAATCCGATTTCGGAGGAGCTGAAAGCTTTCTACGAGTACCACTCAATCTTGATGGAGCCCTGGGACGGTCCTGCTGCGCTGCTGTTCTCGGACGGTCGCTGGGCAGGCGGTATGCTTGACCGCAACGGCCTGCGCCCCAGCCGCTACACGATTACGAGAAGTGGTATGCTGGTTGTGGCTAGCGAGGTAGGCGTGATGGACTTCGCTGCGGAGGATGTGCTGAGCAAGGGCCGTCTGCAGCCAGGGAAGATTCTGCTGGTGGACACGGAGGAGGGTCGGATCTACTACGACGGCGAGATTAAGGAGGGTCTGGCGAAGGCGCACCCCTACCTTGAGTGGCTGAATGAGAACCGTGTTCAGCTGGAGACGCTGAAGAGCGGCCGCAAGGTGGAGAACGGCGTAAGCGGCTTCGAACGGAAGCTGGTGCAGTTCGGCTACGGGCGCGAAGACATCGAGCGTACAATCGTGCCTATGGCTACGACGGGTCAGGAGCCTGTAGCCGCGATGGGCAACGACACTCCGCTGGCTGTGGTGAGCGGGAGGCCTCAGTTGCTGTTCAATTACTTCCGCCAGCAGTTCGCTCAGGTGACGAATCCGGCGATAGATCCGATCCGCGAGGAGTTGGTGATGTCGCTGACGGAGTACATCGGCGCCGTGGGGACGAACATCCTGACGCCGGATGCCTCGAACTGTAAGATGGTAAGGCTGGCGCAGCCAGTGCTGACGAACGGGCAGCTGGATATTCTTTGCAATATAAGATATAAGGGATTCCGGACGAAGAAGTTGGGGTTGTGGTTTGAGATGAAGGAGGGGACCCGCCGGGGAACCGGCGGGCACTGCGGCACGGGGACCCGCCGGGGAACCGGCGGGCACTGCAGCCTGGAAGAAGGGAAAGAGGGAGAAGCATTGGGCGTGGCTTTGGACAAGCTCTGCAAGGAAGCGGAAGAGGCGGTCGATAATGGCTACAACTATATTATATTAACTGATAAAACAGATGATGCAGAGATGTCAGCTCGCCTCCTTACGAGGGAGGGGCAAGGGGGCGTGCCTGTCTTCATCCCCTCCCTCCTTGCTGTTTCGGCCGTTCATCACTATCTGATCAGTGTCGGTAAGCGTGTGCAGACGGCCCTGATTGTGGAGAGCGGGGAGATCCGCGAGACGATGCATGCGGCGCTGCTGCTGGGCTACGGTGCGAGTGCGCTGTGTCCGTATATGGTGTTTGCAGTGCTGGACGACTTGGTGAAGCGAGGCAAGATCCAGGAGGAGTATGCGACGGCGGAGCGCCACTATATCCAGGCAGTGGACAAGGGTCTGAAGAAGATCATGTCCAAGATGGGCATCTCGACCATCCGTAGCTACCGCGGTGCGAAGATCTTTGAGAGCATCGGGCTGTGCGAGGAGTTGCTGCGGGAGTACTTCGGCACGGAGGTGAGCACAATCGGCGGCATCGGGCTGAAGGAGATTGCACGGGATGCAATCAAGAGGAGCCTCGCTGCAGAAGCCTCTTCCGCAGGAGAGGGAGACACTGTCGGAGTGGGGAGCAGCAGCCTGAAGGACAACGGACAATTCTCATGGCGGAAGGACGGCATCGAGCATGCTTGGACACCGGAGGTGATCTACAAACTGCAGCTTGCTACGCGGCGGGGGGACTACGGGATGTTCAGGGAGTGGTCGGCGCTGGTGGATGATGTGGATTTAGGTCGCGATGGAATCGCGACAGAAAAGACGGGACGGGGGATGCAGAGCGAAAGGGGACGGAGGCCAATCTTCCTGCGCGACTTCCTGGGATGGAAGAAGGGGGCGAAGGCGGTGGCACTGGAGGAGGTGGAACCGGTGGAGTCGATTGTGAAGCACTTCGTGACGGGAGCTATGTCGTTCGGCGCGCTGAGCAAGGAGGCGCACGAGGCACTGGCATTGGCGATGAACCAACTTGGCACTCGCAGCAATACGGGCGAGGGCGGCGAGGACAATGCGCGCTATCACTCAGAGGTGGATGGCGTTTCGCTATCCAGCAAGACGAAACAGGTGGCGAGCGGTCGGTTCGGAGTGACGACGGAATATCTGGTGAATGCCGAGGAAATCCAGATCAAGGTGGCGCAGGGCGCAAAGCCTGGTGAGGGTGGTCAGTTGCCCGGCTTCAAGGTGAACGAGGTCATCGCCAAGACGCGGAACGCCATTCCAGGTATCTCGCTGATTTCTCCACCGCCCCACCATGACATCTACAGCATCGAGGACCTGGCACAACTGATTTTCGACCTGAAGAATGTGAATCCAACGGCTGCCGTCAGTGTGAAGTTGGTGGCGGAGAGCGGTGTGGGCACGATAGCAGCGGGTGTGGCGAAAGCGAAGGCGGACTTGATAGTAATCAGTGGAGCTGAAGGCGGCACGGGAGCGTCCCCGGCAAGCAGTATGCGCTTTGCGGGCATCTCTCCGGAGATTGGTCTGGCGGAGACGCAGCAGACGCTGGTGAAGAACGGGCTGCGCGGTCAGGTGCGGCTTCAGACTGACGGCCAGCTGAAGACGGCCAAGGATGTCATCATCATGGCGATGCTTGGCGCCGACGAGTTCGGCTTTGGCACCCTGCCGCTGATTGTGCTGGGCTGCGTGATGATGCGCAAGTGCAATACGAACACGTGTCCGATGGGCGTGGCGACGCAGAATCCGGAACTGCGCAAGCACTTCGAGGGTCGCTCGGAGTGGGTGGTGAACTACTTCACCATGCTGGCGCAGCAGGTGCGGGAATACCTGAGCGAAATCGGAGTGCACAGCCTGCAGGAGATTATCGGTAGGCCAGAGCTGATAGAGGTGAGGAACCTCGGCGGCGAAACCGCCGAACACACAGATGGAGCAGAGCGGCACTGCGAGGGAGCGGAGAAGTGGAGGACGATCGACTTCGAACGTCTGCTACATATCATTGAAAGCGACAAGGCTCTCTGTTGGGAAGGCGGCCCGTACACGAAGGTGACGGGTGTGATGGACGAAGAGATCATCGAGGCCGCACGGAAAGCCATACAGGACCAGGACGAGGTAACGCTGGAGTATGCCATCAAGAATACAGATCGCGCTGTCGGGACAATGCTGAGCGGTGTGATTGCCAAGCAGTACGGCGAAGCCGGCCTGCCGGACAGCACCATCAACCTGAAGTTCAAGGGATCAGCCGGTCAGTCGTTCGGCGCGTTCGCAGTGCATGGTTTGAACATCAGACTGGAGGGTGAGTGCAATGACTACTTCGGGAAGGGACTGAGCGGTGGACGTATCAGCATCCTGCCTCCGAGCCGCCTCGGGGAGGACTTCCATGCCGAGGAGAATATCATTGCCGGGAACACGGGATTGTATGGCGCCACAAGTGGCGAACTGTATGTCAACGGCAAGGTTGGCGAGCGCTTCGGTGTCCGCAACTCAGGTGCCACGGCGGTAATCGAGGGTGCCGGCGACCACTGCTGCGAATACATGACAGGTGGCCGTGTGGTGGTGCTGGGCGAGACGGGCAGGAACTTCGCCGCCGGTATGTCGGGCGGTGTGGCCTACGTCTATGATCCCCGTCATACCTTTGACTATTACTGCAACATGGATATGGTGGAAATCAATCTGGTGGAGGACGGCGTCTCGCGCAAGGAGCTGCTGGAGCTGGTGCGCCAGCACTACCTCCACACGGGCAGCGCTCTGGCCGGACGTATGCTTGACGACTGGAGCCGCTACCTCGAAGACTTCGTGCAGGTGGTTCCCATAGAATACAAACGTGTGCTGCAGGAGGAACAGATGAAAAAGCTGCACGAAAAGATAGCAGACATCCAGCGGGACTACTAAATTATTGACCAGAAGAATAGTGAAATAGAATAACAGGAAAACATCAATATGGGAAAACCAAAAGCATTTTTAGAGATACACCGCCAGGAAGCGGGCTACCGTCCGATTCACGACCGCATCCACGACTTCGGCGAGGTGGAGCAGACGCTGAACACGCGCGAGCGTAAGTTGCAGGCCAGCCGCTGCATGGACTGCGGCGTGCCGTTCTGCCACTGGGCGTGTCCACTGGGCAACAAGGCTCCAGAGTGGAATGATGCCCTGTGGCGCGGCGAGTGGGAAACGGCCTACCGCCTGCTGAACAGCACCAATCCCTTCCCGGAGTTCACGGGACGTATCTGTCCTGCCCTGTGCGAGAAGGCCTGTGTGCTGAACCGCTTCAACCACGAACCGACAACGAACCGCGAGAACGAGGCGGCGATCACGGAGGCTGCATTCCGCGAGAGATACATCACACCCCGGACGGACATCGCCCGCAACGGCAAACAGGTGGCCGTCGTCGGTGCGGGGCCTGCCGGACTTGCTGCTGCGAATGAGCTCAACCACCTGGGCTACACCGTCACGGTCTTCGAGAAGAACGAGGCCGCAGGAGGGCTGCTCCGCTATGGCATCCCCAACTTCAAGCTGAACAAGGCGATTATCGACCGGCGCATAGCGCTGCTGGAACAGGAAGGAATCGAGTTCCGCTACGGCTGTTCCGTTTCTTCCGCTGCGATTCTATCGCGGCTCACGCAACAATACGCCGCCGTCGTCATCGCCACAGGCACCCCCACAGCCCGAGATCTCAACATCCCGGGGCGCGAACTCAGCGGCGTTCACTTCGCCCTCGAACTGCTCTCGCAGCAGAACCGCGTGCTGGCGGGCATGGAATTCAGCAAGGAAGAGCGCATCAGCGCCAAAGGCAAGGACGTGCTCGTCATCGGCGGCGGCGATACGGGCAGCGACTGCATCGGAACCGCGCATCGACAGGGATGCAGGAGCGTGACACAGATAGAAATCATGCCACGACCCGTGGAAGGTCCCGACGACCCGCAGAACCCGTGGCCCAACTACCCGCGCACCCTCAAGACCACTTCATCCCACGAGGAAGGCTGCACGCGCCGCTGGAACATCAACACCCTGGAGTTCCTCGGCCAGGACGGCAAGGTCACGGGCGTCAGGGTTCAGGAGATTGACTGGGAACCGAATCCTGCCGTAGGGCGACCGAGGATGGTAGCTAAAGGCGAGCCGGAGGTCATCAAGGCCGAACTCGTACTCCTTGCCATGGGATTCCTGAAACCCGAACATCCGGAGTATCCCTCCAACGTCTTCGTCTGCGGCGACGCTGCCAACGGAGCTTCCCTTGTGGTACGCGCCATGGCCAGCGGTATCCAGACTGCACGCCGCGTCCACGACTATCTCTCGGAATAACCTCATAACGAAACCATTAACGATGATGTCGAAGATCAAATTCACCAAGATGCACGGCTGCGGCAACGACTACATCTACGTTGACACCCGCGTCTGCCCCATCCCCGATCCGGAGGCTGCCGCCATCGCCTGGAGCGACCGGCGCAAAGGCATCGGCAGCGACGGGCTGGTGCTCATCGGCGCTTCACCCATCCCCGAAGCGGACTTCACCATGCGCATCTTCAATGCCGACGGCTCCGAGGCCATGATGTGTGGCAACGCCAGCCGTTGCGTGGGGAAATACGTCTTCGAGAACACCCACCCCTGGCCCTTCCCTGTGAGGCAGGGGGACGGCTGCCAGGAGACCGAGCTGCGACTCCTCACACTCTCGGGCATCAAGACACTGCGCCTACACCTATATAATAATAAGGTGGAGCGCGTCACGGTGGATATGGGCGAACCTTGTTTCGAAGACGGGAGGCTGTACCGCCCTGCGGGTGAAGAATCTTCCGGCACTTTCGTCTCTATGGGCAACCCCCACTACGTCCTTTTCGTTGATGACATCGAGGCTGTGGACATCGCCACCGAAGGCCACCGCCTCGAACACCACCCACAGTTCCCGGAACGCTGCAACATCGAATTTGCCGAAATGCGTCCTGACGGCATTCGAATGCGCGTCTGGGAACGTGGCAGTGGCATCACCATGGCATGCGGCACCGGAGCTTGCGCCACGGCCGTTGCTGCCGCAAGGAACGGACGAGCCGGCTGCCAGAGTCGAATCATCATGGACGGAGGTGAACTCGACATCGAATGGCGTGAAGATGACAACCACGTCCTCATGACAGGGCCTGCCACATTCGTCTACGATGGAGAGATTGAGATAAATAGTAAATCATAAATTGTAAATCGTTAAATAGTAAATATCCCCATGGCTCTCGTCAACGACCACTACCTCAAGCTGCCGAACAACTACCTGTTCGCGGACATTGCCAAAAAGGTGAACATCTTCAAGGCACAGCACCCCAAGACCGACGTCATCAGCCTCGGCATTGGCGACGTCACCCAGCCCCTGTGCCCAGCTGTCATCCAGGCTATTCATCGTGCCACCGACGAGATGGCGACGCCCAAAGGCTTCCGGGGCTACGGCCCGGAGCAGGGCTACGACTTCCTGCGAGATGCCATCCTGAAGAGCCAAGTCGGACACCGGCAATTTCCAGGAACTCATCCGGTGGGACAACAGCATCGCTGTCACCGACCCCATCTACCCCGTTTACATCGACTCCAATGTGATGATCGGACGCGCTGGCGTGAAAGGCGACGACGGCCACTGGTCGAACGTCATCTATCTGCCCTGTACTGCCGAAAACGACTTTGTGCCCGAATTGCCCAGCCAGCGCGTGGACGTCATCTACCTCTGCTACCCCAACAACCCCACCGGCACCGCCCTCACCCGCGACCAGCTCCGGCTGTGGGTGAACTACGCCATCAGGAACGATGCCCTCATCTTCTACGATGCGGCCTACGAGGCCTACATCCAGCACGACGATGTACCCCACAGCATCTACGAAATCCGGGGTGCCCGCCGCGTGGCCGTGGAGTTCCACAGCTATTCCAAGACCGCAGGCTTCACCGGCATCCGCTGCGGCTACACCGTGGTGCCGAAGGAAGTCTCGGCAGCAACACTCACCGGTGAACGGCTGCCGCTGAATCCGCTATGGAACCGCCGGCAGTGTACCAAGTTCAACGGCACCAGCTACCTCAGTCAACGCGCTGCTGAAGCCATCTACACACCCGAGGGAAAGCAGCAGGTGCGACAGACCATAGACTACTACATGCAGAACGCCCGCCACATGAAACATGTACTCAGCCAGATCGGGCTCCACGTCTATGGCGGCGACGACGCTCCTTACCTCTGGGTGCAGACCCCGGGGAAGATGACCTCCTGGCGATTCTTCGAACAGATGCTCTACAACGCACATGTAGTCTGCACTCCGGGTGTTGGCTTCGGGCCGTCGGGCGAGGGATATGTCCGACTGACCGCATTCGGATCCCATGAACGAACGGAAGAGGCATTGGAGAGAATCATACAATTCTATTGAGAGATACAGTAACATTAATCTTTAACTTTAAAACAACGGCTAAGCCGTAAACACGAAACATGACAAGCAACCTCAGATTTCAGATGGTCGGAGAGGCTTTCAAGAAGAAGCCCATCGACGTGGAAGCGCCAGCAGAGCGCCCCTGTGAGTACTTCGGAAAGAAAGTATTCAACCGCGAGAAAATGTACAAGTACCTGCCCAAGGACGTCTACGAGAAGATGATGGACGTCATGGACAACGGAGCCGGGCTAGACCGATCCATGGCCGATGCCGTGGCTGCAGGAATGATGCAGTGGGCCAAGGAGAACGGCGTCACGCACTACACCCATTGGTTTCAGCCACTGACGGAGGGTACTGCCGAGAAACACGACTCCTTCATCGAGCACGACGGCAAGGGAGGCATGATAGAGGAGTTCAGCGGTAAGCTGCTCGTGCAGCAGGAACCCGACGCATCCAGTTTCCCTAGTGGAGGCATCCGCAGTACATTCGAGGCTAGGGGATACTCGGCATGGGATCCAACATCCCCCGTCTTCATTATCGACGA
Organism: uncultured Bacteroidales bacterium; assembly: GCA_902771725.1. Classification (GTDB taxonomy): domain Bacteria; phylum Bacteroidota; class Bacteroidia; order Bacteroidales; family Bacteroidaceae; genus Physcousia. The sequence goes on from CACXXT010000070.1 coordinate 11,154, forward strand.
CACACTCATTATCCCCACTGTCTTCATCTCATACAGCGGCGAGGCACTCGATTACAAGGCTCCGCTCCTGCGAGCACTGAAAGCCGTCAACACTGCCGCCACGGAGGTTTGCCACTATTTTGATCCGGCAGTGAAGAAGGTCACATCCAACCTCGGATGGGAACAAGAGTACTTCCTTGTGGACGAAGGACTCTATGCCGCACGACCCGACCTGCTGCTCACAGGCAGAACTCTCATGGGACACGACAGTGCTAAAAACCAGCAGATGGACGACCACTACTTCGGGTCCATACCCGAGCGCGTGGCAGCATTCATGCGCGACCTCGAGATCCAGTCGCTGGAACTGGGCATTCCAGTGAAGACGCGGCACAACGAAGTGGCACCCAACCAGTTCGAGGCTGCTCCCATATTCGAAGACACCAACCTCGCCGTGGACCACAATATGCTCTTCATGTCGCTGATGAAACGCGTGGCACGCAAGCACGGCTTCCGCGCCCTGCTCCACGAGAAACCCTTCGCAGGCATCAACGGCAGCGGCAAGCACAACAATTGGAGCCTCTCAACTGACACTGGAGTGCTGCTTCACGCACCCGGCAAGACACCCGAGCAGAACCTCCGCTTCGCCGTATTCATCGTGGAGACACTGATGGGCGTCTGGAAGCACAACGGACTGCTCAAGGCCAGCATCTTGTCGGCCACCAACGCCCACCGCCTGGGTGCCAACGAGGCTCCGCCGGCCATCATCAGCAGCTTCCTCGGAAAGCAGGTCAGCGAACTGCTCGACCACATCGAGAAGGCCGACCGCGACGACCTCTTCCGCATCGACGGCAAGCAGGGACTGAAGATGGACATCCCTGAGATTCCGGAACTCCTCATCGACAACACCGACCGCAACCGTACATCACCCTTCGCATTCACTGGAAATCGCTTCGAGTTCCGAGCCGTCGGCAGCGAGGCCAACTGCGCCAGCGCCATGATTGCGCTGAACACCGCCGTGGCCGAGGCGCTGACGAACTTCAAGAAACGGGTGGACGAACGCATCGCCGTCATCTCCAAACGCTTCGAGAACACGGAGCACAACCCTGTCTTCCACGCCATCATCGATGTTCTACGAGAGGATATCAAAGCCTGCAAACCCATCCGCTTCGACGGCAACGGCTACAGCGACGAGTGGAAAGACGAAGCCCAGCGACGAGGCCTGGACGTGGAGACTAGCTGCCCTGTTATCTTCGAGCGCTACCTTGATGAGGACAGCGTGCTTATGTTCTCCCTCCTCGGTGTGATGTCCCGCAAGGAACTGGAAGCCCGCAACGAAGTGAAGTGGGAGACCTACACGAAGAAGATTCAGATCGAAGCACGCGTGCTCGGAGACCTCTCGATGAACCACATCATACCCGTCGCCACAGCCTACCAGAGCCAACTCCTGCGCAACGTGGAGCGCATGCGGTCCATCTTCCCTGTTGAGAAAGCCGATGAGCTCAGCGCGCGCAACCTCAAACTCATCGAGGAGATTGCCATGCGTACCGCTAGCATCGAGACGCAGGTGGACGAACTAGTCAAGGCACGTAAGGTGGCGAATAAGATTGAAGACGAGCACAGGAAGGCCATCGCCTATCACGACACCATCGCACCTTACTTCGAGACCATCCGCCGACAGATCGACAAGCTCGAACTCATCATCGACGACACCTGCTGGCCGCTGCCAAAATACCGCGAACTTCTCTTCATGCGGTAATTCAGCAAATCAGGAACTTCTCTCCTGGAGTTCCCCTTCAACAAAACTCAAACCCTCACCTCTCTCCATAGCAGTTGGAAAAGCTATGTGGTACGAGGTGAGGGTTCGGGTTAGATTGGGGTGAGAGGTAAGAAACGAAAGCTAAAGTTTGTTTAATGTATCGCGCATGGCCAGTTCTCCAATTCGTGCAATCTGAGGACCCTTGTCATAGTCGAAACCGTCGAAGTCTGTCATGGGGATATCTACAAGGATATCTGGAGGATTGAGCTGTAGGGATAGGGTCGCATTCTGCTTTATGCTGATAGAGAGGGCACGGTCTACAAGGGTGATGTAGTTCATGTCCAAGTCATCTGGCAACAGGCGGTCTAGTAATTCCGAACGTGTGGGTAGCGAGGGCAGGTGGCGGCGCAGAGGATTGCTGCTGGCGCGTCGGCGTGCCGTGCGTTGTTCAATAATTCGCATTTCAGCTTCTTCGCGTTCCAGTCGCTGCTTATGTTGTCCTTCGAAATCAGGTCCGCTGACGTTGACAGCTGCCAGGAGGTCGCCTTCGTGGCGTTGAACATGATTCAGCGGCAGGGGATTGATGACACCTCCATCTACGAGAATCATGCCGTCGCGCCGCACAGGGCTGAAGACAGCAGGCATGGAAATGCTGGCTCGGATGGCATCATAGAGACTGCCGCTGTGGAACACCACTTCGCGCCCAGTCTCCCAATCTGTAGCCACGGCGCAATAGGGTATGTCGAGCTCCTCGATATTCACATCCGGTACCACATCCTTCATCGCCTCAATCACGCGTTCGCCTTTCATCAGGTGGGTCAAGCTCAGCGAGAGATCTGTCAGTTGCCACATCTTGGAGCGGTCGAGGTCGAACATCCATTGCTTGAAATCATGCAGACGCCCTGCTGCGTACATGCCGCCCACCAGCGACCCCATAGAACATCCTGCCACGGAGGTTATGCGGTAGCCCTGTCGCAACAATTCCTCTATGGCTCCGATATGAGCCAGACCGCGGGCTCCACCACTGGACAGCACAAGCGCGACGTCCTGCCTATGTTTCCCCCTTTTCACTCCTTCTTGCTCTACGTGTTTCATCTATTGACAACGTTGATGGGTTCACCTGCAGCGAACGCCTGCAAGTTTGATATGGCAATGTGAATCAGACGCTGTCTGGCCTCGTGTGTAGCCCATGCGATGTGAGGAGTGAGGAAGCAGCGGGGAGCAGTGAGCAACGGGTTGTTGACGGCCGGAGGTTCTGTGCTGAGAACATCGGCACAGAAAGCGGCAAGGCGTCCTTCGTGCAGGGCGGAAGCTACAGCAGGCTCGTCCACCAGCGGTCCACGTCCCGTGTTGATGAGGATGGCTGTGGGCTTCATCCGGGCAAGAGTCTCCTTATTTATCATAGCCCGTGTGGCAGGCGTCAGCGGACAGTGCAGCGAGAGCACGTCAGAGCGTTCGAGCAGTGTATCCCACTCCGACTTCTCCACCCCTGCAGGCAGTTCCTCGGGCATTTTGCTGGTCACGGCCAGCACCTTCATTCCCATGGCAACGGCGATACGTGCCACGGCAGAGCCGATGGCTCCCAGACCATAGATGCCGAACGTCTTGCCGGCCAGCTCGGTGAGAGGCGTGTCAGCCCAAGTGAAGTCCGGCGACGAAGTCCATTGGCTGGTGTGCTCCTTATTCTGATGATTTGCTGCTGCGTAATGTGCTATCTGGTTTGTGACATTTAGCAGGTGGGCAAAGACCAGTTGAGCGACGGAGGCCGTGCTGTAGGCAGGGATGTTCGTCACGACCACTCCGTGCTCCCTTGCCGCCTCGCAATCGACGACATTATAGCCGGTGGCCAGAACGCCGATGTAACGGAGATGGGGTAGGGCAGCAATGACTTCTGCAGTCATCATTACCTTGTTAGTCAGCACCGCTTCGGCCCCTTGGCTTCGAGCCACAGTCTCAGAAGGACTCGTGCGTTCGTATACAGTCAGTTCTACCCCCGTGGTCTGGAGGTCCTGCCAACTTAGGTCTTCTTGTGTGACGGAATACCCGTCAAGAATAACGACTTTCATAATCAAAACGTTTGATTTCGGTGCAAAGGTATAAAAAAGATTAGAGTTTAGAGCCTAAGGTTTAGTTTTTTTTTGTACTTTTGCGCCGAAATTCAATAAATAAGTATTTCCTATGGCACAGAAACCCAGTATTCCCAAAGGAACGCGCGACTTCGGACCTGCCGAGATGGCGCGCCGCAATTATATTTTCGACACGATTCGCAGCGTCTACGCTCTGTACGGCTTCCGCCAGATCGAGACACCTGCAATGGAGAACCTCTCCACGCTGATGGGTAAGTACGGCGAGGAAGGCGACAAGCTGTTGTTTAAAATCCTGAATAGCGGTGATTTCCTGCGTGGCATAGATCCTGCAGAACTCACCGGTGAGGGGTCGCCCAAGCTTGCAGCCCAGCTCTGCGAGAAGGGATTACGTTATGACCTCACCGTGCCCTTTGCCCGCTATGTGGTGCAGCACCGCGAGGAACTGACATTGCCCTTCCGTCGTTTCCAAATTCAACCCGTCTGGCGCGCCGACCGTCCGCAGAAAGGACGCTACCGCGAGTTCTATCAGTGCGATGCCGATGTCGTGGGCAGCGACTCGCTGCTGAACGAAGTGGAGCTGATGCAGATTGTTGACGAGGTGTTTCGCCGTTTCGGTATCCGAGTTTGCATCAAGATTAACAATCGCAAGATCCTGACCGGCATCGCTGAGATGATTGGCCAGGCAGACAAGATTGTGGATATCACAGTGGCCATCGACAAACTGGACAAGATTGGGTTGGAGAACGTGAACCAGGAACTGGCCGACGACGGCATTCCTGCCGAGGCCATTCAGCGCCTGCAACCCATTATCCAGCTCAGCGGCTCGAACGCAGAGAAGATTGCCATCATGCGCGAAGTGTTGAAAGACAGTGAAATCGGACTCAAGGGCATCGAGGAAGTGGAATTTGTACTCAACACCCTCGGCTCCGTGGTTGGCGGTTTGTCTGCTAAAGTGGAACTGGACCTCACACTCGCCCGTGGCCTGAACTATTACACCGGCTGCATCTTCGAAGTGAAGGCGCTGGATGTGGAGATAGGAAGCATCACCGGCGGTGGTCGCTACGACAACCTGACAGGCATTTTCGGAATGCCGGGACTTTCTGGCGTAGGCATCAGTTTCGGTGCCGATCGCATCTACGACGTCCTCAACCAGTTGGAGCTTTATCCTCAGGAAATCACCACTGCCACGCAGCTGCTCTTCGTTAACTTTGGCCAGGCGGAGGCTGCCTACGTCCTGCCAGCCCTGGCAGCTGCCCGCCGTGCTGGAATCCGTGCAGAGATCTATCCCGACGCCTCCAAAATGAAAAAGCAGATGCAGTACGCCAATGCGCGCCAGATACCCTTCGTGGCACTTGCTGGTGAGAGCGAGATGGCAGCCGGCACCTTCACCCTGAAAAATATGCAGACGGGCGAGCAGACTGCTGTCACCACAGAGCAGCTCATCGCTGCAATTAATGACTAAAAAAGCTCTTCATGCGGGTTTCGCGGATGGGATTTTCCTCGGAAAATGGACAATTCTATTGTACGAATAGGACAACAATGGCTTGTTCAGACAAAGAAACTGCGTTTTAGTCCAAAAAATATGTTCGATTTTTCTTGCCCGATTCGCTAAAAAGCACGACCTTTGCACCCGCAAAATGAAGCTTATATATAAATAAGGTATATGAAAAGACGATTTTTCTTGGCTTGGGCGTTCGTCCTGGCGAGCTTTCCGGAGGTGGCTGCACAACCTCTGAGTCTCGACAGTTGTCGCGCTTTGGCCATAAGGAACAACAAAGAGCTACAGATGAGCTCACTCAAGCAGGAGGCAGCCCACTGGCAGCGCAAGTCGGCGCTGACGAATTACCTGCCTAAGATATCTGCCGTGGGCACGTATCAGCACACGTTCAAGGAAGTGCAGTTGCTGAGTTCAGAGCAGAAGCAGAAACTATCCCATTTGGGAACCAATATGTCCGCCGCACTCGGACAAGGTTTTCAGCAGGGATCAGCCAACTTTCTGCAGGCGATGGCCAACCTCCCGGCATCGCCGGAGTTCCAGGCACTGATGCAGAATCCTCAGGCAATGGCACTGATCCAGCAGCATCCATCGTTGTTGCAGTTGATGGGTAACCCCACCTTGATCCAGCAGCTGGCAACTCCCTTCCTCCAGCAGGCTTCCACAGCCTTCAACTCCATGCTGACTTCAATGGCCACCATGGTGGATGGGGCAGGGCAGAACATTATCGATGCCTTCCGCACGGACACCCGCAACATGACGGGAGCTGCCGTGATGTTGACCCAGCCCCTTTATATGGGTGGCAAGATTCGTGCCTACGACCGCATCACCAGCCTGGCAGAGGAAGCCGCCGGTGCACAACACACCATGGAGGAGCAGGATCTGCTCGTCAGTGTGGACGAAGCCTACTGGCGCATCGTGGCACTGCAGAGCAAGAAACAGCTCGCCGAGAGTTTCCTCGAGACCGTGAAGAAACTGGACGGGGATGTCGACAAGATTATCTCTGAAGGAATGGCCACGAAAGCCGACGGACTCAGCGTGAAGGTTAAGGTAAACGAGGCTGAGGTCGCCATAATTCAGGTGAACAACGGCCTGGCACTCTCACGAATGGCCTTGGCACAGATTTGCGGACTGCCGCTGGACCATGAGTTCACACTCGTTGATGAGAACCGCGACCTCACGGCTGACGACTACACGAATTGGGTGGATCCCAACGCAGATATGGTAGGTGCTGTGGAGACAGCCTTGGGCAATCGCTCGGAGCTACGCGCCCTGGACATCGCCGCTCAGGTGAAGCGTGAGCAGGTGAAGGTCGCTCGTTCCGAATACATGCCCAATCTGGCTCTGACAGCAGGCTACCTCGTCTCTAACCCCAGTGTCTTCAACGGCTTCGAGAAGAAGTTCAATGGCACATGGAACGTGGGCGTGATGCTGAAAGTGCCCATCCTCACCTGGGGCGATCGTGTCTACAAGGTGCGTCAGGCCAAGGCCGAAGCAGCCATCGCCGCTACTCATGCCGACGAAGTGCGCGAGAAGATTACCCTGCAGGTGAACCAGAATCAGCAGAAACTGCAGGAAGCCCGCCAGCGACTGGCTGCTGCCAAGCGCTCGCAGGAGCAGGCCGACGAGAACCTGCGTATGGCCAATCTGGGTATGCGCGAGGGAGTTATTCCCGTATCCAATGTCCTGCAAGCCCAGACGGCATGGCTCTCTGCACACGCCACACTCGTGGAAGCTGAGATTGACACCCGGCTCGCACACCTCTATATGTTGCGTGCTTTGGGTACTCTTCATTAAACCTTAAACTTTAAACTTTAAACTACGAGCAAAGCTCGTGCAAATATACTATGGCAAAGAGAAGTAAACTCAACAACCTGCTGATCATCGCCCTTGTGCTGGTGGGCGTGATGGCATTGGTCATCCTTGTAGGTATCTTCCTCCCAGAACCGAAGGAAGTGCTTCAGGGTCAGGCAGAAACCAGCGACTACCGCATCTCCAGCAAGGTGCCCAGCCGCGTAAAGGAACTGCGCGTGAAAACTGGCGATAAAGTGAAAGCCGGCGATACACTTGTAATCATGGATTCACCTGAGGTGGAGGCAAAGATGATGCAGGCTTCTGCTGCCGAGGCTGCTGCCAAGGCCATCGAACAGAAGGCGCTGAACGGCGCCCGTCAGCAGGAAATACAGGGCGCCTTCGAGCTCTGGCAGAAAGCCCATGCTGGACTGGAAGTGGCCGAGAAGACCTACTCGCGTGTTTCCCGTTTGTATGACGAAGGAGTCATTCCTGCCCAGAAACGCGACGAAGCCGAGGCACAGCTGAAGGCCATGCAGGCCACCGAGAAAGCTGCACGCAGTCAGTACGAGATGGCTCGCGAGGGTGCGCGCCGGGAGGACAAGGCTGCTGCTGCCGCACAGGTGGCACGCGCTCAAGGAGCTGTCACCGAGGTGCAGGGCTACATGAAGGAAACCGTGTTGCTGGCCACGGCCGACGGCACTGTCACCGAGATTTTCCCTAAGCTGGGAGAACTTGTAGGACAGGGCGCTCCCATCATGAACATCGCCCGAACGGATGATATCCGCTTTATCTTCAACGTGCGCGAGGACTACCTGCCGGGAATGACCTTGGACACCGAACTGAACGTCTATCTGCCCGCACTTGACCGCGAGATGAAGGTGCGAGTCACTTCCGTCAATGTCATGGGGAGCTACGCTACGTGGAAAGCTACTAAGGCACTCGATCAGTACGACTTGAAGACCTTCGAGGTAACCGCCTATCCTGTTGAAGGCGAGGACATCAAGGACGTACTGGCTGGAATGACAGCGATTATCAAAGACTAAGCAATGCTGACCGCATTAAAGAATATCTGGGCTATCACCTATCGGGAGTTGCGCGCGTTCTCCAAGCGCCCCATCTTCCTGATGATTATGTTTGTGGCTCCACTGGGTTTCCTTTGGATGTTCACGAGCCTGATGCAGTCTGGTCTGCCCACGAAGCTGCCCGCAGCGCTGGTGGATGAGGACGACACCCATGTTACCCGCCAACTCACGCGCATACTCGGCACAATGGAGGAGACCCGATTCGTGCTCAAGACCTACAGTTTTACAGAAGCGCGCCAGGCCATGCAGCGAGGAGAGATATACGCCATCTTCCGCATTCCCAAGGGTACCACCGAGGCTGCGCTGACCCAGCGCCAGCCCGTTGTTTCCTTCTACACCAACGACACCTACTACGTCGCTGCCTCGCTCCTGATGAAGGACATGCGCAAGATGAGCGAGATGGCAGGTCTGGCCATCACACGTGCAACTATGCGTGCCCAAGGCTTCACTGACGCCCAGATTATGGGCACCATCCAGCCCATCGTCGTCGAGAGCCACCCGCTGGGCAACCCGCATCTGAACTATTCCGTGGTGCTCTCCAACCTCATCGTTCCCGGTCTGCTGATGCTCGTCATCATGCTCACCACCAGCTACTCTCTCGGCAACGAGTGGAAGCGTGGACGTCAGAAGTATCTCTATGAGATGGGCGACGGGAACATCTTTGTTATCGTGGTAGGAAAACTATTGCCACAGACACTACTCTACACGCTCATCTTCTGGCTCATTGACCTCGTCTTCTACAGCTACTTGCAGTTCCCCTGCCAGTGTGGGATACCCCGCATGATGCTCTGGGGCTTTCTCGCGGTGCTGGCCTCGCAGGGCTTCGGACTGCTGATGTTTGAAATGTTTCCTGCTCAGATGCGTATGGCCATGTCGGCCTGTTCGCTGCTGGGTGTGATGCAGTTCTCGCTGGCAGGCTTTTCCTTCCCTGTCTCGGCCATGGATCTGCCCTTCCAGTGGTTGAGCAACATCTTCCCCTTGCACCACTATTTCCTCATCTACGTGAATCAGTGTCTGAACGGCTATGATATCAGCTACGCCTGGACGAACGTGACAGCCCTCGTGGGCATCTCCATCCTGGCTTGGCTGTTCTCTTTCCGTCTGACCGATGCCTTCCTCCATAAAGAATACCGAGCATGAAAAAGCCTAAGTTTCCTATCTTGCATGTGTGGCTCGATGAGTTGACAGAGCTCGTGAAGGACGAGGGCATCCTCATCTTCGTCATCCTCCTTCCGCTGGCCTACCCGCTACTCTACGCCATGATCTACAACACAGAGACGCAGCGCCAACTGCCCATCTGTGTGGTTGATGATTGTATGTCCGACCGCAGTCGTGATTTCATCCGACGTGTAGATGCTACACCTGAAGTGGTGATTGCAGCGCACTGCGTCAGCATGTCTGATGCACAAGAACTTATGCGCAAGCGTGAGGTCTTCGGGATCCTGCGCATCCCCCGTGAGTTTGACCTCCATCTGTGGCGTGGCAAGCAGACTGTGGTGGGACTCTACAGCGACCTTACTTCCATGCTTTACTATAAGGTAGAGTACCTCGCAGTAATCAATGTGGCGCAGGAACTCAATAGGAACATCAAGGTTCTGGAGCACCAGAAAACCACTACAGCCCGTGAGGAGAAGCAGGCGCGCTGGCCCATCCGCTTCGAGGAAGTGAAGTTATACAATTCAGCCGGAGGCTTTGCGGCTTTCCTTATCCCGCCCGTATTGATGCTGATTCTCCAGCAGGCGCTCTGTCTTGGAGTCGGTATGTCCATGGGTCGCTCGCGCGAGCGTTTCCGCGGACTCGTCATACCGCCATCGAAGCACTATAAGAACACCTTGGCCATCGTCCTCGGCAAAGGTCTTGTCCACTTTCTCATCTTTCTGATAATGGGTCTTTATATGACCATCTGCGTGACCCGCTGGTTTGGTCTTCCACAACTGGGCCATTTGAATGAACTGCTTGGACTGCTCGTGCCTTACTTGCTGGCCTGCACCTTTATGGCCATGTTCTGGTCCCATTTCATCTACCGGCGTGAGGACTGCATCCTGCTCTTCGTTTTCATGTCCCTTCCGCTGCTGTTCCTCACAGGTGTCAGTTGGCCGGGTGCTTCGATACCGCCCCTTTGGAAAACCGTGGGCTCCATCTTCCCCTCCACCTGGGGTGTCAATGCATACGTCCGCATCCAAGGAATGGGAGCCTCGCTGGGCGATTGCCGCCAGGAGATTCTGGTGCTCTGGATCCTCACCGCCGTCTATTTCCTCCTCTCCTGCTTCCTGTATATGTTTGAAATACGCAAGTCCGTAGGGCGTACGTTGCTCAACTGACATTTGACATTTTTCATTATTAAATCATATGAAAACCTCCTTCCTTGCCGTAGACCTCGGCGCCACCAGCGGCCGCACAGTCCTTGCTACTTTCGACGGCCAGCGCATAGAGATGCGCGAGTTCACCCGTTTTGAGAACCCGCAGCTGCCACTGGGCGGTCATATCTTCTGGGATCTTCCTCATCTCTATAATGAGATTATCCGTGCTCTTCGGCAGGTGAAGGCTGAAGGCCTTGAGCTCTGCAGTATCGGTATCGACACGTGGGGCTGCGACTTCGCCTTCTTTGGAGCCGACGGTCAGTTGCTCGGCTTGCCATACTGCTACCGCGATCCACACACCGACGGATTCATGGAGCGCTACTTCGAAGAATGCATGCCTAAGCAGCAAGTCTATGAGCGGACCGGCATTCAGTTCATGCCATTCAACTCGCTGTTCCACCTCTATACCCAGCAGAGCGAGGGCTGTATCGCCCTTCAGCACGCCGCCAAGATTCTATTCATTCCGGATGCCCTTATCTATATGCTCACAGGCGAAGCCGTCTGCGAGTACACCGTTGCTTCCACATCCCAGATGCTGAATCCCCGCACTGGCGATCTTGATGAAGAACTGTTGGCATCCTTAGGCCTTTCGCGCGACCGTTTCGGACGCCTCGTGCAGCCTGGCGAGCAAGTGGGAACCCTCACTCCGCAAGTACAGCAGGCCACGGGACTTCCTGCCATCCCCGTCATCGCTGTCGGCAGCCATGACACCGCTTCGGCCGTAGCCGCCGTGCCTGCTCAGGATGGCAACTTCGCCTACCTCAGCTGTGGCACCTGGAGCCTGCTCGGAGTAGAATCGCCGGCTCCCATCATCAATGCCGACAGCTTCGAAGAAAACTTCACTAACGAGGGCGGCCTGGACCACACCATCCGTTTCCTCAAGAACATTACAGGTCTCTGGATCTACGAGCAGTGCCGCAAGGAATGGAAGGCCGATGAAGTGCCCTCAGACGTCAATGCCCTGAACGCCCTCTGCCTTCAGTCCACTTGCCAGAGCCTGATTCAGCCGGACGATCCCCGCTTTGCGCATCCCGCCTCGATGACTGCCGCCATCTGCGACTACCTCACCGAGACCCGTCAGCCACTGCCCCAGACACCCGCCGACTACGTCCGCGTCATCTTCCGTTCCCTGGCCGCCCGCTACGCCGAGGTCGTGGATATCCTGCGCCGTCTCACCGATGTGGACATTCAGCGCCTGCATGTCATCGGCGGCGGCTCCCGCAATCAGTACCTCATGCAGTTCGCTGCCGATGCGCTGCAATTACCTGTCATCGCAGGTCCGCAAGAAGGCACTGCCCTCGGCAACGCCCTCGTTCAGGTACGTGCAGCCGGGCTCGTAGACTCCCTTGCTGAATCCCGCGCCATCATCGCCAGCAGTATCGAACTAAAAACTTATCTTCCCCAATGAAGAATCTCGACTGGAAAACCCTCAAGAGCGAATACCTCTTCCGCCGTCCGTGGCTCACCGCCCGCCGCGACGTCTGCCAGCTGCCCGACGGCCGCATCAACGATGAATACTATGTTCTCGAATACCCCACCTGGGTGCACGTGGTCGCCATCACCAAGGACGGTCGCATGGTCATCATTCGCCAGTACCGCCACGGCCTCGGCCGCACCTGCTTCGAGATTGTAGCTGGCTGTGTGGAGGAAGGCGAGGATCCGCTGGCAGCTGCCAAGCGCGAATTGCAGGAGGAGACGGGCTACACCGGAGGCGAATGGCACGAGGTCATGCAGTTCTCCTGCAACGCCAGTGCCATGAACAACATCACCCACAGCTACATCGCCATCGGCGTGGAGCAGACCGACACGCAACACCTCGATGCCACGGAGGACATCGAAATCTATACCTTCACTCAGGAAGAGGTCAAGGAGATGCTCCGTCGTGGAGAGTTCATGCAGGCCTCCATGCTTGCTGCCCTCTACAAGTTTTTCTCCGGCATGTAACATCCTCCTTCTCGTCCTCTTTCCAGCCCACCTCCTAATCCACGGCGACAAAAAAAATATTTTTTAACACAAAAAGAGCGCACCTGTCATCGATTATGTGGAGAACTATTGAGCACTCAATTAAGTATCATGACAGAGAAAGCAGAAGAACGAGAAAGGTTTCTTCCCCCTGCACCCCTATCTTATAAAGAGAAAGAAGAAGAAAGAGAGGCTGCTAACCCAGAGAAGAAAAAAGCTTCAGCACAAAAAGAAAGTCACCCTGTCGTCGTTCCCGACGACACTACTGATGATTCCGCTATGGATATCATTTCTAAGTGACCGTAAATGACCATAAGTGACCGTAACTGTCATGATGAATGTTGCGGCGTAGTACCTTTGTGCCCACAAACTCCATGGAATTTTCCGTTGCAACCATAGGATGTTGGCGCCACATTCATAGGATGTCATACGGATTTCCATAGGATGAGGGACGCGATCTTTGACATAAT
>CACXXT010000071.1 GCA_902771725.1 uncultured Bacteroidales bacterium
GGTGTACTTACCGTCGAACTCCCCAAGGTCATTGAAGAGAAAGTAAAGGTATCAAGACAGATTGATATTGCATAAGTTTTAGGTTTTTAGTTGTTGTATGATGAATCCCTCGACGCGATGTCGGGGGATTTTTTATGTCAAACAAAAAAAAACAGAGATTTTTATATGTCAATTAAGATTTTTTTGTAACTTTGTCGCGTGATTCTATAGAAAGAACCAAAAACGAAAATATTAACAACAACTAAAATAAAAAACAACATGAAGAAAAAGAATGCTATGGCATGGGGCATGTTGCTCGGCATGGGGGTAATGATTTCCTCATGTGGCATCGACATGCCTAAGGAAGTGCAAACATCGTTTGAGACGATGACAGTGGCGAAATCAGACATTGAACTCCCGTATAAGTTCAGTGCCAGGATGAAAGGTCAGAACGATGTAACGGTAACGCCACAGGTCGGTGGCCAGTTGATAAAGATTTGCGTGACCGAAGGTCAGCAGGTGAAGAAGGGACAGACGCTCTTCGTGATCGACTCCCGAAATGCGCAGCTCGATCTGGAGGCAGCACAGGCCAATCTGCAGGCAGCCTTGGCTCAGGAGAACTCTGCGAAGCTGGAGTACGAGTCAAACAAGAATCTGTTTGAGAAGAAGATCGTGAGCAGCTATATGCTGAGCAACTCCGAGAACCTCTACAAGCAGGCTCAGGCGGCTGTGGCACAGGCAAGGGCTGTCGTGAACCGTGCGAAGGTGGAACTCGGCTTCTGCACCATCAAGGCGAACGTGACGGGCGTCATCGGAGAGATACCCGTACGTATCGGTGACCAGGTGTCGCCCATGACACAGCTGACCATGCTGAGCGGCAATACCAACATGTACGCAGAGTTCTCGGTGACCGAGGCCATTGTCGAGGCCATGGTGCAGGAAGGCATGGATGCCAGCGATGTGGAAAAATATATTGCCGCTCTGCCCGAGGCCACGTTCATCATGAAGAATGGCACGGAGTTCCCCCACAAAGGACGCGTCGTCAGCCTGACGGGTGTGGTGAATGCCGCCACCGGCTCCCTGACCTGCAAGGTCTCGTTCCCCAATCCTGAAGGGCATCTCTATTCCGGAATCCAGGGAACAATCGTCATGACCTTCGCTGAAAAGGACGTGATTGTCATTCCGCAGAAAGCCGTCGTGCGACTGCAGGACAAGTCGCTGGTATATAAGGTGCAGCCCGACAGCACAGCCACCGCTGTTGACGTCCAGACAGAAGATACCGGCAACGGCATGGACTACATCGTGGTCAGCGGACTGAAGGTTGGAGATCAGATTGTGACCACCGGTGCAAACAATGTGACCGAGGGACAGCGGGTGCTGTACCCAGAAGAAGTGAAGAAGTGAAAAGGGAAAACTGATTAATTTGCTTCCGCAATATGAAGAACAACATATTTATCAACAAATACGTGATGGCGTGTGCCATCTCGATTGTGATAGCGCTGGTGGGCTACATCTCCATGAGCACGCTGCCCGTAGAGCAATATCCGGATATCGCACCGCCCACGGTACAGGTCACCACCAGCTACTCTGGTGCCGACGAGAAGACGGTGATGAAGTCGGTCATCCAGCCCCTGGAGGAGGCCATCAACGGCGTGTCGGACATGACCTACATGACCTCCAAGGCTTCGTCGAACGGTGATGTGGAGATCTGTGTGTATTTCAAGCAGGGCACAGATCCCGACATGGCTGCGGTGAACGTGCAGAACCGCGTGACACGCACCCAGGCCCTGCTGCCTGCCGATGTCAACAAGATCGGTGTGACGGTGGAAAAACGTCAGAACAACATCCTGCAGATCTTTGCTGTGAGGAGTGCCGACGGCAAATACGACGAGGACTTCGTCTCGAACTACGTAGATATCAACGTCAAACCCCGACTGATGCGTATCACCGGTGTGGGCAACGTCCAGAGTCTGGGTAACACCTACGCCCTGCGTATCTGGCTGAAGCCCGACGTGATGGCACAGTACGGACTGACGCCTGCCGACATCTTCGCAGCCATCGGCGGACAGAGCTTCGTGGCGGCTGTCGGTTCCCTGGGCGAGCAGTCCGAGAACTCCTACCAGTATTCGATGCAATACAAGGGAACGCTGAAGAGTGTAGAGGAGTTCAACGAAATCGTGCTGCGGACCAGCGGCGGCGGATTGCTGCACCTGAGCGACGTGGCCGAAGTGAAGATCGGAGCCATGAGCTACAACTTCACCTCGAATATCCAGGACCGTCCCGGAGCGCTCTTCATGGTCTTTGCGGCTCCGGGGGCCAATGCCACGGAGGTGAACGCCCGCATCAAGAAGACCTTTGAGGAGGTGAAGTCCACGATGCCTGCAGGGCTGGAGTTCGTGACCATGATGACCAGCGACGACTTCCTCTTCGCAGCCTTCCACAACGTGGTGGAGACACTCGTCATCGCCATCATCCTGGTGGTGCTGGTGGTGTTCATCTTCCTGCAGAACTTCAAGGCTACCATCATCCCGTCCATCTCCATCATCGTGTCGCTGCTGGGAACCTTCGCCATAGTCAAGATGGCGGGTTTCTCGCTGAACATACTGACGCTGTTCGCACTCGTGCTTGCCATCGGAACGGTGGTGGACGATGCCATCGTGGTGGTTGAGGCGGTCATGGCAAAGATGGAGAATGGCATCAGCGATGCGCGCGAGGCCACCCGTCAGGCCATGAACGAGGTGTCGGTGGCCGTCGTCTCGTGTACCTTAGTATTTATGGCCGTGTTCGTCCCCGTGATGTTCATGCCTGGTACGTCAGGCACGTTCTTCACCCAGTTCGGCGTGACGATAGCCTCGTCCGTAGGTCTGTCGTGCGTTTCGGCATTGACGCTCTGTCCCGCCCTTTGTGCCCTCATGATGCGTGTGACCGAGGGGAAGAAGGAAGGTAAGGGCCTGACCTACTACACCAAGAAGGCCTACACCGTCAGCTACAACGCCATCTACAACAAATACAGCAAAGCAGTCCAGAAGTTCATCAAGCGTCCCGTCATTGCCTGGATTCTCCTGGCGCTGGCCGGTGTGCTGCTGTGGTTCTTCATGACGAGTCTGCCCTCGGGTCTCGTACCCCAGGAGGACCAGGGCGTGTTCCTCGTTGAGGTAGCTGCTCCGGAGGGTACCACGCTGAAGCAGACCAAGGAAATGGTGAAACAGGTGGAGGAGAAGGTGAAGAAGATTCCCGAACTGGAGAGCTTCTCCATTACTTGCGGCTATGGTATGCTGTCGGGTGCCGGTTCCAACTACGCCACGATGGTGGTGCGCCTGAAGAACTGGGACGATCGTTCGGGCATGAACCATCTGCTGGGGCTCGTCGCAGCGCGTTTTTACTACGACTGCGCCGACATCAAGAACCTGGTGGTGATACCTTTCGAGATGCCTCAGATTCCCGGATATGGTACCAGCAACGATATTACTCTTGTCGTCGAGGATCCCACGGACGGCAACCTGTCGGAATTTGCACGTCAGACCGAACACTTCCTGGTCAAGTTGTCCGAGCGTCCGGAGATTGCCTCTGCCATCTCCACCTACTCTGAGCGATTCCCGAAGTATCAGGTGGACGTGGATGCTGCCCAATGCGACCGTGCCGGAGTTTCGCCGGCAGACGTACTCAACACGCTGGGTGCCTACTGCGGAGGTGCTTACATCGGTAACTTCAACCAGTTCGGTAAGGTCTATCGCATCATGGCCGCTGCATCGCCCGAGTACCGCCTCGATCCGCAGTCGCTGCAGAACATTTTCATGCAGGTGAAGAACGGCCAGATGACTCCCATCTCCCAGTTTGTCTCGCTGAAGCAGATTGTCGGTCCCGCCAACATCGAGCACTTCAACCTCTTCCAGAGCATCAGCTGCTACGTGAAACCGGGCAGCGGCTACACCGAGGGCGACGTCCACAAGGTCATTGCTGAGGTGTTCAAGGAGGAGATGCCCAATACCGCTTCCTACGAGTACAGCGGCATGTCGCGCGAGTTGGAGGAGGCTGCCGGCTCTAATGCCACGGCGTTTATCTACGTGATCTGCGCCATCCTGATCTACCTCATCCTGGCCTCCCTGTACAACTCGTGGTTCACGCCGTGGGCCGTGCTGTTCAGTGTGCCGTTCGGACTGATGGGTGCCTTCGTGTTCGCTTATCTTGGCTACACACAGGGTCTGCCGGGTATGGACAACAACATCTACCTGCAGACGGGTGTCATCATGCTGATAGGTCTGCTGGCGAAGACGGCCATCCTGATTACCGAGTTCGCCTCCGAGCGTAGAGCCCAGGGTCTGAGCATTAAGGATGCAGCCTTCGAGGCCTGCAAGGAGCGTCTGCGCCCCATCCTGATGACGGTGCTCACGATGATCATTGGTATGATTCCCCTCGTGATTGCGGGAGGTGCCGGCGCCAACGGTAACCGTGCCCTGGCCCTCGGTGTCATTGGTGGTATGAGCATCGGCACCATCGCCCTGCTCTTCGTCGTGCCGGCCTTCTTCATCGTGTTCCAGACTCTGCACGAGAAGTTCCAAGGTAGGACCGAGATAACGGAATAACATAACCCGAAATATCGAAATCCCGAAATATCGAAATATCGAAATTATGAAATTCAAGAATATCATCATCGCTGCAGCCGCGAGCCTATTGCTCGCGAGCTGTGGCCTGTTCCGGAAATACGAACAGCAGGCGCAGTCGCCCGCTGACGTCTTCGGCACATCGCAGGAAGTCGCTTCTGCAATGGGTGGCGAGTCCATAGCCAGGTTGTCATGGCGCGAGTTCTTCACCGACCCGCAGCTGCAACAGCTCATAGAGCAGGCGCTGGCCAACAACACCGATTTGAACTCTGCCCGCATCGCCGTGGAGAAGAGCGAGGCTGCGCTGAAGACGGCCAAGATGGCCTACCTGCCGTCGCTCTATCTCGCGCCTCAGGGTTCCTTGACGAAGTTCGACAATAATCCCTGGGCGAAAGCCTACGACCTGCCGCTGCAGCTGTCCGTAGATATCGATCTGTTCGGCGGCATCACCAACCGCAAGCGTGCGGCACAGGCTGTCGTCTTCCAGGCACAGATGCGCGAGGAAGCCGTGCGCAGCAACCTCATCAGCTCCGTAGCACAGCAGTACTTCCTGCTGCAGGTGCTCGACCTCCAGCTCGATATCCTCCAGCAGACCGACAGCCTCTGGAACACTTCTCTGCAGACCCAGAAGTCGCTGTGGGAGAACGGCAAGACCTTCAGCACAGCCGTCAATCAGATGGAGTCGTCCTATCTGGAAGTGAAGACGCAGATTGTGGAAACGCGCCGCTACATCCGCGCCGTGGAGAACAATATCTGTGTGCTGCTGGCTGTCACCCCGCAGCACATCAGCCGTAGCAAATGGGGCGCATCGCCTATCTACAGCAGCGAGTCGCATGGAAATTTGTTCGACACCCGTTTCCTGAAGATTGGTGTGCCGGCAGCCATGCTCGAGCAGCGTCCGGACCTGCGCATGGCCACCTTCGCCATGGAAGAAGCGTTCTACAATACCCAGGCCGCCCGTGCAGCCTTCTTCCCAGGCCTCACACTCAGCGGCACCCTTGGATGGACAAATTCCGGAGGTGGCATCGTGGCAGATCCCGGCAAGTTGCTGCTCAACTTTGTGGGCCAGCTCGTGCAACCTATCTTTGCTCGTGGAAAGCTGAAGGCCAACTACAAGATTTCCCAGCTCACCGAGGAAGACCTGAAGAAGCAATACGTGCAAGCAGTCATCAAAGCCGGAAATGAAGTCAACGAGGCCATGGCCGACTGCCAGGACGCCCGCGAGAAGCACGCCTACTACCATCGGCAGGTGGAAGTCCTGCGCGATGCCTACACGGGCACCCACGAGCTGATGGACAGCGGCAAGGCCAGCTACCTCGAGGTGCTCACCGCGCAAGAGTCTCTGCTGCAGTCGCAGCTCAACGAAGCCATGAATATGTACGATGGCGCTCAGGCAGTCATTGAGCTATACATCGCTCTCGGAGGCGGCACTAAATAATTCAAGATGTCACAACTAGAGCCTCTCATAGCCGACCTCGCGCTCATACTGATTTGTGCCGGTGTCATGATGCTGCTCTTCAAGCGGCTGAAGCAGCCCCTGGTGCTGGGATATATCGTGGCAGGTTTCATGGCATCGCCCAACATGCCCTATATGCCCAGTGTCACGGACATGCATGGTATTCATATCTGGAGCGAAATCGGTGTCATCTTCCTGCTGTTTGCCCTTGGCCTGGAGTTCTCCTTCAAGAAGATCCTGAAGATGGGCGCGGCACCGATTATTGCAGCCGTCATCATCATCATCGGAATGATGTACGTGGGCTCGCTCACAGGTTACCTCTTTGGCTGGAGCGACATGGACTGCATCTACTTGGGCGGCATGTTGGCCATGTCGTCCACTACGATTATCTTCAAGGCCTTCGACGATATGGGTCTTCGGCAAAAACACTTTGCCGGCCTCGTGTTGAGTGTACTCATCATCGAGGATATCCTGGCCATCGTGCTGATGGTGATGCTCTCCACCCTGGCCGTGAGCAAGGAGTTCGAGGGCACACAGATGCTCCTGTCCCTTCTGCAGTTGGGGTTCTTCCTGGTGCTCTGGTTCGTCGTGGGTATCTATCTCATCCCACTGTTCCTGAAGAAAGTTAGGGGCTTGATGAACGACGAGACCATGCTCATTACAGCCCTTGCCCTCTGCTTCGGCATGGTGGTGTTCGCCTCGGCAGTAGGTTTCTCGGCGGCGTTTGGTGCCTTCGTCATGGGCAGCATCCTCTCCGAGACGGTTGAGGCCCAGAAGATAGAGCACCTCGTCTCTCCCGTCAAGAATCTTTTTGGCGCCATCTTCTTCGTCTCTGTCGGCATGATGGTCGACGTGGCACTCATCGTCGAGTATATCGTTCCCATACTCTGCATCATCATTGCCATCATGCTGGGACAGACCATCTTCAGCACGGGGGCTTTCCTGATTTCCGGTCAGCCGCTGAAGACTGCCATGCAGTGTTCGTTCTCGCTGACGCAGATAGGTGAGTTCGCCTTCATCCTCGCCACCTTGGGTACCTCGTTGCATGTCACTAGCGATTTCCTCTATCCCATTGTCGTTGCCGTGTCCGTCTTCACCACCTTCACTACACCTTACATGATTCGGCTGGCAGAGCCTGCCTACCATGTGGTGGCCCGCATCTTGCCGAAGAGCTGGATGCAGAGGCTGGAGCAGCGACAGGCAGTCCAACAGACTGAAAGGCCCGAGACCGACGAGATGCACCAGCTCTGGCGCAGCGAGTTCAAGAACTACGTCATGATTCTGCTGGTCAACATCGTGCTTTGTCTGGCAGTTATCGCCCTGATGTACTACTACGGTGCACCACTGATTATGGAGTTCCTCCCCGAGCCCTGGTCTGGTGTCGCCATCGCCGCAGTTACCCTCTTCATCTGCGCTCCCTTCATCTGGGCTCTGATGCGCCAGGGTGGAGAAAGCGACAATGTCAACCGTCTCTGGGAAGAAGGGAGCTATATCTTGCGTATTAAGATCTCCGCTTTAGGATTGTTGCGCATTGCTATCGGCGCTGCCATCATCGCCTATATCATCGGCAACACCTTGCCCAAGAGTGGTATGCTCGGCATTTTCGCCGTCATTGCCATCACCTTCTTCATCTTCATCTCGCGGAGGGCGGAGAGGCGGAGCACCAGACTGACCAAAACATTTACGGAAAACTTGAATGAACGTGATAACGAACAATAACTACAAACATTTATAACTACAATGAAAAAGATCTTCTATTATCTGATCGCCACCGCCATCATCGTCTGCTGCACGGTGGCTGTAACAAAATGCTGTGACAAGTCCTGCGCTTCCTGCGAGGAGTCCGCAGGCGTGACAACCTGCGGCAACTGTTGCGCTTCTGGCGACAACTGCTGTGCTTCTGGCGACAACTGTTGCGCTTCCTGCGACAACTGCTCTGCTCCGGCCGAGGAGGCCGAAGTGACGTCTGTGCAGTCCACCGAACTCATTCGCACCAGCCAGAGCTGGGATGGCGTGGAACTGCCCGACTATTTCCAGGGACGCCCCGAGCTGGTGGCCGTGAAATACATCTTCCCCGCCGGCAAGAAACTGGGCTGGCACCACCACCCCGTGATGAACTATGGTATCCTCGTAGAGGGTGAACTGACCATCATCGGGCAGGACGGACAGGAGAAGGTCGTACATGAGGGTGAGCCCGTCGTGGAGATGGTCAACACCATCCACCACGGAGAGAACCGCGGTACCAAGCCCGTAGTCCTCTATATGTTCTACCTCTCGCAGAAGGACCTCCCGCTGGCAGTCCAGCACCCCGAGATTCCCCTGGAATAATTCCAGAAAGGCATGTAAACTAAACAGGTAAGTTTATTATTTTGGTAACCTGTGTTATAGCAGAGTAATAAGAATTTTGTGGAATACAGACCAGATGCACTCAAATTATGTGCGTCTGGTCTGTATTATTTTTCATGCATGTCAAGCAGCACATCAAGCGAATGCAGACACCATGGTTCTGCGATTCAACATTTACGAAATGTTAAATATCAGAACTCATTCTTGCATATTTCATTTATTCTCCTTTCCTTTGCACCGTCGGAGTCGTATTGACGACCGAATAACCGCATTATTTCAGCACTTAAAGCACTCTTTTCACAATGAAACGTAGCAAATACTTACAACTCATTTTGAGTCTGGTCACCACCTGCGGCCTCTTACTTGCAGCCGCCACCTCCTGCGACACTCCAAAGTCCATCGCCTGGAGTTACTACTATTGCGCAAAGGACACCTTGGCCACTGGGGACCCACTCGCCGCCAAACACTTCCTGCAGCGTTGCAATAAGACGGCGGACAAAGCTTTAGCCGCCAAGGCAGACTCCCTGATGGAAGTCATAGATGCTATGATTGCAGAACAAGAAAAGAATCATTCATATAAAACCTCACCACAATGATCAAACTCAGTCAGAAGGAAGAAGAAGTGATGGAGCACATCTGGCAGTTGGGCGAATGTACGCCTCGCGACGTGCTCATGCGCTACCCTGAGCCGCAACCGCTGCTCAACGGCATACAGAATGTGTTCCAATCGCTGGAACGCAAGGGCTACCTCGACCATCGGCGCGAAGGGCGAGGATATGTCTATTGGCCTATCGTGGAGAAGAAGGACTACGGCCGCTCGCGCCTCGGTGCCTTCATCGAACGCTACCTCGACGGCTCCATCAAGGAACTCGTTGCATTCTTCGCTAAGGAACAGAAGTTGAGTGCAGAGGAACTGAGGGAAATTATTGAAGAGATAGAGAAAGGAGGCAACACATGATACTCTACATCATCAAGCTCAACCTCATCCTGGCCCTGCTGTGCCTGCTGTTCCAGGTGCTGATGCATCGCGACACATTCTTCGGTGTGCGTCGTCTGATGCTATGGGGCATCTATGCCACGGCCTTTCTTTTACCCTTGTGTAATCTGCAGGCGCTGTTTACAGCCGGCACCGCCGCTACCGACATGGCCGAAGCTTACGCCCAACACGTTCTGCCCACGCTGAACGTAACCGCCATGCGGGTTGCCAGCTTTGGTGTAGAACAGAACGAGCCCGGCTGCGGCATGTGGTTTGTGGGAATGATAGCGATCTGGGGCATCATCTATATCATTCCCGTTGTGTGGATGACGATGAAGCTCATCATCCAGGTGGCATACATTATATATTTAAGGTGTGTATGTAGACCCTGTGGGTCTTTCTTCCTCTATCCACGTCCCTGCACACCTTTCTCTTTCGGTCCGTGGATCTTCCTGCATCCCGAGGGCATGGACGAGCAGACGTTGCGCGAGGTGCTCATCCATGAGCAGGCTCACGTGCGCGGCTGGCACACCCTCGACATCCTCTTCTCACAGTTTGTCTGCATCGTCTTCTGGTGGAATCCCGCCACATGGGTGATGCGTCGCGAAGTGCGTCTGAACCTGGAGTTCATTGCCGATGCAGCCGTCATCGGCCACCAGAAAGACAAACGGGAATACCAATATCGCCTCCTCGGCTTCTCCACTTACAAGAACGTAGCTACGATTGCAAATAATTTCAACGTATTACCCTTAAAACGCAGAATTACAATGATGAATATGAAAAGAACCTCACGCATGGGGATGGCTAAGTACGCCCTCTTCGTGCCCGTAGCAGCTGCCATGCTGCTACTCTCCAATATCGATTCGCTTGCACGTTCCATCGCCGACAACGTCAAGAAGCCGCTCCTAATCGTAGATGGGCAGCGCGTCGGCGAGGAAGAGATCCTGGCGCTTACGCCCGAACACATCGACCACATCACCGTCTTGCGCGAGGCGTCAGCCGTCAGCGTCTATGGCGATGACGCCAAGGACGGAGCGGTGGTCATCGATAGGAAGAAAAGCATCGAAGCATCAGACAGCACTAAAGTGCGTACCGTAGTGCAAGCCATTTCGGATGCCGACGACAACATCTATGCCGATGTGGAGCAGATGCCCGAGTACCCCGGTGGGATGGACACCATGAACAAGGTCCTATATCAGAATGTGCGCTATCCGGCTGCAGCACAAGATTATGGCATTCAGGGAATGGTAATCGTAAACTTCGTCGTGGAGAAGGACGGTACGCTCTCCAACGTGAAAGCCACTGAGGTGCGGGATGTCAACACGGGTGCCGTCTTGCCCGAGGTGAAGGTGGTTGCATTCTCGCATCATGACCGCCAGAAGGCTCGCAAGCAGGGCAAACTCACAGATGAACTCAAGGAAAAGACAAAGGCCAACCAGCATTACGCAGAAGGAATCAAGGCGCTGAAAGCCGAGTCCGAACGTGTCGTCCGGCTACTTCCTGAGCGTTGGAAGGCGGGACGTAATGCGGGCCAACCCGTCCGCGTACACGTCACACTACCTGTGACGTTCAAGTTGCAATAAAGCAGTTATATCACCTTTATTACTGATAAACTTATGAAGCACAATTTCCTTGTGCTAGCCCTTGCTATGTCCTTGCCAGCACGGACGCAGCTCGCAGCGGCACAAACCGAGACCTTGGAAACAAATAAGATAATGAAAAAGATTTTAACAACCATGATGGCCCTTGTGCTGACAATTGCAGCGCAGGCGCAGAGAGACACGATTGGCGTGTCGAAATTTACGGCGATTTATCGCTATGTGTGCAAAACCTTTGATGCCGACGGACAGCCTGTAACAGATTCGATGTACATCGCAGTACAGACATCGGGCGGCATCACGAAGAGTTTCCCTTACGAAGAGTATAAAAGACAGAAGAAGGATGGCTCTCGTATAGCTGACGGTTATCTGGCTGCCCAGATGCACATGGGTACCATCTTCACGAACTACCCCGAAGGCAGAATCACAACGCAAGAGATGCTCTATCCGTATCGCTACATGACGGACGAGCCATTGGAAAAGCAGAACTGGAAACTGACGGATGCACAGGACAGCATCTGCGGCTATGCCAGTCAGTCGGCCACGACGAAGTATCACGGCTTGACGTGGAACGTGTACTATACGGAGGACGTGCCAGCCAGCATCGGGCCGTGGAAGTTGGGAGGATTGCCAGGTCTCATTACGAAAGCCACCGATGCCAAAGGCATACATACCTTTACGCTTTACGGCTTCCATCAGGAGGAAACTCCGATAATATTCACCCAATACGTCAATTGGATAGTCCCTGACGGACGGGGCAAGTTCGCAGCCCAGCGAGTAGATTATCAGAAGATGGAAGCCTCTAAATTCCTTGCGTACAAGAAGAAGGTGCTGGACAATCCTCGCTACTTGAAGAATCCCACTTACTATGCCGCCGACCCCATGACGGCCTTTGGGTATGTGGAGAATAGTTTTAACTCGTCTGGCGATAACGTACGCAGCGTCGCTGGGGTAGTCCTCATTTCCAATCCTCATAAATATCAACCGTTAGAACTGAAATAAGCGATATGAAACGACTCCTATATATTACATTATATGCAGTGCTGGCAGCGTCGGCGTCGGCACAAGAAGTGATTGATTCGACGCAGTTTATGGCTGTGTATGATTACGAGTGCAGAACACAAGATGACGAAGGGCAGAATGTCACGGACAAGATGCAGGTCGTGGTGCAAGTGGGACGGACGGTTACGAAGTCGATTCCACGTTCTGCCTATCGGTCCGGGGACGAGTCGGAGAAGGCAGATGTGATGGCTGACTATCAGGAAGCTCTGATGCACATGCCAACGGTGTGGATAGGTCGGCCCAGCGGCAAGACCACCGTGTGCGAATTCATTTTCCCGCATGAATATGAGGGCAACGAAGAGACCCCCGACATCGCATGGACGCTCACTAATGATACGCTGACCGTAAGCGGCTATTTCTGCCAACAGGCCAAGGCGACGTTTCGGGGTGTGGAGTGGCACGCATGGTACACCGATGAGATTCCGTCGTCGGCAGGGCCGTGGCGGTTGCATGGCCTGCCTGGGCTGATTGTAAAGGCAGAGAATGAGGTGCACACGTTCAGCCTTGCGGGGTTGCGGATGGAGGCATCACCCATCACTGCGCCTGAGCAAAACCCCGAAGTGCACAGAATGAGATACGCCAAACTGTTGAAGCACAAGAACGAGATTTATGGCAACCGCGAATATCCCAAGAATCCCATGTACTATGTACCAGACCTTCAGGGCAGCATCACGGATATGAGCGTCCTCAACCGCAACGGCCAGCAACTCCTGCTTGCCAATGGCGGTCACCCACTGCTGACAAAGGCGCATGTGTATCAACCGTTAGAATTAGAATAAGACAATGCAAAAGATTTTAGTAACCATGATGGCCTTCGCGCTGACGATAGCAGCGCAGGCCGAGAGAATCGACTCAACACAGTTTGTAGCCTTCTACAACTACACCATTCAGACGCAAGACGAGGAAGGACAGAACGTCACGGACTCGATACGGCTGGCTCTGCTGGTGGGCACACGTGCCACGTATTGCACTACCGTACTTTCCTACAACAAGGACGGACGGGCAAGTCAGGAAATGTTGGATGCGTTCTCCATGCACTTCCAGAACGTGCTGACCGATGTGGAAAAGTCGTCGGTCGTAGCCGTAGAACCCATTTATCCCTATCGCTACGAGACCCATGAGCCAATGGCCAAGGTGGACTGGACGCTGACGGAGGACACGCTGACCATCAGCGGACTGCCCTGCCATCGGGCCACGGGCAAGCTCTACGGCAAGCAGTGGACGGCGTGGTACACCGAGGAAATGCCCTCGTCGGCCGGCCCGTGGAAGTTGCGCGGACTGCCGGGACTGATTATCAAAGCCGAGGATGCTGAGGGTATCCACTGTTTTACGCTGTATGAAACGAAGAACGAGGTGATTGACATCAATATGATTGGCAGTCCTGAGTACCAGAAACTGAGCCGCAAGAAACTGATGGCGTTCAAGAAGAAGACGCTGGGCAATCCCCGCTACCCCAAGGAGCCAACATACTATGTGCCCGAAGGAGCTGACGAGGTGCTGGAAGTCAATGTAAATGGAACTTTCTATTCTGTCGGCTATAACTCCCACATGATGATTCTACAGAAGAGCCATGTGTATAAGCCCCTTGAATTAGAATAAGACTTGATATGAAACGACTCTTATACATTATATTATATATAGCACTGGCGGAGACGGCCTCAGCGCAGGTGAAAGTGACGGGCCGGGTGATTGACCTGCAAAATAAGCCCGTGAGTGATGTCATCGTGAAAGTGGTCAGCGGCACGAAGACGCTGTCGTTCTCCAGCACGAATGCGAAGGGCGAGTATGCGATAGAGATGAAGAGTGCGCCAACGGGGGAGGTGACGCTACAGTTCACCCACATCAGCTATGAGAAGGAGTCGGAAAGGCTATCACTGAAGGAGCGTGTGACGAAGCTGGACATGATTCTCTCTCCGAAGAGCATCAGTCTGAAGGAGGTGACGGTGAAGCCCGACCCATTGCGGCAGAGGGGCGACACGCTGACGCACAACCTCGCGTCGTTCCTCGGCAAGGGCGACGTGACGCTGGAGGACGGACTGAAGCGGCTGCCGGGCGTGGACGTGTCGCAGAACGGCGGCATCAGCTACATGGGCAAGCCCATCTCGCAGTTCAACATCGAGGGGCTGGACTTGCTGGGCGGCAAGTACAACCTGGCGACGAGGAACATCCCGGCGGACTATGTGACTCAGGTCGAAATAGTGCGCAACCACCACAGCCGACGGGTGGAGAAGGACGTGCCGAGCAACGAGGTGTCGATGAACATCAAACTGTCGAACAAGGCGAAGTTCAAGCCG
>CACXXT010000072.1 GCA_902771725.1 uncultured Bacteroidales bacterium
GTGGGTACCCTCACCCCCACCATCAAGAGCAAGGGTGCCGTGAGCATCGAGGCGTTCACCGTGCAGAACATCACCCGCATGGGCGTGAACTTCTCCCCCGGCGAGGTCCTGGACGGACTCCGCGAGGAGGCCAGCTTCGAACAGACTACCACGCGTGCAGCCCAGCAGGCAGCCCTCGAGGCAGCGAAGAAGGGCGAGACCACCGCGGACTGGACGCCCAAGCCTGAGGACGGCGACGAAGGCAACGACGAGCCGTAAAGCCCACCCCCACCCCCTCCCAAGGGAGGGGAGGGGGCCTGCGGGGTGAAGCGGGCTCGCGCGCAGTGAATCAAAAGATCGCGGATGGACGCGGATTACACGGTTCTGAAATGACGAATACCAGGGCGGCACACCCTTTCCGAATTAAGAGCCGCGCAATCCGCGGAATCCGCGGTCAAAAACAGAAGAAAGGAGGTGTAGAAGAATGAATGAAGGGAATAAGAAGACAATCAAGAGGATTGTGGACATCGTGATCACGGTGCTGACGGCACTCATCACAGCGCTGACTACCACCAGCTGTATCAGATAAGTTCAAAAAATTAAATAATTATAAATTCCCGCTGGCCTACGAATGAGGGGCTGGCGGGAATTGTTGTGTTTTTTTTGGTGTATGGGGTTTAGTGCCTTACGATAATTTTGCGGTTGCGCTGTATGTAGAGGCCGTTGGAGAGGGGCTGGGAGAGGGAGGTGATGCGACGCCCGCTGAGGTCGTAGAGGGGGGAGGAGGAGTTGGCAGACGAGGCGGGCAGGCCGCTGATGTAGGTGGTGGTGCCGAACTCGTCGGTGAAGGCTGAGCGGACCTTGATGCCGGCAGCTCCGGGGGCAGGGGTGATGTAGGCGGTGAAGGCGTTGAGGGTGGCGGTGGAGCTGCCTCGCTGCAGGGCTCCGGCGCTGTTGACGATGCCGTAGAGGCCGCTCATGGAGAAGCCGGCGGTGAAGTTGGAGGTCATCTGCCAGTCGGCGTAGGAGGTGCCGGAGGGGCTGACGGAGGCGTTGTAGCCTGCGGCGGGGGTGATGGTGACGGGCGTGGCTGCGGTGAGTTCGATGTCGGTCCACGAGGGGTCTGTGACTTGTTCTCCGAGGTGGAGTATGTAGGGCTCGAAGGCGTTGATGCGTCCGCTGGCGACCTTCTGGAAGAAGAGTGTGAAGCCGTCGTGCTGGTTGTAGGTGACGGCGCTGAGCTTTGCCACCCAGTCGTCGTCGCTGGTGCGGCTGGTGAGTTCCTGCACGGTGGTGGCGAAGGGCAGGGCGATGGTGTTGTAGCCCTGGAGGAGGGTGCGGTGGAGGGTTACGGTCTCGTAGAGGTCGAGGTCGTATTCGGAGGTGGTGGGTTCGAGGGTGATGACGTTTGGTTTCTGCTCGAAGACGGCGTAGTAGGTGACCACGGTGGGCGATCCGGAGCTCTCGGAGTTGTAGGTGTAGGCGGGTGTCTGGAAGTTTGGGTCGGTGCTGGCGAAGGTGGCATCGCTGAGGTTGCGCTTCCATCCTACGAAGGCGTAGCGCTGGTTTGGCACGGCGCGGTAGTAGGCTGTGGTGGTGGCGCTGGCGGCTGTGGTGAGTCCGCTGTTCTTGGTGGCGCTGGTGTTGGTGGCCTGGTCGAAGGAGGTGAAGCTGACATAGGCCGAGCCGCCTTCGGTGGCGCTGGCGGTGGCGCGGGTGTAGTAGGTGGTCTGCCCTACGCCGGTGACCTGGAAGCTGACGCTCTTGCCGTTCATGTTGAGGGTGATGGTGGCGTTGTGGGTGCCGGCGCTGGTGGGTGTGAAGACGACGGGCACGGCCTGGTTCTCGCCCGTGGCTCCCACGGTGGTGGGGGTGACGGTGAAGTTGGGGTCGGTGCTGGTGCCGGTGACCTGCTGGTCGTAGGTGGTGTTGTTGTAGGTGATGGCGGCGTTGAGGGTGGAGCTGAGGCGGTTGGTTACGGTGCCGAAGTCCAGCGAGGTGGTCGAAGTGGAGAGGGTGGTGGCGCGGGTGATTTTGACGTCTTTGTAGTATTTCTTCAGGGTGGAGCCAAATTTTGTGAGGAAT
Source organism: uncultured Bacteroidales bacterium (assembly GCA_902771725.1). Lineage (GTDB taxonomy): Bacteria > Bacteroidota > Bacteroidia > Bacteroidales > Bacteroidaceae > Physcousia. The sequence continues at coordinate 2,065 of CACXXT010000072.1, forward strand.
CGGATGTGGGTTACATTCGTGGAGATATCGTAGGTGAATGTCTTGTAGCTGGTGCCAAGGGAGGAGTTGATGTAGGATAGTTCCGTCCAGCTGCTTCCACCGTTGGTTGAGATCTCGACATACAGGCCTTGCGAGCTTGCAGTTTGTTTTCTTGCCTGGAACGTCAGGGTTGCGCCGGGTCCGGAAAGAGCCATGGCTTCGCCAGTGGAAATGGTGTTGAGCGTCTCTTCGTCTGGATGGTTGAGGACATAGCTTGTGGTCTCGCCCCAGGCGCAGACTTTCAGGCTGGCTGTGCAGAGGGCAAGGAGTAGGAGTATTCTATGTGGTATGTGATGTCTCATGTAAGGTTTTTTAATCAAATGTTCCGCTGTAGTCTCCCTGTGTGACGGGTATGATGACTCCTGAGGCGGGGTTTGCCTTGAGGGTGATGGTGGTGTTGTAGCCTGCCTGTACTTCGACGTATCCGCTGGATTGTGGCATGTCTGTGGCGTGGCTGCCGGGTAGTGCGCTGGCGGTGATGGTGTAGGCGAGAGCTCCGGAGGCAGGGATGATGAAGTAGCATTCCTGGTCGGTGGAGTTGAGGGTGATGGAGCGTGTGCCGTCGGAGAGCGTCAGCACGGGGTTCTCATAGAGGCTGCTGAATGAGGGGTCTACGGCCATGGTGATGCGTGCGTTGCGTGGTTTGCCGAGTGCGATATCCACGGTCCGGGTCTCGTTGATATTGATGGTGAAGGCCTCGGAGGTGCCGTAGTACCAGGGTCGCCCCTGTCCGCGGTTGGCTTCCTCGCGGTTGTTGGCGGTGAGGGTGTAGGTGCCTGCGTTGACTTGTGCGGTGCCTTCTGGGGCGACGTCGAGCGTGAGGTCGGTGACCACGGCTCCGCTGATGGTGGTTCCGCTGATGGTGAAGACGTACTTGGAGAGGTCTGCCACGGGTTCTTCGGCTCGCGTCTGCAGGTCGGTGAAGAGCTGTGCGCCGGCGAGGGCTAGGCGGATGGTGGCCGTGCCTTCGGGGTGCGGCTGTTCGGCGTTGTCTTGCTGGCATGCACTCAGGAGTAGTGCTGCGGCGCAGAGGAGTAGTATGGTGTGTATCTTTTTCAAGAAGTTGAGAGTTTAAGGGGGGTGAGGGGGTTATGGGGGTTAAGGGTTAAGGGTTAAGGGGTTTAGGGGGCACTTCCGCTGGCGGCATCGATGGTGATGTCTGACTGGGCGTCGCCCTCGAATGCGCTGTCGCAGGTGAGGCTGACGGAGAGGGTGCCGTAGATGTCGGACTTTATGCGGAGGGTGGAGACGGTGGCTGCGTCGCCGAGTGTGAGTGTCTGCGGCTGGGTGGTCTTGGTCTCCGTGCCGATGGTGTAGTCGATGGTGTAGGTGAGGGTGCTGTGGGGCGGGAAGAAGGCTTCGCGCGCGAGTGTGCCGTCGGCGTAGGCGAAGGTGAGTGTTCTGGGGGCGGTTATGGTGAGGGCGTTGATGATGCCTGAGAACTCGGAGTAGTCGAGTCGGAACTTGGCGTTGAGGGCTCTTCCGCAGGCGATGTGTACGTATGCTGTTCCGCCGGCAGAGACTTCGATGTCGGATGCCGAGCCGGTGTGGTAGGCGTCGCCCCAGCCATTGTTACTTGCGTTGGCGGCGTCGACGTCGTCGTAGTTGCGAACGCTAATGGAATAGGTTCCCGGATCGAAGGGAAGTCCTTCCAATCCCTCGCCGATGCTCTTGTCATAGAGTACCCCGCTCTCGTTGGACACTATGGCATACCACGAATAGATATTCTCAACATCCTGCATGGCGCGAGTACGCAGACCGCCGTCAGCAGAGAGCTGCAACCGTATATAGCCCTTGCCGGTGGCAACAGTAGGACCTTCGTCCTGCTGGCAGGCGGCAAAGACCAGGGCAAAAGCCATGGTGAAGACAATATATATGGAAAACCTTTTCAACATTTCAATTTTCAATAGAGTATTATTTCGCTGACGAGTTCCTCGTAGTGATCATCATAGCTGATGCCGATCTTGAGTTTGGTGGGATCGTCGTCGCTGGCGAAGGAGTAGGTGACGTTGTAGAGGAGTCCGGCCTTGGGGTTCTCGTAGGTCTGCGGCTCGAGGTCATAGACTTCGCCGTCGGTGTTCACCAGATGGAGTGTGAAGCTGAAGCCTGCGGTGCTCTCGGGGTCGAAATAGGCAGCCTGCGCGGGTGCGAGGGGGCATGTGCGGCTGTTGCTGGTGACGGTGAACTGGCAGGTGGGGAACCATTGTGCGAAGTTCTCCGGAACGGAGTAGGTGACGCCATAGTTGGTCATGGGCACGAGTACGTTGAGGTAGGTGACCCAGTCCTTCTGGATGGTGAAGTCCTGGCGTATTTCGTAGACGGCGCTGCCGCGTCCGTCGTTCTCCGTGGCCCAGGTGTTGGCGTTCTCGGTGTAGGCATGTACGGTGTAGTTGCCTGGTATGAGTGAGAATTTGTCGGGGAGAGCTTCGCCGGCGGCATATTGATATCCTCGGTAGACGTTGCCGTCGGAGGCGAGGATTTCCACGGCCAGGTCGGGGTCTACGGCGTTGCGGGTGGTGAGCGTCGTCGTAGAAGCCAGCTGTCGGCTGATGCTTCCGAGGACGAGAGCTCCGGCGTCCCGCGGCTGGTCGGGCTGCTGCTCGCTGCTGCATGCTGCGAGTAGGCATAGGAGGGCAGATATGTAGAGAAGTCGCTTCATTCGTTATTGTCCGTATTTGAAGGTCAGAGCGGAGATGTAGGAGCAGGAGGCCTCGGCTCCGTAGCTGTTGGTACACTTCAGGGTGGTGATGTTGGCGTTGGCGGTCATCACGGTGGTGGTGCCGGAGCTGGGGTGGTCTGTGCCTACGAGGAACGTTCCTCCGGATTCCTTGATGGAGAGCAGGGTCTGGGAGCCTGCGGTGATGGAGAAGGTGGTGCTGACGGTGCCGGGGTGGACATTGACGGAGTAGTCGGCGCAGTATTTGGTACCCTGGGGGATGTGGACGGAGGTGGTGTTGGTGATGCTCTGGTCGCCCGTGGTGTAGTATCCCAGCCGCACGTTGTCGTTGTTCCAGTTGACGCTGCCGTCCTCGCTCCATTCGGAGTGGGACTGGAGGTTGAGGGAATAGGGCAGTCCGGTGATGCGGATGGGCTTGGTGCCGGTGACGTTCTGTCCGGCGAAGTTGCCCACGACGCTGAAGGTGTAGGGGTTGCCGCTGACGGGTACGCCGGTGATGTTGTCGAAGGTCATGCTCTGGCGTGCGGCGTCGACGGTGAAGGACTGGCCTCCGATGCTGTAGGTGAAGGTCTTGGAGTAGTTGGCGTTGGAGAGCAGCGATGCTGCAACGTTCCACTGCGCGCGGGGGGCGTAGACCGTCAGCCGCTCGCAGGCGTTGGCCATCGCCACCTCTCCTTCCTCGTAGTAGGAATAGGAGGAATAGGCGTCGGCGGTCAGCGTCAGGTCGGCAGCGGGAACGGTGAACTCCGTGGTCTTGCTGAAGTTGAAGGCCTTGCCCTGCTTGCTGTAGTAGCGGTAGGTGGCGACGTAGTTGCCGGGTGGGAGGTAGGGCCATGCGGGGTTGCTCTGGTAGGTGGAGCTGAGTGCTCCCTTGCCGGAGAGTATGCGAACGACGTTTCCGGTAGCAGAGCCCTGGTGGATGCGTGCCTCCCATGTGGCATCGGGGAATGAGGCTCCGATCTGCAGGTCGGTGCCCACGAGCTCGCCGCGCAGGTACTTGTGCTGGGTGGTCACCACGGGTCGTGGGAGCCAGTTGTAGCTGATTTTCTCGTCCACTCCTACGCTGTCGAGCTCGGCTTTCTGGACGTTGACCACGGCGCTCTCGGCATCGGGCTCCAGGCCGAGGGTGATGATGAGGTGGTCTGCAGCGTGGAGGGTGTAGGACATCTCCTCGGGCAGCACGATGGGCATGGAAACCGTCTGCCCGAGGGCTTTGTGGTAGCCGGTGAAGGTGAGTTCCACGGTGTTTTCCGCGCGGACGTAGACGCTCTTGCCGGGGTTCTCACGGGTGATGCTGGCGCTGGTGGTGCCGATGCTGACATCCACGGAACAGTTGTCGAAGAAGCGTTCGAAGCGCGCGGCGTTCTCCTCCGTGTCGCCAAAGACGGCGCTGACGAGGGCGTTGCCGACCTTCACGGGAACAGCGACTTCGGTGGGCTCGGTGGTGCTGACGACGGTGGCTGTGGCTGTACCTATATAATAAGGTGCATCCAGCCCGAGCAGGGGATTGGTTCCGCAGGCGACGCTGATGTCGTAGGTGTCGGGGGCTGCCTTGATCCTGTCGGTGGTGAAAGCGCCGTCGTAGATGGCTACGCCTTTGCTCTGGCGGACGATGTTGAGGTGGAAGTCGGACGGGGCTGGCGTGCCGAGCTCGGAGGGTGTGCTGCGAGTCTCGCTGACGTCCACGCAGATGCCGGGCATGGAAAGCTGCAGGGAGCCTGCTGCCTCGGGCTGGTCCCACTCGTCGGCGAACGAGCAGCCTGCCAGCAGACCTATGACGGCAGCCAGCGCGAGGAGGTGGACTATGTATCTATTTGGTTTCAACGTCTTTAGTATATCAGTTTGAAGTCATCCACTTTCAGGTGCGATGCCTCGCCTCCTGTGAAGTAGTCGCCGTACTTGGATGATGAAGCCACGACGATGATGTATTTTGGAGTCCGCTCGTTGCGGTAGTCGATGGTCAGGTTCTCCGTGGTCCACTGGGTGACGTTCCTGCCGCAGGTCATCATGGCGAAGCCGATGAGGTGCGGGTCGTTCATATCCATCAGGTGGAGCTCGTTGGGACGTGTGCGGATGAGGTAGGGTACGGGTGTTCCCTTGTAGCTCGTGGGTTCCCAGTCGCCGAGTGCGTCGGGCTTTCCCTTGAGTCCGTCGAAGAGCGCACGTGAGATGTACTTCCCGTAGGCGTTGTCCCATCCGCCGTTGGCTGTGCGCGTGATGAGGGAGGTCTCGTACTGGTAGTCGAACTGCATGGACACGGGGCGCGAGGTGAAGGGGCGTCCGAAGCTGAGAACGCCGTTGGTGCCGTCGGTGGCCAGGTAGCTGCCTGTGAAGATGTTGCCGGCGGCGAACTTGATGACGATGTACTTCGACTTTAGGTCAGCATAGCGGCGCCCGTCCTCTTCGGCGTAGGTGCTGTTGCTGGCTCCCACGGTCGTGGCGCCATGGTTGCCGGTGTCCCAGTAGGGCTCGTCATTGGCTCCCCAGGGGAGGTAGAGCGGCTTCTTCTCGTCGCCGGTGATCTGCCAGTCGTCGAAACTGCTGTTGGGCAGCTGTTCGCCCTCGAAATAGAAGGAACTGCCCTCGATGGTCTTGCCGTTGAAGGTCACGCGATAGGTGTACTCGACGTCGGTGTGCAGGCGGTCGAGCACCACTTCGTAGGAGGTGGAAGTGGGGTAGCGGACGTCGGAGGGGGCTACGGCAGTCCAGGCGGCATCGGCTGTCGCCTTGTACTCCACCGTGGGGGTGACTCCGTTGGGTCGTGAACCGGAGATGACGGAGGCTCCCTTGGCGTTGGCAGCTATCGTGGCGGTCGGTTCCACGCTCTCCTCCGTGGTATAGACATAGACGGTCCAGGGGTAGGTGGAGTCGGACCAGCCGTATTTCACATTGTAGCGCTGGAAGGTGGTGAAGTCCACACTGGGCTGCTTCGTCGGGTCGGGCGTCACGCTGCCGTGCTGTCCGCCGAGGGAGAATTTCTTCACCTTGATCTTCGAGAGGTCTGCGGACTGGTTGACATAGATGATGGCAACGCGCGAGTCGGGGTCTACGATGGCGTCGCCCACCTGTCCTTCGACCTCCACTTCGCGGTTGATGATTTGGATAATCTCGAAATCCCATTCATAGTCCTGCCACGTGCGAAGGGTGACGGAAAGAGGGTGGCGGCCATCGACGATGAAGCTGTCACGGTGATGCTGGACTGTCAGCTTTCCGGTGGGGTAGATGTCGGAAGTCTGATAGACCGTGTCGTTCACGATGACGAGGGCATCGTTGGTCACCTCCACCTTCTTTATCTTCAGGTGTCCGAGGTCCACGAGGTCGTCAACATATACCCTCATCCTGCGTTTTGCCCTGTCGATGACGGCTTCTCCCTCGCCCGTGCCGCTCTGGTCACACATGCCTTCCACTTCTATGTCTGTGATTTCCGCTTCCACGATGGGGTAGGGGATGTCGTCGGGAATGGCGCAGCCTGAAAGCGTGAAGAGCAGGAGCGCGGAGAGTGAGGAATAAAGGAACAAAGATAACGTGCGCTGCAGAAGGCTGCAGTGCCAGGAAGATACCTTATTATATATATATGAACTGACGTTCATCCTATTCTTTCTTGTTTATAGATAAAATGTCATGCCCAGATTGACGCTGAACAGATTGATCTTGAAGTTTGCACCGCCAGAGCGGCTCTTGCCGTTCTCCACCTGATTGGTCTTCTGGTCTTTCCACTTATACTGCAGTCCCATGACGGCAACGGAGCATTCCACCGCCATGAAGTCTGTGGTGAAGGCGGTCAGTCCTGGGCAGAAACCGATCTGGATGCTGTTGACGTGCTCCATGGTGCCTTCGTAGCCCGTGGTGCCCTTGGCTCCCGTGGTGTTCTTGCCTTTGGCATGGCCGTAGGTGAGGTCGATTTCGCTGAAGAAACCGAAGACCTTGCTCTTGCCCAGGGGCATGTACGTACGCAGGAAGGCACTGCATTCGAAGTCATGTTCCAGATAGTAGAGGTCCGAGAGGCTGATATTGAAGTCCTCGCCCAGGTTCAGGTCGAAGCGGCCGAGGTTGAAGTAGTAGCGGCTGTAGTTGAAGCGTCCGCCGACGCAGATGTTCTTCGTGAAGAAATAGCCGAAATAGGGGCTGATGCCGAAGGTGTGTCCTTCGAAGTCTATGTTCTTCAGCACGAGGTAGTTCAGATTGTCGTCGTCCCATTCGTTGAAGGAGATGCTGCCGCCGAACATCCATTGTCCCTTGGGGATGAAGGTGGCATTCAGGTCCTCGCGCGGAACGCGCTCGATGTGGCGCCCTTTCTTGTCCTGGCGCTCCAGGTAGCGTTCGTAGAGCGAAGGCTTGGCGGCAGTGCGGGTGCTGTCGTACATCATGGATGCCGGTGCACGGCGCACGGAGGGAACGGGAGCTGTGCTGCGGGGACCTGTAGGTGCATATCGCAGGTCCTCTGCCTGGCGTCTGGCTTCGGCCTGGCGCTTAGCTTCGGCTTTCTCCCGCGCAGCCTGCTCCTTGGCAGCCTGCTTGGCGGCTCGGCGCTCCTCCTTGGGGTCGGCATAGCGACGTTGGGAGGCGGAAACGGCCTGTGCGGACGTGCCGGTCTTGATACCGAATGCCTTACGCACTCCGTCTTCGACCGCACGGGCTATTTCTGCATCTGTGAGCTGACCGCGCTGGGCGCTGTCCACGCGTACTACGATATTCATTTCGACGTCCATGGCAGAGCGACGGGTGGTGTCGGTGGGGACTGTCTGGGCGCTGGCCGTGAGAGCTGCCGTCAGGCAGAACAGTGTCAGTAGACGTCTTCTCATTGTTCTATTCATTCGTCGGGGTGGTGAAATGGCTATTGCCTTTCAGTTGTTTTTTCTTGGGAAACCTCTGCCCCCGCCGCAGTTCAGCGGGGGCAGAGTATTATATATAAGAGGTGTCGTTTACTGCTTCACGGTGGGAGTGTCGCCATAAATGAGCTCGAAGTCATCGAGGTACAATGTGGAACCGGCACCGCCGTGGAAATAGTCACCATAACGGCTGGAAGATGCACAGATAATCAGATGAGTAGGCTTCGTTGTCAGACTATGGTATTCAACAGGAATTTCAAACTCAACTAATTCTCCGTTCGTACTGGTGCATTGGCTGATAGGTAGCTGTCCGTATGCTACTACGCGGGAGTCTGTATCCCAGTTGGGGAAGGTTCCGTCTATATCTGTATTATCTACAGTGATTACAGAGGTCGTTAATGCCCAGTAGATAGCGCATTGGTCCATCTCGCCCTTTGCGGGTGCTGTTGCGGGCTGATTGTTCTTTGAGTTATCAATTGCAACAGGATCATAGCGATACCATCCCTTCAAACTTGTTGGACGGCCTGCGAATGGAACACCCCAGTTCAAAACAGCTCCTTTCGTACCTACCAGATGGTCAAGTTCGCCCGTGTAGATACTTGCAGCGGCAAATGCTATAAGCACCTTCTTTGACTTTAGTTGAGCAGCATAAGTACCACTATGCTTTACATCAGTCGTGCTTGTCGTAACATTATTGCTTGCATTGTTGGTCGCTCCAGCGGAACCTTTATTACTGGAATCCCAATATGTGGCTCCTTCGGCATTGGGATAGACAACGACACCATCTTGATGCCAATTTTCGAAGCTGCTATTCTGAAGTGCAGGCTGAGTTTCGGTAGTGAACTCCTGTTCAGCACTGAAGATTTCGTCTTCGTCAGTGATGTAAGCCATGCGATAAGCATACTTCGTATTAGGAGTCAGACCAGTGAGCTTATAGCTGATGTTATCACCATCAATGGTAAGGTCGCTGGCTGCAACCGTGTTCCACGTTTCGGTGCCGTCGGCTTTCCACTGCAGCTGCAGGTTGGACTGGTCGAAGTCTCCCTTCTTGGCAGTGACGCCTCCCTCGAGGAAGGCGAAGGTGCTCCAGGCGTTAGACGTGTAGGTAGCAAGGCTCGTGCCGCCCTTGCGAGGAACCTCGAAGGTGTAGGTGTAGGTGTTCGTGGTAGGATCTACCTTGACGGTGACACCACCCTGATAGCCGTGAGCTGCCACGGTGTAGTTGATGATGTAGTGGTCACGCGCCTGAACGTCAGTGATTTCCCTCATGTGGCTGTAGCCCTGTCCGCTCTTGTTGAAGACGGAGAGGACTGCGGTCAGTTTGCCGACAGGGAAGTAGGCAGAACCCTTCTCCTGACCCATGGTGAAGGTCTGGGAGCTGACGCCGCTGACAGCGGACTCGATGGTTGTCGTGGCGCGGGCGAAGCTCTCCTTGAATTCGTCGGAGAAGTTGACGGTGACCTTGACGTTGGCCAGGGTGCAGGTGACCTTGGCGGTCGTGAGGGTCTTGGTCTTCACCGTGACGGTGGTCTCGCCATAGTAATAAGGAGTGTCGATGCCGGAGCCGTTGCCATCCCAGTTGCTGGAATGGGCAATGACGGTGTACTGACCGGGAGTCAGGGTAATCTGCTGACCGTTGAGCTCTGTGTCGTTCTCGAAGTCGTCTGTACTGGCAACAACAGTTCCCTGTGCATCCTTCACTTCCACGTGCAGTTTCTTGGCATCGTAGCCAGTGGGAGCACCGGCACGGGTCATGGTCGTGCTGTTGGTCTCGATGCCAAGCTTGAGGTAGCCTACCTCCTTGTTGGCCAACTCGTCCGTGTCGTTGGAGCAGGAAACAGCAGCCAACGCGAGGGCGAGGACGGAGATAATGGAAAATATCTTTTTCATAATCAGTTTAGCCTTTAAAAGTTAAATAGTTAGCTTGAGAGTTCCCTGCTTGATATTTCCTTCTTGGTCTTCTACGGTCATGTTGAATGTATGTTCTCCCTCAAGAATGAGTAGGAACCCGAAGAAGTTGCCAATGGGGAATGTATATTCTGTCTGACCTGTTGTAGGAACTGTGATTTCTTGTCCGAGTTCACCTAAGAAGCTAACTAGATTTGTGTTCCCAACAACTTCTGCACCATTGATAAAATCAACTCCAGGATAACTGTCAGCAACATCAGTGAGTGAACTAACCATGTCGGGGTTGGAGGATACGATTGTAACTTTGAGGCTCTTAATTCCCTTCGGAGTTAAAATCACAGCGTCGCCGAGAGCAGGGTCTGTTGATGCTGTAACGGTCATATCATTAGGCATGTTCAACGTGATGGCATTGTCATCACCGGGCTGGGGATCATCACCAGGATTAGGTTCGTCGCCATTGCCGTCGTCAGGAGTGAAGGTGCCGTTGTCAACGATCTGAACCACAGCAGGAACTTCCTCTGCAGCCTGACCGAAGATGGTGGCAGTGATTCCGATGGTGACATAGCCGGTCGTTGCTTCCACGGGAGTGAAGTTCACCACCACGGCATCGCCACCGGCGAAGTTTGCGCTCTGGCCGTCGTAGGTCTCGGTGGCCTGTGACTTGGTGAGCTCGTTCTTGGCGGTGATGGTACCATCGCGGTTGACGCCACGGAAGTTGACAATCAGCTTCTCCACGCCTTCGCCGAGATCCCAATAGATAGCAGAGGGAGCATTGCCGTCTTCGTTCGTGAAGCTGATGGCATTGTCGGTGCCGTCGTCGAAGGTGATGGTCCAGGAAGTAAAGAGATCCAGGAAGTCCTGATCGTAGTGGACGCTGACGCTGGTGTTGGCCATCTTACAGGTGATGGTGCTCTGCGTGGTCACGTCCTTCTGGATGACAGAAAGTTCTGTTCCTTTGTAGTAAGGCGCGGTCATGATGCGTTCCATGACGCCGGGAGTGTGGGCCTCGAGCAAGTAGGTGCCGGTGGGCAGCAGGATTTGTTCGGGCATGGCGCTGACAGCATCGTAGCTCTGCACTTTCGTGGTGCCGTCTTCGTTGTAGATGGTGACGGGGAAGTTGGTAACGGTGTATGCGTCAGCACGTGTCTTCAGAGGATCCTGTGTCTCGACACCAATCTGAAGTCTGCCGGAATCCTTGCCGGCGTTCTTCGAGAGGTCCTCGCTCACACAGCTTACCAATGCCAATGCGGCTGCACATCCAAGAAAAATCTTATGTAGTTTCATTGTCTGTTACTTTTGGGGATTTGTGATTCGCGTTAATTAAATCCAAGTGACGGGCACTTCGATGGGGATGGTCTTGTCGTTGGTTGACTCGTCGATCTCGACGACAACCTTCAGACCGCCATCGGTGGTGGGAGTGTAGTTGGCTCCTACGGTGAGCTTCTTTGCCTTGTTGCGCTCCAGCGTGAAGCTGCCGGTAGCTGTGGCATTGGTCACCTTTTCTTCTCCGTTCAGTCCTGCATAGTCTGCCTTGGCGGTGAGGTGGATGGTGTAGTTCACGGTCTCGCCACCTTCGTTGATAGCAAGATAGTAAGGAGCGGTGTCGTCCTTACCCCAGTGTGCTACGCTGGTGCCGAGGGCGGCAGTGCCAGTGAAGTCTACGTCGTAGAGGTCGCAGTAGGTAGCCATCGAGGGATCGAATTCCACCAGGATCTTGCCGGCGGTAGGAGCGCAGGCGACGTTGCACTCTACAGTCTTCGCAGCCTGGATGGTGAAGATGTTCTTGCCTTCAACTTTGAATCCGTCGCGCGAAGCGGCGTATTCATTACCATAGCTGGCGCTGATGTTGTAGGAGCCGAGGTCGAGTTCCAGCGGCAGTCGTGTTTTCAACGTGGCAAACGTTCCGGAGAACTTGCTGTTGCCCTTGTTGTCAGTGATGTTGACCGTGTAGTTGTCGGTGTTCTGGTAGGTGCTCTCGTCGACAGCACGGGTACCAGTAGCGAACTCCACGCCAGACGCTACGTTGAGCGTCAACTTTCCGGTTTGGCCTGTCTCTCCCAACTCCTCGGCTTCGAACTTGTTGTCGAAGGAGCAGGAGGTCAGCGTTGCTGCCAGACCAAGCGAAAGGCACATGAAAATTGTGTTCTTTTTCATTCTTGTCATTCGTTTTGTTAAAGGGTTATTACTAATGTTTCGATTATCTGTTTTTATTTCTCTTTAGTGGTCTCAGGGCACACGCTCCCTAAAATCCGCGGCAAAGGTACGGCGAAATTTCGGTAGCGCGCGCGTAACGCGGTAATATTATAGGTGAATTTTCGGTATTCCGCCCTTTTTACCGAAATTCCTTACGCGCGCGTATATAAATTACGGTGTGGGCAAGCCTCGCGGGAAAAAAAGTTTTGTTTTTCGGCACAAGTTAGGAGGATAATGCTTAACTTTGCACCCGAAAACAGAAACGAGTCTTCAATCCCTATGCAAAAGAATAACCTTTTCCTTCGTTCACTCTTGCTGCTGGCAGCTTCGCTGGCTGCGTTCAGCGGTGCCTGGGCGCAGAACTCTGCCCCTACCTGTTCGCCAAAGGCTGTCTTCACCTACACCGAAATAGACAGCGAAGGACATTCAGAAGAGAAAACCGAAGAGCTGGAAAGCTATTCCGGCTCAGCACCCGTGGTGGCACAATTCACGGCGAACCCCTCCGGACTGGACGGCGAGGACGGTACTTCGCTGTACACAGCTCGCTACGAGTGGAGAATCTATGATCAGCAGACACCCGATGTGACGATTGTCCATCGGTTCGACGAGGACATAGATTACCGCTTCGAACACAGCGGATCGTTCGTCGTTGAACTCAAAGCCACCTTCGTGCAGGGAAACGATACCGTGTACTATCCACAGGAGGGGGAGACAGGAGGACGATTCACGGTCAGCATCTCAGAGTCGCAGCTGCAGATGCCAAATGCCTTCTCGCCTAACGGCGACGGATGGAACGATACCTACAAGGCGAAGACCACGCACCAGAGCATCGTCAGTTTCAAGGCTACCATCTTCAATCGGTGGGGAAAGAAGCTTTACAGCTGGGACGATGTAAACGGCGAATGGGATGGTAAGGTCAACGGAAAGGTGGTTCCAGACGGGGTGTATTTCGTGAACGTCGTCGCAAAAGGCGCTGACGGACGTGTGTACCATATCCGAAAGGATGTCAATGTGTTGACTCGACTGGTTACAGACCAGGGTGATGCTACAGGAGGAGACGAATGAACGAACACGGGAAGATTGAAGTGCTGGGCGCAAGAGTCCACAACCTGAAGAATGTTGATGTCACTATTCCTCGCCAGAGCCTGACCGTCATCACCGGTCTGTCGGGCTCCGGCAAGAGTTCTCTGGCTTTCGATACCATCTTTGCCGAAGGGCAGCGGCGATACATCGAGACCTTCTCGGCCTATGCTCGTAACTTCCTGGGAGGTATGGAACGCCCTGACGTGGACAAGATTACGGGGCTCTCGCCAGTCATCAGCATCGACCAGAAGACAACGAACAAGAATCCTCGCTCCACCGTCGGAACGACCACGGAAGTCTATGACTATCTGCGTCTTCTCTATGCCCGCGCAGGCGATGCTTTCTCCTGGAGGACGGGAGAACCGATGGTGAAGTACACGGAGGAACAGATTGTGGACTTGCTCTATAAGGATTATGCCGGACGGCGTGTGCTGCTGCTGGCTCCATTGGTGCGAAACCGCAAGGGACACTATCGGGAACTCTTCGACAGCGTGCGCAGAAAGGGGTTCCTGAGGGTCCGCGTCGACGGGGAACTGATGGAAGTGGTGCAGGGAATGAAGGTCGACCGCTATGTGAACCACTCCATCGAGGTGGTGGTGGATCGCGTGGTGATAGAAGATTCCGGCGGAGCTCGCCTGCGCAAGAGCGTGGAACTCTGCCTGAAGATGGGTGAAGGACTGATGATGGTGCTCGATGCAGATTCGGATGAGCTTCGCCACTACTCACGCCGACTGATGTGTCCCACGACGGGCATGAGCTATGCCGACCCTGCTCCGCATAACTTCTCGTTCAACTCACCCCAGGGCTGGTGTCCGCGATGCAAGGGGCTGGGCTATGTGAATCTCATCGATGTCAATAAGGTGATACCAGATCGGGCTCTCTCCGTTCGCGACGGCGGCATTGCTCCTCTAGGAAAGTACAAGAACCAGATGATTTTCTGGCAGATGGAAGCCTTGCTGGAGCGCTACGACTGCACGCTGGACACGCCGCTGAGTGCTGTTCCCGACGAGGCTGTGGATGAAATCCTCAATGGCTGTCCAGAGCGATTGCGCATTCCGGCTGCCATCGCGCATACAACCAATGACTACTACATCGATTACGATGGTCTGACGAAATATATCCAGATGCTGCAGGACTCGGATTCCAGCGCCACAGCCCAGAAGTGGGCGGAGCAATTCTCGCGGACGGCAACGTGTCCGGAGTGTCAGGGTGCCCGTCTGAATCGCGAGGCAATGCACTTCCGCATTGGCGGAAAGAATATTGCCGAACTGGCTGATATGGATATCAAGGACTTGCTCAAGTTCATCTCCGACCTGACCGAGGTGGATGGCATGCTCAGTGAACGCCAGCGTCAGATTGCCCCTGAGATTCTGAAGGAAATCCGTGCGCGACTGCAGTTCCTGGTGGACGTGGGACTGGATTATCTCTCGCTATCCCGCAGCAGTATCAGCCTTTCTGGAGGCGAGAGCCAGCGTATACGTCTGGCAACTCAGATTGGTTCCAAACTTGTCAATGTGCTGTACATCCTCGATGAACCGTCCATCGGACTGCACCAACGTGACAACCAGCGACTGATTCATTCGCTCAAGGAGTTGCGCGACACTGGCAACACAGTAATCGTCGTGGAACACGATGAGGAAATGATGCGCGAGGCGGATTACATCGTGGATATGGGTCCCTTAGCCGGAAGGAAGGGTGGGGAAGTGATGTTCCAGGGAACGTATGAGCAATTGGTTAAAGACCTGATGTCTGCGTCTTCTCTCACCCGTCAGTATCTCCTAGGTGAGAAGGCGATAGAGGTGCCTGCCGTACGTCGTTCGGGCAATGGTAAGTTCTTGCAGATAATTGGGGCTCGTGGGAATAACCTGAGAAATGTGAATCTGAAACTTCCGTTGGGCGCATTCATCTGTGTCACAGGCGTTTCCGGTTCAGGCAAATCCACGCTCATCAACGATACACTCCAGCCCATCCTCTCGCAGCATTTCTACCGCTCGCTTCGCGATCCGTTGCCCTACGATGCTGTTGCCGGTTTGGAGTTCCTGGATAAGGTGGTCAGTGTGGACCAAAGTCCCATCGGTCGCACGCCTCGTTCCAATCCTGCTACCTACACGGGTGTCTTCTCGGATATCCGCGACCTCTTTGTCTCGCTGCCGGAAGCCAAGATTCGTGGCTACAAGCCTGGACGCTTCTCTTTCAATGTGAAGGGAGGACGATGCGAGACATGTGGCGGAAATGGCTATAAGACTATAGAAATGAACTTCTTGCCCGATGTGATGGTGCCTTGTGAGGAATGCCACGGCAAGCGCTATAACCGCGAGACCCTGGAAGTACGATTCAAAGGGAAATCCATTGCCGACGTGCTGGATATGACCATCAACCAGGCTGTGGAGTTCTTTGAAAACCAACCGAATATCTTGCAGAAGATTCGCACCCTGCAGGAAGTGGGACTTGGCTACATCAAACTCGGACAGTCCTCGACGACCCTCAGCGGTGGCGAGAGTCAGCGCGTAAAACTCGCCACAGAACTGGCCAAGCGCGATACAGGACGCACATTCTACATTCTCGACGAGCCTACCACCGGTCTGCATTTCGAGGATATCCGCGTGCTGCTGACTGTGCTTCAGCGGTTGGTGGACAAGGGAAACACCGTACTCGTCATTGAACACAACCTCGATGTCATCAAGTCGGCAGACTATCTTGTCGACTTGGGGCCGGAAGGTGGTCGTGGCGGTGGCTTGATTCTTTCCACAGGTACGCCTGAGGAGGTAGCTCAGTCTGCGGAAGGATTCACTCCACAATTCCTACGCGAGATTCTGCACTGATTCAACAAAAAAAATCTGCGAAACACATCTTGCTTCGCAGATACTTTTCTGATAGACAACGTCACTCAATCCAGCTTGCTTCGTTAATCCAGCTAGCTTCGTCAATCCAGCTTGCTTCGTCAGTCTAAGCAGCCTGCTGAATCCGCTTATGCAAGTAGTTGCATAGGCACATCCAGCAGGCTGTAAGGGGGGTGAGGATTTACTTATTAGCCAGGTTGACGATGGAGATCACGAGAGCCGTGACAGATGCGAGGGCGCTGATGACGCTGCCGCCGACACCCAGGAAGGTGCTGAAGGCAGAGCTCTTCACGTTCTGGCTCTTGTTGGGCTCCACGTAGATGAGGTCGTTCTGCTGAACGTAGAAGGCAGGACTGGTGAAGATGTCGGCAGAGGTCAGGTCGAGCTTGTACATCTCACGTTTGCCATTGTTCTCGCGGAAGAGGGTTACGTGTTGGCGCAGAGCCTGGTCGCTGACGTCGGAGCAGTTGGCAAGAACATCCAGAATGGTGTTGCGCTCTGAGGTGAGGCCTACAACACGGGGGCTCTTCACGGCGCCGAGGACACTGACGCGGGCGTTCAGCAGGCGGACGGTCACTTCAGGTTCCTTGATGAGGTTGCGTGCTACGATGACTTTCTCTACAGCCTTGGCTGCTTCTTCAACGGTCATGTTGGCGACTTGAACCTTGCCCAGGGCCGGCAGGTCGAGGAAACCTTCGTTGTCAACGGTGTAGCCATAGACGGAACCCATGGTACCAGAAGCCGTGTAGCTGTAGTTGCCACCGCCACTACGACCGCCACCACCAGAACCCATGGTTACGTCGAGGCTGAAGACCTCGAGGAGTTCAGGGTTGTCGCAGGTCACCTTGATAAGTACCTGGTCTGCGGGTTTCAGACGCATCTCATACTTTTGCATGATGTCTTGTGCCTGGGCATAGATGGAGTCGGCACCTTGGAAATAGATAATCTTCTTCGAGCTGACGCAGGAAGAGAGGCACATGACGGCAACAGCCATCAGGGCGAGAAAAGACAGTTTCTTCATTCTATTCTATTGATAGTTTTCTTAATTTCGGCACAAAAATACGGACTTTCTTGCAAACGACCAAAGAAAATCGCAAGAAAAAGGCCTGCACGGGGTTGTGCAGGCCTTGCTTAGTGACTTTTGAGCGTTTTTTTGTGCTCAAAAGGAGGATTCTGTGCTTACTTAACCATCACCTTATGCACGCTGCCGTCGCTCATGCGGTGTTCTCCATAGCCTGGATGCCGGTGAGTTCTTCGCTGAAGTTCTTACCGGTCTTGCCGAGGTAGAAGAGCTGCCAGTTGGTGAAGATGGTCCAGTCGCCGTCGATGTGGCTCCACTTGCGGATAGCGATCTCCAGCACACCGTCTTCGCCCACCTGGACATTCAGGGTGTTGGGATAGTATCCGAACTCGAAGTAGGTGGAAGCAGCCTCCATGTTTTCAGGAATGTAGACTTCTGTGCCTTCGAGGTTTGTGACAGCGGTCTCATTGCCAGAACCGAGGGTAGCTTCCTGAGCGCCTTCGATAGCGTTCAGCAGCGGAGTGGTCATCTCGCCGAGGCTGGTGGTAGCGCAGAGGAATGCATGTTTAATCTGCTTGAGGGAGTCGCCCTGTTCGCCGTTGTAGGCGCCAGAATAACCAGCACGGTAGTAGCCCTGGAGGTCAATCTCATAGAAGCCGGGCTTCAGACCTTCGATGGTCTGGTGGATGTAGATGGTGTCGTTGTTGAAGGCTTCCAGCTCAGTGAAGTTGGGAGTGCAGGTACCACCGATGTTTTCAATCGTCCATCCTTCGGAGGAATTCTCAGCCTTCACGGGGTGGAAGTAGTTGAAGTTGAAGATAGCATAGGTAGCATCGTACTTGTCGGCGGGTTCTTCGGCAGCGTCAGCCATGACGTAGCTGCCCCAACCCTTCTTGAAGGAAGCGATGATGTCGTCGACAGCTTCGTTGCTCTCGATGGTGGCAGGATCCTCCTTCTGCTGCTGTGCGTTGCTCAGCAGTGCGGGGAAGGCGGTGTCAGAAGTGGGATTCAACCCGCTGAGTTCGTTGTAGAGGTCGATAGCATCCTGGAGGGCGATACCCTTGGCTGCACCAGCCTGGATGTACTTCGTGGCAGCTTCGATTTCGCCAATCAGAGCCAGAGCCTGATCAGCAGTCTCCAGCTGATCCATCTTGTCGACGCGGCCGTTGAGGTCGTTGACCTGAGTGGTAGCAGCCTTTGTGACGAATGCATTTTCAGCGTTGACAGCGGCCATCATCTTCTCCTGAGCCTCTTCGATCATCTGATAGTAGAGTTCGAGGTTGTTACCTGCATAGGTGATCTTCATGTTGTCCCAGAGAACCCATTCGTGGGTGCTGTTGCTGCGGACACCGATGCGGAGGTCACCAGCTTCGCGGAGATTGATCTTAACCTCGCGCTGGTAGAAGGGCTTGCCGGTCAAGGGGTTGTCCATGCCGAAGTAGACCTGAGCGCCAGCCATGCCGTTGGGCACGTATACGGTCTGACCGTCCATATCGATGGGGGTGTCGCCGAAGGAGGCTGCATCGTAGAGGATCTCCTCGCTGTACTCTTCAGGACCGGAATTGTTCACGCGGCTGATGCTGGGGAAGCTTGCGGTGCTGTTGCCGGCATAGAGCTCGATGGTGGTCTCTGTGAGGTTGTCGTCCAGACGAGCGAAGCCCTGAACGGAAATGGTGTACACGCCAGCGGGCATGTTGGGAATCACCTGATAGAGGTCGAAATTGACGTGCCAAGACTCAACTTCGTGGTAGTCAACACCATCGAATACCGTCCAAGCGCCACGTGCATCTCCTTCCTTTACTTCCACAGTCCAACCCTTGAGGCCGTTTTCGAAGCCGGGGTTCTTGAGCAGCAGGGTGAGGTCATCGCCGGGCTTCACGTTGTCGCCCTGAATGAAGTCGAGGATCAGCTGCTGAACGTGATCCTGGCTCTCGTTGATCTCCTCGGTGGTGAGGGTGTAGTTGCTGAACTTGCCCTGCATTTCTGTGTTGTACTTATCCATGGCGTCGGCCAGTTCTACCCATCCGTCGTTCTCGAGCACCTGCTCCAGCAGAGCCTCGAATTCGCCGCCAGTGCCGAAGTAGACTTCGAATGTCTGATAAGCAGCAGCGGAAGCGGTAAAGGCATCAGTAGCAGCCTTGATGACATCGCGTGTAGCGAGAGCTGTCTCGTCGTCGGGATTGCTGTTGAGCACATTTGTGGCAGCTTCAATTTCCTTCTCCAGAGTTTCGAGGACCTCAGCGTTAGCGGGTACGTTGGTGTCTACGTTTTCAGCTTCTTTGATAGCCTGCTCCAGTTCAGCCTGGGCGAGAGTCCTTTCGGTCTTACCATAGTACCAAATCTGGAAGTTGTCGGCGGAAATCCAGTTTGCATTGGTTCCTTCGACCTTCAGACCAAACGTGAGTTCGTCAGAACCATCGTGAACGTATGTGACAGCAAAGTGTTCTACGCCCAAACGGATGGTCTTCACAGGAGTCCTCTTTTCACTATTGCCAGACTGGATGAAGACGTATACGCCTTCAATGTCGGTTCCGTCGCCAGAGGCGGGATCGTGGCAAGCTGTAGCATCCAGTTCAAGAACGTACTTACCAGCAGGCAGTCCATAAACGGTCTGTGCGATAACACCGTCACCAAGGACGTTGCCATTAGGAATCCAAGCTTCAATGAAGTTCTGAATAGCAGCTCCCGTATTGGGGTTCGTGTCGGTGCGTTGCTGCCAACCAAGGTTCTGACCAGTGACGGTGATGAACCAACCACTAACGCCAGTGTCGAAATTCGGGTTCTCCAGAACATATTCTGTGGCATCGATGGGATCGTCGTCAGTAGCTCCAGAGAGCAGCGTAGCGAACTTCTGCTTGTTGATGGCTGCCGTCAGAGCGGTGATAGCAGCATTGATCTCGTCGGCAGTAGCGTTGGGATTGTTGTAGAGAGCTTCGGCATCTTTTGTGTCTACGCCTTCCTCTTCAGCCTCCACGATCTTGTCGTAGAACTTCAGTCGAACCTCATAGGCCATGCACTGCACATAGTTAGTGGGAGCAAAGCGCCAGATGATGTTCTGACCTTCGGTGAGGTTGTTCATGACGTTGCGGACGATTTCCTCGCCTTCCATGGGCTCTTCCTCAGGATCAGCAGCACCAAAGTAGGTACCAGCCTCTGCGGTGTTGGTAGCCTGGATGGTGTAGCCGCCTTCGACAGCGACGATGTTGAATTTGGCGGAACGGCCAAGGTTACCGTCAATCCAGCTGTTGGTCATGACACCATTAGCTGCGTCCTCCGATGTGAGGTAGCGGTCAGCGCGGTTGCTGCCCAGGTGCTGGATGTAGAAGGTGCCGTCTTCAGTCTTGGTCAGCTGAACGGGAAGCACACCCACGCAGACGTTCATATCAGAACTTCCGCCGCTAAGAGCGATTCCTGCGTCCCAGAAGTAAACCTGAGCCGTGCTCTCGTCGGACACGGTAGCGGTGACGACGTGAGTGCCCCAGTGGTTACCGGCGCCGAGGTACTGGTCAGCGCCTACGTTGTAGAGGAAATAGACGCCACCGTCTTCAGGGGCGACCCAATCCGTGGTGTACGCGGGCTCGACATCCACAGGAGGATCCACAGCCCATGCGCTTGCACTCATGAACATTGCACCTGCAAGTGCAACGAGAGAGAGTAACTTTTGTTTCATAAAGCAGTTAATTAATAATTAGTTAGAAAAATAATTTGTTTGAATTCTCGGTTGGGTTTAGACCCTAAAAGGGCCTTTTTACTTCTCTTTGGTGGGCAAATGTACACTTATTTATAATACGCTGTATGCGTGAGAGCGTTAAAAGTGATTCTTGTTAAGGATAATTAACAGACGGCGGCTCTTTCAAGAACTTTTTCAGCAATCGACACCTTATTATATATATGCGTGCGTGCGAGGTGATTTGGGGTGGGAAACTATGAGATTAAGAGTTTTTAACGGGAAAGGTTCGTTTATGGAAGAAAAACGTTGTATCTTCGCGGCCGAAAACATCAACATCCGTGAATTCATGACCATAGCAGTAGATTTCGACGGCACTATCGTCCGTCACCGTTACCCTGAAATTGGCGAGGAGATTCCCTTTGCCACCCAGACCTTGAAGATGCTCATCGAAGAACGCCACAAGCTCATCCTTTGGAGCGTGCGCGAAGGCAAGTTGCTGGACGACGCCGTGGAGTGGTGTCGCCAGCGTGGTGTGGAGTTCTATGCCGTAAACCGCGATTTCCCTGAAGAGGACATCACCAAGAATCAGCACTTCAGCCGCAAGCTGAAAGTGGATATGTGGATCGACGACCGCAACGTTGGCGGTCTGCCCGACTGGGGCACTATCTACGACATGATCCACAACAACAAGACCTACGAGGAAGTGATGACAGAACAGCTGAATCCGCTGGCCGCAGAGCAGAAGCCACGCAAGAAATGGTGGCAGTTCTGAAGATTGCAGGCGAGGAGCGGGCTTGATTACACGTGAGGAGCGGAGATTGATTGCATGCGAGGAAGCAAGCCTTGATTGCAGGCCAGGAGCGGGGGGATTTTAGAAGAAAAAGGAAAGCAGTGGGCCTGTAAGCCGGGTTCTGTGCCCGCCGTGGCGGGTGCCTGCCATTTATCCAGGACGCCGTTCTCACGACGCCTCCATCGTTCTACCCTCCGGCTCGGACGGGCCGCCCTCTCTCACCCTTGCGTCCTCGTGTGGACGTAGTCGGTGCTTTGCCGGTATACGCGAACTTTCAACCTCCGGTGTGCACAGCACGTATGTCGCCATACGCCTGGTGGGCTCTTGCCCCACCTTCTCACCCTTACCGCCGATGCCTAACAAAAAAGATGTGCACTATGAAACTAAACGTATCTTTAAAATCGGCGGCGGTTATTTTCTTCTGCACGTACTAGCCCTCGCGGACTTCTACCTGTTAGGTAGCGGAGTGCCCTGTGTTGCCCGGACTTTCCTCTCGCTTTTCTCCGAAGGAGATCGGCCAGCGGCAAGCCGTCCCACTGCTTTTCTGGCTGCAAAGTTACGTAAAAAGATTAAGGTTTAGGGCTTATGGTTTAAGGTTTTTGATATTTCAGGTGCAAAAGTTTAGAGTTTTTTGCAGTTTCTGCCATTTTTGCGGTCGCTTAGAGTCCTTTGACAAAAGAAATGTAAAAATGTCAGTCTGCAGTTTTAACCGCCGTTAACCTCTGGCTCAATCACGTTAAAAGAAAGAAAAAATGCGCGACAAATCGTCATAAAACTAAACTTTTGCACTACTTTTGTGTCCGAATTCGTGAAGCCCGCCTCCATAGGCTTCTCTAAACAGTAAATTCAGAATATAAAACTTTAAACATTAATTTCTGCAATATGACACAGAACACTAAGAAATGGCTTGGCGCAGCAGCGCTGGTGCTGAGCAGCAGTGTACTCACCGGCGCTGTGATGCGCTCGAGTGTAACCCGTTCCAATGACAACTCTTCTGACGACACCTTCTTCGGCGCTCAGCCCACGTCGCTGCAGATGCCCAATGCGGCTCCGGCATCGGCTCCCGCCGTGGCAGGCCTGGTAGATCTGACCTCTGCCGCCGAACGCTCCGTCAACAGCGTAGTATATATTAAGGTGACCCAGAACGCCGTTCGCCAGCGCGTGCGCGTCCGCGATCCTTTTGAAGATTTCTTCGGCGATTTCTTCGGCTATGGCAACCGCGGTCAGGGTCGTGAACAGGAAATCGAGACCCAGCCCCGTCGCCAGGGTGCCGGCTCTGGAGTCATCATCACTTCCGATGGCTACATTGTCACCAACAACCACGTTGTGGCAGGCGCCGACGAGATTCTGGTCAAGCTGAACGACAACACGGAGTACAAAGGTCGCATCATCGGTCTCGACGAGACCACCGACCTTGCCCTCGTGAAGGTGGAGGCCAAGGATCTGCCCGCCATCACCATCGGAAACTCCGACGACCTGAAGATTGGTCAGTGGGTGCTGGCTGTGGGCAATCCGTTCAACCTCACCAGCACCGTAACAGCCGGCATCGTTTCTGCCAAGGCCCGTTCGCTGGGAGCCAACGGCGTCGAGAGTTTCATCCAGACGGATGCCGCCATCAATGCAGGCAACTCTGGTGGCGCGCTGGTCAACGAACGTGGAGAACTGGTGGGTATCAACGCCATGCTCTATAGCCAGACCGGCAGCTACAGCGGCTATGGTTTCGCCATCCCGACGACCATCATGAACAAGGTTGTCAAGGACCTGAAGGAGTTTGGCGTCGTGCAGCGTGCACTGCTGGGTATCAGCGGCATGGATGTCACCAACTATATTGATAAGGAGAAGGCCAACGACAACGAAGTCGACCTCGGCACCAGCAAGGGTATCTACGTCCAGAGTGTGGAGGAGAAGTCCACCGCATCGGAGGTCGGACTCCAGAAGGGCGATGTCGTCACCGCCATCGACGGCAAGGAAGTCACCAAGATGGCCGAGCTGCAGGAGGCACTCAGCCAGCGCCGGCCGGGCGACAAGGTGACCATCACCTACCTGCGCAACAAGAAGAGCCACACGGGTTCCGCAACCCTCCGCAACATCCAGGGCGGAACAGAGATCATGGAAGAGATGGATATGGATCTCTTCGGCGCTCAGCTGAAACCGCTCTCCGACGAGAACAAGCGTCAGCTCGCTCTTTCCTATGGCCTGGAAGTTGTGGCCGTGAAGAATGGCAAGATGAAGGATGCCGGTATCCAGAAGGGTATGATCCTGCAGAAAGCCAACGACAAGGAACTGCGCAACGTTGAGGACTTTGAGGAAGCCGTACGTTCGGCCAACCAGAGCCGCGACCGCACCCTTTGGATTCAGGCTCTGACGCAGAGCGGCCGACGTGTGGCAGCCGTCATCGATCTCTCCGATAACAAGGGCAACGAAAAGAAGTAAAAACGTCCACTGCAAAAAATGTGCCAAAAGTGCACAAAAGCCTGCAAGGGTGCAAAGAAAGCAAAAAAAGCTAAAAAAACTTTGCATCCTTGCAATTTTCTTGCAGATTTCTTTGAATTTTTCTTGCGTGCGTACTCTATATAATGTATCTTTGCACGCTTTAAAACGTTTTTATTGAAATGAGACAATTAAAGATTACCAAAAGTATCACCAATCGTGAGAGTGCTTCCCTCGACAAGTATCTTCAGGAAATCGGCCGCGAGGACCTGATCACCGTGGAGGAGGAAGTGGAACTGGCCCAGCGCATCCGCAAGGGAGACCGTGCAGCTCTGGAGAAACTGACGCGCGCCAACCTGCGCTTCGTGGTCAGTGTTGCCAAGCAGTACCAGAACCAGGGCCTCTCGCTGCCCGACCTCATCAACGAGGGCAACCTCGGACTCATCAAGGCAGCCGAGAAGTTCGATGAGACGCGTGGCTTCAAGTTCATCTCCTACGCTGTCTGGTGGATCCGTCAGAGCATCCTTCAGGCGCTGGCCGAGCAGAGCCGTATCGTACGTCTGCCCTTGAACCAGGTGGGGTCGCTGAACAAGATCAGCAAGGCCTACTCCAAATTCGAGCAGGAGAACGAGCGCAAGCCCAGTCCTGATGAGCTGGCAGAGGAACTGGATATCCCAGTAGACAAGATCAGTGATACCCTGAAGGTCAGCGGACGCCACATCTCCGTGGATGCTCCCTTCGTGGAAGGCGAGGACAATACGCTGCTGGACGTCATCGTCAATGACGACAGCCCCATGGCCGACAAGAGCCTGGTCAACGAGAGCCTGAGCCGCGAGATCGAGCGCGCCCTGAGCACACTCAGCGAGCGCGAGAAGCAGATTGTTGAGATGTTCTTCGGCATCAATCACCAGGAAATGACCCTTGAGGAAATCGGCGACCGGTTCAACCTCACTCGTGAACGTGTGCGCCAGATTAAGGAAAAAGCCATCCGCCGTCTGCGCAACAATTCCAAAAGCAAACTCCTGAAACCCTACCTCGGATAAATGAGAAGAGTCACAACACTCCTGTTCATCGCTTTCTTCTCTGCCTGTCAGCTCTCTGTCTGGGCAGAGAAGAAGCCTGAGATGTGCCGGATCTATATCTTCGGCTTTGCTGCTTCATTCACAGACTCCATTGCCGCTCAGACTTCCATCCAGACATTGGACGATGCTTGGATAGACCCCTCGCATGATTTCCTGGTCGACCGTTCTCTGTACAGCCTTCAGCTGCAGAACCACATGCAGGCCGAGGAAGGCTGCAAGAATGCTATCTGCTCCGTCTTCTTTTCGAAGAACCCCCGCAAGCTGCAGCGCACGTGGAAGAAGATCCGCAAGCGCTATGAGCAGGCCGAAGGGCTGCAGATGCGGCTTCTTACGGAAGAGCGCTTTAGCTTCAAGGCTGAAGAGTACCACGAGATAACGATTGGCGAAGAGACTCCTGTACAGACGGAATCCAAGGCTTCCAGCAAGAAAAAAAAGCGGAGTAAATGAGCATGAGCATATCTTACTTCAGGGTTGCCCGTCATCTTATCCGCATTGCTCTGCCTTCAACTTTGCCGGCAGCAGATGTTATCCCCTCTTTCTCACCTTTCCGTTGTGAGGAAGAGGGCGATGTCCTTTTTTCCATGGAGGCTGCTGAGGGCGTGGCTCCTGAATTCCATGCCATGGAGGAGATAGGGCAGTTCGATTGTGGAGGTGCCAACCATGGCGTCTATCGTGGAGCCGACGGCAGCTACGCTTTTGAAATCAGCCTGCCGGCTTGCGATGGCGGCCAGCTCAGTTGCTGTATGCTGGCTTCGGCAGACTTCAGAGAGTGTCGTGCTGTGCTGACGGGTGAGAGCCTTCGTCAGCACCAGTTCGGCCTGAACAATGCGCTGATGATGGCTTTTGCCTTCGCTGCGGCAGAGATGGATACCCTGCTTGTCCATGCTTCCGTTATTCGCAACGGCGGCTACGGATACCTCTTCACGGCTCCCAGCGGGACAGGCAAGAGCACCCACACACATCTGTGGTATAAGCACATTCCAGGCAGCGATCTCATGAACGACGACAACCCCATCGTGCGCATCATCGACGGGCAGGTGCTCATCTTCGGCTCGCCCTGGAGTGGCAAGACGCCCTGCTACCGCAATATCTGGGCTCCTGTGGGTGCCATCACCCGTATCGAGCAGAAGCCGGAGAACACCATTCGCCGCATGGCTCCCGTCGAGGCTTTTGCCATGCTGCTGCCTGCTGTCAGTAGCATGAAATGGGATGCCCGCGTCTACAAGGGCATCTGCCAGTGCCTCTCCCGTCTGCTCGCCCAGACGCCCATCTTCCTCCTGGGATGCCGGCCGGACGAGGAGGCTGCACGTGTGTGCTATCAGGCTGTGAGAGTCAGTAATTGATTTTTTTTAGTTTTGGAAATTAAGAACTACATAAAACGTGCAGCCCGCTGGCTGCTGACTCCTTGGCGCAGAGCCAAGGCTCAGCGGTATGCCGACCCAGAACAGGATAGCTTGCAGCGCAAGGAACTGCCCAACGAGGCACTGCTGACGCTTGTCAGTCAGTATGTTGCCGGCGGCGAGCGTGTGGTGATTTCCGTGAAGGGCTATAGCATGCGCCCCTTTCTCGAGCACCTGCGCGACAAGGTGGAACTCTCCCCCTGGACGGACGTGCGGGTGGGCGATGCCGTGCTGGCTGAAATCGCTGCGGGTCACTTCGTGCTCCATCGTATCATCCGTCGCGATGGCGACCGGCTGACGCTGAAGGGCGATGGCAATCTTCGTGGAGAGGAGCATTGCACGCTGGCGGATGTGCGTGGTGTGGTGACGAAATATATCCGTCCGGGCGGCCACATCCTCCTGGCCTCGGACCCGCAACTGAAACGGAAGATAAAATTCTGGGGTAAGCTGCCCGTAGGCCTGCGTCGCGCGTACCTCTTTATATATAAGCAAACGATTTAGACAAGCAATATGAGAATCAAGGAAGGTTATGAGTTAGTGACCATCTGCGGCGAAGCCATTGTCGTGGCCCATGGTCTGGAGAACATCAATGTCTCCACCATTATTAACCTCAATGAGAGTGGAGCCTACCTCTGGCATGGGGTCGAAGGCAGGGACTTCGATGCTGCAGAACTGGCTCGCCTGCTCTGCCAGGAGTATGAGGTCGATGAGGAGACAGCGCTGAAGGATGCCCAGAAGACCATCCGTGAATGGGCTTCTGCAGGGCTTATCACGGAGTGACCCCCCCAGGAATCGTAGTACCCTTCATGAAACTGCTTCGCCGCCTTCAGAAGATCCTGCAGTGGACGGTCGTCCTCTTCTTTGCCACTTCCATCCTCTCGGTGGTGGCTTTCAGGTGGTTGCCCGTGCCCGTCACTCCGCTGATGCTCATTCGTTGTGGTCAGCAGATGAGTCGTGGCGACCACGTGCGCCTGCGCCACCATTGGGTACCTCTGGACTCCATGTCCATCTATCTTCCCGTAGCTGTCATGGCCTCTGAGGATCAGCGGTTTATGGAGCACCATGGCTTCGACTTCGACGCCATCGGACAGGCGTTGGAAGAACGTCGGACGGGCAAGCGCAAGCGTGGTGGCAGCACCATCAGCCAGCAGACGGCCAAGAATGTCTTCCTCTGGCCGAGTTCCTCGTGGGTGCGCAAGGGGTTGGAGACCTATTTCACCGTGCTTATCGAGCTTTGCTGGAGCAAGCAGCGCATCATGGAGGTCTATCTGAATTCCATCGAGATGGGCGACGGCATCTATGGTGCTGAGGCTGTGGCGCAGCTGCATTTCGGCCATCGTGCCATAGACCTCACGCGCCCCAACTGTGCCCTCATCGCTGCCACACTTCCCAACCCCCTGAAATTCAGCAGTAAGAATCCTTCGGCCTACATGCTCAGGCGGCAGACGTGGATCATGCGCCAGATGAGGTATATTGACCCGATTGGGGAATGAGGTTTCGAGATTTCGAGATTTCGATTTTTCGACATTACTTGACCCTGATGACTCTGATTCCCAACTGCGTGGGATGCTTCTTCATGTAGTCTTCCAGGGTCATCGGCTCCAGCACCACTTTCTTGTGTATCTGGCTGGCATTCAGCAGGTGCAGCTTGCCGTCTGTTCCCCACACGGCAAATCCCAGATGCGATACATCCAGCCCCTCTTTCTTGGTCACGATGGCCAGGATGTCGCCGTCCTGCACAGCGCCCAGTTCTCTCCTCGACTTGCCCAGCAGCCGCCGGGGGATGTAGCGCACGGTGCGCCCGTTCACGCGACGCTCGTTCTCCTTGATCAGCCGTAGTGCTTCTGCATCGTCTTTGAGCATCGGATAGCGGCCTGGGTGCTGGCTCATGTAGGTGCAGTTCAGGCGTTGCGCCTCCACGAAGGGGTACTGCTCGCCGCGGCTGTCGCCCGTCTTTCCCTTCACCTCGCTGACGAATCCCTGCTTGCTGTTGCTCGCTATCCACTCGCTGAAATAATGATTGCGCGAGGCATAGCCGTCCAGCCGTCCGTCGCGGTAGCGCACGCGCTCCAGATTGCGGCAGAAGTCACTGAAACGCGAGCTCCGTTGGCGTGTCGTCAGCACCAGCGCCAGCACGTTCTCCACCAGCGTTGTGCAGTCCAGTTCGCGCAGGTTCACGGCCAGCTCCTCCCGCGGATTCACCTCCAGGGTCTTGCCCACGTATGGCTTTCCCAGCAGTTCCTGCGCGAAGAAGAGCACCAGGTTTTCGCCGGCAGGCTGCCGCTGTCCTTTCTGCAGCAGGCGCACCACAGCCAGGCTGTCCTCCTTCTGATAGGTGAGGGCGGCAGCGTCGGACATTCCTGCCAGGAGTAGTGCGAAGAATAGTATCAGCTTTTTCATTTTCGTCTTTTCACTTTTCAACTTTCTCCTTATTTTCGTCGCAAAGGTACGAAAAAGTCTCCATTCAGCAGCATAAAACGCAAAAACTTTCATCTTTGAACCTTAAACTTTAAACTTTTCCCTACCTTTGCGCCATGAAACGTACATTCCTATTCGCCATCCTCCTGGCATTGGTCTCCTTCAGAGGCTTTGCCCAGCAGACACGCTCCCTCAGCGAGCAGATCCGCACCGTCCGTGTCGTCGTCAACCACGACCCGCTGCAGCCCCCTGTGGCCCGTCTGGGAGCACCTGTCGAAATCAGTTTCGATGAACTCTCCCACGAGTACACGCGCTATATATATAAGGTGGAGTTCTGCAATGCCGACTGGAGCCGTGCCGAGGAAGTCTTCGAGAGCGATTTCCTCTCTGGATTCAATGGTCAGCCCATTGAAGACTACGAGACCAGCTTCAATACCACGGTGCTCTACACCCACTACCGCTTCGCCTTTCCCAACGAGGACACGCGTCTGCTGCTGCCCGGCAACTATCGCGTCCGTGTCTATGCCGACGAGCGGGACTCCGGCGACGAGCCCGTGCTGGAAGCCTGCTTCTCGCTGTTGAAGCCAGAGATGTCTGTGGGCATGGATGTCAGTTCCAACACCGACGTCGACTTCAATCAGAAGCACCAGCAGGTCACCTTCAACGTGAGCTACGGCCAGCGCCGTGTCGTCGACCCCCAGCGTGAGCTCCACACGGTGGTCTTCCAGAACCGCCGCTGGGACAACGCCGTCGTGGACCTGCCGCCCAATATCCAGAAAGCCACAGGAGTAGAGTGGACCCACCGGCGCGACCTCATCTTCCCCGCCGGTGCCGAGTTCCATAAATTCGAGATCATCGACGTGCAGCTCAATGGCATGGGCGTCGACCGCATGCTCTGGGTGGAACCCCACCGCCACGCCGTCCTCTTTCCCGTTCAGCCCCAGCGCAACTACACCTACGACCCCGATGCCAACGGCTCCTTCGTCATCCGTGCCCCAGAGGACGAGTCGCCCGAGACCGAGGCCGAGTACCTTTTCGTCCATTTCCTGCTCCACACACCCCGCCTACCGGGCGGCGACATCTATGTTACCGGGCTGTGGGACAACGGATTCCCAGACCCTCAGTGCCGTATGGAGTACGACGAGGAACATGGCGTCTACGAATGCAGCGTCCTCCTCAAGCAGGGGTATTACAACTACCAGTTCCGCCAGCTCGCCGCAGATGGGGTGGGGCAGACCGCACGCACAGAAGGGGACTTCTACGAGACGGAAAACGAGTACCTCATCCTGGTCTACCATCGACCCCAGGGAGCCCGCTACGATGCACTCGTAGGTTACTCCGTGGTCAAGACCAGCAAGTGACCTCAGAGAGCCATCCCCCACGAAACGCAATAGATTGAAAATCATATATGGAAATCATCAAGCAGTTCTTCCAGCAGCTGGGCGATATGCTCAGCATCCCCTGGTCCTTCGTCATCCTGGAACTCATAGGCACCCTGGCAGGTGCCGTCTCTGGTGCGCGCCTTTCCGCAGCAAAGAAATTCGACCTCTTCGGCGCCTTCATCGTCGGGATCCAATCTACCTCCTCACATGTCTCTTCGGCCTCTTCTGGGTCATCGCATTCCGCCGGTGGCTGGTGCGCCAGAACAACACCTGGTTCCTCTTCGACTGCATCGGCTTTTCGCTCTTCAACGTCATCGGTATTGAGAAAGCCCTCGGACTGGGAATGCCCACCTGGGCTGCTGTCTGCCTGGGCGTCATCACAGGAGCGGGCGGTGGTGTCCTGCGCGACATCCTCATCAACGAGGTGCCCCTCATCTTCCGCAAGGAAATCTACGCTACCTGCTGCCTGGCCGGAGGTCTTGTCTATATCGGCTGTCTGCAAGGGCTCGGATGGGCACCCGAAGGCAGTGCAGTCCTCTCCTGCACCGTGGCCATCGCCATCCGTATGCTGGCTGTGAAGTACGGCTGGGGACTGCCCACGCTGAAGGCAGAACCGTGAAAGGGGCAGCCCAAGAAGCAACCTGCAAGGCCGCCATTAATCCGTACAATCCGTAGTTGAAACACAATCCCCGCTGGCCTCTCATTCGTAAGCCAGCCGGGATTATAATTTTTTAATTTTCTCATTTAATAATTTTCTAATTTTCCCTTACATCGCTGCATGAGCGCTCAGCGTGGTGAGCAGCGCCGTCAGCACCGTGATCACGATGTCCACAATCCTCTTGATTGTCTTCTTATTCCCTTCATTCATTCTTCTACACCTCCTTTCTGCAACTACTTGTCCTTCCTGCAGATTTTGACAAAAACAATAAAAACTCCTCTGTGTGTCTGTGGTCTTCGACCTTTGTGCTTCTCTCGTGAGCCGGCTTCTGAAAGCGAGCTTTCAAGCCGCTCACAAGATAACCACAGATTTGTTCCAAATCACAGACCCCCATCGGCAAAAACACCGTTCGCTCCGCTCACTGAAAAACAACCTGTCCGCAGGCTCACCCCTTAGACTTCCTTTCCGCAGGCTCGCCCCTTGACTCCTGTCCGCAGGCTCACCCATTGACTCCTGTCCGCAGGCTCGCCCCCTTGCCTTCCTGTCCGCAGGCTGTTTTTGAGCGAAGCGTTGTTTTTTTCCGCTGTGGCGGTCTGAGTTCCGAAGGGACCGTGGGTGGCTCGTCCGACGTGCGAGAGCTTGCTCTCAGGCACGTACGGACGTGGCATACACGAAGGTCGTAGACCTCAGACCACCATCAGCGGTGTTTTTTCTGTTTTTGTCAACCCGCCAGTTTACCTCCCCCTGCACCCGCAGGCACCCTCGGTGTAGGTGCCCTTGGGGGGGAGGGCTCATGTCCGGCTGCCTTCTTTTCAGAGGAACTGGAGTCCTCCCCCCTTGGGGGAGTTAGAGGGGGGCTTTTACGGTTCTTCGTCGCCGTCCTCAGGCTTGGGCGTCCAGTCCGCGGTGGTCTCGCCCTTCTTGGCTGCCTCGAGGGCTGCCTGCTGGGCTGCACGGGTGGTCGTCT
>CACXXT010000073.1 GCA_902771725.1 uncultured Bacteroidales bacterium
CACACTATTTTATAGATTTTTATCTCCAAATTCGCATTTTTATCGAATTTGGAAGCAAAATACACGCATATAACTCTAAATATGAGATATGATTGCCGTTCAAAAGAAAGAGAAACCAATTATTCTGTTTGATAGCGCAACCCTTTGGTTTAGTTTATCCCCATATTATATATCTATAACCTAAACTAAACTGCTTTCAAAAGGCTATTTTCTTTCAATATTAGGAAGTTACATTCTTTTATATAAACAATATGGAAGGATTTTATTTATTATCGCTAAAATATGCCAACGCTTAGTAACGTAGGCTTTGGATTTCTTCTTCCGAATGGCAGTAATGATTTGATTAGCAACTTTTTCTACTGGCATTACCCAAAATAATCCTTCTCCTTTTGCCATAGCTGTATCAACAAGACCTGGACGAATATCTGTAACAATTATATGCCCTCCGTTTTTGAAAGCCTTCTTACGCAGGGCTGGTGCCATAGGTTCACCCCGCAGGCCACCTGCAGAAGTAATGGCAACAAGATAGCCGCAGATTACTCAATAAGCTGTAAATAAGAATGTCATACATGTTATCTCCTTTAATAGCTTCTCCTAACCGTTGCACGAACTCCTCGCTCAACGGTTGGTCCTTATATGCCCTTACACTATGACGGGCTTCTATAGCTTCTTGTATTGTCATTATTGTTATCTTGATGGTTTCATTATTTCTTCTTGTATTTGGCCTTTACTATCTCGTATGAGTTTCGAGTCAGTTCCTGTAGGAGTTCATCTGGAGCATTACCTGAATCTATGCCAATCCAGTACTTAGGGGACATGTTATATGGCTTGCCGATGCAACTATACTGTGCTTTCAGTTCTTCAATTCGTTCTGGCTGGCATTTGAGCGTGATGACGCTGTAATTATCACAATCAAAGAATGAGAACATGTGGTCATAAACGTAGAACACCAACACGCCACTGGCATAATGAAAAGCCGTGAAAGGCAACTTCTCTTCCACGTCTTCGCCCAAGGAGAGGCAATACTCACGATAGTCTTCTATATTCATGTGATTTGCTAAATTCCGATTTATCTTATTGTTTTCTCCATGTCATTTTTATATGAGGAATGCCATCGAGCATGAAGGTGTCAGACGATTGCTTGAAGCCTACGCTTTCATAGAACCCTCGGGCATATTCCTGTGCCTCAATATCAATGCAATTTGCATCGAAATGCTCTACGGCTGCATCAATGGCATGAAGCATGATTTGTTTGCCATAGCCCTTGCCTCGCTCGGTGGTGATGACGCGGCCGATGGAAACTTCCTTCATGTGCGTTCCTGCCGGACATACGCGGGCCAGGGCAACAACCCTATCTTCATCCGTCATCCATAGATGAATGGATGGCTGGTCATCACCGTCCAAATCTTGATAGACGCAGTTCTGCTCCACCACGAACACCTTGCTACGCACTCTCAGGAGTTCGTAAAGTTCTTCCGTGGTCAGTTCTTGGAATGTTTTCTTATGCAATTGTAGCTTGTACTCCATGTCTGTAAGCTTTTTTATGTAACGATGCAACCCTGCTCAGCGCTGCCTCATCAGCTCTATTGCCTCCTTTCCCGTCAGGTGCTCAATGTCAAGACGTATGGCCAGCATGCGCGACAAGCCGCTTTCTATCTCCTTCTGCAGCGCCTCATCTTGGTTGGGGTTATATCTGTTCCCCAACATCCGGGCTGTTGCCACCTTCTCCTGCTCATCCTCAATGATATGGATTCGACCAAAGGCTATCACACTCCGAAAGAAAGTGGTATATTTCTCAGGTTGAACATCATCCCGCTCGATGA
Organism: uncultured Bacteroidales bacterium; assembly: GCA_902771725.1. Classification (GTDB taxonomy): domain Bacteria; phylum Bacteroidota; class Bacteroidia; order Bacteroidales; family Bacteroidaceae; genus Physcousia. The sequence continues at coordinate 1,824 of CACXXT010000073.1, forward strand.
CACAGAATGATGCCTTGTCACACTTGCGTATGGCATCAACTTTATGACCGGTCAAAGCACTGTGGAAGAACAGCTTACCTTCGTGATAGACATAACTGATGGGAACGGCATATGGATAGTCGTTGTCTCCAAGCAAAGCCAATGTCCCTGCCGTGGATTTCCGTAGTATGCTGATGCTTTCTTCTTCCGAAAGCTGCTGGCGTTTGCGCCTCATTGCTCTAAACTGCTCCATCATGACAATGTTTTTAATCCGATAATTGACCCGATGAGGGTTGTCAAGAAGAATTGTGCCTCTATTCTTTAACCTCTAAGAGCCTGCTTCACCAGTCGCTTGCCCAGTTCGTAGGCTTTCTCAAGGTCCAGAGGGAACTGCGTGTCGCGCACCTCTGCCTTGTGTGCCTCTCTGAAGGTGGCGGCATCGTAGCGGTCGTAGTTCGAGAACTGATAGGTGTCGTAGCTGCATAAAATCTCCGTCGGGCCAAACACGCCGAGTTGTTGGGCAGAAGTGTCCATGAGGATGTGATAGTTCATCTGACGGTAGACCTCTTCGTTGGGGCAGTTCATCGTGTAGATGGTGGCCGAACAGATGCGCTTCAGCACTACGGGCTTGGAATAGTCTGAGTAGTTGACGGCGGGAAATTCCATACGCTCCATGAAAGCACGGAGGGCTGCTGAGGGGTAGCCGCAATAGTTGGGCGAGCCACACACCAGCACGTCTGCCTCAACCGCCTTCTGGAGTATGGGCTGCAGGTCGTCCTTGAAGGAGCATACTCCTTTTTTGCCGCCTTTGACCTTGCAGGCGAAGCACGACATGCAACCCTTATAGTTCAGGCTGCGGTCGTAGAGGTTCACCAGTTCAACCTCGGCACCAGCTTCCCTGGCACCATCCATGGCACGCTTCAGCAGTTGTGCCGTATTGCCGTTCTTTCGCGGACTTCCATTGATAAATAATGCTTTTGTCATTTCTTTTGTACTTAAATATATGTTTCGCAATCAGAACTCCGAAGGGGTAACAAGACCACAGTCAGGGGTAAACCCCCGACTTATGTAAACTCAATGATGGCACTTACCTCACTTCCGATGGACAGGGAAACAATGATGCCATCTGCTATTTTGTAAATAGTAGGAGTCAGACAATCGCCAAGTTTGGCTGCTACTCGATATTCTACCCGAAGACCGTTCACCAAGAAATCTGCCGGCAACAGTTCCATTGCCATGCGGACATAGTTGGCATTATTCAGATGCTTGTTGTAGTCGATGTCGGCACGCAGTACCTTGATTGGCTCCAGCACTTCACCTTCTGTCTTAGGCAGAATAATGCGCCGGTTGCGGTAGTTCATCTCCAGCTGAGGTTCCAGATTCATTGATTGTATGGTTGCATCGTCCACACGCTTCAGTTTTCCAGCCACTTTGTCAACGAATGCCCCCATACTCCATGTCCTGTAGCACGGCCGTCCATCGGCGTCGTAGATGAACGTGTTGCGGAATCCGAACATGGGCTTCATGCCATAGACAGAGGTTGTCACCGTCAGTTCCTCCTTGAATTCGGGCACACGGATGATTTCCACCTGACGCGTTGCCAGCAGCTGTGCCATGTTCTGCTGCTCGAAATAGTCCTTCACCTGAGGTTCCGAGTCTATCCACATCTCCGAGCAGTCCTGCATCATCTGCAGGGCGGAATAGAGTTTCAGCCGTCCTTCGCTGTCGCATGTGCTCGTTGTCACTTTATACTTTAAGCTGTACATTTTTTTGTTCGTTATTAGTTGTTGTTAGTCTCTAAGCGAGCAATCCCGTCTGCGAACCTTAGCTTTTCCCGTCCAGCCTCCGTCATCAGTCCGCGGGCTTCGAGTTCGCGGCAACGTTGTTTGTTCAGCTCTGTCCAATGGCTGCCTTTCCGTCGGGGCGACAGGCGCTGTGCCAGACGTCCGTCAGGCAGTTTCTTCAGGGTGGAGTCAATCCACCCGAAACAGAGCGCCTCTTCCACGATTTCGACATACGGAATGGTGTTGGGCTTGGGCGTCTTGGATCTGTTGCAGGCAACCCAGCACGACTGTGCCGAGAGGTGGTTCTGCTCGAGCCAGGCCCTCAGCTGTTGTCGGTCTGTGAAGGTCAGGAGATTTGTTACTTCCATGGCGCTATCGAGTGTCCGTTGTATTCAGAGCCTGCTGCAGCCGTTCCAGGAAGAGGGCGGCCTGCCGGCCGTCGAACTGAGCATGATGAAACTGCAGGGAAATCGTCAGCGTGGTCCTGAACCAGCGCCGCCGGTATCTGCCCCAAGCGAGGAAGGGGTTGTTGTAGATGCCCGAGTACTGGTTGACGATGCAGTCCAGCTGTGTGCCCACCACGGCCGACGTCCCTACGATCATGGCTTCCTCGTCATTGATGTCCCTGCACGTCGCGGCCGTCTGCTTCGTCAGCATGTCGTAGTCGCGTCTGAACTGCTGCAGGTCGGCAGAGTAGGGGACATCGCAGTTGCTGATGCCACCTTGCACGTTGTCCACAATCACATTGATGGCCAGGCGGTCGAGGCGGAACAGCTTGCCGTCTGAAGGCAGCAGGAAGAATTCCGGGATCTGGCTGGCTGCCTTGCCGATGCACCAACACAGGAGCATGTTGAACTTCAATCCCTGCCGCTCGCTCACCCGGCGAAGATGCGTGACGTCGAAGGTCTTGACGAGCGTCACCATCGGCATCGGCGACTTCATCCACAGTTCAAAAGCCCGTGCCCTGTCGGTTTCCTTGGGGTCGATTTCCTGTTTCATAATTGTGTCGTCTCAGTTCTTCTTCAGGTAGTCGGACAAATTGATCGTGCCCGCATCGCTCTCTACACCAAGTGCCGGCACCTGCTCGACAATGCGTGTGGAACCGCTGGCCTTATCAACGTAGAAGTGCACCAGCGCGCCGGTATAGCTGCGGAACACCACTTGATAGGCCGAGTCCGTTTCCTCGCCCATCGCCACATACATCAGTTCCGGATTCTCCTCGGCTGCGCTCCAGTCATAGGCGCTGTGGCAGTAGTTGCTGACGCCCTCGAGCGCCATCTCCGCCGTTATCTCTTCCGGCTGCGCCCCGTCCGTCTGTCCATTATGGCATCCGCAAGCGAGCGAAAGTACCATTACCATAAGAAAGATTCTCTGTTTCATACTGCTACACGTTTTAATGATTGAGTTTAAAGTCTCCCCACGCCACACAAACCGCCTTGCTGACGTGGATATCCTGGTGAGTATCCGTCAGCAGACCCGTGACGGCATCGCGGCGGAACACCTGAATGCAATCGCTGTCGCGGCAGCAGCAGAGCAGGAACCGGCCGTTGGGGGTGATGTTGAACTGGCGGGGATGAGCGCCCGTGGGCTGATATCCTATGCGGGTGAGTAAGCCCGTGGCAGTATCTACTGCGAAGATGGCTATACCCTCGTCCTTCAGCCGATTACTGGAGTAAAGGAATCTGCCGTCGGGGCTCAGGTGAATATCGGCACCTCCGCGGGCTCCTACGCTGTCTGATGCTATTTCCTGAATGCTCTGCAAGCGGCCGTCAGAATAACGGAATGCGGTCACCTTACCCGAAAGCTCGCTCATCAGATATGCATAGCGCCCGTCGCGGCTGAACGTCAGGTGGCGCGGCCCCGAATCTGCACTCACTCGTGCAGCCACGCCATCGGCTACAAGGCGTTGTCCTTCAAGGCGGTAGGAGAGTATCCTGTCAGCGCTGAAATCCGTTGCCAGCACGTGTCTCTCATCGGGCGTAAAGCAGACGCAATGCACATGTGGCGTCTCCTGCCGCGAGGGGTCGGGGCCGCCTGTGGAGCCCAGGAATCTTGTCCTGAGTGTGACCTTTGTACCTTGCTGCGTGAGGTTGAACACGCTCATGGAGCCGCCGGAATAGTTGGCCGTAAGCGCTATCTGCCCGTTACTGGCCACGTAGCAGGGATCTGCGCCCCCTGTAAGGGCAGAGCCCAGCTGTCGCATGCCGCCTTTCTTGTCCAGACTGACGACATTCAGCGCGGCTTTCTCGTCGCCCGTCTCACTCACGACGTAGACGAGCCAACCGTCCTCAGACGCAGTCAGGTACGACGGATTCTGCATTTCCAGCGAGTCTAGCAACACAGCTGCGCCAGTGGACTGATTGAACCGGTAGGTGTAGATCCCCCTGCTGCCACCGTAGGTGTAGGTTCCCACGAGCATCATCAGGTTGTCCTGCGCCTGCACGCTGTTGAGGCAATCCATGAGCATGAAGAGGAGTGCTCCGCACGTCAATAGCTTTCTCATAGCTGTCTGATTATATTTTGTTTGGATTCCGTGGAATCGGTATGATTCCGTTTTCCGTGTGAAAGGAGAACTACCGGCAGGGGTGCGTGTGTCGCATCCCGGCCGGTAGTGCTTTATTCAAGTTTTGTGTCTTAGTCCTGCTGATGAGGAATCAGAGGATCTTCTCGAGCTTGGCAAGATTGGCGGCGACGTCTTCGTCTGTGACCTCGTAGTTCTGGAGGTTGCCAGCGAGGTACTGGTCGTAGGCGCTCATGTCTATGAGCCCGTGGCCGCTGAGGTTGAAGAGGATGACTTTCTCCTCTCCGGTCTGCTTGCACTTGTTGGCTTCGCGGATGGTGGCGGCGATAGCGTGGCAGCTTTCGGGAGCGGGAATGATGCCTTCAGCGCGTGCGAAGAGTGTGCCTGCCTGGAAACTCTCAAGCTGCTGGATGTCCACGGCGGACATGAGTCCGTCCTTGAGCAGCTGGCTGACGATGACTCCTGCGCCGTGATAGCGTAGGCCTCCGGCGTGTATGTTGGCGGGCATGAAGTTGTGGCCGAGTGTGAACATGGGCAGCAGGGGGGTGTAGCCTGCTTCGTCGCCGAAGTCATACTGGAACTGTCCGCGCGTTAGCTTGGGGCAGGAGGCCGGTTCGGCTGCGATGAACTGTGTCTGTTTGCCCTCGAGGATGTTGTGGCGCATGAAGGGGAAGGCGATGCCGCCGAAGTTGGAACCTCCGCCGAAGCATGCGATGACCATATCGGGGTACTCGCCGGCCATCTGCATCTGCTTCTCGGCTTCGAGGCCTATGATGCTCTGGTGCAGGGCCACGTGGTTGAGAACGGAGCCGAGGGTGTACTTGCAGTTGGGGGTGGACATAGCCAGTTCGATGGCCTCGGAGATGGCTGTGCCGAGCGAACCCTGGTTCATGGGGTCGCGAGTAATGATGTCCTTGCCAGCGCGGGTGGACATGGAGGGTGATGCCTCTACGGTGGCGCCGAAGGTCTGCATGATGCTGCGGCGGTAGGGCTTCTGGTTGTAGGATATCTTGACTTGATAGACAGCGCACTCGAGCCCGAAGACCTTGGCGGCGTAGGAGAGGGCTGCACCCCATTGTCCGGCACCGGTCTCGGTTGTGATGTTGGTCACTCCCTGCACCTTATTATAATACGCCTGCGGGAGGGCGGAGTTGAGTTTGTGGCTACCTACGGGGCTTACGCTCTCGTTCTTGAAATAGATGTGGGCAGGTGTGCCGAGTGCTTCCTCGAGTCCGTAGGCTCGCACGAGGGGTGTGGAGCGATAGTACTTGTACATGTCTCGCACGGGTTCGGGGATGTGGATCCAGGGGTCAGTCTGGTTGAGTTCCTGACGGGCGAGTTCCTCGGCGAAGATGGGGAAGAGATCCTCTGCTTTCAGAGGCTGCTTGGTTCCAGGATGCAGGGGGGGAAGGGGTTTGTTGACCATGTCAGCCTGGATGTTGTACCACTCGGTAGGGATTTCGCTCTCGGAGAGGAAATAGCGTTTCTGTCTTTCCATAAACGTGTTTTATTGGGGATGAATAAAAGAGTAATTTTGCGCGAAGATACAAAGAATCTGATAAACGTGCGGAACTTTTTGCCTATTATTTTGGGTTTTGTGCCTAAAATAGGCAAAATTTGTATTCTCAGAAGCATCTTTGTCACCTGATAGGGAAGCCACGCACGTGCGGATGGTTAGCTGAAGAGGCCGAAGAGGTTGGCATCGATCTTGTCTGTGATGGAACTGAAGTCTTCGGGGTTGGACTCGAACTTGCAGGTGTCGCCGTCTACGATGATGAGGTTGCCTGGATAGTCCTTGATCCATTCTTCATAGCGTGCGCCCAGTCCCTGGAGGTAGTCGATTCGAATACTTTGCTCGTACTCGCGGCCGCGCTTCTGGATCTGTGCGATGAGAGTGGGTATGGAGCTGCGGATATAGATCATGAGATCGGGCAACTTGACGAGTGACATCATGAGGTCGAAGAGGTCCGAGTAGTTCTCGAAGTCCCGGTCGCTCATGTAGCCCTGCGCATGTAAGTTTGGTGCGAAGATGCGTGCGTCCTCGAAGATGGTGCGGTCCTGGATGATGGTCTCTGTGGTGCGTGAGATTTCCACCACGTCCTTGAAGCGCTTGTTGAGGAAGTAGATCTGTAGGTTGAACGACCAGCGCGCCATGTCGGCGTAGAAGTCGTCGAGATAGGGATTGAATTCCACGGATTCGAAGTTGGGCTTCCATCCGTAGTGCCGGGCAAGCATCTTGGTGAGGGTGGTCTTGCCGGAGCCGATGTTTCCTGCGATGGCGATGTGCATTATGTAGTTTAGAGTTTAGAGTTTAGAGTTTAGAGCAGTTTTTAAGTTTAGAGTATTATAGTTCAAAGGTAATTACAATAAACTTTCAACTCATAGCCTCTATTCTGGGAATAGTCCGAAGAGTTGTGAGTCTATGCGGTCGATAATGGTAGCGAAGTCCTGTGGCCGGTGCTGGTAGTCGAGGTTGTCGACCTCTATAGTGAGCACGCGTCCGCGGTATTTTCGGTAGATGAATTCCTCGTACAGTTGGTTCAGTCCCTGGAGGTAGTCAATAGGTATGGACTGCTCGTAGTCGCGTCCTCGCTTCTGTATGTTGCTGACGAGGTGTGGCACGCTTGCCCGGAGGTATATCATCAGGTCGGGGTAGCGAACGATTTCGGTCATCTGGTCGAAGAGCTCCATGTAGGTCTCGAAGTCGCGGTCGCTGAGATTGCCCATGGCATGGTTGTTGGCCGTGAAGACATAGACACCCTCGTAGATGCTACGGTCCTGGATGATGGTATGGTCGGCGTGTGCAATATCCAGGAGATCGCGGAAGCGCTGTTTGAGGAAGTAGACTTCGAGGTTAAAGCTCCAGCGCGGGATGTCCTTGTAGTAGTCCTCGAGGTAGGGGTTGGCGTCGACGGGCTCAAAGCGTGCTTCCCAGCCGTAGTGGCGGGCGAGCATGTTGGTGAGGGTGGTCTTGCCGGAACCTATGTTTCCTGCGATGGCGATGTGCATTTTATTAGTTTAGAGTTTAGCGTTTAGAGGATTTATTCGGCAGGAGGATGTCGGAGAGGGTGTAGTTGTCCATGAAGCAGCTGCGGTCGACGTTGTGGCTGATGCCCGGCAGTCTGCTGGTGGCAGAATACTGCCACATGACGAAGGCGGCATCATCGCAGAGCTCGGGTACCTCGGGGTGGTACCGCGCTATCATGTACTTGTAGTTGGTGAAGGGACCGGAGAGGTACTTGTTGTAGAAGTCGCGCGAGGTGTAGAGGATGGGGCGCACGCCGTAGTAGCGTTCCACCTTGTCGAGGAACTGCTTGAGCTTAGAGCGGAAGGCTGCGAGGGACTCGCGGCCACGATGTTCGATGTCCACAATGGGGATGAGGTCCATGTCGTTGGGATGCACATTGCGCGTGAAGTTGAGGAACTGCGACTGCACGTTGACGTTAGGGCGGAAGAAGTGGTAGACTCCGACGTAGAGTCCAGCCTGACGGGCTCCGATGAGGTTTTGGCGCAGCGTGGCATCCACGAGTTTCTCGCCCTCGGTTGCCTTGATGTAGACGTAGGAGACCTCGCCGCTGCCGGCAACCTTGCGCCAGTTGATATTGCCCTGATAGTGCGAAACGTCGATGCCCTGGATTTTGTTGTTGACGCTGTGGGTGCGCACTTCGGCCACCAGGGGGGTGTCGTCGCGCAGGGGCTGCTGGGGCGTGAGCGAAGATGGCAGGGTATCGGGCTGGGGCAGGAGGTCGTCGTAGGTAAGGACTTTCTTGGTCTTCTTCTCGGCCGCGTACACACCAAGTGCCAGCGCCGGCACCAGGAGGAGGCAGAGGAGTAGGAGGGAGGTTATTTTCATGCCAGTTCAGAGCCGTCGAAAGTGAGAGGAAGGAGTGATTTCACGCTTGGGACGATGTACACGCCCTCTGTGCCAAAGAGGAGCACGCGGATGGGTTGGTCGTAGCGCATCTCGGACTCCAGCAGCGCCTGCCGGCAGGAACCGCAGGGAGTGACTGGCTGCTGGGTGAAGTGCCCCTGGGTCTGCGCCGCAATGGCGATGCATACGGGTGGCACCTCGGGAGCGCTGGACTGGGCGGCGAAGAATGCCGTGCGCTCCGCACACAGGCCCACGGGGAAGACGGCGTTCTCCTGGTTGCTGCCGCGGAAGATCCGGCCGTCGGCTAAACGAATGGCTGCACCCACCTGGAAGCGGGAATAGGGTGCATAGCTCGTGAGCGTCATCTCCTTGGCCGCCTCCACGAGCTCGAGGTCGCTCTGGCTGAGCTCATTTAGTTCGCAAAATTGGATTTTGAGGCTTATATTTAGTTCTTTCATACCTTTTTTTTGAGTTCTACGGCACAAATATACGAAACTTTTTTCGTTATTCAAGAAAAAAAACATACTTTTGTGCCATGATTAAAGCATTTTTGGGTATGAAACAGCGTTATTATCTCTTTTTATTCTTCTTGTCCATCGTATCTGCAGCCTTCGGGCAGGCAAAAAAGGATATCAAATGGACCTACGTTGAAAACTACAAAGACATGGCCGTCGAACAGATGCGCCGCTACAAAATACCAGCCTCGATCACGCTGGCTCAGGGCATCTGCGAGAGCGGTGCCGGCACCAGTCGCCTGGCGCGTGAGGGGCATAACCATTTCGGCATCAAGGCCCACAACGGATGGACAGGTCCGTACATGATTGTGGCCGACGACCGCCCCAATGACCGCTTCCGTGTCTACCGCACGGACGACGAGAGCTACGAGGACCACTCCAAGTTCCTGCGCAACAACCAGCGCTACAGTTCCCTCTTCAACCTGAAGATCACGGACTACAAGGGATGGGCCCACGGGCTGAAGCGCTGTGGCTATGCCACGAATCCGAACTACGCCCCGATGCTCATAGGCATCATCGAGCGCTACAACCTCTCGCAGTTCGACTCCTACAGCTCCGGTCGCTACCACTCGAAAAAGAAGACCGAGGCTGAGAGTGCCTTCTTCGAGGAGCACATCGTCTACAAGGTCAACAAGTGCTATCTCATTATCGCCAACCGAGGCGACACCTGGGAGAGTGTGGCACGTGAGACGGGAGTCAGCGCACGCAAGCTGCGCAAGTACAACGAACGCCCCAAGGATAGCCGGCTGCAGCCGGGCGACATCGTTTATCTGACGAAGAAGCGCACCAAGGGCGACAAGTCCCTGAAACTCACCCCACATAGGGTACAGCCCGGAGAGTCGATGTACGACATCGCCCAACGATACGCAATCCGGCTGAAGAACCTATACAAGCTCAATGCCCTCTCGCCCGACTATCAGGCACAGGTGGGAGACCTCATCTGGCTGAGGTGAGCCTTGAGTACTCTAAACTCTAAACTTAAATACTACTCTAAACTCTCAACTCTAAACTCTCCCCCCAATATGGCCGACGACAAGAAAATTATCTTTTCAATGGTTGGTGTAAGTAAGACCATTCAACAGACTCAGAAACAGGTACTAAAGAACATCTATCTCAGTTTCTTCTACGGAGCCAAGATAGGCATCATCGGTCTGAACGGTGCAGGTAAGTCCACCCTGCTGAAGATCATTGCCGGACTGGACCAGAGCTACCAGGGCAACGTGGTGTTCTCGCCCGGCTACAGCGTGGGCTATCTGCCTCAGGAACCCCAGCTGGACGACACGAAGACCGTGCGGCAGGTGGTCGAGGAGGGCGTGCAGCACATCGTGGACGCCCTTGCGGAATACGAGGATATCAACCAGAAGTTCGGACTGCCAGAATACTACGAGGACGAGGACAAGATGAACCAGCTTTTTGCCCGGCAGGGCGAACTGCAGGACATCATCGACGCCACAGACGCCTGGAATCTCGACACGAAGCTGGCACGCGCCATGGATGCTCTGCGCTGTCCGCCGCAGGATCAGCTCTGCGGGCAGCTCTCGGGAGGTGAACGACGTCGTGTGGCACTCTGCCGCCTGCTGCTGCAAAAACCCGACGTGCTGCTGCTAGACGAGCCCACCAACCACCTCGATGCCGAGAGCATAGACTGGCTGGAGCAGCACCTGACACAGTACGAGGGAACCGTCATCGCCGTGACCCACGACCGCTACTTCCTCGACGATGTGGCTGGATGGATCCTCGAACTCGACCGCGGCGAGGGTATTCCCTGGCAGGGCAACTACAGCAGCTGGCTTGAGCAGAAGAGCAAGCGTCTGGAGCAGGAAGAGAAGACCGAGTCCAAGCGACGCAAGACCCTACAGCGAGAGCTTGAGTGGGTGCGCATGGCGCCCAAGGCTCGTCAGGCCAAGGGAAAGGCACGTCTGTCCTCCTATGAACGAATGCTCAACGAAGACCAGAAGGAGAAGGAGCAGAAGCTGGAAATTTACATTCCCAGCGGTCCGCGACTGGGCAACAAGGTCATCGAAGCTCACGGTGTCAGCAAGGCCTACGGCGACAAAGTCCTCTTCCGCGACCTGAATTTCATGCTGCCGCCCAACGGCATCGTGGGCGTCATCGGCCCCAACGGTGCCGGCAAGACCACGCTCTTCAGGCTCATCATGGGACTGGAACAGCCCGACGCAGGCACCTTCGAGGTCGGCGAGACCGTCAAGCTCGCTTACGTGGATCAGAGCCATCGCGACATTCATGCGGACCAGTCTGTGTATCAGACCATTTCGCAGGGCAACGAGCTGCTGCGGCTGGGCGGACGCGACGTGAACGCTCGTGCCTACCTCTCTCGCTTCAACTTTGCCGGAGCGGACCAGGAGAAGAAATGTGGAGTGCTCAGCGGCGGCGAACGCAACCGCCTGCATTTGGCCATGGCGCTGAAGGAGGAAGGCAACGTGCTGCTACTGGATGAGCCCACCAACGATATCGATGTGAACACCCTGCGGGCGCTGGAGGAAGGTCTCGAGAGTTTTGCCGGATGTGCCGTGGTCATCAGCCACGACCGCTGGTTCCTCGACCGCATCTGCACCCACATCCTCGCTTTCGAGGGCGACGGCAACGTCTTCTTCTTCGAAGGCAGCTACACGGACTACGAAGCCAACAAGCTCAAGCGCTTAGGCCTGGAGGAACCCCGCCGAATCCGCTATCGCAAACTGACTGAGGACTGAAGGCTCCAATAGCCACATAATCGCTTTAAGGGAACGCGGCGTCAGTACTTATAGAAATTGTACTTCTGCCGCAGTTCCTCCTGTTTCTCGGCAGGCAGCGACTTGAAATAGCCGCGCCAGCTGGGGCAGAAGTTGATTTGCCAACGCCAGAAGCGGCCGATGAGCGATTTCGGGTTCTTGTCGTACTGAGCGCGTAGCTTGCAGTTTTCGCAGGGATACT
>CACXXT010000074.1 GCA_902771725.1 uncultured Bacteroidales bacterium
ACCTGCAAAATATACTTTCATAATGATTATAATGTTTTTTAAGTCATTCTAGTGAAAGAGTGTCAACATACTATCGGGTCAGGACAGAACTCTCTACGCTTGCATTTTTTGCAATGTTTACCCATCCATACTTCGTCACACTGGTTCATGGCCTTTTCTACGATTTCTTGATCATCAGTTAATATGCCTGCCTCAAAGTTGCGAGTAGTTTCAGCCTTCATGCCAATTCCCGCACCTGTGAGGTTCGCACTTCCTACATACACTTCCTTGCCATCAAAGACAAGCATCTTGAAATGAACACGCGGACAAAGCACACGCTCCAAGCGGTCATACAGCACTGGATACTTGTCAAAGTCCTCGCGAAAGTTAGGCCCTGGTTCTTTTGCATGAATGAGCCTTACCTCCACACCACGCCGAATGAGTTGGGCTATAAGTGCCAGGAATGGCTTCTTCTCATTGCCCACATCTAAATATAAGTCTTTAATATCGGTAGTACCTATCCAAAGCAAGTGTTTCACGGATTGAACCCGTGAAAGCACTTCTTTGTAGTGGGCGGAGTTAGATATGTATGTGAGCATTTTCTTTTTCTTTATTATGGATTGTGGTGCTAAAATGTCACCTGTCTTCTGTTGCATGCTTTATTTCATCAGCAAGAAGAGCATACATTTTCTTTCCATGTTCACGTATATTTTCTTTATTCCACTTCTCATAACCCTTATAAATCATGAGCAGTTTTAAACTTTCAATACTTCCTGTCTTGCTACCGTTGATATATGCCCGGACGTGCTCCCTTTTTATTTCATAGGATTCATTCCTTAATGAAGAGTTCAGCCCCTGTGAAATCATCACAAGATTTCCGAAGCTATTACGGATTATTTTATCGTCGGGATTATCAGGATCCCATTTCATATCAGAATTAGTCATTGGAGTTTGAGGAGCAACATGTTCAATACTGCGGTTTCTGATGAATACGTAATTCTCAGCAATGTTCAAGTAAATAGATTCATCTTCTGTGGAGAACAAATCCTTCCTGTGTTGCCATATATAAAAATCCAACCTCCAAAACCAATATCTGATTTCATCATTGAACGTTAGTTTTTCATATTCTGGCAGTCTGTTTAGTGAGTCGCACTTCTTTTTCAATTCTTTGAACAGGCTACTGGCGGTTGGAACTCCTTTGGCACTTTCTACTATAGTCATTAGCCATTCGAACCACCTATAATATGTTGCGTTCGAAGAGGATACATAAAGGAATGATTCGAACATCATGAGTTCCTTCAAGTCAGGGTTCTCTTCTGGCAGATTCATGTCTAATGAGAAACCGTATTCCAAAGAGCGAACAAAACAAATGTCCATAGTGACTCGGCAATGCAGTAACTGCTCAAAGAAGGCAGTCAGGTGTTGTTTGTTAACGCCTGCCCCCTCATATGGCAGATAAGTTTGAAAAGTCTGCAGCAATTTACTTTGGTTGAAGAAGTCCTCCAACCTCGGATGAAAAACATCTTTCTCTCTCTTCTTTAAGTAATAATAGAGCGTTAGAAGCAGAAGCTGAGGAAACTTCAGGGGACTCTTAGAACCGTTAAAATGTCCGACAAAGACGTCTTCTGGTTTCTTTTCTCTTACCGATATCTCCTTAATACTCATTGATACATTATCGGATTCATCCCTCAGAGAATTAACCAACTGAGGATTTCTCTCAATGTCTGACAGGTTTGCTGTTAATGCGAAGTTCTTCCTGCTTCTGAAATCAGATTCTTTCTCATCCTTATAGTCTCTTTTCCGGAGCAATATTGTATCAATATCAGCAATTTTATTCCACAGCTGCATATACAATGAGATATTACCATCGAGTTTGCTTAATATCTTTACTTTCAGAATTTCATGATGTTCGAGGTTCTTTCCACTGCTGTTCATCCTTTCAAAATACTTATTCAAGTCCTGTACGGAATAATTTTGAGGAAGTTCAGAAATGAAGAAACATAGATGCTCAAATATATAGTGTGCAAACAATTTTTTCTTCTCGCCTAAGTTGTCCATAAATTGTTTGATAACGTCTATGGCCTCCTTCATTTTTATATTTGTCAGTTCGCCATCATAATTGAAATCCCCCTGTATGAGTCTTTGCAGGTAAGCATCATCAGCTTTTCGGGAGGTAAAAGCCAGACGGGGTTTCCCATCTACCAAGAGGAAAGAGGTCCATAAAGGGTCATACTGTTGCATAACACAAGCGATCAGCGTCATCACCGTAAAACGTTGTTGACCATCTACCAAATGAAGTCTCTTGCCACCTCCTTCTGCAATTGTGGAAGTGAGCATTCCAATGAAATAGTCACTTTCTCCACTTCCTTCTGTTGAGGATGCAGATTGTTCAAAGGCACGATGGAGATCTTCCATCAATTGTCGGACGTTCTCGAAGTTCCATTCAAATAGGCGCTGATATAGAGGAATGGTGAAGATAAGTCCTCTCTCGACAATTTTCTTTGGCGTATATATCATATTTTCATGTTTTTGATTGATTCTACATAAATGAAGTCCTTCAAGTCGTTCTTTATATCTATTACAGCTCTTCTCATGTATCGCTGTATTGGAGTCATGTCTTGGAGATATTTCACTGGAAAGTCTCTGACTGACAGATAGAGCTCAGCAAGGAAGAATGTAGGTGAAGTGGCTCTGTTGACTTGCAGTATAGTTCCCCTTTCTGCAACTTCTTTGTATATAGAGTCTTTCTGAGCGCGGGTTGTATTGTACCTGTCTTCCAAAAGCCGGCGGGCGACGAGGACTGTAGCATCGGACAAACAGTGCTGGCCGAACTTCTCAAAATAACCGAACAACAACGTTTCGATAGCATTTCTGTACCATTGAATACTTCCTCTCCCCATGAGTCTGGAATGAACGGCCTTGTATGCTTCTGTTTCGACGAACAGGTGATAGTTAGTTAAATGAGCTTCAGTAAATGCGAAGAAATGTGTTCCGCCTTGAATGGGTTCATTAAAAAAGAATTGTTCTCCAAAAGGAGGAAGTTCCGGCATAATAGGAGCTGCCTCATATTCGTTTTTAATATGCCGATCATTCTCTTTTGTTTCAACATTCTGCATCCGCATCCATTGTCTCAAATTGAACAAGTAGGTGTCCAATGTTCTCTCATAATCTGGAATGGGTTCATCTTCTGTCACTCGGATTCTGCCAGACTGAATCATCTGATTCCAAGTGTCAGCAGCTTTGCGTGATTGCTGCTCATAACTCTCAGGAATGAACCTCAGATGATGAGCTTTCAGCAAATCATAGTCCGTCAGGGCAACACCTCTAGAGTTTTCATTTGAGAAAAATGTATAAGCTAAATCTAACGAAGCATTTTGTAGTGTAAGCACGTTAAACTGTATGTTCTCAAGAATGTATCTGAGGAACTGTTCCTTATCCGCAACGTGTTTACGAACGTAATTCTCGATTAAGTATTTGTTGAAACCGACATAGTTCTGAGCTACGCTTGAGTCAAAATGCTGGGTCATTAAGCATGTCTCAATGCCCAGTTCATCAAGAAGCAGTGAGAGCGTGACGAGTCTTTGCTGTCCGTCTATGATATCAAACACGCCATCGTGACAATGCAGAATAATCGTTCCTAAACGATATGGACTGTTTTTCGCTTCATGCAGTTCCCGATGGAACAACAAATCACTTAGCAGGCACTTGACATGTTTCTCTTCCCAACAATAGATGCGTTGATAATCAGGGATATGGAGATTCCAAGTGTATATATCCCCTAACATCAATGACATTAAATCCACCGTCTCCTCAGATTCTACCGAGGTCTTTGCTACCGAAATAGATGAGTGTTTGGAAGCGGTTCTCTTTGCATAGAAATCTTGAATCAGGGGGTCAAAAAAGCTTATCACGAACTTTAGCTTCTCAAGCATATCATCCCATTCAATAACCCTATCAGTATAGACACATCTGACGGAGTCTCCTCCAAGGAAATCTGTCCATTCAAAAAGATTGTCGGTCTCAGTAGTTTTTTCAAGATAATCAACTAAATCCTGATGTGCAGTTATTCCGCTTTTCAGTTCATCTGAATATTCAAAGTGTAACTCTACATGTTGGTAATTAATTTCATAGTGGATGTAACTGTCATTGATTGGAGTACCTATCTGAATCCAACGATTATCATCTCTCGTTCGCAACGAATCATCGAGATAGTTACAATTCACCCACTTTTCAGGCCAATGATTCTGAACAAATCTCTCTACTTTATGATTAATACTCGTCTTAATTCTCATATCATAACAATGTTGATGTTTAACATAAATACCAGTTATACACTCATGCTAATCTCATTATATAGTTATTGTATTACTCTTGCTATCCAAGCGCAAGCCTCTGCATCGGCGAATAGTTATTAGTTCCTCTGATTAATAAGATTCACTACCACCTTCACCATCACATCTTTCTCCTCCGTCTTGCTTTCGGCAATCATTAGGGTTAGGGCAACAAGGGTGTTGTCAGCAAGTCGTTTGCTACCGTCTTTGCGATAGAGGATATGGTTGTTGTTGAGGAACCAAAGGAAGAGGGTGGCGGCAATGCGTTTATTGCCATCGCTGAAGGAATGGTTCTTGGTGACAAGATAGAGCAACATGGCGGCTTTCTCCTCTACGCTGGGATAGAGTTCTTCACCTCCAAAGGTCTGGTATATCTGTCCAATGCTGCTCTTGAACGAGTCGTCCTTCTCGTTGCCGAAGAGCACAGAGCCGCCAAACTTTTCGCGCAAGCCATTGATAGCCTCCATCGCATTCTCATAGGTAGCATGGAATGGCTCTTCCTTGGTAGTCTTGTCTATAGTCAATCGTTCGTAATCATAGTTGTCGAGGGTATCCAGAGCGTAAGTGTAGTTCGTCACCACTTCGAAGAGTGCATTAGTCTCGTCGGTGGAAAGAAGCGGCTGGCTCTGGATGGTACGTCCAAGCATACCCACCAACTGACGAAGCTCACCTATTTGCTCCTTTCGGATGCGCTCGTTAACGGCGTAGCCCTTGATAATATATTCTTTTAGAATACGGTTAGCCCACTGACGGAATTGTACGCCACGCTTACTCTTCACGCGATAGCCAACGGAGATGATGACATCGAGAGTATAATACGCTACAGGTTGCTTGACCCCATTAACACGCAAAAAATGCGTGTTGATTTCTTTGGGCACTTCTTGGTCGGAAAACACATTATTAATATGTTTACGGACTGTTTTTTCATCTCTACCGAACAAAGCAGCCATTTGATTGGCACTTAGCCACACCGTCTCATTCTCCAGACGGACATCAATCTGTGTCTGTCCGTCTTCTGTCTGGTAAATTATTATCTTATTCTCTTCCATATCTACGATTTTGCCGGCAAAGATAATTCTTTTCTTTCACAAAGAGTCATCAAATCTCAAAAATGTGTCATCTTTGACGCTATTTTCACAGAATTTCCTTTGCTATCCAGGCACACGCCTCTGCATCAGCCAGCGCATGGTGATGGTTCTCTAAGCAGTAACCACATTCAGCGGCTACAGTGTGCAGCTGGTGGTTAGGCAGATGGCGGAACTTGCGGCGGGAGGCGGCGAGGGTGTCGTAGAACTCGTAGTCGGGATAGTCCATCTGATAGACACGGAATACGGCTTTTAGACAGCTCTCATCGAAGGGCTTGTTGTGGGCCACTAGGGGTAAGCCTTCGATGAGAGGCTCAATCTGTGCCCACACCTTGGGGAACACGGGCGCTTCCTCTGTGTCTTCTCGGGTAAGCCCATGAACTTGGCTGCACCAGTAGTTATAATAGTTGGGTTCGGGCTGGATGAGGGAGTAGAACGAATCCACTATCTCACCACCCCTGACAATCACGACTCCAACACTGCATACGCTGCTGCGCTCATTGTTTGCCGTCTCAAAATCTATAGCAGCAAAATCTTGCATACTCACTCCTCCTTATATTGATGCCACATTCTCTTTATCTTTCCTGCAATCTCCCTGCGGAGCCATTCGGGTTCGAGCACTTCCACGTCTCCGCCGTTCCAAAGCAGTTCCTGCTGGAAGTCGAAGGTGTGGTGGAGGTTGAGGGTGAAGATGCTGTATTGTAGAGCCACGAGCGCAGTCCGTTTTTACTAATGTCCTCTTCGTTCTCGATGTAGTAACGGTACTCACCTCGGTTCTCATTGACTATGCTTATACCGAACATATCCCAGATGACATACTTCCAGTTGTCGAAAGTGCGTTTCGGAATCTCCACGCCCCGACTGATGTCATCGCGCAGCCATCGCTCGTTCAGTTCCTTGAACGAGATCGGCCCTCGGCGGTATATTGTTTCTATCACCCAGACGTATTTGCTTATCAGGCTTTGTCCTCTGTCATTGTCCATGTTTCACGAATTTTGCTGCAAAGAAAGGAAGAAGGTATGCCAATTTGTGGCAGAGCTTCAAAAAACTTTCAATAATACTCTATTTTCAGTTCATCACTCACGATGTAGTCCTCATGGTCATCATCGTAGAGATAGATGATGCGGAGGCCACGATATGATGCCGGCACTCGGAGCGTTTCAAGCAAGTGCCATCGTGGTCGTCCAAAGTCATACGATGCACGGTCAAGCAGCAGGCGGTTACTTGTCCAGTCGAACTGATAGTACCCGCCACCGATGCACTGTTCATCGCCAATCAGTAAATCCTTATGCTGATTCACCATGCCAAGTCGCAGGTAACCATCCATTGTTATGATAAACTTAGGTAGTGACATTTAATCGCACATTTTATTTCTTATGAAAACGCATATAGCTTTTGATTGCGTATTCCGGTCAATACCCGTTCACCAAATCGCTGATATCCGTTCACTTTTTCTATCATTCTTTCTTAATAGCGCTGCAAATTTAGTCATTTTTCTCCGAATAGATATTGTTTTGCTGTTTTTTCCGTCTCTTACTTTTATTTTTAGCTCAAAGTGGACAGATGTATGCACCAAACGCATCAAATTTATCACTTTGGTCGAAAAAGTTTACCTAGTTTCCGGCAAAATAGGAAATCCACCGGAAACTAGGTAAACTTTTTCGACCAAAGTGATTTTTTTATGCTCGGGTGATGGGGCAGTTATGAGGTCGATGGTGTGTCGGGCGATGCAGCAGCGTGTGTTGGGCGATGCAGCAAGGTGTGTGGGGCGATGCAGCAAGGTGTGTGGAGGGATGGAGCAGGGTGTGTGGGGTTGTCTCACGAGTGAGACTGCAGAACCGGATGAGTTATATTCCCCCTCATCACGTTTTGAACGTTTGGTGTCATTGTGAAATTCGTTTTATAGTCTAGGGCATTTCTATTTCAGGAGCTTATGGACTTGCTTCTCTGTGGCATAGGGAAGCAAACGTGTAAGGTGCTGAACCATGCGCTGGAAGGATTCCTCGGGGGTACCCAGCAGCCGTTCGGGCGTCGTGAGCAATGCCCATCCGAAGCCATACTCGTGACCGTGGCGGTCGGTAGGGTAGACAAAGTCTTCAGTGACGATGCGGCAGGCCATCTGCAGGCGCGTCACGTAGTTGTCGAACTTTGAACGCATGTTCTTTCCCGTGAAGTCGCAGGCGGCACGCAATTCTCGCGTAATCATGCTGTCGTTCTCCCGCAAGGTCGTCAGGATAACGTCCTCGATGCTGCCTTCCTTGGGCGCTGGATGCTGGCTGCGCCGCCAGTTGTAGAGGTCGGGCCACCATTCGCGACTGATAAAGCCTGCCTTGCCGGCGAAGAACTTGCCGTAGACGCAGAGGCCGTCGCGGATAACCGAGCCCTTCCATTCCCACAACGGCCATTCCCACGACCCGTCAGGAAAGACCGTATAGCGACATTCTTCTGCCATCAGCGCCTCTGCGCTGTAGCCAGCCACACCGCTTTCCAGCAGAGGCAAGAAGCCCACCTCTTGTACGAAGGCTATCAGTTCCGGACATGTGTGAATGGCGAATCCTTCTCCCAGAGCCTCGCCCTTGGAGTGCATATTATCAAAATAAGATGTTAGAGAATCCATCGTAATTTGCATTAAATCTGTTTTCTGCTGCAAAGATAGTGCATTTCTTCCTTAATCTCCTATTTTTAAGAAACAAAATCACTCTATCCCTCGCTCCACGTCCATTTTCCTCCACTTCAACCGATCCTTCGTCAAGTAATTAAATGTATAGGAGGATACAAGCTAGGAATGGAGGAAAACATGTGCTTTTAGTTAAATAATGTTATTCTTTAGTGTTTTGTTAGTACTATGTATTGCAAGGTACTCATATTTTGCATACCTTTGCCCCCGCTTAAGCAAAAGTTCTCATGGAGTAGGGGACGCCCGAGGCTGTGGGGACAGGAAATAGAATAGTAACTTTAAAACAGGAAACCATTATGACACAAGGAAGACTTGCCCGTTCACGTTACAACAAATGGATAGCTGGCGTTTGTGGTGGCATAGCCCAGCACTTCGGCTGGGATGCCGACATCCTGCGCCTCGTCTGGGTCGTGCTGACCGTCAGCACCATGTTTTGCGGCGGAATCATCTATCTGATTCTCTGGCTCATCATGCCGCAGGAATAAATTATCAAATGTGAAATAAAAGTTTTAATTGCATATATGATTGACGTAACAAATGCCAAATCACAGATGCGCAAGGGGATGCTGGAATATTGCATCCTGCTGCTGCTGAAGCGGCAGCCGGCCTACGCCTCGGACATCATCCAGCAGCTGAAAGAAGCTGAACTGCTGGTGGTGGAAGGCACACTGTACCCGCTGCTGACGCGTCTGAAGAAAGACGGCCTGCTCGCCTACGAATGGCAGGAGAGCACGCAGGGGCCGCCCCGCAAATACTACGAACTAACCGCTCTAGGGCAGCAGTTCCTCGAGGAGCTGGACCGTGCCTGGAGTGAAATCTCTAACACCGTAAATTACTTGAAGAAATGAAAAAGAATATTACCATCAACCTTTGCGGGCGCCTCTTTGCCATAGACGAGGATGCCTACGAAATGCTGGCCACCTACGAACAGTCGCTCCGTAATTATTTCCGCACGCGCGAGGGTGGCGAGGAGATTGCTGAAGACCTTGAAGCCCGCATCGCCGAACTCTTCGATGACCTGAAGGCACAGGGAGCAGAGGCTATAAATATACAAACGTCCCTCCCTAACAGGGGAGGGGATGGGGGAGAGACCTCTAAGCGCCTCTATCGCGACCTTTCCGACAAGAAGGTGATGGGCGTGCTCTCGGGCTTCGCAGCCTATTTCGGCGGCGATGTGCTGTGGTGGCGACTGGGCTATGTGGCCGCGGTGTTGCTGTCCTTCGCTGGTTCGTCATACAACTTCCTTTGGTTCCTGCCACATCAATACCTCTATTTCCAGATCTATTTCTGGGGTATCGCCCTCATCATCGCATATATCCTCCTGGCTATCCTGATGCCAGTGGCCGTGACGCCTGAGGATCGCCTGAGAATGAAGGGTAAGGAGGTGAATCCGCAGAATCTGGCGGAAGAGATAAGTCGCTCCCCCCGTGGGGTGGAGGGTGGCTATTCCTCTGAAAGTACAGTCGGTAAGCCTAACCCAGCAAGTGGAAACGAGGCTTTTCCCCCCACGGGGGAAGCGGGGAGAGGGGCTCGTTCCACTGGCTGCCTGGGTTGCATCGGCGGTTTCTTCGCAGCACTTTGGGCAGTCATCGCCTTCATCGTTCGTTGGACTATCTATGCTTTCGGAGCGTTCCTGGCCGTGATGTGCCTGGTGGGTATTGTCTGCCTGACAGCCTTCGCCGTGAATCCCTTTGAATTCCTAAAAGAGAGCGACAGCTTCTTCCAGACATCGGAGTTCGCAGCGCTCGTTCCTTCATTGACAGTTCCTTTTTATATCTTTGTGGTAGCAGCAGGACTCGTCCTCGCCATCACCGCTTACGCTCTCATCCACAGCCTCTTGAACGAGTTCAAGCAGATGCCTTCCATGCCCTATCGTCAGCGCATCGCTCTGCTCGTGATGTGGATTGCCGGACTGGCCGTAGCAGGCGCTGCCATTGGTTATGGTCTCCCAAAACTCATCAAGGCCACGGAGGAGTACAATAGGCAGGAGTGGGAAAAATACGATGCTCGCAGGCGTGCCGAGAACACGCACGACGGCATCTACGTTCAGCCCCATGAATGGGACTTCCTGCAGGACAATGGCTGGAAGATTCTGAATGCACAGGGTTGCAACGACCGCTTCACTGCACATGGTGAGCACCTCTCAGGCGACCGCGATGTCCGCTATCTCGATTGCTACGATGACAACCACCGCCAGCGTCTGCGTGTGGAGCGAACCGACAGCCTTCAACCAGGCACCTATCGCCTGACCTGTGCAGCCCGAGCCAATGGCACCGGAGCCTGCATCTATATCATCGTGGGTAATCAGAAGCCTCAGTTCATTGAGATTCCAGCCACGGGCAACACGGGAGGCGATATCTGGGTTGAGGCCGACAAATTCTTTCGTCTCCACAACCACGATGTTGTTCCATCTGACTCTATGGCTTACGGTCATAAGCAAGGTGAATTGGTTAGGGTCAACGGCCAAAAAGGCTATGGCTGGAACCGCATTGCCTTCGAGCCCATCCGCATCACCGCTCCCACCGTCATCCGCTACGGCCTTACCTCCGACGATGCTTTCACGGGCAAGACGTGGCTCGGCCAGTGGTTCTCTGCCACCGACTTCGAGGTCAAACGTTGGAGTGAATAGAGGAAAGATAAAAGATTAATAAACGGAAATGATTCATGATATATAGAAAGGAGGCACGGAGAGCTCCGTGCCTCTTTGTGTTTTCAAGTGCTTCAACGTGTTTTCTTTATTCTTCGGCATTCCCGGGCTTGCGGCGGTTGCGTCCTCCGCGATGACGGGGCTTTCGCTTTTTTGCGGATGCTTCGGGGCTGGTGTGTGTTGCGGAGGTGTCCGAGGGTGTGGTGGGGGCGTTGCCGGAGGTGGTGTGGGAGTCGGAAGTGGGATGGTTGCCAGATTTAGCCCGGGTATTGGAAGAACGGGAACGGCCGGAACGGGAGGAGGAGCCAGAACGGGAGGAACGGGAGCGACCGGAGCGGGAGGAGCGGGAGGTGCGGCTGCGTTCGCCTCGGCCTGTGTAGGCTGGGGCCTCGCCGAATTCCTCGGGCACGGGTTCCTTGGGTACTTCCTTCTCGAGGAATCGTTCGATGGCGGCGAAGAGGGGCTGGTCTTTCTCGGAGACGAGGGTGATGGCGCGGCCGTCGCGGCCGGCACGGGCTGTACGGCCGATGCGATGGACGTAGTCTTCTTCGTCGTGTGGCACGTCGTAGTTGATGACGAGCTGTATGTCGTCGATGTCGATGCCGCGGGCTACGATGTCTGTGGCCACGAGGATGTCCACCTGGCCGGTTTTGAAGCGGTACATGACATCGTCGCGCTGTTCCTGGAGGAGGTCGCTGTGCATGGCTTCGGCGTTGTAGCCGTGGCGCTTGAGGGTGATGGCGACGTCCTTGGTGTGGACTTTCTTTCCGACGAAGATGATGACGCGCTCTGGCTTGCGCTGGCGGAAGAGGTGCTGGATGATCTGCATCTTCTGGGCTTCGTAGCAGACGTAGGCGCTCTGGCTGATGCCTTCGGCGGGTTTGTTGAGGGCTATCTTGACTTCCACGGGGTCTGTGAGTATGGTCTTGGCGAGCTCCACGATCTTGGCGGGCATGGTGGCGGAGAACATGATGGTCTGGCGCTGCTTGGGCAGGAAGCTGGCAATCTGCATGATGTCGTCGTAGAAGCCCATGTCGAGCATGCGGTCGGCCTCGTCGAGGATGAAGAAGCTGACGCGTGAGAGGTCTACGTTACCGAGGGAAAGGTGGCTGATCAGGCGTCCGGGGGTTGCGATGATGACGTCTGCTCCAAGCTGCAGGGCGCGTTTCTCCTGTTCGTAGCGTATGCCGTCGTTGCCTCCGTAGACGCTTACGCTGGAGATTCCTTCGAGGTAGTATGAGAATCCTTCCATGGCCTGGTCTATCTGCTGTGCGAGCTCGCGGGTGGGGGACATGATGACGCAGTTGATGGCGTCCTTGGGGTAGCCTCCGTCGCGCAGGAGGGATAGCACGGGGAGGAGGTAGGCGGCGGTCTTGCCGGTTCCGGTCTGTGCCACGCCGATGAGGTCTCGTCCTTCGAGCAGGGGCGGTATGGCTTGTTCCTGGATGGGTGTGCAGTCGACGAAGTGCATGTCGTCGAGGGCATCGAGTACGTCGTAGTTGAGGTCTAATTCTTCGAATTGCATAGGGGAGTATGTGTGTGGTTTAGCGCAGGGCTCTGCGGTAGAGATAGAGTGCTATGATGGTAAAAAGTATGTTGGGAATCCATGCTGCGAGCATGCATGGCCAGTTGCTGTTGATGGCGAAGGTGGAGGATATGGTCTGGAGGAGGATGTACGTGGCGGATAGTGCGAGTCCTATTCCGAGTGCTCCTCCCATGCCTCCCTTGCGCTTGCGGAAACTCAGGCAGAGTCCGATGGTGGAGAGGATGAAGGCGGCGAAGGGGTCGGCGAAGCGCTTGTGGTACTCGACCTCGAAGACCTTGACGTTGCCGGATCCGCGCAGCTGCTGGCGCTCGATGTAGTCCAGGAGTTCGCGGTTGGTGAGTGCCTGCTGCTGGTTCTTGGTGGCGAAGAAGTCGCTGGGTTCCATGATAATCAGGCTGTCGAGGTACTGATGTGTGGTGATCTGCTCGCGCAGTCCCCGAAGGGTGCGTATCTTGACTTCGTAGAGTTTCCAATGGAAGCGCTCGTCGGCTAGGGTGTCGTACTGTATGCGCTGTGCCGTGAGGTGGCTGACGAGGCTCTTGTTCTGGAACTTGTCGAGGGAGAAGCGGTAGCCCACCTTGCGGTCGCCGTCGTAGTAGTCGAGGTATGCGATGACGCCCGTGTCGACCTGCAGCTGCATGTGCTCCGCGATTTGGGGCTTGCGGCGGCTCTTGTAGCGCAATTCGAAGTCGATGCGCTTGGTAGAGCCTCGCGGGATGACTTCGGAGCCGAGGTAGAAACTAATGAGGGCGATGAGGGTGGAGGAGAGGAGGTAGGGGCGCAGCAGGCGGCTGAAGCTGATGCCCGTGCTCATCATGGCGATGATCTCGCTGTTCTCCGCCAGTTTGGAGGTGAAGAAGATGACGGCGATGAAGACGAAGAGGGCGGAGAAGAGGTTGGTGTAGAAGGGGATGAAGTCCATGTAGTACTTCAGCAGGGCGGACATCGGCGCGTGGTTCATGGTGAACTTGTCCGAGTTCTCGGAGAAGTCGAAGACCACGGCGATGGAGATGATGAGAATGATGGAGAAGAAATAGGTCCCCAGGAACTTGGCTATGATGTAGCGGTCGAACCGGGAGAAGAACATTCTCTTTATGTAATTCAGATACTTCTTCATTACCTGTTTGTCGAATTGCTTTGGTCTTTTACAATCTCTGACTTACTTTCCTGACCATCACGTCTTTCCACGTGCGGAAGTCTCCTGCGAGGATGTGGCTGCGGGCCTCGCGGACGAGCCATAGGTAGAAGGCGAGGTTGTGGATGCTGCCGATCTGCAGGGCCAGGAGTTCCTGCGCCTTGTAGAGATGATGAAGGTATGCGCGCGTGTAGGTGCGGTCGACGTAGCTGGTGCCATTGGGGTCTATGGGCGTGAAGTCCGTGGCCCACTTGGCGTTGCGCATGTTCATGACGCCTTCGGAGGTGAAGAGCATGGCGTTGCGGCCGTTGCGTGTGGGCATGACGCAGTCGAACATATCCACTCCGAGTTCTATGGCCTCGAGGATGTTCACGGGGGTCCCCACTCCCATCAGGTAGCGCGGACGGTCCTTGGGGAGAATGCCGTTGACGAGTTCTATCATCTCGTACATCACCTCGGCGGGTTCGCCCACGGCCAGTCCTCCGATGGCGTTTCCCTCGGCTTCCTTGGATGCCACGAACTCGGCACTCTCTGTTCGGAGGTCGCGGTAGGTGCATCCCTGCACGATGGGGAAGAGAGCCTGGTGGTAGCCGTAGCGGGGCTCTGTCTCGTTAAAGCGACGGATGCAGCGGTCGAGCCAATGGTGGGTGAGTGTCAGGCTCTTACGGGCGTAGTCGTAGGGTGCTGTTCCGGGCGGGCACTCGTCGAATGCCATCATGATGTCTGCGCCAATGCTGCGTTCGATGTCCATGACGCTCTCCGGTGAGAAGAAATGCTTGCTGCCGTCGATGTGGCTGCGGAACTCGCATCCTTCTTCCCGGAGCTTGCGGATGCCCGTGAGGGAGAAGACTTGGAAGCCACCGCTATCCGTGAGCATAGGGCGCTGGAAGCCGTTGAAGCGATGCAGACCTCCCGCCTGCTCGATGATGGGGGTGCCGGGACGCAGGTAGAGGTGGTAGGTGTTGCCGAGGATGATTTCGGCGTTGATATCCTCATAGAGATCGCGCAGCTGCACTCCCTTGACACTGCCAACGGTGCCCACGGGCATGAAGATCGGGGTGCGGATGTCGCCGTGGTCGGTATGCAGCACTCCGGCACGTGCGCTGCTCTGGGGGTCGGTATGCTCTAGCGTGAATGTCATTTGTCTTTCTCCTCCTCGAACTTAAACTGAATGGGGTGGTCCACCTGCTGCTGCAGGAGGGCGAACTGGAGCACATCGAGGATGTTCTCGACGTAGTGGAAGGTGAGCCCTTTGAGGTACATCGAGTCGATTTCCTCGATGTCCTTGCGGTTGTCCTGGCAGAGGATGATGTCGGTAATGCCAGCACGCTTGGCGGCGAGGATCTTCTCCTTGATGCCTCCCACAGGGAGCACCTTGCCGCGCAGGGTGATCTCGCCCGTCATGGCCAGGTTGTGACGCACGAGCCTCTGAGTGAGCGCCGAGGCGAGGCTGGTGGTCATGGTGATGCCGGCGCTGGGGCCGTCCTTGGGCACGGCTCCCTCGGGAACATGGATGTGGATGTTGTAGTTGTCGAACACGCGCAGGTCCACGCCGATATCGTCCGCATGAGCCTTGATGAACTCCACGGCGAGCATGGCGGATTCCTTCATCACGTCGCCGAGGTTGCCCGTGAGCGTGAGTTTCTGTCCCTTGCCGCGGCTGAGACTGGTCTCGATAAAGAGGATCTCACCGCCCACGCTGGTCCAGGCCAGTCCCGTGACGACTCCGGCAAAGCCGTTGCCCTGGTAGATGTCGCGCGTGAACTTGGGTTTCCCGAGGATCTGTTCCACGTCTTCGGGCTTGATCTTGGTGGCGGGGAAGGTCTTGTTGCGCTCGAAGTGGAGCACCATCTTGCGGTAGAAGCGGTCGAGCTCCTGTTCCAATCCGCGCACGCCACTCTCGCGCGTGTAGTGCTCAATGAGGAATTCCAGGGCGGCCTTGGTGAACTTCAGCTCGCGGTATTTAGAAATACCGCAGTTCTCCTTCACGCGCGGCTCCAGGTGGCGGCGGGCAATCTCTATCTTCTCCTCGGTGATGTAGCCGTTGACCTCGATGAGCTCCATGCGGTCGAGCAAGGGCTTTGGGATGGCGCCGACGTTGTTGGCCGTGGCGATGAACATGACCTTGGAGAGGTCGAAGTCCACCTCGAGGTAGTTGTCGTGAAAGGTCTTGTTCTGCTCGGGGTCGAGGACTTCGAGCAGGGCGCTGGCGGGGTCGCCGTTGTGGGTGTCCTCCGTGATCTTGTCGATTTCATCGAGGACGAAGACGGGGTTCTTGCTGCCTGCCTTGATGAGCCCCTTGATGATGCGTCCGGGCATGGCTCCGATGTAGGTGCGGCGATGTCCGCGGATCTCGGCTTCGTCATGCAGTCCACCGAGCGAGGCACGCACGTACTTGCGCTTCATGGCCGAGGCGATGCTCTTGCAGAGCGAGGTCTTGCCCACACCCGGAGGGCCGTAGAGGCAGATGATGGTGGACTTGCTGCCCCAGCCGCCGTTCATGTGGCGCACGGCCAGATGCTCGAGGATGCGTTCCTTGACCTCCTTCATCCCGTAGTGATTCTTGTTCAGCACGCGCTCGGCGCTGATGAGGTTGAGGTTGTCGCTCGTGGCTGTTCCCCAGGGCAGCTGCACCATGATGTCCAGGTAGTTGTACAACGTCTGGTAGTCCGGGTTCTGGGGATTGAGGCGTTCCAGCTTGCCGACCTCCTGGAGGAAGGTGTCGTAGGCTTCCTTGGAATACTTCAGCCAGCTGGCTTTCTTGCGGAAGCGCGCGGCGTCGGTCTGGGAGTTGTTTCCCAGCTGCTGCTGGATATTGTGGATCTCCTGTTGGAGGAAGAAGTCGCGCTGCTGTTTGTCGATTTCGGCCTGCGTCTGCCGCTGGATATCGGAGCGCAGACGTACGAACTGGATCTGGCGAGAGAGCAGACGCAGCAGCTTGGTACCGCGATTCAGAGGGTTGGATTCGGCAAGGAGCGCAATCTTATCGCTGACGGGAAGGGGGGCTTGGGTGCATACGTTGTTGATGAAGTAGCGCAACTCGTAGGTGGCATTGAATCCGGTTAAATCCTCTTCGGTATAGCGTTCGTCGAGGTGCATGTATTCCTGCATGCAATCGCGGACGTTGGCTTTCAAGGCCGACAGGACGGTATCGTCCAGCTCTTTCTCCGTGTGGCCAACGACGTGGGCACGGATGCCTTCGATGTCAGTATGAATATTGGTCAGATGGACGGAGGAGAGTCCCTGGATGATTGCCGTGCAGCTGCCGTCGGAATGGTTGAAGAGGCGCAGGACACGTGCCGCCACACCATGCTGATAAAGGTCTTTGACACCCGGAAATTCGACGTTCTCATCGATTTGAGTGGCTGTGGCAAAGATCTCGTTGGAAGGTGCGACTTGGCGAATCACGTTCATGGAGATCGGCCGACCGATGGCCACGGGAAGGATGACGCCCGGGAAGAGCACCATGTCTCGCAGGGGAAGGACGGGCAAATCCTTGGGGAAGGGGATGTCGAAGACGTCGTAGTTGATGTCTTCGAAGTCCGCAAAGAAGGAGAAAGAATGTTCTTTATTTTGCATCATTTAGGTACTTTTACTTCGTAGAAAGGCTCACTCCACGTGAATGAGCGCGCAAAGGTAGTGATAATTTGTGAGATTTCAAGCATTTTATGCCAAGAAACCGCCTACCATAGGTAGAAATCGCTTGTCAGAGCCGCATAATCGTTGGTTCTGCGCTCTCCGTCGTTCAGGATGAGGGGCTTTTCCTGTGTCCAGACGGCATCGCCCTTGACGAAGGTGGCGAGCATGCGCTTGGGGGCTTTCCTGGCTGTGCCCTGCACACTGCGGGAGCGGCGGAGACCGAAGCCACAAGAGAAACAGAGCAGGCGGAAGGCATCGAAGGACGCGAAGGGGAGGATGACGTTAAATAGCCCTCCGGGCACCAGCAGACGGGCGCTGCCGAGAACCAGTTCTTCGAAACTGAGCGAGCCGGAGGTGTGGCGGGCTAAGCCCCGGCTGGCGTCGGGAGGCAGCAGGGTCTCCTCGAAGAAGGGAGGGTTACAGACGATGGCGTCGAACTGCTGGTCCGTGGCCGAGAGCTCCTGAAGCGACTGAAGACGGATGTCCACTCGGGCGGAGAAGGGCGAGGCCGCCACATTCTCCCGTGCCTGCTCCACGGCCTCCGGAATGATGTCGATGCCCGTGACCTCGGCGGAAGGCGAGCGCTGGGCTACCATCAGGGCGATGAGTCCCGTGCCGGTTCCGACGTCGAGAATGCGACCCTGGCAGGGCAGCTCCGACCATGCTCCGACGAGCACGCCGTCCGTGCCTACCTTCATCGCACAACGGTCGTGGGCGATGGTGAACTGCTTGAACTGGAACGTGGGTGTGCCCATGCAGGTTAACGGGTGAGGAAGGCTATGATGTTCATCAGGATGCGGCGGCGCATCTCCGTGTCCGTGATACTCTCCAGGGGGAAGCCCAAGGTCATGGCGCGGTAGTCCTGGCCGTCGTAGGCCACGGCAGCAGACAGTCCTGCAGGTCCATAGACCATGGGGCAGAAGGCCTCGGAGGTGGGTGCCAGGCAGTCCACGGCGGGCACGCAGTAGAGTTCCTCGTTGAGGTGCCGATGGATGTCGAAGGTGCCGTCGTTGCTGGTGATGCCGTTGATGGAGTCGGCCGGAACGGCTCCGGCGTATTCGTATTTCAGGAGAGAGCGCGTGAAGAGTCGGTCGGCATCGCTGGTCATGTCCGAGCCCACATAAGCGCCGCTGACCAGAAGGTTGCCGCCGGAACGGGCGAACTCGGCTGCCACCTGCACGAGCTTGGGCGGAAAGACCTTGTAGGGGCGGAGGGAATAGCCGTCGGCTTTCTCAGCTCCGAACACGATGTCCATCAGACTGGCGGAGCGGCTGTCGAAGTCTGCACGACTGACGGCGCTGACGGTACAGCTGCTGATGCTCATGCGACCTCCCGTGGCGGCGATGATATCCTGGGCATGGCGTGTGCTCCAGTCGCGGGTGTTGCCGGCGAGGATCATGCCTTCGAGTTCCGAGGTGCTATAGCCCAGTCCGTTGACGCCCTCGCGGCCCATGACGGCCTTGTTGAAATTGACCTGACGGCCGCAGTAGCCTGGCATTTTGGCCATGGGAACACCCGGATCGGCATTCAGGTCGAAGCCCTGCAGGCTGTCGTTGTCCACGGGTTGCGGTCCTGCCAAGCGGTCGAAGGCGTCGATGACGAGCACCTGCTTGTCCCCGATCATGGAGAGGTAGGCGCAGACTTCCTCCGAAGGCATACTCTGCCCGCCGGCATTCACGGCGCAGACCTTGAAGCGATGGAGTACCGTGGGGGTGGCGCTGTCCAGTTCGTAGTGCGCCTCGGTGACGAAGGTGCCGTTGTCGTAGCCGCCGTCGCCTTCTGCGTGGTAAACGACAAAGCCGTCGGGCATGGCACTTGGCTCCAACGGGTCCTCAACCGCC
This sequence comes from uncultured Bacteroidales bacterium, assembly GCA_902771725.1. GTDB lineage: Bacteria > Bacteroidota > Bacteroidia > Bacteroidales > Bacteroidaceae > Physcousia. The sequence goes on from CACXXT010000074.1 coordinate 18,881, forward strand.
AACCAGCTGACGCGGACCTGCTGGGCGCCGGGGGTGATGTAGGCTCCCAGGGCGATTACAGGCAGAGGCTGAACGACGAGGTCATTGTCCTGGTGCATGGCATGGATGTAGCGGAGGATGCCCTTGTAGGTAGCGCGGGCCAGGGTGAACTTGAAGGTGGGGTCGTGGCCGAGGCAGAGGTCGGCGAAGTTCTGGTGCGAGAGCATCTCGAGGATGATGCCAGGCACTTCAGGCTCGCGGCTCTCGCTGTAGTTGCGGTCGTACATCTGGCGCCGTGTCCACCCGCCATAGGTTGCCTGCAGGTCGTGCTCCAGCTGACTCATGACGAGGTCACAAACGTCGCGGGCTGCCATGCGGCGGATGCCCGAAGGATAGCGACCGTCGTAGAAGTCGGTAGTGTAGATGCCCAGAGAACCCACGGTAGTGTGGTCACGCGTGAAGCCGGCATCCGTGTGGAGGGCGATGCTCATCTCGAGGGGAACATTCAGCCCCTGAACGCCCGTGCCGGTAGTGTCCTGACGGAGAACTACGGGGATGTCTGGATTGGCGAGGGAGGGGTCAGCAGCGCTGTTCCAGGGCTTGGGCAGGGGAACAAAGGCGCTGCCGCGAGCCAGGTGGTTGGTGGTCAGCGAGCGTACATTAATGTCCTCGGAGTAGTCGTTCGTAAATCCTTTGTTGCCGTAGACCCATTCTGGCATGCCTGCCCATTGGGCTGTGTAGCGAGCACCTTCGAGGAAACGGGGGAAACCGCTGAGAGTGACCTCGGTGCTGTCGCCACGCGCGATGTTTCCCATGCCGCCTCCGAAGCGAACGGCATCGGCTGTCACATGCCCGCGATAGCCGCTCTGGTTGGTCAGCACCACGCAGTTGTCGGCACTCTGTCCGGCAGCAAAATCAAAGGTTCCGAGGTATACCCACGTGCCGCCGCCCATTTGCTGGTTCACGCGGAAGGACGTGGACTGACCGCGATGGCGAACCGTATAGTGGGCATCCTGCACGCTGGTGGGAAGGGTGGGATAGGAGACGTAGACAGCATATTCGCCATCGGCCGGAATGGCAGGAGTCCAGGTGATCGTGCTCGTCTGCGTCTTGCGGCTCTGGGCGGGAACCTTGCGCGAGGTGCCGTCGGCGAAGGGGGTGTCGCCATTGACATAGACGGCCTTCAGTTGGGCAAAGCCGCTGCCTGCAGGTTCCCAAGGGTAGGTGCCAGGCTGTTCAGAGTAGGTGCCTTGCTGGTCGGGTGTGTCGTTGTCCACGATGACTTCGTGCTTCTGCCAGTCGCGCTCGCGGGTGGAATAGACCACGGCCCCGGCGTTCTCCAGCATGGGAATCAGGTAGGGGACGACGAAGGTCTGGGAGAGCAGGTCCTCCGTGGTGCAGAACATATGGGGACGTTGCCATTGCCACTTGTGGTCTCCGATGGAGTAGTAGCAGCCATGGCTGGCGGTTACGCTCAGGTGTCTGCCGCCGAGACCCTTCGTGATGGAATACGGACGATCCAGCGGGGTGACCCAGGCGTTGCCACGATGCTCTTTCCGGTTCCAATGGCGGTCGTCCTCGCGGTTCCACCCTCCTTCGACAAGGTCTTCGAGGAGTTTCCCCTTGGAGTATATCTGCAGCTTGTAGCTGCGCCGCTCAGGCGGCAGGAGCTGGCGCAAGGCGGCATAGGTCTGCTCCACGCGGGCACGGTCGAAGTGATACCACGCCATGACCTCATCGGCATAAACGCGTACCTCTTTGTTCTCATCATCTATCTGCAAGTCTTCCAGACGACTTTCTACCTGACGCCCGCCGTAGCCGGACGTGAAGGTGGCTACAAAATTGGCGATGCCGTTCTTCTCCTGTGGCTTCTGTGCGACGCAAACGCCTGCCATCCACAAAAGCCCTATGGTCAATAAATATCTCTTTTTCACTTTCAAGAATGCTTCAATGTTCAATAAATCCGTCTCTCCTCCTCTGTCTTTCCATTCAGCCTTCCGCAGAAGCTGATTCAAGCTGTTGCTCGGGTCCTTTCAAGCAGCTGCCTAAAGCACGAAATTCTCCGGCACCTTACCCTGGAATTCGCGGAAGTACTCCTTGATCTCCTGCATCTGCGCATCGACATCGCCCGTGGGGATGATGCTCTTGGTGCAGACGATGCGCTTCTTTCCGTAGTCCAGTCCGAAAAGCAGGATAGGCAGTTTGGCCTTCAATGCGATGTAGTAGAAACCACGTTTCCATTCCGTGACGGGCTTGCGCGTGCCTTCCGGAGTGATGCACAAGCCGAATTCCTTGCGCTCCAAGGCCGTACGCGCCAGCTGATCCGTGAGGCTCATGTGCTTCTTGCGCTCCACGGGGATTCCGCCCATGCGACGGAACAGAGGCCCCAGCGGCCAGAAGAACCACTCCTTCTTCATCATGAATTCACAGCGGAACCCCTCGGCGTGGCTGTAGAGCTGACCCATCATGAAATCCCAGTTGCTGGTGTGGGGGGCCAGGGCAATAATATACTTCTGCGGACGTTCCACAGAAACCTCTGCTCTCCAGCCCATCAGGTGGTAGAGCACATAGCGGAAGAATGACTGCATAGCATGAAAGGCGTAAGGACCACGAATGCTTCAGGTCAGGTGGTAAATCTGGTCAATCAACTCGTTCTTGCTGACCTCGAGGTCGTCCTGCAACTGAGCGAAGAAACGCCGCACCTGGCGCTTGTCCACGTGGCTCAGGCGGTTCACGAAATCGTTCTGCATCAGCAGGATGCTCATGGCGATATTCTCCACGTCGGCATCCTTGTCCACAAAGGTTATCTTCGTTCTAATGGGCCGTTCCGCATTCTCGTCAAAATTCGGGAAATGGCATAGGTGCGCCGCCGTGGTGGCCATGGCATACCCCATTTGGTTCATCCCAGCAACCACCAGGTGCACATACTTCTCACTCCCCGGCCCTATCACCCCGCGGTCCAAAGTACTCCACCCCCCTCGTTCATCGTCGCCTATCATTATCTGCTGCGCTATCGACTCCAGCCTGTTCACTATCGTGGTCTCCATCTTCGACGTGTCCCTCTCTCCGGGCAGCGCGTGGA
>CACXXT010000075.1 GCA_902771725.1 uncultured Bacteroidales bacterium
TATTTTTATAAAAGGGTTGAAATGTGATTGAAATATGATCGAAAATGATCGAAAATGACTGAAAAGTGACCGAAAAGTGACCGATAATAAATTTCGATCACTCTCCTACTATTTAAGAATCAGCGGGTTGCGAGAAGAAAATGACTGAAACGTCAAAAACGATAAAAAACTATCAAATCAAAACGTTTTCTGTACTAAAGCGGCTGATGGCTCTATAGGGTTAAGCTTGGATGGCTCTCGTCTAACTCCAAGAGTTTCCCTTTCAGCTCATCACTCAATGGCAGCGATGCCAACGTCTGACCTTTTTCCTTGTGGATTCCAATGATTGCCTGCTTGGGATTCACGGTTTCTATGACTTTTTGGATGGTCTTTCGGTCGGCGTGCCCTGAGGTGTGGATGTCCACCACGTTGTGGAAGATATTGCGGAAGAGACTATACATCGGATTCGTCTTGACTTGTTCTGGATCTTTGTAGTATCCGTCCCATGATGAATAGATTAGGAGCGTTTCTTCCTCAGGCAATACACCCCGAAGCATCTCTATTTTCTCGTATTGAGAAACTCCGCAGACCAAGACGAACTCGTGCTTTCCCATAGAGAACAATCGTCTGTTCTCGTTGTAGAAATGCGGCTTGAAGTCGAACAGGCCCTCAGACGTCTCTGCTTCGCGACGCGTGAAGACACGCATCGCTGCATTCATCAGTCCTTGACAGATATACAGGGGTTTATGGCTTCGTTTTGCCGCCAGGTTGATGGACGCCAGTCGCTCGATGTCTGTGGACGAGGCAAGGACAAAGACATATTTGAACGCCTGCATCACGGCCGCCATCTTCTCTGAAACCCGCTTCTCATGAATACACTCGTCGCTGCTTCCAAGCATTGTGCCTTCGGTGATGAGTACATCGATATCCGTGGCTTTCCACTTCAGCAGCTGCATCAGTTTTCCACCCGTCCAACCGTGCTGACGGAAGTCGCCCGTGTGCCAAATCCGCTTGCCATCGGCCTCTATCAGGAACATATAGGAGTCGTAGATGGAGTGGCAGTTGAAGAAGGGCGTAATCTGAATGTTGCCAATAGAAAAAGGTTGGGGCTGACGGCTTCTGGGCCAAGTTTTGAAGGTCTTCAGCTTGTTGTATTTCCGCCTGTCCATGGTCGGGTCACTTCCTTCTTTTACATCCTTTTCACAAAATATTCTGTATTTCTCCAGCAGAACCTCTTTGGCACCTTCGCCAATCATCTGAGGAATCCCCTTCGGCACATAGTTGAAGAGTCCAATATGATCCTCGTGCCCGTGGGTATAGACCACCGCCTCATGTGCCCTCGGATTGTTTCGGAACAGACTCTCCACCATCGCCTTGTCTTGCTCTGGAGTCGTCTTTTCGCCATTGCCCGGCAGATTCTGTCCCAGGTCGATAAAGACCCGAGACGAATCTGTACTTATCTCTGTGATGCAGCCGCCGATTTGGTTGAGGCCGCGATGAATAGTAATTGTCATAGGCTATTATTGAAGTGCATCTTTCAACGTCCCACTAAACTCACAAGGATTGCCTTCGGCATCTGTTTTATAATAAAGTGTATATAGGTGGAAAGTAACATTCAGGTCTTCAATATTCAGATCTTTAAGTTCACCTTCTACAGAACTTCCCTCAGGCATTAATGTGACAACATCTAAATCAAGATGATTGGGAACATCCTCTAATACATTTTGTATAGCCCTAAAATCACTGAAGTCAACTATATCCCTCAGCACATCATTCTGGGCTGTTTTATTCTTAAAAATATACCACCACAATTTACCACTACTAGAACGAAGAAGATGGGCTATAAATGTGGCATAGATTAATGCTTGAAACATAGTCTCTTCTTGAGACTCATTGTCCTTGTTCTCGTCCTTAAGTTCAATAATTGCATATCTGGAACTAAAAGCAGAATGTTTGATTCGTGCAAGAATATCTATTCCACCGCCTGTTGCACCGTTTTCATTCCCTGTCAAAGATAACGTTGGTGTGTGTGTGCTGCCCTTCAACGGTGTGGTTAGTTGGAAGAACCTTCCACCTAATCTTAAAGGCTGAATGTTACAAAGACGCTTATCTTGTTTGCGTGTTTTTTTGCTGAACTCTTTCAAGAGCTCGCTTTCTATACGGTGTTCAGGGCTCTTAATGGCAACATTGTTGGTAGATTCATTATTTAAGAAAAACCTTCTGAATGAAATAGCACCTTTATCGCACTTCCAACAAACGCGCTTTAATTCCTTGCTTTCAGCAAAGCCAAACTTCTCTTTCGCATACTTTGCCTGACCAGCAGAAACCGTCAATTTAACTTCTTTTTCTTTGTTAACTTCTATGATTCCAACGCTTTGGCCGGCAAAACGCAAATCGTATGCTGTAGTGTTAGCACTACTTTTAACCTTTCCAATACTACTATAGACAAGCAAAGGGCTATTTACTTGGAATAATCGAGAATTAGAACCATATTTTTTCTTGTTTCTGATAATTTCCTTAGCGTATCTATCATAAATACTTTCCCATGCATTGTTCTCTAACAAGACTCTGCTTGTTTCTTTGATAATTTCAATATTTGTCATTTTAATAATGTTTTTAAGGTTTTTGAATGGTTTCTGCTGCAAAAATACAACAAATTCGTTTACACTCAAACTTTTAGTCGCTTATTTGATAATTATTAACGTCTATTTCCTCAAACTCCGAATCTGAATTGCTGAAAGCCCAGATAAGATAGAGGCCTGCGAACCATAAAATGGAAAGAATGATAACTGTGAATATCATGTTATGGCAATTAATGATTAGAATAATGATATCTTGTTAATCTTTTCATTTCATTTTAAACTTATACTGAGCCAGCACATGACTGACTGCGTGAGCCTTCAGGAAGGCGCGAGGGTTGCTGGTGAGGCGTCGCCAAGCGGCTTCGGCTTCAGCGGGTGTGAGCTCTTGGAGGTCAGAGAAGAGTTCCTGCTTGTAGGCTTCCACTTGCTCTGCGTCTCCCCGCTGAATGCTCAGGCGGATTTGGTTTGCCTTGATACTGGAGACATGAAAAGTATCCTTCAGTATATCAAGCATTTCCTCTTGATAGATGATGATGTTGCACTTGGGATTCTGCACATAAGCGTCGTACAAATCCATTGTGTCAGGAAAGCGGAGGGCATAACGCGCCAGTTCGTCGTCCAGGTTTTCAGGCAGAGGACGCTCCTGCTTTCTGCTCAGATACTCCATCGGTGTGAGGTTCTTGAGGCGTTGCAACATACGCTCACGAATAGCAGGGATGTCGTAACCCTCTGCCGCACTGGCCTGCAGCACCTGCTCCGCCATCTCCATGAACTCATCGTAGCGCGAGGCTTCAATGTCGAACTGGAACTTAGGAGGCTGGTCGTTGACGAAACGGACAGAATGAAGGCCGTATTTGATGGGGTCAATTTCCGTGAGCCCCAAACAATAGCAGACGATGGACGAGGGCACAGCACCGCGTGGATAGTAGCTGATTTCCAATGAGTCGGCTTTGTAGCGGAAAAGGGTGAATGCCATGAGGTAGTAATCCACAAAGCCAGCGTCCATGATGTGCTTTTTCTCCCAGAGGCATCGCAGTAGTGCTGCCTTGGAGGGCTTGTCGCCGTAGCGCATTCTCATGCCTGCGGCCACAAGTCCGTGAAAGATTTCCAATTTTGTCATGGTCAATATTTCTCGTTTTATTGGTTGTCATTGTCTATTTCCACGCCCCCTCTCCAGTCCTTCCTTGTCAGCCGCTGGAAGCGTTTCTTGTAGCTGCAAATCAGGCGAATGCGGAGGCGAAAGCGCATGCGATTGTTGATTTCATAGAGCCAGCCGTGACTTGTGTCGAAGCATTCTGTGATGTGGCGATACATGTATTCGAGCTGAAAGTGGGTCAGTCTCTCGTCCTTGCGGTGGTAGACCAGAATGTAGTAATCTACATGTCCCTGCTGTTTGGGGCGCTCGTGCAGCCACGTGGAAAACAGCTTGAGCAATTCTTCGTCCGATTCGTCTTCCTGCTTGAACTCCAGATACTCGAAGCCGTCGCAATCTGTGAGGTAATCCACCTCGTCGGGACTGAAGATCCGCTTCTGCATCACATGGAGCTTATCAATCATCTCGCGGAATTCCTTTTTGTTCGTAGTCATTACGGTTGTTATCATAGTTCCTGAAATTATTGGTTATTACTGTTGGTCTGTTGATTTCTGTCGATTTAGCTTTCTCAGTGCCAGTTCTCGGATTTGTCTCACCCGCTCTACCGTGAGCCTGCGTTCTTCTGCGATTTGTTCCAGGCTATCGCCGTCTTCTAAGTCGCGCAGGATGCCACGTTCACGCGCCGTCAGCAGGGTGTACTCCTGAGTGGGAAGCCCTCGCCGTTTGGCATCCATAGCCATCAGTGCCTCAAGGATGCTCTGGCGAATCCACCACACGGCATAGGAGAGGAACTTGAAGCCTTTGCTCTCGTCGTAGCGCTCCGCTGCCTTCACCAGTCCGTTGTTCCCCTCTTCGATGAGCTGCTCCATCGTGAGCCCTTGGTTTTGATACTGCTTTGCCACACTGGCAACGAAGCGTAGGTTATGGAACTTCAATTTTGCGACAGCATCGGCATCTCCATTTCTTATTTGGGCAACAAGTACCAGTTCTTCTTCAACTGTGAGCATGGGGATTTCTGCGGTGTTAGGTAAAACTTCGATTAAGCTCTTTGCATTCCTTTGTTTCATGTTGGTTGGGTTTAATTGAATCGTCATAATTGTTTGTCTTAAGAGGGATAGCCCCCCATATTATATATACGAAGGAATAACATGAAATACGGCGTTTTTGCAGGGTGATGTGCAAAAACGCCGCAGAAAGGAGGCGGGTTTATTTACTTTAATGTATCAAACTTTGTATTATACTCAAAAGAGAAGTGAATATTGTATTTATCTAAAAGCCATTTAAAAGAATCTTTGATTTGTTTTATCTCCATTTCTAATTGTTCATAGATATTAGAGAACTCATCACTATCATTCTTATAAAACAGATATACAAATTGTTTCTTTTTTCCTGGTTTTGTATTACTTGATATAATACCCATTAGATGACAAATAAACTGTTTCAAGTCAAAATGATGTGTATTGCATTTCAAATCAAAATCACTCCAATCAAAAGAGAAATACCTATACCCATCCTTTATAACTTCTCTATCTAAAGGTAGTCCATATTTCTCAGCTATTTCTTTAAAAACATCATACTGATTATAACTTTTAGACAGAAGGATTTTTTTATGAGAATCAAATATTTCGTGGCACTTAACCTCATAAAAAAACACCTTAGTACTAGTTTCAAACCAAACATCCATCTGAGGAGAAGTTCTTCCTATTTTCTTGATTTTTAAAATCTTCTCAAATGAAAAGTCTTCAAGTTCTTCCCCTCTAAAGGATGATATATAAGTTATTTTCCCGTCTTGTTTTTTTAAAAAACTAGCGACAGCTAATCGACTAGAAGAAGCGACACAATAGAATTTACTATTTAATTCACTACCTCTTACATTTTTGTATCTGTCAACCACTTCACTTAACTCACGTAAGATAGTTTTTTCAAAGTCCTCAGTAAAATAAGTGTCATGCCACTTAGTTATACCCCTTGTAGTTATATACCTGCCAAAATCTTTTTCGTCATTTACCATTACACCTGGTAGAATAGGCATACCTGCTAAAAAACTTTTCTTTATTGACCTATCAAACAATTCTTTTTTTACCATAACCTTATTACTTATATCTAGTTAAACAATCTATTAAACATCTCTTCATCTTCTCCCTTAGCGTTTCGGGCTCCAGCACCTCCACCTTATCCCCCATAGCCAACAACTGACTTATCAACTCATGCGTTATACACAAGCGATAAGTGAACTCGGCAAATTCGCCGTGCTTGGAGAGCACTTCCCTTTGGCTTTTGTGAAGTGGTGTGGAGCGGAGGTATTCTGCTTGAAGGCCGTAGGTACGAATCTTCACATTCGTGATGTGTAATTCTGGGTTCACATAGATGCCAACCACGTTAGCGTAGTATTTCCTTGCATCGAAATCTGCAGGCATCTCGAAGCTGGTCTTCAGTAACTCAACGTCAAGAAAACGATCCAAGGACAAATTGCGAAGTTCCTGACGCTCCTTCACGTAACCCAACAAATACCAACGATGATTGAAGACCTTCAGAGAATAAGGTTGAACATGGAAGGTCTTCCTATGCTCTTCACCCTGCTCACTTTCATATTTCTGATAACCAATTATCAGTTCCGTATTCGTCCGCAGCGCCTCGATGACAGTATCCAGGTGTCTGATACCGCCTGGTATCTCCTCCAGCAAGATTCTATCCTTCATGCTATTGAAAGCCACGAAATCCTGAGGAATGCTATACTTCTCCAGCGCCCATTTGGCTATTTTGTTTCCTTTCAAGATTTCTGGATTCTTGACGTAATACACGTTGCCCTTCGACTTGTCGCATTCTATCACCACTCCCAACATCTCTTTGATACCTCTTCTGTGTTCATGGAAAGTACGTATCGGCAGGGGACCGTCGAACGCAGGATTATCCTCCCACTTCATACGAATCTCCTCATACGTAAGCGGGCCACTTGTGAGAAGTGTATCCAACAACCAGAAATAGCGATTATATGTCTTACTAATCATATTTTTATGACTTTGTTCCTATATGGAAGTGGTTTCACGCCACAAAAATAGGAACAAGTCGGGAATCGACAAAGAAAAACGGCAGAAAAGTGCCGCAAAATGCCCCAAAAGCATCAAAATCAGGCGCCAAGGGGAAAGATTGAAAGATTGAAAGGTTGAAAGATTGAAAGATTGAACTTTTGGAGCAGCGAGCGCCATGAAAGTGTGCTTTCAAATGGCCGAGTCGTGACAAAAGTCAACGAAGTTAAAGATTGAAAAATTGAAAAGTGAAAAAAGCGCACCGCTTTGTCGAGAGACACGGCGGTGCGCTGTTTTTTATGTATCGCGTCTTAGTCGATGACGGCGAAGCCGGTGTAGGGCTGGAGGGCAGCGGGGATTCGGATGCCGTTCTCGGTCTGGTTGTTCTCCAGCAGTGCCGCCACGATGCGCGGCAGGGCGAGGGCGGAACCGTTGAGGGTGTGGCAGAGCTCCGTCTTCTTGGTGTCGGCACGACGATAGCGGCACTTCAGGCGGTTGGCCTGATAGGTGTCGAAGTTCGAAACGGAGCTGACTTCCAACCAGCGCTTCTGAGCCTCGCTATAGACCTCGAAGTCATAGCAGATGGCGCTGGTGAAGCTCTGGTCGCCGCCGCAGAGACGCAGGATGCGGTAGGGCAACTCCAGCTTCTGCAGCAGACCTTCGACGTGCGCCAGCATTTCCTTGTGGCTCTCGCGGCTGTGCTCGGGGGTGTCGATACGTACGATCTCAATCTTCGAGAACTCGTGCAGACGGTTCAGTCCGCGCACTTCCTTGCCGTAGCTGCCGGCTTCGCGACGGAAACACTGGGTGTAAGCGCAGTTCTTGATGGGGAGGTCTTTCTCATCGAGGATGACATCGCGGTAGATATTGGTCACAGGTACCTCGGCGGTGGGGATGAGATAGAGGTCATCGACCTCAGCGTGGTACATCTGACCTTCCTTGTCGGGGAGCTGACCTGTGCCATAGCCGCTGGCGGCATTCACCACGGTGGGCGGCATGATCTCGGTGTAGCCAGCCTTGTTGGCCTCGGCCAGGAAGAAATTGATTGCCGATGTAGACGGGGAAGCCAGCGCCCGTGATCTTCACGCCCAGGTCGAGGTCGATGAGGTTGTATTTCTTGGCGAGTTCCCAGTGGGGCAGACGTGCCTCCTCCACTACGGGATTGGTAGTCCAGTTGCCCACGGTGTCCGTGCCGTCGCACTCCTTGAGGTTGGACTTCACGACGACATTGTCCTCTGCTGCCGCTCCTTCGGGCACCTCGTCGTAGGGGATATTGGGAATCTGATAGAGTTGCTCGTTGAGTTTCTTCTGAGCCTCGTCCATAGTGGCTTCGAGCTCTTTGGCTTTCTCCTTGAGCTCTGCCACGCTGGCCTTAGCCTGTTCAGCCTGTTCGCGCAGCCCCTGCTTCATGAGTGCTCCGATTTCGGCAGCCTTCTTCTTGCTCTCGGCCAGCAGCTGATCCAGCTGCTGCTGGGCCTCACGACGGCGTCTGTCGGTTGCCTGTACGGCGGCAATCGCTTCGGCAGCGCCCTCGAAATGTTTCTTTTGCAGACCTCGGATTACCCGTTCGGTCTCTTCGTTGATAAGTTTGAGTGTTAACACAACGTATGATTTAAAGATTTAATGATTTAATGATTAGAGTCGTCTGTTAACGATTTAAGGATTCAAGGATTGTTGGATTTACGCGAAATCCTTAAATCCTTAAATCCTTAAAATCTTTCAATGACGAGAGTTGTCCTTTATGCCTCTGCTACGGGTTCCACGGAAACCGTGCTGCGGTCCAGACGTCCCTTCTTGAAGGTGACGATACCGTCAACGAGTGCATAGAGGGTGTGGTCACTACCCATACCGACGTTCTTGCCGGGATAGTGCTTTGTGCCGCGCTGGCGCACGATGACGTTACCAGCGACACACTGCTGACCACCAAAAATCTTCACACCGAGTCTTTGAGCTGCGGACTCGCGGCCGTTCTTAGAACTACCTACACCTTTTTTATGTGCCATGTTTCTTTCGGGGTTTTAGTGGTTAAGCAATAACTTCCTTGATATTCAACTCGGTGAACTGCTGACGATGTCCGTTCAACTTGCGATAGCCCTTGCGGCGCTTCTTGTGGAAGACCAGGACCTTGTCGCCCTTGACCAGGGGTGAAACGACTTCGCAGACCACCTTTGCACCTTCCACGGTGGGAGCACCGACGGTGATGGCGCCTTCGTTGTCTACCAACAACACTCTCTCAAATTCAACAGTCTGTTGAGCCTCGGCACCCTGGATGTGGTACACGAAGAGCTTCTTGCCGGCTTCTGCCTTGAACTGCTGACCGTTAATCTCTACGATTGCGTACATTTTGATTATTATGTATTTAACGGATTTTACCGGGAGGCGTCCGCCTTCGTGACGGCACTTCACTGAGCCCCTTCGGTCTCAAATCGGGCGCAAAGGTACTACTTTTCCTTGGAACAGCCAAAGATTTCGGCTCGTTTTTTCGTTCCGGCGCCTGTTTTTCTTATTTTTGGGTCACCAGACACAGGTCGAGAGCGAGCGTGATTGCTTCCTTGTCCAGATGCTGGCCGATGAAAACGAGTTTCTGCATACGGTCGCCATAGACGTCGTCCCAGTCCCGTTCGAGGTCGGGGTGCTGAGCGCGGAACTCGCGGAGCTCGTCCGCCGGCATGGTTGCATACCAGGCTCCGGCATTGCGCAACGACACCTGACGTCCAGCCTGCTCGAAGACGTAGCAAGTGTCCGGTTCGTTGTTGAACCAGCAGATGCCCTTAGCGCGGATAATGCTCTTGGGCCACTTGCGGGCAACGAATTCATCGAACAATCCCATGTTCAACGGCTGGCGGCGGTAGTACACGAAGGTTCCGATACCATATTCCTCGGCTTCGCCTTCGTCGTCATGGTGATGATGGTGGTGGTGGTGGTGATCGTGGTCGAGGTGGTGGTGGTCATCGTGGGGTTCCCCGACGGGAGAACCGTCGGGCACAGTGTCGGGGTCGTGGTGGTCGTCGTCGTCGTGGTGATCGTGGTCCTCTTCCTCGTCGCCGTGGTGGTTTTCAATTTCGTCGATCCAGGCAGCGGAGGTTGCTACCTTGTCGAAATCGAAGCTGCGGGTGTTCAGCAGTTTCTCGAAAGGAACGTCGCAGTAGTCGCACTCGATGATCTCGGCCTTGGGCTGGATAGCGCGGATGATACCACGGATGCGTCCGAGTTCCTCCGGCGTGACGTCGGAGGCTTTGTTCAGGAGGATGATGTTGCAGAATTCAATCTGCTGGATGACCAGGTTCTCGATATCGTCCTCGTCCAGGTTTGGGCGCAGCAGGTCATGTCCGCTGCCGAATTCATCGCGCATCCGCAATGCATCCACCACGGTGGCGATGCAGTCCACGACGGGCACTCCGTCGTGAATGTATTCGAGGCCCATAGCCGGGATGGAACAGATGGTCTGCGCTATGGGAGCGGGCTCACAAATGCCGCTGGCCTCGATGACGATATAGTCGAAACGCTGCTGGCGCACGATGTCGCGCAGCTGCTCCACGAGGTCCATCTTCAGGGTACAGCATATGCAGCCGTTCTGCAGCGCTACGAGGTTGTCGTCCTTCTGGGCCACCACCCCACCCTTCTCGATGAGGTCTGCGTCGATGTTCACTTCGCCGATATCGTTGACTATCACGGCGAACTTGATGCCACGCCGGTTGTTGAGGATGCGGTTGAGCAATGTGGTTTTTCCGCTGCCGAGATAACCCGTCAGCAGCAGGACGGGAATTGCTTTGGAGTTCATCTTCTGAATTTACTATTTGATGATTTACATTCTTATGTTTCGTCTTTCGAGCCGCAAAGTTACACATTATTCACCGATTCCCCGCCCTCGGGAACAAAAAGTTTGGAGGGCGAAGCTGTATCTTTAAACTTTTTTGTATCTTTGCGGCCGAAATCACGAATCCCAAGCACTACACCTGTATGGAAAAAGAAAGAATTGTCTTCATCGACTACCTGCGCGTGGTCGCCTGTTTTCTGGTCATGCTGGTCCACGCCAGCGAGAATTTCTATGGTGCCGACTCGTCGGGCCTGGCCGGAAATGTATCGCTGCTGGCCACGGAGCAGAACCGTTTCTGGGTGGCCTTCTTCGACGGCGGTGTCGCGCGCACGTGCGTACCTTTATTTATGATAGCCTCTGCCTTCCTGCTGGCTCCCCTGAAGCCCGGTCAGGGAATGGGTGCCTTCTACCGCCACCGCTTCCTGCGCATTCTTCCTCCGATGCTGTGCTTCATGCTCATCTACACCTTCCTGCCGCTGGCCTGGGGCGCGATGACGTGGGAACAGTCCCTGCAAGACCTTCGCACCATTCCGTTCAACTTCCCGTCGATGGCAGGTCACCTGTGGTTCATGTACCCGCTCATCAGCCTGTACATCATCATTCCGGTGGTCTCGCCCTGGCTGGAGCGTGCTTCGGCTCGCGACGAAGGTCTCTTCCTGGGTTTCTGGGGGCTTTCCACCCTGCTGCCTTGGCTGCATCGGCTGGTGGCTCCTGAGCTGTGGGGCGAGTGCTTCTGGAATGAATACCACGCCCTGTGGTACTGCTCCGGTTATCTGGGTTACCTGGTGCTGGCCCACTATATTCGTGTTCATCTCCGTTGGGATCGCGACAAGCGTCTTCGTCTGGGTGCTCTCTGCTTCCTCGTCGGTGCAGCCTTCACGGCGTGGTCGTTCTGGTGGCGCGGCACTCCGGGCGAGCTCATCCAGACTCCGCTGCTGGAGTGGTCGTGGGAATTCACGACGCCGAACGTGGTACTTGCCACCTTCGGTGCCTTCCTGCTCTTCAGCTGCATAGAGCAGAAGCAGGCTCCGCGCTGGATTACGGAGACCTCAAAGCTTACCTTCGGGATGTACCTGATGCACCTGCTCTTCCTGGCCCCCATCAGCAATGCCATCATCTCCGGGGATGTGGCCCACCCGCTTCTGCCCGTTTGGCTGGCAATCCCCGTTATTGCCATCCTCAGCTACCTATGCTGTCTGCTGACCACCAAGCTGCTCACGTACCTCCCTGGCAGTAAGTGGATTGTAGGAGCCTAAGGAAAAAGGAACTTGAATGAATAAGAAGAATAGACTATGACACGCATACTTTTTGTTTGCCACGGTAATATCTGCCGCAGCCCCATGGCAGAATTTGTGATGAAATCACTTGTCCGCGAGGCCCGTCGCGAAGGGGATTTCCTCATCGAGTCCGCCGCCACCTCCACGGAGGAAATCGGCAATCCCGTCTACCCGCCTGCCCGCCGCAAGCTGGCAGAGCACGGCATCGCCTGCAGCGGAAAGACCGCACGACAGCTGCGAGGCAGCGAGTACGACCGATGGGACCTGCTCGTGGGAATGGACGAATGGAACATCAGGAACATGAAACTGATCTGTGGCGGCGACCCCGAGAACAAGATACACAAACTGCTGGATTTCACCGGTCGGCCCGGAGACGTCGCCGACCCGTGGTATACCGGAGATTTCGATGCCACCTGGCGCGATGTGCTCCTCGGCTGCAAGGCCATTCTCAGCAAATACTGATGCCCGATTATATTTTCTCTTTTAAATTTCTCTTTTTACCTCATTTTTCTCTTTTAAATTATTCTCTTTTCTCTTTCATATCTTATATTTTTATAATTTCTTAATTTCTAAATTTCTTTAATCTTCCATGGATCATCTCCCCCAAGACCCCGCCATGCTTGTCTCTGCCGTCAACATGCTGCTTCGCGACGAGGAATTCGACACGCTGGAATCCCTCTGCTACTACTTCGACCGCGAGCCCGCAGAACTGCAGGCCACGCTCCACGCCGAAGGCTATGACTACAACGAGCAGCAACGGCAATTCCGCCCCATAATGTAAACATGCATATCACCGAAATCACATCCCTCACCCACCCTGGCGTAGAGGTCTTCGCCACACTGACGGAGGCACAGCTGCGCAACCGCCTGGAACCCGATCTGGGCATCTTCATCGCCGAGAGCCCCAAGGTCATCCGCGTGGCACTGGATGCAGGCTACCGCCCTCAGGCCCTGCTGTGTGAATCACGCCACATCCACGGTGATGCCGCCGATATCCTCCAGAGCATCAGCGCCGCACCGGAGGACATCCCCGTCTTCACCGGCTCCCGCGAGCTCCTGGCCGAGCTCACCGGCTACACCCTCACCCGAGGTGTGCTATGCGCCATGCACCGCCCGCAGCCGCTTCCCCTGGAAACGGTGTGCAAGGACGCCCTTCGTGTGGTGGTCATCGACGGTGTGGTGGACACCACCAATATTGGTGCTATTTTCCGCTCAGCTGCAGCATTGGGTATCGATGCAGTGCTCGTCACCACCAACTCCTGCGACCCGCTGAACCGCCGTGCCGTACGGGTGTCTATGGGCACCGTGTTCCTGGTTCCCTGGACCTGGGTGCCGGCGAATGATTATCAGGACACGCTGCGCCGGATGGGATTCCGAACCGCAGCGATGGCGCTTTCGGACAACAGCGTAAGCATCGACGATACCACATTGATGGCAGAACCTCGTCTGGCCATCATCATGGGAACCGAGGGCGACGGGCTGCCCGCATCCACCATAGTTTCGGCAGACTACGTTGTGCGCATACCCATGTCTCATCACGTCGATTCGCTCAACGTCGCTGCCGCATCAGCCGTCGCCTTCTGGCAGCTGAGGGCGAGGCGACAAACTTAGAACTCAATCAGGAAACGGGCATTGATCATGCGGCCTGTGAGGTAGTCCGGAACGGCATATTGACGATTGTTGATGTCCGTGATCCAGAGGTAAGAGGCCACGTTGTTCACACCAATCACATTGAAGCAATCCAGCCCCAGCCAAACGTTGCGCAGATGGCGCCCGAGGCCGCGTGTGCGATGGTGGTCTTCGTTGTTCAGCAACCGGTAGCTCATTCCCAAGTCAATACGTCTGTAGGCAGGAGCTCGGAACACATGAGTTTCCAGACCCGTATGAGGCGGACCGAAAGGCAGTCCGCCGGCAAAAGCCATCTTCAGGTTACCCTTCCAGCGGTCTGTGCCCGGGAAGTAGTCTGTGAAGAACATATTGATGCTCCATCGCTGATCCGTGGGCTGCGGTATCTTATGCCCCTTCAGGGTCATCTGCGCCTTCATCAGCGAGAACGACACCCACGAATCCGTTCCGGGGACAAATTCGCCGTAGACCTTGAAATCCACACCCGCCACGTATCCGTAAGCTTCGTTGCGACCGTAGTACACTACCTTCAGGTTATCTACGTTGTAGGGGTTCAGGTTGGCCTGCTTCTTATAGTAAATCTCCGTGGTGAACTTGAAAGGTCGAGAGGCTACGCGGAACTTGTACTCTCCGCCCAGCACCAGCTGGTATGAGCGCTGCGACTTGATGTCCTTGTTCAGGTGGACTACGGTGGCACCGTCGCTGGTGACGGTGTCGCGCAACTCTTTGTAGAATGGTGCCTGGTAGTACACGCCTCCCGCCAGTCGGAGCGTCAGGTTGTCGTTGGCTGCAGGTACGAAACCCAGGCTGGCACGTGGCGAGAACAGGGTCTCGGAGTTCCAGCTCCAACGACTCAGGCGTGCTCCGAAGTTCAGCGAGAAAGTGCCGAAACTCAGTTCCTTGCGCCAGGTGTCCTGCACGAAGAGTTCCCAGCGCGAGGCGTCCACCTCATGCAGGGATTTCAGATTATAGATCAGCTCCAGGCGGTCGCCGTAGTGCGGCATACTATAGCCCGCCGAGTCGCGGAATTCCCACTCGCGGGAGTTCTCCTTGATGCGCTCGTGCTTCCAGAGCAGTCCTGCCTGAATGTGATGCTGCTGGGAACGCAGCTGGTAGCCCAGCCTCAGGGTCTGGGTCTTCGAGGTCAGCAGGTTGCGCGCGTGTTCCATATAGGTACCCACAGACATCTGGTCATTCGATGCCGCCTCGTCCAACCAGTACTGCCCCTGGATGTCATAGGTCTCGCGTTCCTTGGTCATGAAAGCCGATGCCCCCAGCTCCAGCGACGACCTTTCGCCCAGACGGCGCGTGAGGGTCATGGCTCCGAAGATGGTGCGGAAGAGATCCTCCTCCTCACCGTCGAAGTAGACCGTGAAGGAATGCGAGTCGTTCATGGTTCCGAACTTGGTCGTACGGTCCTTGGGCTTGAAGCGGTATTTGTTGCGCGAGATGTAGCCTATAGCATCCAGTGTCCAGTTCTTAGAGGGAGACCACGAGAGGTAAGCCTGGTAGTCGAGGAACGAGGGGTCGTATTCACCACTGGTGTCCAGCGAACCCAGCAGGTAGCGGTTGGACTTGTAGCGCAGGCCCTGGGAGAACGACACACTGCCCAGCCGGAATCCGTCATAAATGCTGGCGCCCAGCAGACTTGCGCCGACCGAGCCTTCGTGGCGCTCGGGCTTCCGGTACGTGATGTCCAGGACGCTGGACATCTTGTCGCCATACTTGGCCTCGAAACCGCCGGCGGAGAACTGCACGCGCTCCACCATGTCTGAGTTGATGACCGAGAGGCCTTCCTGCTGGCCGGAACTGATGAGCAGCGGCCGATAGACCTCCATCCCGTTGACGTACACACAGTTCTCGTCGAACGATCCGCCTCGGACATTGTATTGTGAGGACATCTCGTTGTGCGTAGAGACTCCGGCCTGGGTGGCCACCAGTTCTTCCACGGCATTTCCCGTCGTGGAGGGCATACGTTTCAGCTCCTGCGTAGACAACTCCTGGGTCTGTCCCATCTGACGACGCACCTCGCTGACCACTAGTTCACCCATCTGAGTTCCACTTTGGCGCATCTGTACATTCCATACCAGCTTGCCTCGCGGACGCAGGAGCAGCTTCTCCTTGGGCTCGAATCCCATCAAGGTATACTTCACTCGAATGGAATCAGCAGACTGGAAATCAAGCGAGTATTCTCCTTTTAGATTGGTCATCGTCCCTACCCAGCGGCCTTCCACACGTACATTGGCAAACGGCAGTGCCTTGCCTTCCTCATCTGTCACACGGCCGTGCAGGGTGCACCGCGCGGTGTCCTGTGCTGCCACCTCCACAGAGTCTTCAGCCACGGCAACATCCTGCCCTTGTGCTCCCAGCGGAAAGCACAACAGGCAGAGAACCACGTATGTCAACAGTCTTCTCATAACTAATTTCCTATATATAACGCGCAAGTAGGGCGATTTATTGCCGCGAGGGTCTGAAAAATCTATGTCCACGTTTCACAAGGCGAAAAAAAACAGCCATTTCCTTGGGCACCTCGGTTATTTCAGGTATATTTGCAGCAGAAATCCGCTAAAAAGCTCAAAACAAAAAAGACCATACAGACATGAAACAGTTTCTCCTGACCGCCGTAGCCATCGGCCTGACGCTGTGGGCAACACCGACCCGCGCACAAATTCCCACCCGCATCGAAGCATTTCCCATCAGCAGCGTGCGGCTGGGCCAGAGTCAGTTCCTGCGCAACCAGCAGGCAGACATCAGCTATCTGCTGGGTCTGGATGCCGACCGCCTGCTGGCACCCTATCTGAAAGGAGCCGGACTGCAGCCCAAGGCCGCGAACTATACCAACTGGGAGAATACGGGACTGGACGGACACATCGGAGGACACTACCTCTCTGCCCTCAGCTATATGTATGCCGCCACCGGCAACCGCGAGATAGGAGCCCGCCTGGACTACTTCCTCAGCGAACTGCGCCGCGCCCAGCACCACCGCACGGACGGATACCTCGGCGGAGTGCCCAACCCCGACCAGCTCTGGAGCGAGATTGCCCGGGGAGATATCCGTGCCGCCTCGTTCGGACTGAACGACCGCTGGGTGCCGCTCTACAACATCCACAAGATTTATGCCGGCCTGCGCGATGCCTGGCTGCTGGCCGGCCGCAAGGACGCCCGCGAGATGCTCATCCGCCTGGCCGACTGGATGATCAGCGAGGTCAGCAGTCTCTCCGACGAGCAGATCCAGCAGATGCTGGCCAGCGAGCAGGGCGGACTGAACGAGACCTTTGCTGATGTCTACGCTATCACGGGCGACAAGAAATACCTCCGCCTGGCACATCAGTTCAGCGACCAGCGTATGTTGCAGCCCCTGCTGCACGGCGAGGACAACCTGACGGGCAAACATGCCAACACGCAGATTCCCAAAGTCATAGGCTACAAGCGGATTGCCGACCTCGAAGGACTTGCAGACTGGGACCGCGCGGCCAAGTTCTTCTGGGATGTGGTGATTGGACAGCGGAGTGTGAGCATCGGCGGAAACTCCATGCGTGAGCACTTCAACCCCACCGATGACTTCCGGGGGCTGCTGGAGAGCGAGCAGGGACCCGAAAGCTGCAACACCTACAACATGCTGCGCCTGACGAAGATGCTCTACCAGACCTCGGCAGACAAGAACTATATCGACTACTACGAGCGGGCGCTCTACAACCACATCCTCTCCATCCTCAACCCCGTACAGGGCGGCTTTGTCTATTTCACTCCCATGCGCTCCGGCCACTACCGCGTCTACTCACAGCCGCAGACCTCCATGTGGTGCTGTGTGGGCACAGGACTGGAGAACCCAGCCCGCTACAGTGAGATGATCTATGCCCACGAGGGTCAGGACCTCCTGGTCAACCTCTTCATCCCCTCCACCCTGAGTTGGGAGGGACTGACACTGACCCAGACCAACCAGTTCCCCCGCGAGGCCGCAACCACACTGACCCTGGACATGAAACGTCCGCGCTCCTTTGCCCTCAAGATCCGTCAGCCGCGCTGGTGCCAAGGAATGCAGGTCACGGTCAACGGTCAGCCTGCCGACTTCCGGAGTGCCGACGGCTACCTCGTCGTCAACCGCAAATGGGAAAAAGGCGATGTCATCCACGTAGCCTTGCCCATGCATCTCACCGCCGAAACCACCCCCGACGGTCGCGCCCAGTACTCCTTCCTTTATGGTCCCCTCGTATTGGCAGCCCGCACGGGCAATGAGCGCCAGGACGGCCTCTTCGCCGATGACAGCCGTGGAGGTCACATCGCCGCCGGACCCAAGATTCCGCTCCATGAGATGCCCGCCCTCGTGGGTGAGGCCGCAGACGTGCTCAGCCATCTGCAACCCGTGGAGGGACGTCCTCTGACGTTCAGCCTGCAGGGCGTCACCATCCCCCGCTTCGAGGGACTGACCCTGGTGCCCTTCTATCAGCTCTATGAATGCCGCTACCAGATTTACTTCCCCTTGTACTCCCAGGCCGAGTGGTCTGCCCGCCAGCAGGAGATGGCCGCGCAGGAACAGGCCCGTATAGCTTTGGACGCACGCACCATCGACAAGGTCTTCTGCGGTGAGCAGCAGTCCGAGAGCGACCATTTCTTCGCCTCCGAGCGTAGCTGGAACGGCAGCGAGGAAGGCCAGCACTGGCGTCGCACCCGTTCCTCCTTCTCCTACCAGCTGAAGACCGTGGCTGCCACACAGCTCCGCATTCAGGCCATCGCCGGCGATCGCCAGCCCCTACATCTCAGCCTGGACGACCACGACCTGGGCACCTTCCAGATGCAGCCCGATGGACTTCTGGAAGTGGCCTTGCCCGAGGAACTCCAAGCGGAAAAGACGAGGCTGACCCTCTCCGCAGAACCCGAACGGGAGACACCCCGCATCGTGGAGATCCGCATCTGCAGGTGAACATGTTTTTTTACCCCTTTACCTGTCTATTGCACCTGTTTTGAAAAAAAATCAGGTTGTTGTGGATTCTGCTATTAAAAAATGTCCTTATAAAGTTGCTACTTTCATGCGAAAAGCGTACTTTTGCACCAGTTATCGCAGAAAAGTGTGAGAAATCCCACATTTTTCCGCGATAGATTGTGAAACCCGTAAGATTATGGACATCCAAAGAGACATCCTTTCGCACCTGCTCGCATGGAAAGAGGATACCTCCTCATCCCGAAAACAGCGAAGGGCTCCTCGTCTGAGGAACCCTTCGCTGTTTCTATATCTGCAATCCTATGGTTGTTCTGTCCTTACCCGCTGCAACCCCAGCCTCCGGAAATCGAAGATCCGGGAAGCCTCCTTGGGGAATCGGTTCAGGTGCTGCCCCTTCCTGCCGTTCGGCCATATCTGCTGGAATCCGTACTGCTCTTCGCTTTCCACCAGCACGCTGTCGCCCAGGAAACCCTTGATCCTGTAGGAGTGGTTGTGGTCGCGCTTCACCACCAGGTAGTCGCGTGCGATGATGATGTCGTAGTTGTAGAACATCTCCCATTTGTTGAACCTCGGGCTCACCTTGCCCGTGGACACGCGCAGCTTCAGACACGGCATATTCCGCGCCTCGTGCTCGTGGGAGTTGGCCAGCTCCACGCCCGCCACACGTGTGAAGTTCGGACTCGTGTCGTAGTACGCATCACCCACCGGGTCCCAGCAGTTTACGAACATCGAGCGTGCCCCCACCCATTCTCCGTAGAAGTAGCCGTCGGCCCACCACACGTTGCCGTAGAGCATCACGTGGCGGTCACAGCCCCTGTTGTCGATGACCGTCGTCACCTCCACCAGTTTCTCCGGTTCTACCTCATCGCGCTTCATGTAAATACCCAGCGCGAAGAATCCGCATCCCTTCTCCAGCCGTCTCACGCGCTTGAACTTCGGCGGACACGTGATCTTGCCGTTACGCATGATGCCGTAGTGTCCGTCTTTGAGGAACACCTCCAGTCCTCCTCCTCTCTGTCCGGCCTTCTTGATGCGCACCATCTGTGGATTCACCAGCTCCTTGTCCTGCGTTTCCTCCACGGCCACGCACCGGCTGATGTCCGCCAGTCCCTTTCCCTGCTCCTTCCCGAGGAACAGCTGCTGCCAGTCGCGGTCCACCGTCGGCAACCCAAAAGTCTGGTACAGTCCCACCTGGTCTAGGATCAACACATGCGGTTTGCCTGCCGACACCCTCATGCCGCGTCCCACCTGCTGCAGGTACTCCGCCAGCGACAGCGTGGGTCGTGCCAGCTGTATGAACTCCACCTCCGGGCAGTCGAACCCTTCGGAGAAGATATCCACGTTGATTAAAACATCTATTCCACCCTCCCCATTTTTGTCTTTTTTATCTTTTACTTCATCTTTCTCTTCATTGCTGTCCGGAGAAATTTCACCATAATGTAAGTTGCTCGCCAGCCCCCTTCTCCAGAACGCTAACAGGGGCCGTCGGTTGATTATATAGTTCAC
>CACXXT010000076.1 GCA_902771725.1 uncultured Bacteroidales bacterium
CTACCACGGCTTATGTCCAGATTTAGAAATGATAATGCCCGTTCCATGCCACCAGCATGAACGTTCATTATACTGCTTATACAAAGAACTTTTGAGTCCCCTGCGCCGTGAGGTGCGGGGGATTTTATATAGGCAGAAATGGGGAAAATAGGGTTGAACGATGTTATCTGGGCTGAAGGCTCTGGCGGTACTCACTGGGCGACTGTCCAAGGTGCTTGGTGCAGTAGCGGCTGAAGTATGAGAGGGAGGTGAACGGCGGATGGCAGAGGAAGCGTTGTCACCAGTCATCTGACGAAAGAGGTCTCCGAAGTAGTTGGGCTGTCCCAACTGCCGCTGCAAGCCATCGTCATAGTATTTCCGCAACAGAGCCTCGAAGCGGGGCAACAGGTCGGAGTTCGTGGTAGTGGCTGACGTGGAGAGTTGCAAGGAGTAGTAGCGGGCATAGTCGTTGACGTGGCGAACTCTTAATATCTTATCCATTTCAGGGGCAAAGATACACTTTTTTCCCAACATTGAAGCAAAGAATTCTGCAAAATCCACAGAAAAGGTTTTTTTATCTGTAAAATGGCAAGGTTATGTACTGCGAATTCGACGAAGGCCTGCACATTTCATGTGGGGAAAAGGCCAAAAGGTACTTCAATAAGGGCTATTTTAAGTAAAAACATGCATACTCGCTGCAAGAAAACGTGCGAAATGAGTGTAAAGTCGGAAGAAACCATTATTTTTGCAGCAGAATTTGTCAAATGCCTCCCCCGAAGGCAACTGTTTTTTTTCACATAACGTCTATCCAATTATCATTCATGAAACGTCATCTCACCCTCCTGTGCGCCATCGGACTCTGCGCAGCAGCCATGGCCATCGACATCCCCGGCAAGCAAATCTACATACCCCAGGAGCTGCGGGCAAACAACTTCGAGAGCGACACCGCACGCTGGAGCTACAGCCGCATGGCACTCACTCCCAACTTCGCCATCTTCTGGGAACGTGGCTTCGGCAATGACCTCAGCAACCCACCCCAGCTGGAAGGACGACCCATGCGCATAGACATCGAGAACCTAAAGCAGAAGCTGGAACGCTTCTACACCTTCTACCGCGACACCCTGCACTTCATAGGCCCGGGCTCCAATGCCGAGAAGTACCGCATGATGGTCATGCTCAACTACTCCCTCGAAGGCACTGCCTATGGCGGCGACTACGACGAGTTCATCGGTGCCTTCTGGGTGGCTCCAAACCGCCTGCAGGACCCCTCCCTCAACTGCGTGGCTCATGAACTCGGACACAGTTTCCAGATGCAGGTACACTGCGACAAGAAGGCACAGTCCGAGCAGCGACGTGCCTCCTCGGCCACCGATCAGTTCATCGACACACAGGATTCCGACAAACCCGAGACCAACCGCTGGTTCGGAGGAGGATTCTTCGAGATGACCTCGCAATGGATGCTATGGCACGTGAACCCCTACTGGGTGCGCGATGAGCTATACCACTGGCAGGCATACCAGCGCACACCGCACAAGGCCTACCTCCACTGGGAGAACATCTACCATTCGCCCTACGTGCTCGAATGGTGGTCGCAGAACCACGGACTGGACATCATCGGCGACATCTACAAGACTGCCCACAACCCAGAAGACCCGGCAGATGCCTATATGCGCCTCACCCGCATGAACCTGCAGCAGTTCAACGACGACCTCTTCGAAGCCAACCGCCACACCATCTTCCTCGACTTCAAACATGCCCGAAAGGAGACGCGACCCTATGCCGGACACTGGCCGCAGCTGTCCACGGCAGGAGCTCCCGAGGCTGGAGGCTTCGATGCCAGGATGATGCCCAAGCCACTTCGAGGCGAGCGCATCGACGTGGAATTCCAGGGAAACAGCACAGAGGCTGAAGCGGGCTGGAGATATGGATTCGTGGCATTGCTGGACAACGGAGGCTGCCAGTACAGCCCTTTATATAATAAGGTACGCGCGCGAGTGAGCTACACGGCACCCCGGGATCATGACGTACAGGAACTGTACCTGGTGGTGATGGGAGCTCCCTCACAGCGTCATCCATCCAGTGGACGTGGTCGCGGACGCCGCCATGCAGAGGAACAGACCCACACCTACCCCTACAGCCTTCAAGTCTCCGCCAGTCAGCACCTGGCCTCACCCAATGGTCGCCTCGCAGCCACCATCGGCCTGAAGGACAATCAGGTAACCTACTCCGTTGCCATCGACGGACAGCCTCTGCTCACGGATGCACGTGCTGCCCTGAACATAGAGGGCAAAGACGAGTCCCTGAAGCTGAAACTCACGAAGCAGGAAAGCCGCAAGGAACACATCGACGCCTTTGCCTACCGGCAGAAGAGCTTCGATGCAGCATGGAACGCACAGACCTTCCGCCTCACATCGGCCTTGAGCATCGAGTTCCGTGCCTACGACGACGGACTGGCCTACCGCTTTATCCAGACGGCAAAGCAGCCGCTGGTCATCGCCGATGAGGTGGCTCTCTTCGCTCCCGAAAGAGACCCCGTGACCTACGTGGCCTACTCCACGAACCCCAAGAAGCCCGAGGCCATGGCTTTCCAGAATATCTACACCACCGGCAAACTGTCGGCTTTGCAGGACGAGTGGGCCTTCCTGCCCGTCACCATGGACTTCGGCCATGCCAAACTGACCATCCTGGAGTCTGACCTCGAAGCCTATCCCGGTATGTTCCTTCGTCCCGAAGGGGGTAAGCTGAAGAGTGCCTTCGCACGTTATCCCAAACGCATCGAACGAGGCCGCTACCGCGGAATGACACACGTGGAAGCCACAGAGGCCTTTGCAGCCAAGACCCAGGGAGCCCGAACACTGCCCTGGCGCGTGCTCTGTGTGACCACGGACGACCGCCAGATGCCTACCTCCAACCTCGTCTATGCACTGGCCAGCCCCAACCGTATCGGCGACACCTCATGGATACGGACGGGCAAGAGCGCATGGGACTGGTGGCACGCATGGAACCTGAAGGGAGTGCCCTTCAAGGCGGGCGTCAATATGGACACCTATAAGTACTACATCGACTTCGCAGCCAAGTATGGCCTGCAGTACGCCATCCTCGACGAAGGATGGTACGACTCCAACAAGGGTGAACTCATGCAGAGCATCCCGGAAATCGACGTGCAGGCACTGGTGGACTACGGCAAGTCCAAGGGCGTGGGCATCATCCTCTGGACGGTGTTCAACCTGCTGGATGAGCATCTGGAAGAAGCCTGCGAGAAGTACGCCGCCATGGGAGTGAAGGGATTCAAGGTGGACTTCCTCGACCGCGACGACCAGACGGCTGTGGAGATGGCCTATCGCATTGCAGAGGCCTGCGCACGCCACCATCTGATGCTCGACTACCACGGGTTCTGGAAGCCTACGGGCATGAACCGCACTTACCCCAACCTGGTGAACATCGAGAGTGTCTTCGGCATGGAAGAGGTGAAGTGGAACTCCGACAAGAAGGATATGCCGCTCTACGACGTCACCTTCCCCTTCATCCGGGGCATGGCAGGTTTCGTGGACTACACACCCGGAGCCATGCGCAATGCCTCGCTGAAGAACTTCCGGGACATCTATGATATGCCGATGTCCATGGGCACACGCTGCCACCAGCTGGCGACCTATGTCATCCACGATTCGCCATTGACCATGCTTGCCGATGCTGCCACAAGCTATGAGGCCGAACCGGACTACACACGTTTCCTCGCCTCTATTCCGAATGATGTGGACGAGACACGTGTCGTCAGCGGAAAGCTGGGTGAATACATCGTCGTTGCTCGCCGCAAAGGTACCACCTGGTGGGTAGGTGGCCAGACAAACTGGGATGCCCGCGACCTCACACTCGACCTCACCTCCGCCCTCGGCATCAGCGGCAACCGTCAAATCACCCTCTATGCCGACGGCCCCAACGCGGAAAACAATGCTGAAGACTACGCCGTAAGCACCCTGCAGCTCGATGCCAAACCGATGCGCATTCACCTTGCCAGCGGAGGAGGATTCGTGATGCAAATCAGCGGACTCTAGAAAGCCTAGAGCATCTAGAGCATCTAGAGCTTCTAGAGCATCTAGAGCTTCTAGACCACACACAGAAAAGCCCCACCACAATCGGCGGGGCTTCTTTCTTTCAGTCAAAGGACAGAGGACGTACCCTTACTTCACCTTGGCCACGATAGCCTTGAAGGCCTCCATGTGGTTCATGGCGAGGTCGGCAAGCACCTTGCGGTTGATCTCGACGCCGGCCTTGTGCAGGGCACCCATCAGCTGGCTGTAGCTCATGCCTTCCATGCGAGCGGCAGCATTGATACGCTGAATCCACAGGGCGCGGAAGCTGCGCTTCTTGTTCTTGCGGTCGCGATAGGCATAGGTCAGACCCTTCTCCCAAGTGTTCTTGGCAACGGTCCAGACATTCTTGCGGGCACCGAAGTAGCCGCGGGTGAGCTTCAGGATTCTCTTTCTCTTTGCACGTGAAGCAACGTGATTTACTGATCTTGGCATAATTTTGTTTGTTTTTGAACGTAAGCGAATTTAATGATAAATTTCTTTGTTGCTCAGCGTTCGATTTGACTTTGGGTGATTTCTTTAAAAGAAATACTTGTTTAACTCGTTACCTGATTTGGGATTAGCGAAGGAGGAGGAGTTCGCGGACCTGCTTGCGGTTGGCGGTGACGACGAGGTCAGCGTGCTGCAGGTTGCGCTTCTGCTTCTTGGTTTTCTTTGTCAGGATGTGGCTGTGATAAGCGTGGTGACGCTTGATCTTACCCGTTCCGGTGAGCACGAATCTCTTCTTTGCTGCGGAATTAGTCTTTACTTTTGGCATTTTTTTGTTTGGTTTAAATTGTTATTTAATGCAAGGACGCGGCTACGCATATACCGGGCGTAGCGCGCTATCCGTCTTTTACTCAGTCATCGAAGTCTTCGCCTTCAACCTTGGGACCCGTGTATTCTTTCTGGGCCTTCTGCTGGGGCTTCTTGCGTGCGGGCTCCTGAGTTTCCTCTTCGTCCTGTCCCTCTTCGAGGTCATCGTCCTCGTCATCGGGCAGTTCCACCTTCTTCGGGGCGGTCTTCTTAGGAGCTATGAACATGGTCATGCGCTTTCCTTCGAGCACGGGCATGGATTCCACCTTGCCGTATTCCTCCAGATCCTGGGCGAAACGCAGCAGGAGCACCTCGCCCTGTTCCTTGAAGAGGATGCTGCGGCCGCGGAAGAAGACGTAGGCCTTCACCTTGTCGCCGTCCGAGAGGAAACCCTGGGCATGCTTCAGCTTGAAGTTGTAGTCGTGGTCGTCGGTCTGGGGTCCGAAACGGATTTCCTTGACTTCGATCTTCACTTGCTTGGCCTTCATCTCCTTCTGACGTTTCTTCTGCTGATAGAGGAACTTCGAGTAGTCGATGAGTCGGCAGACGGGAGGTGTGGCATTGGGAGAAATCTCCACGAGATCCACGCCCTTCTGTTCGGCTAGTCGGATGGCGTCGCGGGTGTTCATGACGGTGGACTCGATGTCATCGCCAACGATTCGGACTTCACGTACGCGTATCTGTTCGTTGACACGGTACTGGCTCTTGATATTGTCTTTCTTCATTCAGGTCGCCCTCTCGGGACGAGGTTATTGGATAGGTGTTACGAATTTCGGGCGCAAAGTTAATACTTTTCTGTCATACTACGCACTTCTTCGTTGATTTTCTTTGCAAAATCCTCGATTTTCATGCTTCCTTGGTCTCCTTGACCCTGTCGGCGAACACTTACGGTGCCTTCAGCGGCCTCTTTTTCACCTACGATGAGCAGATAGGGGATGTGCTTCATCTCGTTGTCGCGGATCTTGCGGCCAATCTTCTCGGCGCGGTCGTCGATGATGGTGCGCACGTTGTTCTGCTCCAGATACTGCTGCACCTCCTTGGCGT
Organism: uncultured Bacteroidales bacterium; assembly: GCA_902771725.1. Lineage (GTDB taxonomy): Bacteria > Bacteroidota > Bacteroidia > Bacteroidales > Bacteroidaceae > Physcousia. Next base: position 5,907 of record CACXXT010000076.1, read on the forward strand.
AGTCGATGTACTTGTCGCTGATGGGCAGGAGGACCACCTGGTCGGGAGTGAGCCAGAGGGGGAACTGACCAGCGGTGTGCTCGATGAGCACAGCCACGAAGCGCTCCATGCTGCCGAAGGGGGCACGGTGGATCATGACCGGACGGTGCTTCTGGTTGTCCTCGCCGGTGTATTCCAGCTGGAAGCGCTGGGGCAGCTGATAGTCAACCTGGATGGTGCCGAGCTGCCAGCGGCGGCCGATGGCATCCTTCACCATGAAGTCGAGCTTGGGACCGTAGAAGGCTGCCTCGCCGATTTCCTTGCGGGCCTTCATACCCTTTTCGGCACAGGCATCGACGATGGCCTGTTCGGCGCTGGCCCAGTCCTCGTCGGAACCGATGTATTTCTGCTTGTCGTTGGGGTCGCGCAGGGAAATCTGCACCTCCACGTTGTCGTCGCTGAAGTTGAAGGTGGAGAACACGCGCTGGATGATGTCGATGACGTTGGTGAACTCCTTCTTCACCTGGTCGGGACGGCAGAAGATGTGGGCATCGTCCTGAGTGAAGCAGCGCACACGGGTCAGTCCGTGCAACTCGCCGCTCATCTCATAGCGATACACCGTTCCGAATTCTGCACAGCGGAAGGGCAGCTCCTTGTAGGAACGCGGACGGTTGGCGAAGATCTCGCAGTGGTGGGGGCAGTTCATGGGCTTCAGCAGGTACTCCTCGCCTTCCTCAGGTGTCTGAATGGGCTGGAAGCTGTCCTTGCCGTAGTGATCCCAGTGGCCGGAGGTCTGGTAGAGGTTCTTGCCACCGATGTTGGGGGTGATGACTTCCTGATAGCCGTACTGCTTCTGGATCTTGCGCAACATCTCCTGCAGACGCAGACGCAGGTCGGTACCCTTCGGGAGCCAGATGGGAAGTCCCTTGCCCACACGGTCGCTGAACATGAAGAGTTCCATCTCCTTGCCAATCTTGCGGTGGTCACGCTTCTTGGCTTCCTCCAGCATGAGGAGGTATTCGTCCAGCATCTTCTTCTTGGGGAAGCTGATGCCATAGAGGCGCTGCATGCTCTCGCGGGTAGCATCGCCGCGCCAGAAGCAGCCTGCCACACTGGTGAGCTTGACGACCTTGATGTCGCCGGTGTTCACGAGGTGAGGACCGCGGCAGAGGTCCGTGAAGCGGCCCTGCGTGTAGGTGGTGATGGTGCCGTCCTCCAGATCCTGGTCGATGTGCTCGCACTTGAACGTCTGACCGTCGGCGGCAAAGAGCTTCAGGGCATCGGCCTTCGTGATATCGTGGCGGACAACGGGCTCCTTCTTCGAAGCCAGTTCCTTCATCTTCTCTTCAATCGTGGTGAAATCGCCTTCGCTGATCTGCTTGCCTTCGGGCAGTACGACATCGTAGTAGAAACCGTTCTCGATGGCAGGACCGAATCCGAACTGTACGCCAGGATACAGTTCCTGCAGGGCCTCGGCCAGCAGGTGGGCACTGGTGTGCCAGAAGGTGTGCTTACCCTGTTCGTCGTCCCACTTGAAGAGCACCAGCTGGGCATCCTCCATGATGGGGCGGTTCAGTTCCACCGTCTCGCCATTGACGCTGCACGAGAGCACCTCGGCAGCCAGACGCGGTGAAATACTTTGGGCAATTTCATAACCCGTAACGCCGGCCTCACGTTCGAGGACAGAGCCATCGGGAAGTGTAATTTTAATCATTGTTTATATCTTTTTTCTTTATGAATTCAGAATAACGGCCGCAAAATTACAACTTTCTTTCCGAATAACCGCAAAGAAATCAGCTTTTTCTCAGCTAAAGTGGTAGAAAAGAGGTTTTTTCGGCACAAATCAATCGTTTTTGTCAGAATTGATGTACTCATAGCAACCTGCATCCGGCGCTCCGTCGGCCAGCCGGCTGCGCCCGAGTCTGTCTGTGGTCCAGACTGCGCTGTAGGCGGGGTCGGCAATGCCGCGGATGGGGGAATTCTCCACCGGGGTGAAATCATAGAGAAAATTCTTGGTGTCGAAGAGGACGAAGTTCTTCTCGTGGCGGGGTGTCTCGCTGTCCTCGTCCGACGTGGCATTGCCCCATACGTCGGTGCTGGTCTTCAGGTCATAGACATTCTGGGGGAAGCGCTGCGTATAGACCTCCTCCTTGGGCACCTCGGTGGCCAGGAAGCAGTTCGAGAAGAAATAGTTAACCTGAGGGTCATCGACCTCCGGGAGCACGGAATCGGGCTCCAGGGGATCCATCAGGATGACGTCGTCGTCATAGCCTGTGATGACGCAGTTGATGAAGTCCGCACGCACCAGCGGGGTGTAGCTTCCAGCCTCTTCCCAGAACGTGACGTTCAATGCCTGCCCGCGAAGGGCGCCGCCCTTGATTCCCATGAACTGCGCCAGGGTGCAATGCACGAAGGTGGCATCGCCGCCCAGGAGGTAGACGCAGTGGCCGTGGGTGTTGGAAATCTGCGAGTTGGCAACCTCCACCCGTGCGTGATGAAGTTCCATTCCATGGCCTCCCAGGTTATGGAGGATGCTGTTGGTCATCAGGAACTTACGCTCGTCCAGCGAGGAGCTGTCGCAGCGGATGCCATAGCTGCCGCCATGCAGATCCAGGTAGTTGAACTCGTTGTCCATGCTCTCCGCCGTCAGCACTACCCCACCCCAACGGCCGGGCAGGTTGTCGTACGGCAGATTGTCGAAGATATGATCCGTGCGGTCGCCGCGCAGCACCACGGGATTCTCCAGCGTGCCCTCGGCCTTCAGACGCCCGTGCACAACCATACCTGCCTCGTTGTGGAAATAGAGCTGGCTGCCGGCCTGAAGGGTCAGCGTCACCTGCGGAGCTACCACAAGGCTGTCGTAGATGACGATGGGCCTGCGGGCCGTGAACACGGTATCTTTAAATAAGGTACACGCGCGCAGGAAGAAGGCATCCCGACCTACCACGATGAGCGGCACACGCTTCTCTATTCCGCTTTCCAGCCGGAACACCAGGGCGTCCTTGACCTCACGAGGGTCGTCGCTCTTGAATTCGGGCAGCGTGACCTCGGCACGAACGATGATGCTGTCGCGCCGTCGCACCTCGAAGTCCTCCACCCGGTTCGTGGACGTCCGGCTCATGTCCTGACCGTCGATATTGATGCGGAACGGACTGCCGGCACCCTGCTCCAGCCACACCTCGCTGATGCGCAAACCCTTGTCGCCACGATTGTACACCGCCAGCGTCAACGTGGACGAAGGCACCGTGGTCAGCAGCGTGTCGAACAGCAGCGTATCCCTGCTGAAAGTCAGTGTTGCACTCCGGTCTGTAGTGAACGAATCATAGTCGTCGCAGGAGATGAAGAGGGCGAGAAGCAGGAAAAGCACATAAGACCCTACCCTCACCCTCCTAAAGGCCGGTGTGATTACTCTTGAGAATCGGATTTCGGACAAATACATCTTCATATTCTTTCTGTCAAAGCGCCCCCTATAGGGAGGATGAGGGAAGGGTCTTCTTTTAATTAAGTTTACACATTCTCCAGAATCGCCAGCAGATGACGCCAGACCATGTCCACGGTCGGGATCAGCAGGCGTTCGTCGGGCGAATGCACTCCACGCAGCGTGGGACCGAAGCTGACCATGTCCAGTCCTGGGTATTTCTCGGAGAACAGGCCGCACTCCAGTCCGGCATGAATGCCGCGCACCACGGGTTCCTTCTGGAACAGACGGACGTACTGCTCGCGGGCAATGCGCAGGATTTCGCTCTTCGGGTTCATCGCCCAGCCGGGATAACCCTCGCCAATCACCACCTCAGCACCGGCCAGTTCGAACACGGCAGCCACGGTGTGGGCCATGTTGTGGCGGTTGGAGAGCAGTGAGCTGCGCTGGCTGCTGTTGATGCGGATGACTCCGGGTTCTGTCTGCTTGATGCTGGCAAGGTTGGAACTGGTTTCCACCAGGGCGATGTCCTGACTCATGGCATAGACGCCGTTGTCCACAGCCTGCAACGCGCTGATCAGACGGCAGTTGACGTCTGCGGGCAGCACCGTGGCTGCAGCCTCTGCGCTCTCGAGCAGGAATTCCATCGTGGGCTCCGTCGTGCAGAACTCCTCCTGCACATCGGCGGCGAAGAGGTTCCACTTCACGCGCGCCTGTTCCTTATATTTATTAGGGATGCACACCAGACAGCTGGCTTCGCGGGGAATGGCGTTGTGCAGGCCGCCGGCCTGAATGTCACTCAGGCGCAGGCCCCACTCCTTCATCCCGTCGTAGAGGTAGCGGGCCAGGAGCTTGTTGGCATTGGCGCGCTTCTTGTCGATGTCATCGCCGCTGTGGCCGCCTGTCAGACCCTTGATGGTCAGCCTCAGGAAGAAAGAACCTTCGGGGGCAGCCTCGGGCTCAAAGCGGAACGTGGCCTCCGTGCGGCAGCCTCCGGCACAGCTCACGAAGAGCTCTCCCTCGTCCTCAGAATCCAGGTTAATCAGCATCTGACCGGTCATGAAACCGGGCTGCATACCCTCTGCACCCGTCAGACCGGTCTCCTCGTCGCGAGTGAACACACACTCCAGCGGACCGTGCTGGATGCTGTCGTCAGCCAGAATGGCCATCTCCATGGCACAGCCGATACCGTCGTCGGCACCCAGCGTGGTGCCCTTGGCCTTCATCCATTCACCATCGACGTAAGTCTGAATGGCATCCCGGTCGAAGTCGAATTCCACATCGTTGTTCTTCTCGCAGACCATGTCCATGTGGCTCTGCAGGATGACGGTGGGCTTCGCCTCCATACCCGGGGTGGCAGGTTTGCGGATGAGGACGTTGCCGGTTTCGTCCACCAGCGTCTCCAATCCCAGGCTTTCGCCGAACGCGCGGAGGAAGTCTATCATCTTCTCTTCGCGCTTCGAAGGACGCGGAACTGCGTTGATTCGAGCAAACATCTCGAACACATGAGCGGGTTTAAGTTCAATCTTTTCCATTTTATACTGCTAAATTAGGTTAAAGTCACTCAGAATGTAAGGTGCGGTAGATAAGTTTGCTTATCTTTGCACCGTTTTTCCGCGACAAAGGTACGTCAAACGGCGTTTCCTTCCAAAGAATATCATAAAAATAACGCAAGAAATGCTCAAAATATTGCTCTTAACACTCGGAATAGTGGCTATTGCAGTCCTGTTTCTCTCCCTGAAACTACTTTTCAAGGGCGATGCACGAGGACCGATAACCCACATCGGCGCATCCAAGGCCATGCGCAGTCGTGGCATCCATTGTGTCGAAAGCATGGACGCCATAGAGCGACACCAGCTCGCCAACCGTCCACACGCCCAAGAGAAGAGCAACCCCAAACTCTAAACTCTACGCTCGACCTCTGGTCGCTCATTCGAGCTTGCGAGTCTTGAGCGCTCGACCTTGGTCGCTTGATACTTCAAGAACTCTAAACTCTAAACTCAAAAACTGCTCTAAACTCTAAACTCTAAACTCTAAACTTCTATACCCCATAAAACCCATAAAACAACAATAAACAACAACAATGAAGAAAATCCTTTTCCTCGCCCTCGGTGCCATCGTCGCACTGACCGCCTGCTCAAACAAACCTGCTGAGAACACAGAGAACGCCGAAGCTGCCGAACCCGAAGTAACGGGAATCAAAGTGGCTTACGTAGAGGTCGACAGCCTGATGACGCAGTACGAATTCTGCAAGGACTACAACCTCCTGCTCAACCAGAAGGGTGAAAACGCACAAAAGACACTCGCTGAGAAGCAGCGCGCACTACAGAGCCACGCCAACGCCCTACAGAAGAAGTACGAGAGCAACGGCTTCACCACTCGCGACGAACTCGAGCGCGCACAGAACCAGCTCGCTCGTGAACAGCAGGACCTCGCTGAACTCGAACAGCGGCTCATGAGCGAACTCGCCAACGAGCAGCAGCAGCTCACCATGGAGATGCGCGACAGCATCCAGGCCTTCCTCAAGACCTATAACAAAGCCAAGAAGTACGACTACATCTTCTCCCGCTCCGGCGACAACATCCTCCTCGCAAACCCCAAGTTCGACATCACCCGCGACGTCGTCTCCGGACTCAACAAGCGCTACAAAGCCAAGCCCGAAGTCAAGCAGGCCCTCGGAGCCAAATAATCCCCCTCCCCCCGCCCGCCCGTCCCCCCCCCCCCCCCCCCCCCCCCCCCCCCCCCCGCCCTTCCCCTCTCCGCCCATGAAATACTTTGAACTCCAATTTAAGCTCACCCCCGCCAACGAGGCGGCCAGCGACCTGCTGGCCGCCTTGTTGGCAGATGCCGGCTGCGACACCTTCCTCCCCACCGACGACGGCCTCACGGCCTACATCCAGCAGGCCGCCTACTCCGAATCCGCCATCCAGGCCGCCGTTGCCACCCTCGCCGAACTCCTCCCCGGCTGCACCGCCACCTTCACCTGCACCCAGGCCCCCGACGAGAACTGGAACGCCACCTGGGAGGCCGAGCACCAATTCCAGCCCATCACCCTCCCCGACGGCCAGCAGTTCCAAATCATCCCCCGCCAGGCCTTCGGCAGTGGCGAACACGCCACCACCAGGATGATGCTCTCCCTCCTGGCCGCCGCATCTCCCTCCGGACTGACCGTCATAGACGCTGGCTGCGGAACAGGAGTCCTGGGCATCGCCGCCCTCAAACTCGGTGCCGCCAGCGTCTTCGCCTATGACATCGACGAATGGAGCGTGCGCAACGCCCGCGAGAACTTCGCCCTCAACGGCCTCGATGCCGACATCCTCGAAGGCGACGCATCCATCCTCGACCGTGCTCCGCAGGCCGACCTCCTCCTGGCGAACATCAACCGCAACATCCTCCTGGCCGATCTCCCCGCCTTTGCAGCCCGCCTGAAACCCGGCGCACGGCTGTTCCTCTCCGGTTTCCTCGAAGAAGATATCCAACCCCTCGTCACCAAGGCCGCCAGCCTCGGACTCACCCACGAGACCACACTCGCTGACGGCGACTGGCGCGCACTGACCTTCTCCCGCACCTGAAATCCCCTCTCATCTAACCTTGCATACAGCCATCGTCGGCGGAGGAGCTGCAGGCTTCTTCCTCGCCATCAACCTCAGGGAGCTGTGTCCCGGGATGCAAGTCACCATCCTCGAGCGCAGCCAGCACCTCCTCCAGAAAGTCAAGGTCTCCGGAGGCGGACGCTGCAACTGCACCAATACCTTTGAGGACGTGGGCGACCTCTCGGCCGTCTATCCCCGTGGCCACAGGCTGATGCGGCGACTGCTGAAGAGCTTCTCCCAACGCGACGCCTTCGCGTGGTTCCAGAACCGGGGCGTGCGCCTCACCACCCAGGAAGACCACTGCGTCTTCCCCGCCACGCAGGACTCACAGACCATCATCGACTGTTTCCTCACCGCAGCACGACGCCTGCAGGTGAACATCCGTACCTCGCAGCGTGTCGACGACCTCGCCGCACTTGACGCCTACGACTATGTCGTCATCACCACGGGCGGACTGCATGCCGACACACCCCTCGCCCACTCCCTCGCTGCGGCAGACCACACCATCCTGCCACCCGTACCTTCCCTCTTCACCTTCTCCATAGCCGATTCCGCACTCCGTGCGCTCATGGGCACCGTCGTTCCCGATGCCACCGCCCTCCTTCCCGGCACCAGTTTCCGTGCCCGCGGTCCCCTGCTCATCACCCATTGGGGCATGAGTGGCCCCGCTATCCTCAAGCTCTCCAGCTACGCCGCCCGCCACCTCGCCGAAGCAGGGTATCAGGCACCCCTTGCCGTCAACTGGGTGTCGGCGGACGAAGAGCGGGTGCGCCAAGAACTCCAACGCCTCATCGCCCAGCACCCCCAGCGACTCACCACCTCGCTCCGCCCCTTCGACCTTCCAGCCCGTCTGTGGACATTCATCGCAGCACGCAGCGGCGTCGGCACCCGCCGGCTGACAGAACTCTCCAAGCGCGACATCAACCGCCTCACCGCCAGCCTCACCGCCGACACCTACACCATCGCCTCACGGGCACCCTTCAAGGACGAGTTCGTCACCTGCGGAGGCATCGCCCTCAACTCCGTGAATCCCTCCACCCTCGAGAGCCGCCATCGTCCCCACCTCTATTTCGCCGGCGAAGTACTCGACATCGACGGCATCACCGGAGGATTCAACTTCCAGGCAGCATGGACCACAGCCCATACCGTGGCAACAGCTATCGCCAACCACACGAAAGGTAAAAAAGTATCATGATGAATACTTAATCAACTTCAGACCTCCAATAACTTTCATCTTTAACGACTGGCCAACTCAGCGACAGAGATAGATAATCTATCCCGTCATTCTTCTTTGTGACGAAATTATGAACGTTAAAGCCATCCCATTGTATCATTATAAAGCCCTCACTCAGATCCCAGAAATGGTCTATTTCGTGAGGCCGCGGCGTTACGCCAAAATCGTTCCAGTCAAAGCCCGGCTCTCCTGGCAGTCCAGATTTCAGTTGCTCAAAGACAGCCAATGCTTCCTTTTCGTCAACTCTTCGTTTTGACGTTACGACAATCTTACACACGCTGTCACTACCAGCTATTACTATGTTGCTGGCACCAAAGCCTTCGATGTGTCCACTAAAAACCACAGAACTGGAATACTCCTGTTCCAGAACAAATTCTTGTTCTGATAACACCTGCTTGGCCGTCTCAATAGACATACCAAGAAATATCCCACGTATCTTAACTTTATCTTCCTGTATTTCAAAAATAGGCGGTTTCATTTGGTTAAATTTTGATTTTTCTGCCTGCAAAGGTAAACAAAATATTTGGATATCCTTCTGAAAAGTACGAGAAATGTCCGAGAAAGGCTAAAATCGGAAGAATTCTTCAATTAAAGACTCAGCTTTCGCAAGTATGAGCAATCAGCAAGGCAGCGCCCCTCCGGCTGAGTAGACGCTGAAAGCGTCTCCGCTCAGTAACCGAGGGTACGAGCGTAGCGAGCACCCCCGGATGCAAAGAGACCAAGAGGAACGCACCCTGGAGGGGTGCCCCACCAGACTGCTCGGCGACCCATTCAGGGTCGGTATATAGAGACTGCGTACCTACCGTCCGCCGAGTTCTTCAACAACTACAGGGACGCCCGAAGACTCTATGACTCCGTGTCATGAACGGAACAGGACTCCATCCCTATACCTTATTATATATATATATAT
>CACXXT010000077.1 GCA_902771725.1 uncultured Bacteroidales bacterium
CTACTTCCAGACGGGTCCGGAAGAGGAAATTGGCGACATCGTGGACCTGCAGGAATACGTGGCCATTGCCTATCCGTCGTATTACAACCAGTTGAAATATGATGGTGAATACATTAACGCTCACAAAAAGGACGTGATGCGTCCCCTCATCGCCCTAACGGATGATCTCTCGGGCAAGGTATTCCAGAATGGTACGTTCCAGTGGCGATGGAAGGCTGAGGATCAAGAGTATTCCAACACTGTCCCAGCATTTATCACCACAACTCTCTATGCCGACCCCAGAGGGCCGTCGGAGGGATACACCGCCTGCCATGTAGCTTGCAATGGAGCTTTTAACTGCTCAAAGGGTCAGAAAGGACAATTAACGCTGGAGTACATCCAGACCCATTATATCAACGACAAATACGTAAGCGACACCACGACGCTGGCCAAGCTTAAGCTGATAATTGTTGATGAGAATGACTGGCAGACCTCTGTTATGGATTATGAGAAGCCTTTCATCGGACTGGTGGCTGATAAGATAAAACCTAAGGCTGAGCTTCAATATTTTTGCTCCGACGAAAGTCTGGTCACGGGCGCAACGCTTAAGGATGGGAAGACGCTATGCCGTCTGGCTGATGCGTATTGGTATATCGGCTATCTGTCGAATCTCGTTTTCCCCGGTGGCTATGAGATGGATAGCTATCGCTACAAGATGTATGGCACGACCTCCCAGACACTTATCTATTCAGACAAGGGAGGACACTACCACGGTAACCTCTCGAAAGAACCAGAATTGCATGGACGCCAAATGGTGTCGAATACGCATGATCGTATCAGGAATTTGTCGTGGTACACCTACGATAACTTCAAGAATCTCACGCCCTATCCCTTGCCGTACCTGAATGACCATAAATACAATTATGTGCGCGGTGGCAACAACCGGGTAGCACTTTTCACTCCTGCAAATAATAGCAAAGATCGCCTCGCGAATCTGCTCGATGACTTGCGTGCACCTTACTACGCGGCTGCCGATTTCCAGTCAAGTGTGAGTTATGCCAGCCAAGATTTGGAGAGATCCTACAATTGGGGATATTCATCTGGTGCTTGGACGAAAGGCGTGAACGAAGTCGTGAAATGGAACAACAAATATCTGGGTTGTATGATAACTGCTAAGAGTGGCAGCGCACGAATGGAGATGCCATATTACCAGATCACCATCGCTTGGACTGCCACTTGGGGCAATGGACTTTTCTGTAATATGTATAATATGCTGCCCAAATTGGTTGATGGTAAGCTGGATAAACACTGGCGTGCCGAGACGGTAAATGGTAATCCGATGTTCTACCATCTCTATGGTGGCAAAGGATATGCCAAAGATAAACTCGTAATCAATGTGGATAATATTACGGAACTCGAAGCACGTGCTTATCGTGTGAATGCTTACGATATAACTAAAGGAGTTTATTTCCCGATGTCCCATGGTAACAGACTTGACTACAAAGTCATGGGAACAACGGAGAAAAATTATGTCGTATCACAACCCTTGTCAGATCGTTGTAAAGTGGAAAAAGAATTCTAAAAACAGAAAATGCCTATGCGCAGCAAACGAACCATATTTCATCTTTTATTCTTCCTCCTCGCATCCACACCGCTGTTAGCTCAGGAGGAGCAGGATGAGATTCCTGCCGACCTGCCCGAAGGCACGGTGTTCAACGACTCCTTGGAAGTTGTCGAGGACAGCACGCAGATGCAGGTGGGCATCATCGACACGAAGATTCACCTGCTCTCCCGCACCTACGGCGACAGCATCGTCCTGCGCTGGGCACCGGAGGACTATGCCACGTGGCGCTACATCAACCGCGTGGGCATGGATGTGCTGCGCTACAGCAAGGACCGTCCCTTTGATGCCGACACACTGGCGCATCGCCTGCGCCCCTTCACTCTGGAGCAGTTCCGGCGGCGTTATCCCACCACGGACTCCCTCGCCATGATGGCCGCCGGACTGCTCTATGATGAGAACCGCAAACAGCCTACGTCGACCAAGAATCCTCCGGGCACGTTGGGTTCTCTCTATGAGATCTATCAAGAGCAGCAGATGCGCTTCGGTCTCGCGGTGCTGACCACCGAGTGGCGGCGCGACCTGGCGGATGCACTGGCCATGCGTCTGGTGGACAAGACCGCCAAGCGGGGTCAGACCTATGAGTACATCGTCCGCCCCTCTGAGATAGATACCACCGGACAGATGATCATCCGTACGGGACACATCCCGGAACTGAAGAACGAGCGCTACAAACCAGAGCCCTTCGTCACTACCCTCACAGACAGCACCATCGCCGAGAACAGCGTTCAGCTGACGTGGAACCGCAAGCTATACTCCTCCTTCGAAATCGAGAGAAGAAGCCTCTCCCCCGGCCCCTCCCCTGTTAGGGAGGGGAGAAAAGGGGCTTCTGGAGACACCAAGTCTCCCCTCCCTAACAGGGGAGGGGCCGGGGAAGGGGCTTCTGGAGACACCAAGTCTCCCCTCCCTAACAGGGGAGGGGCCGGGGAAGGGGCTTCATGGGTTCGTGTTACCGACAAACCCTACATCGACATGTCGCCCAACGACCAGGGCCGCCCGGACACCCTCTACACGATGACCGACCAGGTGCCTCGTCCCGGCCTCTATGACTACCGCCTGCTGGCGCACGATGCCTTCGGCGACCTCACCGAGCCGACAAAGCCCTTCCGTGTCTGGGTGCGCGACATCACCCCGCCTTCGCCGCCCGTCGTCACCCTCATCGAAATCGACCGCCGCGACAGCACCGACCTCGCGAAGGGTGTTTTCGCCACGTTCCACCTCCGCAAGGACACCCTGGAGGAAGACTACACAGGCAGCTATCTCGTCTATTACCACGAGAAAGACACCCGCAAGCAGTGGCGGCGCCTTTCCCAGCAGTTCAGGCTCGGCAGCACCCCGGCGGAGACCCCGTTGCCCATCGATACCGCCATCGTCCTCGATGTGACGGGCATCGCCACAGGCATGGTGGCTGTCGCATCCGTGGACACCGCGGGCAATGTGGGATATTCCATGGCACAGATGCTGCGCATCGAGGACCTGAAAGCACCTGGCGTACCTCAGAACCTCCGTGCCCAGGGCAATCCTCTGGAGGGTACTATTACGCTCGAGTGGGATGCGCCTGAGGACCTCGACATCGATTACTACGAAGTGGCCTATGCCAACGATACCACGCATCGCTGGGTGCTGGCCACGGAGGACAAGCTGCAGGACACCCGCTTCGTGGACACCGTGGACGTCACGGCCAACCAGAAGTATATATATTATAAGGTACGCGCGATAGACTACAGCACCAACGAGGGATTCTACTCCCCTGTGTTGCAGGTCATCCGTCCGTCATTGATGCCGCCTGCCGTGGCTCACATCGACAGTACTTGGGTCGATGACGACGGCATTCATATGCGATGGATTACTTCGGCAGAGCACTTCGTCAGCCACCACCTCGTCTGGCGTCGGCTGCACACCGACAAGGAATGGACGCTGTTGCGCGTGTGCAACGCCGATTCCCTGGCAGACTACGACTATGAACTCACGCTTCTCGACAAACCCGAATACACCCGCGAGGCACGTTACGACTACGCCATCGAGAGCGTCAATTACTCTGGCGTCAGCAGTGAGAAGAGCCTGGCCTACAGCGTGCGCTGGGAAGGAGATGCCGTGTTCGCGCTGCCCCTGAAACTCTATGGCGAGTACCTCTCCGACAAGGAGGAGACGCGCCTCGTCTGGGAGATGCCGCAGCAGCCGCCCTACAAGGGACGCTGGTACTTCTGCATCTTCCGTCAGGGTCCGGACGACGACGCTCCCCGCTTCCTGATATCGGCAGCCAAGGAGGACCGTGCCTTCAGCGACCACCTCCTTGAACCTGGTCAGCAGGCTTCCTACTTCATCCGCGTGAAGTATGCCGACGGCCGCCAAAGCGAGGATTCCAACACGGTGACGGTGAAGAGACCCACCTCCACCTCCTCCCAGTAGGGAGGGGAGCAAATACCTGACAAGATTTGCATACTTATAAGAATAGAATATGAAACGACTCTATACACGACTGAAAGCGCTACTCACAAAAGTGACTGCTTCCTCCCTAACAGGGAGGGCGGGGGGAGAGTCTGTTCTTTTTCTGATCCTGCTCCTTTCCTCCTGTGGTCTCATTGAGGTGGATCCCGATTACGAGGCTCAGGTGCCGGCGAAGATGTACTTCTCGCCCGACACCGTGTACGTCATGGTCGGCGACACCTTCGTGGTGCATCCCACTTTCGAGCCGGACAGCATCGCCAACAAGACCTGTTTCTGGACTTCCCTCGATATGGACATCGTCAGCTTGAAGAACGATACCCTCATCGCCGAGCAGGAGGGGTGGGTGCGCATTGTGGCGGCCTCCATCTCTGCGCTAATGACCGACAGCGTCGATGTTTGTGTCATGGAGCCGTGGGTGATGTCCGAGACCAAATACCCCTACGAGATGGTGGTCTATGCCGACGTCAGCGTCCACGGCGAGCCCGTGACGAAAGATATGACCCTCGCCGCATTCAGCGGCATCAGCCTGCGCGGAGTGGGCACGCCCATCACCGTAGGAAAGAAAACCCTCTGGCGCTTCCGCATCTACAACGACTTCGAATTCACCCTGCCCTACGCCGAAACCCCCATCACCTTCTGGGTCTATGATCGCAAGACCCTGCAGCGCCTAGCCTTCCCCGTGTTCATCACCTACAACGGCGAGACTGCCTATCCGCCGTCCGAGCCGCTCATATTGAATATTGATAATTGAAATATTGAAAATTAGAGTCCTATGCGCAGTAAATTATACATCATTCGTTATACATTATACATTCTGTTGTCAACCATATTGACAACAGGCTGTGTCCTCACCATGGAGGACTACACGAAGATTCCTGAGGAGGAGCGGGGAGTGGGGAAACCCTATACCTACGAGGACAGCCTCGTCAGCTGCACATACGAGTTCCGCGAGGGCGTCGTGCCTATCACTGACCGCTGGTTCCCCTACGTGCTAGGTACCCAGGACTCCACCGTTTATATATCCGACAACATCCCGGAGGACTGGCTCCCGAAACCCGGTGAGTACGTTTCTGCCGGATGTTCCCGCACCTTTCCCCTCGGATTATGTCACCGAGTTCAATCCATGAATCGCCAGAGCGGAATGTTTGCCATGACGCTCACGGGTGCCACTACGGATGAAGTCTTCAAGGAACTGGACATCGTAGTAGATTTGGATTCCTACACATTACCGGGAATGGACTTGACTCCCGACACCACCGACCAGCCCAGTAAAATCAGACGCTTCACGCGTGGCGGTGAGGAAGACCCGCATATTGCGGTGTTGCCCACAGGAGAAATCGTCGACTTCAGGTTCGTGGATGCCGCCATGGAATCGCCGGAACGCAAATACCTCAAGCCCAAGACTCGTGCAGGAAACAACTATACCACGGATGGTGACCATAGCGTAACAGATACTGACGAAGATGTCGATCCTGTTCATTGGGGCTGTGAATTTGAATTCGACCCTTCTTTTTTGTCTATTCTATGGTCTAAAGCTGCAAATCTGAAGGGTATTAAGCCAAAATTGACTTTTTCCATTGATAAAACGGTACACGTCACTGCGCACAAGGAGGAATGGAAATCCCAGAAGAAGAGTGAAGAATGGAACCAGAAAACCGTTAAAAAGACGTTCTCAGCCAAAATTACGCTTTCCGCCGAATTAGATGAAATAGCTTCAACAATAAAAAATAAGGGTAGAATAGGGGTTTCGAAGGCAGACCTGAAGGCGATACAAAAAGTCGTGGATGTTATAGTGAAGGTCCATGATAAACCTAAACTCGTGCCAAAACTTCTTTCAAAGGCGCTATCTCCTTTCTACATCACTTTCACTGTAGGCTGTGTTCCTTGTTCAATCCGCATTAGCTTTGAAATCGAACCTTCTGTGGTTTTGGCATGCTTTGGAGAGTTAACCTATACTGCCACAGAACCAGAGATCAAAACGACAACCATCCGAAATGGAGATAATGTAAAACAAACAAAAGAGACAATAAGAGAAGGAACTTCGGATTGGGGGGCCCAGGGCGGAGGTTCTTTAGAACTTTCATTAGAAGAAAGAATAAGCGTGGGATTTTGTGTTGGGGGGAATTTAGGTGCTGTGGGATTTGACGTGGGTGCTGGCTGCAACCAGTCTCTCACCTTCGATTTGCTGTCAGGACCTGCCAAGGGAACCACGGATCGATACATCGACACCGTGTATAACAAGTCAGGAATGCACTTTACGTTTACTAATTTTATTGATGCTGAAGTCTTCATGGATTGGCTCGGACAACCTGTGGCAAATAAGCGCATCAGACTGGAACACCTAAAATGGACGCCCATTACGAAGCATAAGTATTTTTATCCAGTACTTGATAATAAGCAGACTAACGGGACCTATAAATATGATTATACCGACCCGGCTAATCCCGTGGTTCACCATGACCAAAAAATCGTGTTTGCTGAGGGACATGTATTTGACAGTGATAACGATGGTGTCTTTCCCGTGCTTCTTGTATATAAGAAGCGATTGGATTCTAATCCGGAAGTGATAACCCCCTACAATTATACGGGACATAAAAGTAAGAATTCCGATGGTTGTTATCCCTTTGAACCAAAGGAAACTTATTACTATAAATGTGATTCTGATCCCAGATCGGATTTTGAATTATGGTTCTCTCCCGCTTTAATGTACAAGGATGGTAGAATTGATGAGTACCGGGTGATGAGCAGAAAGTGGGGAGGAATAGTAGATACCAAGCTGAAGCACCTCGAACTCTACCAGAAGAGTTCCAATGAGAAGGACGACACCAAGCATCTCTACGATAAGGACTGGGACTTCTACCACATTGATGACATCCTTGAGGTTACCTATGTTCCTTGGGACTATCTTAAGGTAGGGTACATTATCAACGTCGTGGACGCGAAGAGCCGCAACGTCATCAAGAATTCGGATGTCTATGTCATGGGATTCAACATGAATACTGCTACAGATAATGTCACCAAGCCTGGTGTCTACAAGGTCAGTTTCGACATCGGCATCCCCTCCGACGGACGAGAACATCCAATCTTGCAGAATGTGCCCAGCATCAAGACATACCCCATCCTCACCGTGCAGCCATATTGGGAAATCATCGATCAGGAGACACTGAAGCATAAGACCGTGATGGGCGAGGAGAAGAGTATCAAACTCCAGTTCCCCTACACCACCGACTACAGCTACAAGAAAGCGAATTTCACCAAAAAAATCACTCAGCCCATCCGGCAATAAGGAGCTGTTCAAGATAAGCCATCATAGCTGGTTTAGGTGGAAACTTCGATGTAGAAGCTGAAGGGACGGAACCCGTCATTGCAGCTGATCATGGCGCTCATGGGGTTCTGCATCCATCCGTCGTAGAAGTTGCCTTCGCCGCGAGCCAGCGCCTCCACGAACTCCCGCATGGAATACCAGGCGGCAGGACACATGCCTTCAGGGCATTGTCCGTCCACGGATATCCATTGCTGTCCCTCACGGACATCGCATGTGTGCTCAATAGGATTCTCATATCGTGCCATCAGATCGGGATATTCCGTCTGTCGCACAGCTGTTATTCGTACCTTGTTCATTGTTTGTTGGAGGATGATTCAGTAGCCCGACCATAGCTGGCGCGAGTACTGGCGGAAGAGTTCGTCCCAGCGGGTGACGGTGGCACCGAAGAAGTCGCGTGTGTAGCCGTCGAGGAAGGCCGTCTTTTCTTTCTTGTCGCTCATCGACTGCCAGGTCTGTTCCACGAAAGGCAACTCCCGCCGGCCTTTCTCGAGAAAGTATTTCCATGCAGTCTTCATGGGCGGTCGGCAGCTACCCCAGCGGACAGTGGCCAGGCGGTTGGCCTGCCGGAAGTGCCAGAGGGCAGCGTCGTCGCGCAGACGGTGTTGGCCGCAGACCCCCAGCATCATAGGCAAAGAGGTGTTGCCGGCGAAGATGGGGAAACGGGGCGACTGACCGGGATTGTCGAGACACACCCATGCCACACCGCCCACCTCATCGGGCAGCCACGAGCGCAACTGGATGATGGTGCTGTAGGCGCACCACGAGACACTGACCGTGCGGATATTCTTCATCGTGGAATCGTTCAGCAACTGGCCGTACAGTGCAATCTCATCCGGCCGCATCCAGGGGTTGGTGATCATGCTTCTTCCCTTTACCTCGGATTTGGCCGCGAGGCTGTCGATGCGGCAGGAGAGGCTCTGCTCGGTACCTTCGTAGTAGGAACTGAGCAGTTCGGCCACCCGCTCCACACTCACCAGCGAGTCGGGGCGCACGCTTACGGGCAGTTCTTCCATCTCGGCCGTGAATCTCTGGGAGGGAGCCAGCTGCTGCATGATGTAGAGCTCCCTTACAGAATAGTTCTTGGGCTCCTTAGCGTAGTTGCCGCCGCTGTAGGCTTTCCAGAACGAGAACTCCTCCTTGCCGTCCCAGAGTTTCAGCTTCCGGGCGACCTCGAACACGTTCTCGGATGCCATGAAGCGGTCCGGGTCGCCGAGGTTCAGACGTCCGATGCGGCTGATGTTGGCGCTCACGGCAATCTCATCGTCGGGGATGCGCTGGGCTGCCCAGACACCGCCCACCTTCTTGGGACCTTCGCCCTGCACCTCAAAAATCCATACCTCATTCGGGTCGGCAATGGTCAGGCATTCTCCGGAGTCGCCGTATCCGTATTCCTTGATGAGCTGTCCCATCAGTCGGATGGCCTCTCGCGCTGTGGTACAGCGTTCCAATGCCACGCGCGCCAGTTCCTCTATCATAAACAATCCCGCTTTGTTCTGCAGGGTGTCGCGTCCGCCGTAGGTCGTCTCGCCGATACCCAGCTGGTGCTCGTTCAGACAGGGATAGGCGGTGTTGAGGTAGCGGTAGGTGTGGCGTGCCTGAGGTATCTGTCCGCGCTCCTTCACTCCCGTTCGGTCGGTGGCGTGCTCCGTGTGCATGGTTCCTTCGTAGATGCTCATGACGGTGTCACGCGGATAGTCCTGGGCTGGTACGATGCTCATCCACGTGCGGTACCATGAGTCGCAGG
This sequence comes from uncultured Bacteroidales bacterium, assembly GCA_902771725.1. Taxonomy (GTDB): domain Bacteria; phylum Bacteroidota; class Bacteroidia; order Bacteroidales; family Bacteroidaceae; genus Physcousia. Next base: position 9,118 of record CACXXT010000077.1, read on the forward strand.
TGTGGCTGGTGATGACGCTTCCGTCGGCCGATGCCTTCTTACCCACCATGATGCTGGTGCAGGCATCGCGGTCGAAGTCATCTGCCAGGCAGCATGCTGGTAGCAGCAGGAAGAGTAGTAGTAGAATGATGGGTCTATTCATAATGCCGATTTTGGACTGATTTGGGCGCAAAAGTAATCATTTTCAATGAAAGAACGCAACAAAAAAGAGGTTTATTCCGTTAAATACTATTAAATGGCAGAACGTTAATGTGCTTTCTTGCCTCAAAAGATGTATTTTTGCACGCATGAATAAAGAAATATAGGTAATGTGGTGCGTGGTTCCACCGAGGATTTCGAGTACTTGTTTGGCCTCAAGGATGGCGAGGCGGTCTATGACCGAGTTCGTCCATTGTGCCAGACTCTGATTCTTACGGACGGCTCCCGTCCCATACGGGTCTTTACGCCTTGCGGCTGTGCTGTCTTTCCCGTGGAGGCTATAGACACGGTCAGCACGGTCGGTGCTGGGGATAATTTCAATGCAGGTTATATCTTTGCTAAGATTCAGGGTCTCGACACCCCCGCCTCTCGCATCGCCATGGCGCAGCGCTGGAGTCAGGATGTATGTCGCCAGATAGGTAACAATATCAGTGACGAACTGGTCGAGTCCATCCGTAAAGTGTATCTTTAGGACACACGAAAGTGATGCTTCCTAAATTATTCTTTGGTTGGTTGAATGAACGGTTATTGGAAGTAGTCGCGCATAGTCTCTTCGTAAACGCTGCCGTACTGCTGCTGGTTGTATATGTTGACGTGTGAGCCAGTGGTGGTACGAGCCAGTTCGCGGTAGAGATCGTATATGGTGATGGAGGTGTTCTTGAAGACTTCCTCGCGAAGGGTACGGGCGAAGGCGTTGGAGAGGTAGACACCGAGGTCGCGGTCGTGCATGTCGGCCTTGGAGGTCTCGTAGGGGCTGGCGGCGGTGAGTGCGAGCACGTCGGGCAATCCCATGAGTGCTTCACCCCACTTGCCGCTGTAGCAGGTCTCAATGGCAAACATCATACGTCGGTACATGTCCTGTTCGTTCATCTGCGTGACGATGTTCCTGATGCGCTGTGTGCCGAAGTACTGGCCGGCATCCTCGTTGCCCCAAAGGGGGCCTTCGCGATGACCGCCGTGTCCGCTCCAGAAGAAGAACACGTTGCTGGAGGCGGTGGGTTGAATGACGTGCGGCAGTCGCTGGGATGCGTGTCCCATCATGATGTCAGCGAGGTCGTCGGGCTGGAGTTGTGTGAAATGGTAGTCTACTACGGCGTTCTGGTGGACGTCGAAGTTCATGAGTGGATTATCCTTGGCGGGGTTGTCGCCACGCTCGACGAAGATCTGTCCGGGATAGATGTTGCGCGAGTCGTTGGCCAGGTTGTCCTCGACGATGAGGACGATGTGGTCGTCGTCGTAGCCATAGTGACGCAGACCCTGGTAGACGGCGAAGGCGTCGGCCTGGTGGCGGTAGTTGCTCCAGGTGGTCGAGGGGCTGATGACGACGGCCCAGCGGTCTTTGAGCGGCGGCAGATTGTGGTCCACGGTGGTGTTGCTGAATTTCTGCGTCCATTGTTTCTCCAGTTTCCAGAATTCGGTGGTGGAGGCTTCGTTGGTGCTACCATCTGTACTCATATACAGGAGGGGTTCCACACTGGTGAATACCTCTGAGGACTGTTCAGGATATTCGTAGGCAATATCCCAAAGCATATAGGTGGTGTTGAGGATCTTGGTGTGGGTGTCCTTGTCGAAATTGAGGCTGCCCGTAGCGCCGGTCATGTAGATACTGTGTCCCAGCGAGAGTTCCTGGAAGGCGACTGTCAGTCCGGCGACATCCCATTGTATGGTGGGTCCGTCGTCGCTGCTGACCACGGAGCGCATGTAGTCTGTGAGTCCGGGGTCATAGGGTTTTTCGTTGTAGACCACCTGTTTGCCGTCGACCATGCAGCGTTCGGGGTTGGCAGCGCGGGCGGCAGCTCCGAGTGCGATGATGGTGAGCGCGTCGTACACTTGTGCCTCACCGTTGTAGGGTAGGCGGTAGTGATGTCCCTTGTAGGCCTGTGGGAATCCGTAGTTCATGGATCCGGAAGGTGTGACGCCGAGATAGAACTCATAGCTGTTGTCTGATTCCAGCACTATCCGGTCCATGGAAGTGTCGGCGCAGATGTTGCGCAGATAGACCACTTTCTCCGCCCCATAGACTTCGTCCAGTTTGAATTCGCCGATGGCCTTGCACACGGCGATATAATCTTCGGCGTTGCTGAGGGCCAGCAGTATCCATGTCTCTGTTTCGTCGGCTTCTTTTACGACTTCCCGCAGGAAGGGTCGCAGGTCATCGCCAGGTTTCCAGGCTTGTGTGCCTCCTGCGATGTGCAGATTGCGCTCTGTGGCATAGTATGCAAACCAGTCTTGGAAGGACTTTCCGTAGGTATCGTCGCTGTGTATGAGGGCCACGTCGGTGGCGTGGAGCGACTGCGCTACGGAAAGCATCATCTCGCACTGCGTGATGTCGCTCTCGGTGAGGAACCAGGCGTAGGTATTGCGGGCATTGGTGCGCTGCAGTTCGGCACTGGTGCAGGTGGGCATCACGACGGGCAGGCGTGTCTGGCGTGCATATTTGAGCAATTCTGCGGCGTTGCTGGAATGGTAGGGGCCTATGATGGCGTGGCAGGTGTCAGCGCCTTCCTCGGGGTGGGTGAGGGCATAGCCCAACTTGTCGAGGTCTTCGGTGTCCTCGTCGTGGTATCGCAAGTTCATTACGACCTGGCGATTCATCCTCTGCTGTGCTTTGGCGATATTATCCATGGCCATGTCTATGGAGTTCT
>CACXXT010000078.1 GCA_902771725.1 uncultured Bacteroidales bacterium
GAACAGACCTCAACTGCGGCGAGTCCTATGAGAAAATTCCTGAAGCCGTCAAGGCTGGACTGCTTGACGAGGCCGATGTGGATAGGGCCGTGGTGCGACTGCTGGCGGCACGCATCCGTCTAGGCGAACTCGACCGCAACATCCAGCCCTGGCAGCATCTGAAGGACGAGATCGTGGAAGGCGAGGAACACCTGGCCTTGGCGAGGAAAATGGCGCAAGAGACCATGGTACTGCTGCAGAATAAGGAGGACATACTGCCCTTCGGCAATGATGTCAGGCTGGCGCTCGTGGGACCCAACGCGGACTACCGCGAGATGCAATGGGGCAACTACAACGGAGTGCCCGACACCACCATCACCCTGGCTGATGCCCTGCGCCAACGATTCCCGGATATCAAAGTGCTTAAGGGCTGTGAACACGTGGGCAAGGCTGAGGCGGATGTTCTCCCCCAGTTAGCTGATGTGGACGTCGTCATCTTCGCCGGAGGACTCTCGCCCCGGCTGGAAGGAGAGGAAATGGAGACCAACCTGCCTGGATTCCGTGGAGGTGACCGCACCAGCATCGAATTGCCCGACGTGCAGCGCCAGCTGATGCGCCGGTTGCACGAAGCAGGCAAGAAAGTGGTGCTAGTGAACTTTTCCGGCTCTGCCGTGGGTATGGAGCCCGAGACGCAGACCTGCGACGCCATCCTGCAAGCTTGGTATCCCGGCGAGGTGGGCGGAGCAGCCATCTGCGATGTCCTCTTCGGCGACGTCAGTCCCTCCGGCAAACTGCCCGTGACCTTCTATCGCAACGACAGCCAGCTGCCTGATTTCGAGGACTATGCCATGCAGGGGCGCACCTACCGCTACTTCTCCGGTTCCCCGCTCTTCCCCTTCGGCTACGGCCTGACCTACACCACATTCGACTACGGCGAAGCCCGGATCACCAAGGACGCCATCGTCATCCCAGTGACCAATACCGGCAGCCGTGATGCCACGGAAATCGTACAGCTCTATGTCCGCCAACCCTCCGACACGCGAGGACCCCTGAAGTCCCTCCGCGGATTCTGCCGGGTGGAGATTCCCGCCGGCGAGACCGCCGAAGTCACCTTTGCCCTCAACGCTGAAACTTTCCTCGCATGGGACGAAGAGAAGCAGGACATGACGCCGCAGGACGGAGAATGGGAACTGCTCTATGGCGGCAGTTCGGACAACCTGTGCAGCTGTAAGATTTCGCGGTAGTTATCTGGCGCTCGAGATTTCGAGCTGAGCGGACTGAAGGAGAGGAGACGTAATCATAATGCGGATGACTGAAGCATTGTCCTCGTGGGAGTTATTACCCTCACGAGGATTGTTTTCTACGCTTGTGCGAAGTGAGAATCCAGCACGGGCGGCAGGGGCGATGTAGGCCAAGAGACGGCCGCCGTGAGCTCGCTGCTGGAAGTCGCGTTGGGGGCTCGTGTCGCGTGCATCGGCGTTCTCCAGTCCGAGCAGGCGGGCGGGACCCTGGACGATGCAGGTGATGTTGTTGTCAGCCAGGCGAACGAGGTTGCCCTGTTCATCAACGACTTCGATGCTGACCTGTATGACGTCGTCGGCGTCGGCAAAGGAGGTCTTGTCGGGTGTTGCGCGGAGTGCGTAGGGGCGTCCGCAAGTATTGATGCTGTAGGCGGCTCCGTTGGATGCTTCGCAGCGGAGGGTGCCTGCGGCGTAGTCGATGTCCCAGTAGAGTACGTCCGTAGCGGCGTCGCGCGCGGGATCTCCTCCTACGGGCTGTCCATTGAGCAGCAGGCGGGCTGTGGGGGCGTTGGTGTAGCATACGACTCGCACGCGCTGTCCTTCGTCGTAGTTCCAGAGAGGTGCGGCGTAGGTGGACACCCATTCGCGGTTCTCGCGGCCCCGATAGCGGCGGCTGTTGGGCCGGGCTGCGGGGTAGGTGCCGATGTAGCATACGGGTGTCTCGCTCCAGAGTGCTGCGCGGTAGTATCCGTTTGGCTTGACGTTCCCTGCGAGGTCCAGGAGTCCTGCTTCAGAGCCTCGTGCGGGCCATGCTCCGCTCTCGCCGAGGTAGTCAATGCCGGTCCAGAGGAACTGTCCGAAGATGTGCTCGTTGTCGCGCACGGCTTTCCAGGCGGCGAGGTCGTGGCGGTTCTCGCTGCCGTAGATGACGCGGCTGGGGTAGCGTTGGTGGTCTTCCTGGTAGCGGCTTTCCGTGTAGTTGTAGCCCACGACGTCAACTGCGTCGGGGTATGCAGTCTCGTTGCTCATGACGACTCCCGCCAGGGCTCCTGTCACGGCTCGCGTTGGGTCTATTTCACGTACGATCTTCGTGAGGCGCTGGGCGATGATGCCTATGCGCTCGGCGTTGGGCTGGTTGGGCTTGTAGCCGCCGTACATGGGCTGCGTGAAGTCCGATCCGCCGCGGTCGAGCACGGGGTGGGAGTAGGGATCGTTGGGGTAGTCCACCTCGTTACCAATGCTCCAGAGGAAGATGCTGGGGTGGCATCGGTCGCGGCGCACCATGTCTGCCACGTCGCGGTCTATCCATTCCTCGAAGTAGTCGAAGGTGCCTTCGAATCCGGGCGTGCCCTGGTTCCATCCCTTCAGCCACTTGCGCTTGGGGAACTCCCATTCGTCGCTGGCCTCGTCCATGACGAGCAGTCCGAGCGAGTCGCAGAGGGCATAGAGGGCAGGCGCATGTGGATTGTGGCTCATACGTATAGCGTTGGTTCCCAATGATTTCAGAGTCAGTAGGCGTCGCTTCCATACAGCAGGAGGCACGGCCGTGCCGAGGGTGCCTGCATCGTCATGAATGCATACGCCCTTGATCTTCGTCCACTCGCCGTTGAGGGCAAAGCCGTGGTCGGGCGAGAATTCCAGGGTGCGCAGTCCAAGAGGCACTTCGGAGCGGTCGGTCTCCTGTCCGTTTACGAGCAGGCGCGCGCGTACCTTATATAAATAGGGGTCGTTGAGCGACCAGCGGCGGGGTCGGGGTATGGTGACCTGGCAGTCCTTTCCCTTGCCACTTGCCACCTTCGTGCCTTGGGCATCCAGGATTTCTACGACGATTTGCGCGGACGGCGCGTCCTGATTGAGTTCTGTGTGCACTTGCACCACGGCTTTCTTGTCGTTGATGCTCTTCAGCTGCCACGAGGTGCCCCAGAGGGCGAAGTGGATCTCGGGAGCGCTGACGAGCCAGACGGGGCGATAGATACCGGAGCCCGTGTACCAGCGGGAGTCGTTCTGACGGGAGTGGTCCACGCGCACAGCCAGCACGTTGTCCTCACCAGCACGAAGATGGGGCGTGAGGTCGTAGAGGAACGAGGCGAAGCCACTGGGACGATAGCCCAGCAGCTGGCCGTTGAGGTAGACGCTGGAGCGGTTGTAGACGCCTTCGAAGTAGATGAACAACTGTTGGCCGTCTGCGAGTGTGGAGAGTTCGGCCGGAGTAAAGTGGCGGCGGTACCAGGCGATTCCCCCGGGCAGGTAACCTTGGCAGGAGCCGCAGTCGGGCGACATAGGCTGCGTCACGCTCCAATCGTGAGGCACGGAAACGCGCTGCCAGCGGCTGTCGTCGAAGCCGGCGGCGAGAGCGGCTGAGTCGTCGGCGAGGTGGAAAAGCCAGCCGTCTGAGAGCAGGCTGGAGGTGCCGAAGGAGGGTTGGGCGCTGGCTGTGGTGGTTAAGGTCAGCAGGAGGGAGGCAAGAAAGGAACGGGTCTTCATAAGAGAGGGGGTGTTTGTGATAATGAAAGAGGTAAAGGGAATATTAGCCTAATCAAAAGGACCCATAAAGCGAACTTGCCTTATGGGTCCCCAAAGGATTACAGCGCTGCAAGGTAGCGCTCGGCTTCGATAGCGGCCTTGGCACCAGAACCTGCAGCCACTACGGCCTGACGGTAGTGCGGGTCGGCCACGTCGCCTGCGGCAAAGATGCCAGGGATGCCAGTGCGGGGAGAGTCGCCCTCCGTGAGGATATATCCTACCTCATCGGTCTTCACCCAGGGGAGGAAGATGTCCGAGTTGGGCTTGTGGCCGATGGCGAGGAAGAAGCCGTCGATGGGCAGGTCGTAGCGGCGCTCATCGGCTTCGCCCTTGCGGTAGACCACGTGTGCGCCCTCTACTCCGTTTTCGCCATAGAGCCCGAGCGTGTTGTGCTCGAAGAGGACTTCAATCTTGGGGTTCTGGAGCACACGGTCCTGCATGATCTGCGTGGCGCGCAGGAAGGGCTTGCGGACGATGAGGTACACCTTCTGGGCCAGTCCGGCAAGGTAGCTGGCTTCCTCGCAGGCGGTGTCGCCTCCGCCCACCACGGCCACGGTCTTCTTGCGATAGAAGAATCCGTCGCAGGTGGCGCAGGCCGAAACGCCCTGTCCGCGGTATTTCTCCTCGTCGGCCAGTCCGAGGTACTTGGCGCTGGCGCCCGTGCAGATGATGATGCTGTCGGCCGTGACCTCTGTCTCATCGTCGAACCAGACGTGGTAGGGGCGGGCGGAGAAGTCTGTGCGGACTGCGCTGGCGGAACGTATTTCGCAGCCGAAGCGTTCGGCCTGGCTGCGCAGGTTATCCATGAGCTCGTTGGCATCGATGCCCTCGGGGAAGCCGGGGAAGTTTTCCACCTCGGTGGTGGTGGTCAGCTGACCGCCTGGTTGAAGGCCTTCGTAGAGCACGGGGGCAAGGTTGGAGCGACCTGCGTAGATGGCAGCAGTATAGCCAGCGGGGCCGCTGCCGATGATGAGAAGTTTGATGTGGTCCATTTATTGAGTTTAAAGTTTAGAGTTTAGAGTATAAAGAAGTTGTTAGGCCTAGAGTATTTATAGTTAAGAGTTTAATGTTTGATGTCCATTATCTGAGGTCAACGACTTCTGCATCCGGAAAGTCCTGGCGGGGGAAGGTGAAGTCGGAGTCCTGGGCTGACTGGTTGGTAGCGAAGGTGAGGATGCTCAGGCGCAGCCAATTGCCGTTCTGCTTGGCACGGAAGCAGAGGGGGCTGTACGTTGCCTGGTCCACATCCACGTAAATTTCCTGGAAGGCGGCCTTCTTGTTCTTGGCGGCCAGGCGCACCTCGTACGTCGGCTTGCCGCGCAGGGATGACTTGCGGAGTGAGTAGCTGTAGCCTTTCTTGTAGATGTAGATGAGCGCCGAGGGATTCATGGCCGCCAGCTCTTCCACCGTGGGCTCCGAGATGTTCACTTCGCTGGCATCGGAGAGCATGGACCATTGTGTCTTGCCGTCGAACCAGGTGGTCAGGTCGGGCGTCTTCATCTGGAACTTGCGTCCGCTGATGAGCATGGTGCCGGAGGTCTCGCTCTCGGGAGTGGTACCGCGGAACTGAGTGGCCTTGAACTGTGCGCGGATGCATCCGGACTGGGTCATGCGGGCTGCCGTTGCATCCAGCACGGAGCGGGCGCTCTGGGCTGCTGCCTGGAGGCTGCACGCGAGGAGAATACTGAGTAGAAATGCGATTCTTTTCATAGTTTTCGTTTGAATTTTGGGACAAAATTAACCCATAACGGCGAAAGTGCCGCTATGGGTTGTGACTTTTTTGGGATTCCGTGGCGCTTTTTAATGTTTTTTAGCCGAGGTTGTTGAGTAATATCTCCAGGGAGGCTGTGTCTTGGATGAGAACATCGCGCGGTTTAGCTCCCTGCGCGGGTCCCACGACGCCAGCTTTCTCGAGCTGGTCCATGAGGCGGCCGGCGCGGTTGTATCCGATGGCGAATTTGCGCTGGATCATGCTGGTGGAGCCTTGCTGCGAGGTTACGATAAGCTGTGCCGCCTCGGCAAACATCGGATCCAGATGCTGCAGGTCGGCGTCGTTGACGTTGCCTCCGCCATCCTCCATGGGCGGCCGCGGCAGGGCGAAGGGACCTGTGTAGCTCTGCTGGCAGGCGATGTAGTTTGCTATGGCTTCCACCTCGGGGGTGTCGACGAAGGCGCATTGCAGACGCACGGGTTCCGAACCGGCCAGGAACAGCATGTCGCCCTTGCCCACCAGCTGGTTGGCGCCAGGGCGGTCCAGGATAGTGCGGGAGTCCACCATGGCGCTGACCTTGAATGCCATTCGCGCGGGGAAGTTGGCCTTGATGGTGCCCGTGATGATGTTGGTGGTCGGTCGCTGCGTCGCGATAATCATGTGGATGCCCACGGCACGTGCCAGCTGGGCGATGCGGGCGATGGGGAGTTCGATTTCCTTGCCTGCAGTCATGATGAGGTCGCCGAACTCGTCGATGATGACCACGATGTAGGGCATGAACTTGTGACCGTTCTGGGGATTGAGCTGGCGGTTCTTGAACTTCTCGTTGTACTCCTTGATGTTGCGCGCACGCGCTTTCTTCAATAGGTCATAGCGTGTGTCCATCTCGAAGCAGAGGCTCTTCAGTGTGTTCACCACTTTCTGCACGTCGGTGATGATGGGCTCGTCCTCCTCGTCCTCAATCTGCGCGAGGAAGTGGTTGACGATGGGTGTGTAGATGGGGAACTCCACCTTCTTCGGGTCCACCATGACGAACTTCAACTCGGCCGGATGTTTCTTGTAGAGCAGCGAGGTGATGATGGCGTTCAGTCCTACGGACTTACCCTGACCCGTAGCACCCGCGACGAGCAGATGCGGCATCTTTGCCAGGTCGGCAATGAAGACTTCGTTGGTGATGGTCTTGCCCAAGGCCATGGGCAGCTCCATCGTCGTCTCCTGGAATTTCTTGCTGTTGATGATGCTTTCCATCGAGACAATCTGGGGCTTGGCATTCGGCACCTCGATACCTATGGTTCCCTTGCCGGGGATGGGGGCGATGATGCGTATGCCCAGGGCTGCCAGCGAGAGCGCTATGTCATCCTCCAGATTGCGAATCTTGGAGATGCGGACACCCGGGGCGGGAGTGATTTCGTAGAGGGTGATGGTTGGACCCACGGTAGCTTTGATGCTCGAGATGTTGACCTGGAAGTCGTGCAGGACCTTGACAATCTGGTCCTTGTTCTTCGTCTGCTCTTCCATGTCGATGTTGGCGCGCGGGTCTATTTCGTAGTGCTTCAGCAGGTCGAGGGTGGGGTAGTGGTAGTTCTCGAGGTCGAGTTTTGGGTCGTAGGGTTCCAGCGCCGCCTCGCGTTCGGCGTCTGCCGGGGCTTCGTCTGCCGGCTGTTCGATGGTGAACTCCGCATCGGGGGAGTTCGTCTCGGCCGGTTCGTCGCCAGTAGCGGTCACGATCCAGTCCGGGTCCGTCTGGGAAGCGCCAGGCTGAGTACCAGCAGGCAGGATCGTCAGAGCCGTGGAGGACGCGGCATCCGGGTTATTCGGGTCGGCAGAGCCGGCAGGGTCATCGGAGGCAGGGTCTGTTGGCAGATAGATGGTGGCCAGGGGGATATCGTCCGGCACGTCCGTGGCATCTTCACTGGGCTCGCCGGCCTCGTCGTCCGTGGCGTCTGCGTCCGCGGTTTCTTCTTCCGAAAGGTCTTCTCCCTTGTCCTTCTTCAGCGTCAGCAACTGCTTCAGCCAGAGGAAGAGACGGGCGATGCGGGGATGGCTGTCGCCGAAGTCGCGTGCCAGCTGCTTCGGGTGCATCAGGCGCTTGATGAACCGGATGGTCTCGGCGCTGAGGTAGCAGAGGTAGGCCAAGAGTGTGAGCAGGATGATGATGAACGTGCCCACCTGTCCGCTGGCCTGCTCGAGGATGTCCACGAGGTGGATGCCATGGTAGCCGCCCGGGCTGATGTAGCTGATATCGGGGTTGCCGGAGAAGTACGACGTCAGGAAGAAAGCCGCCGCCACGCTCGTCCAGCAGAGCAGGAAAGCGCAGTTGACAAACCACTTCCATAGGCGGATGTGGAAGGCGTCGAGCAACCTGAAGGCCGCTGCAAAGAGAAAGATGGGAATGAAGAACGCTCCGAGGCCGAAGTTGTCCGTCATCCAATACTTGCTCCACCACGCTCCAAGCTTGCCGCACCAGTTCATGGCCGTGCCTGTGTAGTTGGGTTCGAAGAGTTTCTGGTCCATGCCGCCCGTGAGCAGGAAGGATACCAGGCTGAGCAACGTGAAGAAAGCCAGCGCCAGCAGAAGTACGCCTGCGACAAGGCAGAAGACTTCTTTCCTGTCCAGGGGCTCGGCTTTTCCACCTTGAAGGGCATCGTCCAGCACGAGGTTCTTTTTCTCCGCTTCTGCGGACGCCGATGCGCCACGTCTCGTTGTACGTTTACGAGGCGCTTTAGAGGTGCTTTGTGTGGTCATATAATCGTTTCTATTCCTTATTTGGGCGCAAATTTAGGCATTTTCTGTAACTTTTCGCGCAAAGTTTCGGATTTTTTTTCAAAAAGAAGTAATTTTGCACCCTAAAACATACAAAAATGGATATTGTTTACTCTTCTTCCGTAGTAGAATTCGTCACAGTTGCCGCAGAATATTGTGCTTTCCTCGAACAAAGTGAGGGTCGCGACAAGGACACTTTGGTGGATACCCTGCTAAAGCTGCTGCCGCTGCTGTATCTCAAGGCAGAACTGCTGCCACGTGTGGAAGGGAGCGAGGTCTACGGATCCGAATCTTTCGTCACCGAGGGGGACTACGAATGGTTGCGCAGCACCCTGACGGCCGTCATGGGCGAGGACGATGCCTACGAGGACCTGGTCTACGACGAGCAGATGCAGACCGACGAATCCCATTGGCGAAGCGTGGGAGAGCAGCTGGCGGACATCTATCAGCCTGTGCGCGACTTCGTGGAGACCTTCCGCAGCGGGGTGGAGGACAACATTGCCGAAGCCCTCTGGACGCTGAACGACAACTTCGAGCTCTACCTTGGAGCAGATATCGTAGATGTCATGCGGCGCCTGCACCGAGTGAAGTACACGATCCGCCCGGAGGAATGAGGCGCTAAGCCTGCCGGAAGAATAATCCAGGCAGGACGCCCGCTTTAACTAACAAAAGATAATAAGTATTTGCGTGAAGACATTATATAGTAAGTTTGACAAGAAGGCCATTCAGGCCCTGCCCGTGGTTCAGTTCAAGGGACGCATCGTTGTCATCCAGACTGCCGGCGAGGCGGAGCGTGCGGCTTCCTACCTGATGCAGTTTCCACGTCTGGGTATCGACACGGAGACCCGCCCGAATTTCAAGCCGGGCGGCATGAATCCCGTGGCGCTGCTGCAGGTGTCCACTCCAGAGGCCTGCTTCCTCTTCCGCCTGAACCGCTTCGGGCTCACAGAAGGCCTCGTGCGCCTGTTCACGTCCCAGCAGGTGCAGAAGGTGGGGCTCTCGCTCCATGACGATTGGGCACAGCTGCGTAAGCGCATGGAATTCCAGCCGGTTAACTTCATAGAGCTGCAGGACTACGTGAAGCCCCTGGGCATCGCCGACATGAGCCTTCAGAAGCTCTATGCCAACTTCTTCGGGGAGAAGATTTCCAAGACGCAGCGCCTCACGAACTGGGAAGCAGACGTGCTGACCGAGGCCCAGAAACGATATGCCGCCACGGACGCCTGGAGCTGCCTGCGGCTCTACGATATCATCACAGAACTCTACACCACCCACGACTATCGCCTCGTTGTGGTGCCCGAACCCGAAACTTCCAAATCATGACGAATATCTATCTCAAGCGCGGCAAGGACGAATCCCTGCGCCGCTTCCATCCCTGGGTGTTCTCCGGGGCCATTCACCACTTCGACCAGCAGCCGGCCGAGGGCGATCTTGTCCGTGTGCTCACGGCCGAGGGCGACTTCATCGCCGTGGGCCATTGGCAGATAGGCAGTATTGCCGTCCGTGTGCTCTCGTTTGCCGACGAACCCATCGACTATGCCTTCTGGCGCCGCAGGCTGCAGGTGGCGCTGGACGCACGCCGAAGCATAGGGGTGGCAGACAACCCCCGGAACGATACCTACCGGCTGGTGCACGGAGAGGGCGACAACCTGCCGGGACTGGTCATTGACATCTACGGAGCAACAGCCGTGGTGCAGGCACATAGCGTGGGAATGCACGTGATGCGCCAGCAGGTGGCTCAGGCGCTGAAGGATGTCATGGGAGAGCGGCTGCAGAACATCTTCTACAAGAGCGAGACCACGCTGCCATTCAAAGCCGGACTGGGGCAGGAGAACGGATTCCTGCTCGGAGGAAGCCCGGACGACGTGGCCATGGAGAACGGACTCAGATTCCATATCGACTGGCTGCGCGGACAGAAGACGGGATTCTTTGTCGATCAGCGCGACAACCGAAGCCTGCTGGAGCACTACTCCGCCGGACGACGCGTGCTGAATATGTTCTGCTACACGGGCGGATTCTCGGTCTATGCCATGCGTGGAGGGGCTGCCCTGGTGCATTCCGTGGACAGCTCGGCCAAGGCTGTGGACCTCGTGAATGCCAACGTGGAGTTGAACTTCCCAGGTGATAAACGTCACCAGGCATATTGTGAAGATGCGTTCAAGTTTCTTGATGCAAATGAGAACAAATACGACTTAATAATACTCGATCCTCCAGCATTTGCCAAGCATCGTGCCGCTCTCCATAATGCACTGAAAGGATATATCCGTTTGAATGTTAAGGGAATGGAGTGTATTAAGTCGGGTGGAATCCTGTTTACATTCAGTTGTAGTCAGGTGGTCACTAAGGAACACTTTCGTAATGCGGTATTTACCGCAGCAGCTCAAGCCCATAGAAAGGTTCGTATTCTTCATCAGCTTCATCAGCCAGCCGATCATCCCATCAACATTTATCATCCAGAAGGTGAGTACTTAAAAGGATTAGTATTGTACGTTGAATGACAAATTAGTATTAAAGGTAAGAAAATATATTACTGAACATCAATTACTTAATGAAAGTCAGCAATATATTGTTGCATTATCTGGGGGAGCAGATAGTGTATGTCTTCTTTTAGTATTAAAGGAGTTGGGATTTCATGTTGATGCTGTTCATTGTAACTTTCATCTTCGTGGAGAAGAATCTGACAGAGATGAGGCTTTTTGTATGCATATTTGTCAGGAATTGAATATACATCTTCATCGTGTTCACTTCGACACCAACGAATTTGCTTCTCTATATCATCTGAGCATAGAGATGGCAGCAAGAGAACTCAGATATAAATACTTTGAACAGTTAAGAAGGGATATTGGGGCGGCTGGAATATGTGTTGCTCATCATAGAGATGATAGTGTTGAGACGTTACTTATCAATCTTATTCGTGGAACGGGGATTCATGGATTGACAGGTATTATGCCTGTAAATGGCAAAATAATTCGACCTCTATTGTGTGTTAGCCGTGAAGAGATTGTAGAGTATCTTGCGTTGAGACATCAAGAATATGTTATTGACAGTACTAACATGCAAGATACTTTTGTACGCAATAAAATTCGTTTGAAGGTTCTTCCTCTTATGCGTGAGATGAATCCTTCTGTTTCTGATAACATTGCAAAAACAGCAGAACGCATAAATGAGGCTGTCAAAGTCTTTGATGAGGCTATTTCTCAAAAGAGTAATGAGGCAATA
>CACXXT010000079.1 GCA_902771725.1 uncultured Bacteroidales bacterium
CGGCGGAGCCATAGACCTCACGGATCTCTACTCCATGAACGAGGCGGCAGCCTATCTCTGGGAGCAGTTCACCAACCGCGACTTCACTCCCGAGGAGATGGCCGCCTGCCTTGCAGCATCCTACGACGTAGAACCCGAACAGGCGCTGACCGATGTGCGCCACCTGCTTCAGATATGGGACGAGTACGGACTGATTCTCTGACCCGCAGCCTTCAGGCCTTCTTCGAACTCCTGCGCTGCGGACTCTGGGGCACCGCACCCTCGACCGCCTGCTTTCCACTCTCCCCAGACGAATGGCAGCAGGTCTACGACGAGGCACGCCGCCAGACCGTGCAGGGGGTGGTCTACGATGCCCTGCAGCTGCTGCCCGACGACCTCGTGCCGCCGACGGCGCTCACCCTCCAGTGGACATCCGACGTGGCCTCCATCATGGCCTCCTACCGCAACACGCAACGTGCCGTCGTCGCCACCTACGACCTGCTTCGCCAGGCTGGCACAGAGCCCGTACTCATCAAGGGACTCGCATCCGCCTGCTGCTACCCGAAACCGCAACTGCGCGTCAATGGCGACATCGACTGGTACCTGTCGCCCTCAGAACTGAGCGCCCTCCCCGCATACCTCCTACGCCAGGGCATCCCCGGCGAACGACGTCCCGACGGCAGCCTGTGCTTCACCTTCGCCGATGTCGACATCGAGCTGCATCCGCGACTGGCAGACCTCCTTTGGCCCGCGCACCAGAACTATATATTAAAGATGTACGCGCGCGAGGGCTGCACCATGCTCCCCATCGCCGCTGACGGATCTGCGTCCGCCGACGTGCCTACCCCCGGCGCCATGACCACCCTGCTCATCCACGCCTCGCATATCTTCAAGCATACCGCATCCGTGGGCATCGGTCTCCGCCAGTTCTGCGACATGGCACGTGCCTGCCACCACCTGCACAGCCACTGCGACCCAGACGTCCTCACCGATGTCCTCCGCCAGACCGGCCTGCTGCGCTGGTCACACCTCTTGGAACTGTTCCTCCGCCGTCACCTCGGCCTGGACACTCCCCTGCTCGCCTCCGTCCCTTCGGCATCCGATGCCGACTGCGACCGCCTGCTGCGCATGACGCTCGAAGGAGGCAACTTCGGGCAACACACATCCCAATGGCAACAAGCCCACACCCATGGGCGAAGCCGACTCCACACCGTGCGCAGCTTCTGCTGCCACGCGCCCTTCGCACTCCGCTACGCACCCCTGGAAACCGTCAGCCTCATCCTATCGCTGGCCAAGGGACAAAACAATTGAACATCCTAAACATAAATAACATAATCATCTTATATAATATGGAAAAGAAAAAGTATTCTGGACTTATGACCAACCGTGTCAAAGTCACCTGTCAGCCCATCATGGCTACTTCAGAGAGCAAACTGAAAGTGAAGACCGTTAACGCTGAGGGCGCTTCCGAAGAATGGCATGAAGATAACACCGCCGGCACGCTGACTACAACCATTACTTCGGACCTCTGACCCGCTGGGCAGACGTTCCCTTTCTACAACATCTTAGCATCATTCATCTCATTATGAATCATCATTCCCACCTGGGCAGGGCGGCCACCGGCCTCCTGCTTGGCATGGCCGTGCTGATGCTGGCTTCCTGCAAACCCAGTAAGTTCGTCTATCTGGAGGACATGCCCACCGACCGCTCCCTGCCCATCACGAACAACATCGAGACCCACGTAAAACCCGGCGACCGGCTCAGCATCGTGGTCAGCTGCTCCAAACAGGAACTGGCAATACCCTTCAACAACATGTCCTACAACGTATCGGCCAGCGGCACCGCCTCTGGTTCTTCTGTCAGGGACACCGAAGGATATCTGGTCGACGAGGAGGGCTGCATCGACTTCCCCACACTCGGACGGCTGAAGGTCGGAGGACTCACACTGGCCGAAGTGAAGGACTTCGTCCGGGGACTGCTCATCGAGGGTATGCATGTGCCCGACGCTGTCGTGGACGCACACATCACCAACTTCACCATCTATGGACTCGGAGCCCTCGCTCCCGGAAAACTGACCGTGCCAGAGGCAAAGATCAACATCCTCCAGGCCGTGGCACAATTGAGCGACCTCGAGGGACGAGCCAAGTACGATAGGGTGCGTGTCATCCGCGAGGAGGACGGACAGCGAATGGAGTTCGTTCTCAACATGACATCCACGGACATCTTCCGCTCGCCGGCATTCAACCTCCAGCAGAACGACATCGTCTATGCAGAACCCAGAAAGCGCAGCAGCAACACCGCCAACAAGGCAGCACTCTGGGTATCCATCCTCGCCACACTCGCATCCATCGCCTACAGCATCACCTATATCGTGAAGTAGCGTGTGGGGAGAGAGTTTAAGGTTTAAAGTTTAAGGTTTAAAGATCATAGTTAGTGGAAACACGGAAAAATCAAGCTGAGCAGCACAACAGCCAGTCCTTCAATGTGATGGACATCCTGCGCTACCTGCTCTCCAACTGGAAATGGTATGTCGTGTCGCTGGCCGTGTGCCTCGCGCTGGCCTACAACAAGTACATCCATACCCCGCGCACGTACTTCAGTTCCATCGACGTGCTCATCAACGACCCGTCGAACAGCGACGGCGTGGTGGGACTCAGCAAGTACAGCAGCGTCATCAATTCTGTCAACATCGCCAACGAAATGCACATGCTGCGCTCCAAGGAACTGCTGGAGAAGATGGTGCACGACACCCATGCCGATTTGCTCTACACCATACGCATCCAGCTCTACCAGGGTGATATGTACGGCCGCGAGCCAGTCAACATCGACTTCCTCGACCGCAACGACTTTCAGGGAGCACAGTTCACCATGCACATCAAGGACACCCTGCATGCCGTGCTCTCGGAGTTCTACGAGGACAGCCCGGAGGTCAACGTACGCTTCGGCGAAATCGTGAAGACACCCGCCGGACGACTGCGCATCACCCTCTCCCCAAAGTTCGACAACTCCTGGATAGACCTCGAGACACGCGTCACGAAATATCCCGTGGAGAGTGTCGTGCGTATGTACCACAACGCACTCAGCATCAAGCAGGGCGACGAGTCGGCATCCATCCTCACCATGGCCATCCAGGACCAGTCCTACCAGCGAGCTCAGGCCGTGCTCCGAGGGCTCATCAACGTTTACAACGCCGATGCACGCGCCAGCAAGCAGGAGATTTCCATCAAGACGGCTGACTTCATCAACGAGCGCATCAGCATCATCGCCAGCGAACTCGGCAATGTGGCATCTGAACTGGCGTCCTTCAAGCGAAGCACACGCTACGTCGATCCCGCCATCACCACACAGCGCTACATCGAGGAGTCCTACTCCGCAGAGAACCAGCAGATTGGCAACGAGGTGGAACTCCGCATGGCACAGTCCGTCAAGGAGTACCTGACAAACCCAGCCAACGCCAGCGAGCTCATTCCTACCAACATCGGACTGGAAAAGAGCGGCATCGAGGGACAGATAGAGAAGATCAACGCCCTCCAGCAGGAGTACAACCGCCTCGGTGGCGACAGCAGCCCCGGCAACCCCATCATCGTGGAACTCCGCGAGAACCTGAAGACACAACGCCGCATCCTCACAGACCTCCTCGACAGCCACATACGTAACCTGCAGGCCCAGCGCAAGAACATCTCCTACCGCGGACGACTGGCAGAGAGCAAGATGGCAGACATCCCCGAGAAGGAGAGCGAGGTCGTCAGCATAGAGCGTCAGCAGAAAATCAAGGACGCCCTCTACACCTTCCTCCTCAACAAACGAGAGGAGAACGCCATCTCCCAGGCCATGGTGGCTGACAACGCACGTATCATCGACAGCTCCGACGGCGACGAGACGCCCATCAGCCCCATCCGCTCGAAAATCCTCTCACTCGGACTCCTGGCAGGTCTGCTCATCCCCTCGCTCATCCTGCTCGCAATCATCTTCCTCGACACCAAGGTGCGCACGCGCCGCGACCTCGAGGGCGTGCTCACTGTGCCCTTCCTCGGAGAGGTACCTTTCGACAAGGAGGTGAACATCGAGAGTTCACTCACCGCTGCCAAGGCCGAGGGCGGCTCCCACCGCATCATCTCAGAGGCCATACGCGTGCTGCGCACCAACATCGCCTTCCTCGGCAAGGAGAAACAGGGAGCACAGGTCATCACACTAACCTCCTTCCACGAGCACTCCGGAAAGACATTCATCACAGCCAACCTCGCCAAGAGTCTTGCACAGACAGACCAGCGCGTGCTGGTCATCGACCTCGATATCCGCAAGCGGTCACTGACGCTCCTGCGCAACATCCGCAACCAGATAGGAGCCTCGGACTACTTCGCCAGCAGACTCTCGGCATCCGACATCATCATCAAGGGAGAAGAGGGCATGCCCGACTTTATCCCGGCAGGACACCTGGCACCGAACCCGTCAGAACTGCTCATGCGACCCCGACTGGACACACTCATCCAGGAGGTCACGCCAGACTACGACTACATCCTCATCGACAGTGTCCCCATCGGAGGCATCGCTGATGCCAAGATCATCAACCGAGTGGCGGACCTCACACTCTTCATCATCCGAGCCGGAAACATCGACCGCCGACAGCTGCCAGAGGTGGAGCGTCTCTATCAGGACAACACCCTCACCAACATGGCCATCGTACTCAACGGTTCCAGCCTGAAGCCGCTCTACGGCTACGGATACGGATATGGCTACGGTTATGGCTACGGATACGGATATGGCTACGGTTACGGCTACGGATACACCGACCCGCAGGCACACCGAAAGCACCACCACCATCATCATAAATACTCCGTCAAAGGAATCATCAAGAAGATAAAGGATTTCGTGACAAAAAAGAAATAAACAAAAACAACAAATAAAACAAAATCGAACAATGAAAAGAATCAAGTTTTTTTCTATCGCATTGACTGCTACCGCTCTCGGCCTGCTCTTTGCATGTAGCGATGACATGGGCGTGCAGAACTACAGCGACGGAATGCTGCACTTCCAGTTCCTCTTCGACAAGCAAGGACAATGGAACGAGGACGGCAAGCAACAATCACAGACACGAATGATGGCACCCGTCGAGATGACCTCGCCAGATGGTTTTGACATGCCGCTCTACCTACACTGCGTAGAGTCCAACACCATCGAGACTGCCGCTGAAACGCGCGGTGAGCGCATCACTGGCGAGGCCTTCGATGACCGCAACAAGGTCACAAGTTTCGGACTCTATGCCGTAGTCGATGGACAGCAAGTGTTGGCAACTTCGTCTGCTGAATTGACGGCCAGCTATACTGAAATCAAGCGTGACGAGCTTTCGCCAAGCGGAGGCTGGCAAGTGAGGGAGACTACGCTGAACTTCGCTGGAGATGAAGGATGGCCCGATGGCGAAACTGGCGACTTCTACGGCTTCGCTCCCTTCCCCGGATGGGATGCCGACGAGGATGCCGGAAATGGCCACGCACGCTGCATCCTCATTGACACAGATTCCCCAACGCCCACTATCACCTTCTTCATGCAACCTGAAGAGGAGCACAACAAGGACATTCTCGCAGCCAAGAAGACCGGGGTCACCTATAGCCAAAAAGATTCTGGCATCGAAATGCCGTTCAAACACATCCTTTCAGCACTCAAGTTCAATCTCGATGCCGCCAACGACCTGAAGTACACCGTAGGCGTCGGAGGCACAGAATACTACCTACAGGTGAAGAGCATCACCGTGGAAGGTATCTACGACGAAGGCACCGTGGGAATAGGCGAAACGAACTGGACACACGAAACCTCTACCGGCAGCTGCACAGCCGTGCTCAACCGCTCCTACAGCACCGTCACAGGCGATGCCGACAAACTCATCAACACCGATGAGCACTGCATGATGGTGCTGCCCCAGACAGCACCCACAGGCGCTAAAATCATCATCACGGTCGACCTGACATCCGACGCAGCCGGGGCTACAGTATTCAAGGAAGATGTCACCTTTGAGGCCAGTCTCGCTGGACTGACTTGGCAGCCTGGTTATTCCTATACCTACCAAATCACAAAAGATACAAGAGCTAAGAGCTACACGCTCACATCTGAGTACGGCGGCGTCAACGGCGGAACATTCTCCTTTGATTCAGAAGGAGGTTCGCTGGACTTCGACGTGCTCAGCAATGTGGAGTTAAAGGAAGGAACTTCACCTTCTGTGGCCCAACCTACCAAGTGGCACCTGGAATACTCTACAGACGGCGGAGCCACGTTCCAACAGGGTCTGCCGTTAGGACTTTCCGTGGTCAGGAAGTCAACAGGTGAGCAGGTGGATGATGAACTCGCCATTTTAAATAGCTCCACTGCTGCCGAGACCTATACGATCACGGCTGAAGAACGAGTAGATGAATTGCCTACAATTTCTACGCTCACCAGCCATGACTACAACCAATATGCCGACAACGATGGATACTACGACCTGTCGCTGCATCCCATGGGTTACAGCGCCGCCATTTGCGGACATACCTCCGCACGCAACACCGCCAACTGCTATATCATCAACGGCTACGGAAAGTTCAAGATTCCGCTCGTCTATGGCAACGGCGTGAAACAAGGTGTCAATAACCCCAAAGCCTATGCTTACACCTGGAGCGACAGTTACGGAACCGACATGGGTCACGGTGTATTCTTGGACCACACGGGCAACCAGATCAATGATCCCTGGATTACCGCACAAGTCGGAGCAATGACCGGTGCAGAGATTGTTTGGGAAGAAAACAACGTGATTAACCCTAATAGTGTGGAGCTCTCTGATGACGGAGACTACCTCTGTTTTGAAATCGAAAAGAGCGACGTTCAGCCAAGTAACGCTTTGCTGGCAGTAAGAGACGCTAACGGCATCGCATGGAGCTGGCACATCTGGGTGACTGCATTCGACTTTGCCAATAACATTACGGAGTTGTCATGTAACGTCAATGGTACTACCCGTTCTGCGAAATTTGCCCAACGCAACCTGGGATGGCGCACCCCTGAAATAAAAAACTACCATGACCATAAAACAATTAAAATCAGGGTCGCACAGAACGACCCCATGGGTGAACATGTCGATCACAGCTTAACGCAGGATGGCGGTGTGGTCAGTCTTTCCGGTGCTAACCTGATCTATCAGAATGGTAGAAAAGACCCCTTCCCATACTTACGTATGGACTTGACTGGCTTCACCACAAATTCCACCACGGGTGAAATCGAGAGCGTGTCTTATGCAAACAGAGATCTGTTTACTCAAGCGGGATGTACTTATAATGATACCGATCAGCCTTCCGCAGATTATTCTATTAAGAATCCTACGATTTTCATCGCTCATGGTACTGTATATAATTCTAATTGGTTTTTACAAAACGACGCTCAATATCCGGGTCGTCAATGGTATCCTTGCTGGGATCCGGAAGGAAGTGCTACCCTTGGAGCATCTGCATTAAATGCGATTAATTATGGCTCTCATACCAAAACGATTTACGACCCCTGTCCTGTAGGCTTTATGGTGCCTAAATCGGGCGCGTTAACGATTCTCAACTACACAAGTTATACAAGTTCATCTTCTAATACACCGCGATCGTGGAGCTATAAAACGACCACAACTACGCTTGACGGTGAAGAGATCGAAGCACCTCTGGGTTATATAGAAAATGGTGATTTGACATTCTATCTGACGGGTGGTATGACATATAGTTGGAGTGGGACTCATGCAACATTTACTACTACCTATACTAACACCTATGGATATATTTGGTCAACTGGCTTAATTTCAAATGCATCGTATTCGGTTTACGGACGATCAAGCAGCTCTGGATTCCAAAACATGCAAACAAGTGAACAACGTTTTTCATTTTATGGCTTTCCAGTACGTCCCGTCGTCGATGAACTACAAGGTACGATTGAGGCTTGGGATGGCGCAGCCGTCCAGAATTTCCATCAGGGAGATGTTGAGGGTGTAGTGCTCACAGAAACAAGCACGGGCAACTGGGGCATCCAGTCCTCGGCTATGCCTTCTGTTGTATTTGACGTAAAGGACGTAAATGGAAATCACGTCACCAATCTTGCGTTAAATAATTTCCTGACCGACTCAAGCAAGAAAAACAAGAGGGTTTACATCAAGAACGTACACGTCGAATTCACCTACAATGGTTATACCTATGGCGTCATCGTCCCACGTACACTGCAACGCTACAGCATCGTATACACCAATGGCACCAGGACAGAGACACATGACAGCAGGGCAAACGTCGATGTGAGCACCATCCCCGATCACTATCAGTTCTCCGCCCAATGGACGCGTTGGAATCCTACAGACCTCTTCAACACCGCTACTTGGGAAGGGCTGGTGCCTCTGACCACGCAGAGAGTCAACATCACAAAGGTCACAGCCGACTTGCGTGTCACCTACACAGATTAAATAACACGGGAGTGGGAGACAGACATCTGAATGGCCTGCATCGCTCAAGTCACATCAGAGCTCTCTCCCACCCTCTCATTGAACCGACATTATCAACGCCACCATGAACACCTGTCTCATGGTGGCATCGGTTCTATCAGTCCACCTTTCCCAATGCCTGTTGAATAATCATCGCGAAAGAATATTTTTCACGAAAAAATGCCACAATCTTACGCATTTCGCACTTTACTCACTGAAATACAATCGGTTACAATGCGTAAGATTCCTGTCAAAGCACCCCTTTTTGCGTAAGATTTTTGCTGGATTCCGAGAAATTAAGCACGAAAGTGCATGAAATTACTCAAAGTCTTCCAGGCAAACGACAGTATTCGAACGGGTAAGGGAATAGTATTAGAATGGACAAGGCGATAGTATTCGATTGAGCTGCTGGTACTTCCGTGTACCACCGCTGGTACTTTCGTGTACCACTGCTGGTACTTCCGTGTACCACCGCTGGTACAAAGCCATTTGCTCCGTTCTTGTCCGTACCGCATAAGCCAGATCCCTGCATTCCCCCATATCCTTCCGCGAAAACTGACCAAAAATCTTACGCAAAATCGCATATTCCCACCCAAATCTTACGCAACGTAATTTATTGATATACAAGATACAAGATACGTTTTGCGTAAGATTGTGGCATTTTTCCAAAACTTTCTTTCGTGCGCGCACGAGATATTATAAACCTCTATTAACTCCGCCCCTTAAGAAATCATCCTAAGGCTTACTTCCTCCTCCCCTCATCATGATACAAATAACACACAAAGCAGACTGCTGCGGTTGCAATGCCTGTGGCGATGTATGCTCCCGCCATGCCATCTCTTTCAAGACTGACAATGAAGGATTTTGGTACCCTGAGGTGGATATGTCAGCCTGTACCGACTGCGGACGCTGTGAGACTGTATGCCCAATTATCAACGTTCAGAAGCTGAAACAAAACGACCTGCCTCAACCTGTGTGTTATGCTGCCGAGCATAAAAATCTGGAAGTCGTGTTCGACAGCACCTCCGGAGGTATGTTCTCGGCCTTGGCTGACATCATGTATAAAAGCGGGGGGTATGTAGGGGGAGCCATCTTCAATGAAGACTTCTCTGTCCGTCATTATATCTCCAACGACAAGCATGACTTGCCGAAACTGAGAAGTAGCAAATACCTACAGAGCCACTTGGAAGGCTTCTTCATCCAAGTGCAAAAGCTGCTGAAAGAAGGAGAGAAAGTCTTAGTCTGTGGCTCTCCTTGTCAGATGGCTGCATTAAGGGCATTCCTCAGGAAAGACTACGAAAACCTGATCATTGCCGACTATATCTGCCGTGGCATCAACTCCCCAAAAGTGTGGCGCAAGTACCTGGATTCCTTCGAGGAACGCTATGGCTCAAAAGTCATCTACTGCAAGGCCAAATCCAAAGAATTCGGATGGCGTAACCTCACACAAAAGGTAATCCTCGAAAACGGGAAGGCCTATTACGAGACACAAGATCAGAGCAACTTCACGAAAGGTTATCTGCGGACCAACGTGTACTGCCGACCTTCATGCTACGACTGCAAGTTTAAAGGTTATCCAAGAATTTCCGATATCACCTTAGCCGATTTCTGGGGAATCGAACGTGTGGACAAATCCATGGAAAAAGACCTTGGCACATCACTGGTGCTGGTCAATTCACGAAAGGGACAGGCGTTCTTCGAATCGGCCAAACAACGGATCAACTACAAGCCTGTTGATTTTAAAGAAGCAGAGGCGGGGAATCCCGCCCTGAACAAGCCCCTTGGAAAGCCTGTCGTCGACAGGGAGCAATTCTTCGACGACCTCGACAAGATGTCGTTCCTGCAAATCGCTGAGAAATATATCAAGCCTGAACGGCGGAACAGACTGCGTGAATTCTTAAGAAAATGCTATCACCTGTATTTGGACGTCGGACGCAATCCGTTGTCGTGGCTAAGGCTACTGCGATACAACAGCTTGTCTGACATCCGTAAAGGGAACATCATGATTGTTGCCTCGAACTGCGTGATTGACATCGACCCTACTGCCCACATCGAGAAACATGGCATCAGCTATATTGGCAGTAAAATGAGGTTTCCCCCATCCAAACTGGAGACCCGCCTGTTTGTCGGGAAGAATGCACGCTTGGTACTGGGCGACGGGACAATCATCGGTTATGGGGCTGATGTGGAGGTTTTTGACAATGCAAGTCTGACTTTTGGAGGCGAGGGAGGCAGCAATATCGGTCTGACCGTCATTTGCTCAGATTGCATCGAAATAGGCAGGCATACCATGATTGGCAGGAACGTCACCATCCGGGACAACAATGGCGGTCATTATATGAACCGTTCGGGTTATCGCGATGCGCGCCCAGTCATCATCGGTGAAAAGACATGGCTGTGCGAACAATGCACCATCATGTCGGGGGTAAGAATCGGAGACGGTGCCATCGTCGGAGCCTGCTCGCTGGTGACAGGCCATGTGCCGGCACACACGCTCGTAACAGGGAACCCCGCCCAAATCGTTGACGAGGACATACTCTGGAAATATTAATCTCTAATCTTTAATTCCTTATTTATTATGACACTCGAAGATTTTGTTACACAATTTGCCGACCAGTTTGACGACACCGATGCTTCAGAAATCACCGCATCAACGGAATTTCACCTCCTTGATGAATGGAGTTCGCTGACTGGCATGGGAGTAATTGCACTCATCAAGACCGAGTATGGCAAGACCATTACCGGCAAGGAATTGCGCGAGTGCGAAACGGTGGAGGATGTGTATAATCTGGTTGCCTCAAAGTAAATGGACACCGTTAATCCGTTTTCACTTGAAGGGAAGACCATTCTGGTGACAGG
>CACXXT010000080.1:0-10864 GCA_902771725.1 uncultured Bacteroidales bacterium
TTTATGCCAGGAGCGAATTGAAGCTTCAGTTTCTTCTCAAAGTCACCTTGTATGATTTGACCATTATCTATCTGTCTGTTCGATAAATTGGAATTTACCCATTACCCCTCCACAAACGCCTTGATTTCTTGCTCCAAGAGGCGGAATACATTTGCAACCAGATAGCCATCAGCAATCGCATGATTCAGGCGGACTGTCACTGGCATAACAAGCCTACCGTTTTCTTCCCTGTATTTCCCCCAGTTGACAATAGGCGCAAAATACAGATGCCCGTCAGGCAGTTCTATGTTCAGCGAATCGTACGAGAGCCATGATATGAACGATGCATCAAACCAGTTCGGGTGGTTAGCCATATCCAGTCCGTATTCCCTTGTTTTCTTTGCCTCTTCAACATCCCGCAAAGCAGAAGCATAGAACTTTTCATAGTCCTCAAAGTATTCTGTATAGACAGGTGTGCATGTTTCCGTATCTTCATGAAAAACATACTGTGTGGGATTTATCACGTCGTAGCAGATGAGTTCATCCGTCTGCCAGAGATAGCCCATTCTGTAGTCTTCACGTGAATTCATCACATTGGAGAGAATATACAGGAAGTTGATATAAAACTTTGTCCCTGTTTTCTTGGAGTATGAAGCAAGTTCTGTTACGTCTATCCTCGCTGTTATGGAAGTAGAGCATTTACAATCTTCGGAAAAGTGACGGAAGACACCTTTCCTATAGTATTTATCTCTGTCAATTACCTTATAGTTCGTATTCATCATTGTAAATTCCGATTTATCTGGCTGCAAAGGTAAACAAAATCTATGAATCTCATTTTGAAGAGTGTGTTAAACTACCTTTATATACCTTGTTTCGAGAACATTTCAGGAATTCAACTCATCTTTTTGTGTCTTTTCGCATCAAAAGCTGTTACCGTACCTTTGCGGTATGGAAACAGCTATTACTTTTTCTCTGTCACTGCCCAAGTCATGGGCTGAGCTGACTTCAGCGCAGCAAATATACGTCTATTTCCTCCTCTCGGAAGGATATGACGCTGCTGCTATTCGTTCTTTCTGCCTGCTCCGATGGAGCGGGATTAAGGTGCTGGCGACACAGGGACGTAATAAATACCTCGTCCTTCTTCCCTATCATCAAGCGCACTCATCAGACTGGTGAGGCTGATGGCGAGAAGGCGGGATATGTCTATGAGGTGTCCTTAATTGGACGTAAAACGCTTATTCTTGTATCAATTTAGAGCTTTTGAGAGCCAATTATGCCAAAATCCTCTATGAAAAGTGTAATCATTGCCGAAAATTTTGCAGATGTCACAAATTTGTTATATTTTTGCGACGGATTTAACATTTGTGATACTAAAATGAGTAGGATTTCGTTTGAAATAGGCAAGATGGAGCCGGGAACAATATTCTTCCCGTCTGACTTGGTAAGCCTTGGGTCAAAGACTGCCAACATCAGGAAAGCGTTGGAGAGGGAGGCAAAGGCCGGAACGATTCTGAGGCTTGCTCAGGGAGTGTATCTCATGCCTAAGATAGATTCCAAGTATGGCATCGGAGTCATCTACCCCTCTTATGAAGAGGTGGCTAAGAGGCTTGCCGAGAGGGATAAGATAACGATTGTTCCTACCGGGGCCTATGCTCAGAACTTGTTGGGATTCTCCACGCAGGTTCCCATGAATCTGGTGTATATGACAGACGGTCGTTCTAAGACAATCTCGCTCTTGAACGGTTACACCATCCAGTTTGTGCATACACCGCAGAAAAACATGGCTTTCAAGAACAGGATAATCATGATGCTGGTGTTCGCATTAAAGGATATCGGCAAGGAGAATATCACAGAGGAACATGTGGAGCACATCAGGGACGTGCTGGCCAACATCCCGTTTGAGTCCATCAAGGATGATCTGGCGCTAATGCCCGCATGGATAAAGGATTTAATCACAGTACAATATGAGCAACAGGTATTTTGATATAGACGATGAAGGCAAAAGGCCTTTCATCACACAAACAGCGATGAGGGCCAAACTGCCCGCTATCGTCGTGGAAAAGGACTTGTGGGTGACATTGGTACTTCAGCTTGTGTTCAAGCTTCCGTTTGCTGACCGCATCATCTTCAAGGGCGGATCAAGTCTTTCCAAATGCTGGGATTTGATAGGTCGTAAATATGTCCGTCCCGTAGTAATGCTGGAGATAAGTTCTCGCTCCTTGATAGAGCCGACACGGAAAACCAAGGTGAGCAGCATGGTATCACAGACTTTCCCTGACATGAGTACGGACGTGACTGATGCTGAAATCCGTGCCGCTCTGCCGGAAAAGACATTCCTGGAAAACGTGTTCCTGCTGCATGAGATATTCACGACGGACAGATGCCAGAAAGCGGAAAGGAAGTCAAGGCATCTCTAAAGTACAGCAAACACACGCATCTTAACGCATCAAAACGCAGACAAAGCACAGTTAATAATAATTGCAGTCTCGTCGATCTGGATAAAAAAGGAATGTGATTACTTTGAGCCTTTACAAGATATAATGCCCTGTATCAGAATTATTTAATGTGTGTTTATAAAAAACTCCACACATTGATAGGCTTGTGTCTTAAAAGCCGGATAGGCTCTTTAGAACGGAAATGGGAACCTCTTTCGAGATTCCCATTGTAGCGCCTACGGGAATCGAACCCGTGTTCCATGCGTGAGAGGCATGTGTCCTAGCCGCTAGACGAAAGCGCCATATTAATAGTGCGGAAGCTGGGGGATTCGAACCCCCGGTACGGTAACCCGTACGTCAGTTTAGCAAACTGGTGGTTTCAGCCACTCACCCAAACTTCCAAGCTTCTTTCAAATGCAAAAATCAGTCAATTTTCAGCCTGAATGAGGACTCTTCCTCTGTTTTGCGGTGCAAAGGTAGAGGTTTTTTGGGAATTATGCAAGAAAATCGAGAAAAAAAATGTATCTTTGCACCAAAATAATTAAAAAAGCAATGGAACAAGAAAAACTCCCCCGGGGGGTAAAATGGATTCAACTTCCTCAAAATGTGGACAATCGGGGTCGTTTGACGTACTTGGAGGGTGATGTACACATTCCCTTCCCTGTGAAGCGTGTTTTTTGGATTACAGACGTTCCAGACGGCAAGACCCGCGGTGGTCACGCCCATTGGACGTGTCACGAGGCAGTTTTCCCTATAACGGGCCGTTTCGAAATTGAGTTGGATGATGGCGAAGAGAATACGACTGTTGTTTTGGACGATCCGACTCGTGGCATCACGGTGCCGGCTGGTGTCTGGTGTGAACTCCGTCATTTTGCTCCCGGCACTGTTTGTCTGGTCATGGCATCTCAGGAATATGATGCATCTGGCTATGCGCTTGACCGTGCGAGTTGGATTAGAACTTTAAAAAAAGAGAAATGAACATTGTACAATATACCAACGTTCAGGCAGCCGAGTGGGACTCCTTCGTTCGAGAGTCCAAGAACGGTACTTTCCTGCTGGAACGCAGTTTCATGGACTATCACTCAGACCGTTTTCAGGACTGTTCGCTGATGATCTATGAGGACAATTTACTTATAGGGCTGTTTCCTGCCAACTGGGAAGAGAAAGGTCATATCGTCTGGTCGCACCAGGGCCTGACCTACGGCGGTCTTGTGCTTTCGGAAGATGCTACTCAGTTGCAAGTCTTGCAGATGCTTCAATCGATATTGTTCTGGTATTCGGACTTTCTTCAGGCCGAGCGCATGATTTATAAGCCTATACCTTATATATATAGTAACTGTGCTTCCTCTGAAGATTTGTACGCCCTGTTCCGTGCCGGTGCCCGATTGAAGAGTCGCGGGGTCAGCAGTGCTGTGGCCATGACGAATCCGCTGAGGATGCGCAAGTTACGTGTGCGTGGTGCTAAAAAGGCAATAGACAACGGACTATATATCGACAGGATGTCCGAGGAAGACTGGCCTACGCTGCATGCGTTTTGGGAGGTACTCACTGAGGTGCTGGAAACCCGCCACGGTGTAGCACCTGTACACACAGAGCAAGAGATGGCTTTGTTGATGACCCGCTTCCCGCAACAAATTAAGTTGTATCTGGTTCGTAAGGAACGCCGTGTGTTGGCTGGTTGTGTGGTGTTCATCACCCGACAAGTAGCTCACATCCAGTATATCGCAGCCTCGGAAGAAGGGCGTGAACTGGGTGCCTTGGATCTCCTGTTCCGCCACATGATCAACGAGCGTTTCAAGCAGATGGCCTACGTGGATTTCGGAATCTCCACTGAACGTGGAGGTATGTATCTGAACGAAGGTTTAGTTTTCCAGAAAGAAGGCTTCGGCGCACGAACGGTCTGCTACGACATTTATGAGCTGGAGATAGATCGAACCGTCGTGGAACAGATGGTACCTACAGGGACGGTATCAAATGCTCCGGTGAAGTTTCTGGATCTGAAGCGCATCACCGCCAGCTTCGAGCCCCTACTCTCGGAAGAAGTGCTGCGGGTGGTGCGCAGTGGATGGTACTTGCAGGGCGAGAACATCCGTTCGTTCGAATCCAACTTCGCTTCATATATCGGTGTGAGTCATTGCATCCTTTGCGGCAACGGACTGGAGGCGCTGACGCTGGTGCTGCGCGCTTGTAAGATGCTGAATCTCTGGAGTGACGACAGCGAGGTCATCGTTCCTGCAAACACCTTCGTGGCAACCATCCTTGCAGTCAAAGAAGCGGGGCTGGTGCCTGTGCTGGCAGAGCCATCGATGAAGGATTACCTGCTGGATATCAATGCGCTGGAGCCTGCACGCAGCGAGCGTACTGTGGCCGTCCTTCCCGTGCATCTCTACGGAAGGGTCTGTGATATGGACGCCATCAACGCCTTCGCCCTGGAGCACCATTTGCTGGTCATTGAGGATGCTGCCCAAGCTCATGGAGCGATGTACGGCGATCGTCATGCAGGTCACCTTGGTCATGCTGCAGGCTTTAGCTTCTATCCGGGAAAGAATCTGGGAGCGCTGAGCGATGCGGGATGTGTGACCACCGACGATGACACACTGGCCGAACTGGTACGTAAGATTGCAAACTATGGTTCAGCAAAAAAATATATCCATGAAGTACCCGGCTTGAATTCCCGTTCGGACGAAATCCAGGCCGCAGTGCTGGATGTTAAACTACCTCGTCTGGATGCAGACAACGAGCGACGCCGCTGGATAGCCCATCGTTATCTGGAGCAAATAGATAACCCGCTGATCGTGCTCCCGTCACTGCCCAAGGAAGAACAGGAGCATGTCTTCTACGTCTTCGCCGTGCGGTGCAGCTACCGAGACCTGCTTCAGGAATGGCTTCGCAGTCAGGGTATTGAGACCATTGTCCACTATCCGATACCTCCACATCACCAGCACGCTCTGCCTGAATTTGCAGGTCTGAAGCTGCCTATAACCGAACAGATTCATCGCGAGGTCCTCAGCCTGCCCATTTCTCCGTTGATGACAGAGGAAGAAGTAGATCGCGTTATCAAGGCTGTGAACCTCTTTAATATCACGCAATAATGAAATCACGACTCAATATCTATGTGCTTGTCAGCACCATTGATGATGGCATTCGCCGAGTGCCAGGAGTGTTGCTTCCCCCAGCTGAGGGAGTACGTTATGTAGTTAGTTGGCAACAGACCTCTACCACTGTTTCCGACCATTCAGAACTGCCGGAAGAACTAAACCGCCCAGATGTAACCATCACGACAATGGAAGGACGAGGGCTCTGCCGCAACCGCAATCATGCGATGCAGGTTGCAGCCTCACTGATGGCAGACCGCCTGGAGAATGCTATCTTCGTCATAGCCGATGACGACGAGATGCTTGAACCCGATGCATTCAAGCTTATACGGGAATTCTACTGCAACTTTCCCAAACTGGACATTGCACTCATGCAAGTTGCGAGCAGAGTTTGCCGCATTCCTCTGAAGAAGTATCCCATGGGACCCGTCAGCTACAAGAAACGTCCGCGCCAATACTATCCCAGTTCCGTAGAGATGACTTTTCGCAGCCGTGTATACCTGATGGGACTACGTTTCGACGAACGCTTCGGTCTGGGCTCCGAGCGTCTCTCATCTGGCGAGGAGGACGTCTTCCTGTCTGATGCGGAGTCTCGGGGACTGTCCATTATGATTTATCCGCGCGGTCTCTGTCGGACTTCGCGCTTCACCACAGGAAGTCGTGTGCTCGACGTGAAGGTCCTGCGATCCAAGGGTGCAGTCTACGGTTACCGTCACAGTCTCCTTTGGGCATTCTTCCGCAGTTGGCGTGAGGCCATTTCGCTGGCTATACGCAACCATCGCGCACTACTTCCTATCTTCAGGAATATCTGGTATGGAGTAAAATATATACGGCAATGAAACCGCTGCTGAGCATTGTGATTCCAGTCTACAACCGCGCTGGTCGTGTCTTACGTACCCTGGACAGCATCGCAACCACTACGTACCGGCCCCTGGAGCTGCTGGTCGTGGACAACGCATCGACGGACAACAGCCTGCTCGTCTGTCAAGGCTGGGCTGAGGGGCATGCATCAGCGGACTTTGGTATCCGGGTGCTCAGCCAACCTACCCCCGGAGCTAATGCTGCCCGCAATCTCGGTTTACAGTCTTGCCAGGGAGAGTATGTATTCTTTTTCGACAGCGACGACCTATTCTGTGCTGCAGCACTGGATGATGTGGCTGCGGTGATTGGGATGGAGGAACGCCCTGACTGGTTGTTCCTTCCTGTGGAACAAGGGGAGGATGAAAGTCACATGCACGCACGTGCTTATCAGCAGTCCTCAGCCCCACACGTACATCTCCTGAACAGCCAGCTTTCCACCAGCAGCATGGTTTTCCGCACCCAATGGTTGCGGGAGATAGGAGGCTGGAACGAGACTTTAAGCGTCTGGCAGGATTGGGAATTAGGGATGCGTGTGTTGCTGCATGCCGGCCGTTGCCGGTGGCTTTGTTCACGGACCTATCATCGGATTTTCATTCATCCCGACAGCATCACCTCCAGCGGTTTCAGCCAGACGTTTCATGGAACCTTGGCTGCCATGCGGTGCGTGGTGGAGGAGGTGAAGGAAGCTGCAGAGCTCACCGTCCGGGAGCGAGCACGATGCGAACGTGCCTTGTACTACAGGTCGATGATTCTTGCGGGCAAATTGCGGCGGGAAGGCTGTGCCGAAGGCGCATCAGCCTATCGGTCGCTGGCAAAGGAGATTATCCCACATGCGACGAAGCCGGTGCGCCTGACCGGAATGATGTTGCATGCCTATAGCTCCGTTGGAGGCAGGGGAGCCTGGCGGCTGGCGCTGGGGCTGTTGTAGAAATCCAAGTAGTTTTTAGCGACCTTGATGTGATCGTGGTGCCGGCGGATATATTCCACGCTGTCGAGTTGCAGCTGACGGATATTCTCCCTCCCGCTGAGCAGGCGGTTCGCGATTTGGTCGTAGACATCCTGCTCTGTGGGTTGCACATTAATAATGGGCCGCAACTCCTGTTCATCCAGCAGTTGGTATTGCTCTTCTTCACCGCCGCCGACGACGATGAGCCCCTTGGCCATGGCCAGGAGTGCATTCATGGCGGGGGTGTAGCTATAAAGCTGGTCGAGGAGCACGTGGCTGGAATTCATCATCTCCTGATACTGGGTAAAGGGGACGTTCTCAGCCTTGACAATGGCCACGCACTCGGAACCGAAATCCGCCTGCAGACGCTGCAGGGCAGAAAGCATCATGTCGGTGCCCTTATAGGCGGAACGGGAACGCTGGATGCCGATGAAGAAGCGGAGGGGGGAATAGGACAGGGTATGAAGCGTAGCTACAGGCGTTATTGACGAAAGGTCAATAGGGAATGGGATGAAGCGTGTCTTCTGTGGAAAGAAGGGGCGGTAGCACATCTCGTATTCGTAGAGACCGGTGATGATTCCGTCGCAGTCCTCGGCAATTCGCTGATTCAATTCGCCCTTAGCCCCCTTCAGCCAGTCGTGAATCATGGTGTGCATGAAGGGGTAGTCGCGCAGCTGACTGCCGAAATTGAAGTCGCTATATCTGAAGGTCTTGCAATCACAACCCACTTTGACCCAATAGTAATCAATACCGAAGGCACCGAGGAACACGCGCCCGTTGTGACGCCGCAAGAACTGATAGAAAGGCCAAAGCCGCTCGGCCTTCAAGTCGATGAAAACGGGGTTGATAAGCTGCACGATATCGTAGCCTTTCAGAGTAGGCCAGATTCGTGCAAGGTCGCAAAGATACCTGACGGCTCCTCCCAGTCTGCTCAGACGGGAGGAGTCGTCGAGATGTCGGCGCTGAAGATTTACGTCGCGGGGATAGTTCTTCCAGCGGTCACCGTCCGAGACCACCGTGACCTGGTGTCCGAGAGCCCGCAGGCCCTCGGCCAGAGTCCAGTGAACATTGCTGAATTCTCCTATGAGCAGAATCTTCATGCGCGCGCGTACCTTATTTTATAATAACTTTGCGGCCATTAATGAGATAGACGCCGCGGGGCAATGCCGGAATGGCAATCTTTCCCTGATTGACCATCCGTGTTCCTGTCAATGTGTAGACTTTCGCTTTCTTTGCGCTATAGGTGGTGGCGATACCATCCACCTTCGTGACCGTCAGCGTGTAGCTGACCTGTGCGGGCAGGTAGTCGTCGTTGCCCTCGAAAGATGCCGATATGATAGTGATGCCAACTCCAACCAGGGTCACCCTACCCTCCTGATCCACTGTTGCCACCGTTTCATCGCTGGACTTCCAGCTGACGGGGACCTCATACGGATTCTTCAGTTCGGGCACTTCGAAGTCTGCGTCAATCACGGCCTCGGCCTCCGTTGCGCTGAAAGCCAATTCGCAGGTCACGGGATCAGCCTTGTCTACGTTCAGGGTATAGGATACCGAGCCGGCCAGGTAGTCGTCGTTGCCGGCGAAGGTAGCCGAGATGACGGTCGAGCCAGGTCCTACGAGGGTTACATTGCCTACCTCGTCAACGGTGGCCACCGCCTCGTTTTCGGATTTCCATACAACGGGCAGGTCATGAGGATTCGAGAGTGTCGGGAACTCCGCAGCTTCACCCATCTTGGCCTGAACGACATCGCTGCTGAAAGCCAAATCACAGGGCACAGGATCAGCCTTGTCTACTTTCAGGGTATAGGATACCGAACCGGCCAGATAGTCGTTGTCGCCGGCGAAGATAGCCGAGATGACAGTCGAGCCAGGTCCTACGAGGGTTACATTGCCGTCCTCGTCGACGGTGGCGACCTCCTCATCCGAGGAATCCCAGGCAAGGGGCAGGTCGTGGGGATTCGAGAGTGTCGGGAACTCCGCTGCTTCACCCATCTTGGTCTGAACGACATCGCTGCTGAAAGCCAGGCCGTTGGGTTGCGGTTCAGGAACAGGATCGGGCTCGCGCTCTGGCGTATAGATGAGTCTGAAGTGATCAGCGCTCCACCAGGACGTACCCGTTCCGGTCAGTGCCACTCTCACTGTTTCCTCTTTGTCCAAGGACAGTTCCTCAAGCAGGACTTCTTCCCATCCCTTAGGATAGTTCTCGTTGTCTTCGGCTCCCTTACCGGTGAAGGTCACAGACCTGCTCAGGGAGCTGGTGGAAAGAGTGAGTTTCATCGGGAAGAAAGCGCTTCCGCGCAGCATCACGGATAGTTCATACTCTCCTGCAGGCAGATGGGCAATACTCTGTTCCATCGTGGAGGTATAGCTGCTGGAATTCCACTGGTCGAAGTAGGTGTTTTTCGGGTCTGTGTTAACACCATCAAATGCTTCGCCGCTGTTCATCTTCACGTTCGAGGTTTTCCATCCGTTGTCCGATGATGTAGCTTCGGGGTTGTGGAGGAAGAAGGTCATGTCATAGGCGTTCTCTCCCACAGGTGTCAGTTGCTGCAGGAACTCCTTCTTCGCAGCCGCCAGCGCTTCGTCCGCAGTCATCCCCAATACTTCGTCGACCTCACCGAGGTATGTGATTCCGAAGTTGTCCGCTCCAGCCCATCGCGCGGTCATTTCCTTGATGTTGCGGACTCCGATACGGAGAGTGCCGTCGGTTACCACGATTTTGTCCAGCTTCAGCAGTTCGGCGCCCTCCAGATTAGAATCCTTGGTCACGGGTGCGAACCAGGTGGTGGTACCGCTCTGAGCATACAGTCCGACAGCCCCGTTCACGGTTGCCTCCGCTACATTATTAGTGCTATTGAAGACGTTTGCCTGGAGAAGATAGACACCGTCCTGCAGTCCCGTGAGTTCCTGATAATAGTCGAAACTCATGCCTGCAGCCGTGGGGTGCCAGACTTCAAAATACGTGTCGCCGCTGTCGTCCTTGGTGTAGCCGTTCTGCGCGCCGCGCACACAGGTCCATCCTTTGACGGACGACTTGCTCGTGGCAACGACATTTCCGTTGACGATGCCACCGACCTGCGAGACGTCGCTGGTCGCAGTGGCACCTGTCAGGGTAGTCATCACAACTCGGTACTGAGTCCCCATAGCCACCTGTCCGACTTCAACCTCCTCGATTTCGATACTGCTGTCCTCGAACAGCTGACGGTCGGTGATGGTCATCACGGGAGTCCATAGGCTGCCGTCTGTGGAGGATTCGACGACGAGTTTGGCCGTCATGTCGGTGTTTGCATTCTCGATGACGAAGTCCGCCGTCTGCTCTTCCGGGTGATAGGCTACGCTGAGTGCGGGTTTACTAGTGCCGGGCGTCCACCAGACAGGATCCTTTGTATATTTTGCATGATAGGCAAAGGTGGAACG
Organism: uncultured Bacteroidales bacterium; assembly: GCA_902771725.1. Classification (GTDB taxonomy): domain Bacteria; phylum Bacteroidota; class Bacteroidia; order Bacteroidales; family Bacteroidaceae; genus Physcousia. The sequence continues at coordinate 10,734 of CACXXT010000080.1, forward strand.
GTGGTCGCGATAGACCTCGCCGGCAGGTGTTATACTACCGTCGTCATAGAACATACGGGAAGTCCAATGATCGAAGGCGTAGATAGCATAGCGCTCAATGTAGTCGCATTCCTCAAGCTTCTGAAGCAGCA
>CACXXT010000080.1:10894-13932 GCA_902771725.1 uncultured Bacteroidales bacterium
CCCACCTCCATCTCGGTAATCCAGAGCGGACGCTTGGTATTGTTCCAGGCATTTTTGCACTGGTTGACGAACCAACTGGCGTAGTCCGTGGCGTTGCGGCTGCTGATGTTCCAGTAGGCGTGAGTCACGACGAAGTCACAACGCGAACGGTTGTTGTTCTCATCGACGTACTTGCAGAATTTGGTCAGGTAGCTGAAATCCGTGGGTTGTGGCGAACCTATTCTTCCGCCTCCGGCTTGGAAGTCCGGCGAGAGGAGGTAGGCATTCCACTCGCTGATAGTGCCTCCGCAGGAGCACTTGCTGCTGGTATGCTGCTCGCTGTGCTCTGGCTCGTTGAGCGAGAAGGCTGCACTGGCGGTCTTGCTGTTGACTTCATCGGCACCGGGCCAGTAGAGGTGCTGCCGGCAGGGGACAAATTCCATGTCGCGTGTGGAACTATATCCTGCGCTCCACGACCAGAACCACGAAGCGCGCAGCTGGGGTCCTTTAGTGGCACCGCCCGTGTCTGCCCATCCTTTTTTGGACAGATACTGCCATGGCTTGATGTTCACCGACGTGACGCGGTTGGCCAGTGCGGCGGGAAGCGTCACGGTGAGGTCTGCATGATCTGCGACGTAGACACGGCTATGGCCGCTGCCATTGCGTCCGCTGGCCAGGGTAGCCATATAACCGCGGCGGAGAGTGAAGCCGGTCATGACGTTGCTGTTCGCCTTCAGGTCCGTGTGGTTTCCTGCCCCAAGAGTGAACTCCTTGCTGCCCTCTGCCTCGAAGACGGTGGCGGGAGCCGGGATGACGGCGGCACCATTGAGGTACACTGCCACTCGGCAGTTCTTCCCGTCCGCGGCAGTCTGTCCATTAATCTTGACGTACTTCAGATACTTGGAGATCACGCTGGAAGGAGTGATATTGTCGAAGACGAGCCAGGTGCGGTCGCTGCCAAGGTTCACAGAAGTACTACCCTGAATGGGGTTCTCGTTGGCGGTGATGTGAATATCCACTGCGTCAGAGCGGTCTATGGATGCATCGCGCAGCAGGCAGTAGTCTATCTCGCGCACGCCCTGAGCGTTTGTATATTCAGCAGAAGCGTAGGCGGCGCGAGCGTCGTCCCACGTCTCTCCAGCAGCAGGAATGATACTCCACTGCGAATGGCTGCCCTGCGGTTTATCGTAAAAGATACTGACGTAGTCCTTGCCTTTGTTGGCTCCGTCTACGCCCACGAACTTGCTGTTCTTGGCGCATTTGAGGTAAGTGTAAGTGCCCTCGTCGGCGGCCCAGAGGTAGCGGTTGTCGGTGGAACGCGTGGACTCGAAGACCATGGACCAAGAGTTGGAAGAACTGGCAGCAAGGTAGCGGCCAGTGCTCTTCTGGCGCAGCAGCACATAGCCGTCCTTACCTGCATTCTCGGCCGTGAAGACGTATCCGTCCGCCTGCACTCCGTAGGCCGAGATGGCTGGTCCGTTTCCGGCCTCGTTGGTGCCTATCAGCTTCTCGTAAATATTCAACCAGATGTAGTAGTCCCGCCCTGGGGTCAGTGCGGCCTGAACCGTGGTCTGGAGCAACACAAGTAATGCTGCTAGTAATGTCTTTTTCATATCGTTAATTAGTGTTTGAAGAGTGCTTGAGTTTTTGTATGCATCGCTGCTGGATGTCAAACAGGCGCGTGTTGGTCGTCAGCCAGTAGCCTGGCTTCCACCGGTAGCGCAACTTCAGCCGCGAGGGTCGGAAAGTGTGCAGTATGGTGCTGAAACGCTGTTGCAGCTGACGGCGGTCGGCCTCCGCGATTTCCTTTTCGTGCTGGAGGTAGAGACGATAGCAACCGAGGAAAGTGTACCAGCGGTTACCTTCCACGCGCTGACGCAGCCTCTGCGGAATGTCCACTCCCTTCAGTGCCCACTTCAGACTCAGCTGTGCCTCCATGAAATCAAAACGCCGGAGGCTGAAACTGATGGTCATCGATTCTGCATGCTTCCGATAATAATACACGCCCTCGCACGCACGCACCGACCGGCTATGGAGATAGTGGATGCGGCTGGTGTTGTCGTCGCTGTAGAGACGTGTGGTGGTGTCGAAGGGGAACTGCCGGTGGAGGTCGGTGCGGGTGACATAGAGTCCGTGCAACTGCCATCCGTCCAGACAGAGCTCAAAGGCTTCCTTGCCCGACAGCGCTTCGCCCAACTCCAGCTGGGTGGGCAGTCCGAAGTCTTCCTCGTGGCCGTCCTCGTAGTGCTCCCTGAGGTGAAATGCGCAACAATCCGTCAGCGGGTACTGCTCGAAGACGTCGCAGGCACTCTGCAGCGCATCGGCCGAGAGCCAGTCGTCGGCGTCGACCATGCAGACCAGCGGTGCCTGCACTTCCTGAAGTGCCAGATTGCGGGCCACAGCCTGTCCGCTGTTCTTCGGAGTCTGGAACAGGCGGATGCGGTTGTCCAGTCGGGCACGCGTGCGAAGCAGCAGCGCCGTGTCGTCCGTTGAGCAGTCGTCTACACAGAGGATTTCAATATCTTGTAGCGTCTGGTGGCAAAGCGAGTCCAGACACTGGGGCAGCGTCTGCTCGGCATTATATGCAGCTACGAGGATGGCTACTTTGGGCATGGCAGGTCTATGGTATTAACTGGGATCGTGGGCCTCTTGGGAATCTTGGGACGCCGCAGCCTCGTTCCGGTGAAACAATTTTCTTCTAATTTTATCTATGACGGTGGTCTCCGCCGAAAGGACTCCATAGCTCAGGCGCGCCGAGAGAACCAGCAGCAGCAGGCCGAAAGCCCATCGCCACCACGAGTTCAACCAGAGACAAACGCCCACGGCCAGCGCCATGAGCAAGGCCTGCTGCAGAATCAGCTGCAGTGTGGATTGCGTGATGCGGAATCCATAATGCCAGCTGTAGGTGATGCCGATAAGCAGCAGGTCGAAGAGTGCCGACAGCGACAGTCCCAGCCCGGCTCCCGTCAGGCCCCAGGCTTCGTAGCAGCCGAAAATAAGCGCCAGCGAGACGACATCATAAATGACTTCCATCAGCAGGAACAGTCCGGACTGTCCAC
>CACXXT010000081.1 GCA_902771725.1 uncultured Bacteroidales bacterium
TATGTCAAGAACCCGGAAGTCCTGGAACAGAACAAATTAGCTAAATGGGCGTTGGATAATTATAGCATCCCGAAGGATTTCGCGACTTACAACAGCTTGCAGGACAGAATCCTTCTGGAAGAGATTCCTGGTGAAAAAAGACATCTTGTTCCAATCCGCGAGGCACTGCGGACGAACACCGAATTGGTAATTGACTATCAGAAGTTTGAAGGCGAACAGGGCGAGGAGCACCGGCAGCAATTTCATGTTCAGCCCTATGCACTGAAAGTCTACTCTCATCGCTGGTATCTGTTGGGATACTTGAAGGAGCAGCAGGGACTTCGCCATTTATCGCTGGATCGTATGCTTGATGTCGAAATCCTGAAGACCAAATTCGACATGCCAAAAGACTTCGATGCGAAAAAATATTATGAGAACGTGGTTGGTATTTATGTGAATCCTGAATTGCCCATCGAGAATGTGAAGATTCGTGCCTATGGCATTCAGGCTGAATACCTCTTCTCCACGCCGCTCCACAGAACTCAAAGTTTGAAGAAGTACTCTCGTGGGGAGTTTGCGGAGTTCACCTATCGCCTGTGCCTGACGCCGGATCTGATTAGTCAGTTACTGGCGATGGGTGATAGAGTTGAGGTGCTCGAACCCGAGGGGTTGAGAGAAAGGATGAAGGAGGAGGCCAGGAAGCTCTTTGGGAGATATGACAACTGACTGTTGATAGCGTTGATGAACGCTTGATTAGCAAAAAAACACATTTTTCTGCTTCTTTCTGCGGAGTTTTTGCATATCAAACTGCAAAAACGCCCTTTTTTTGTGTTTTTTTACATTTCCTCTTCGTATATATATAATGGAGGGCTATTCCTCCTAACCCACAAAATTACCAAGGATGATCATAAACCTAAAAACCGAAACATTGCTTGAAGAGAGCCGCCGCTACGTGGAAATGGTAGTAAGGCAGTATCTGGACCAAGGCCTCACGCGGGAACAGCTCCTCGAACAGGCCAGCAAAGGACTGGAGAGGGCCGCCGATACCTGGGACGAACACAAGCAATTCGCAGTCCACGCCCTCAAATTTATGCACAAGAGCATATCGGTTGCGATAGCTGCTGTCCAGGCTGGCAAACCGATTCCCGGGGAGAACGCCCTGACGACTCGCGAACGGGAAATCATGCAAAGTCTCGGAGAAGGTAAGAGCCTGCGGCTGATAGCCGAGCAACGCGGGCTGACGGAGAAGAGACTGAGAGAAATCATCGACGATATTAACAAAAAAATCCAAAAACAATGAGCAAAAACAAAGACCAAAAGCGCAAGGCACAGCTGGCCGCCCGTGCCAAAGGCGAATCGCTCCGCTTCCAGGTGAAATACATCATCAAGCAGAAGGGTCTTGACCTCGCAGGGCTGGAGCAGGAACTCGAGGCAGAACTGGATGCCATCTGCCAGAACGGCCTGACGGACGACCTGTTCGCCCTCGCCGAAATCGTGAGTGGTGTGCGCCGCGAGCTCGGCTTCGAGCCGGAAGCGGACAAGTGCTCCCTGAACGGCACACTCGTGCCTTTCCTCCTCGACATCACGTCGTTCTGCCCCGACAGCGCCAGCTATCTTCCCGGCCTCTTCGCCGCCCAGAAGCCCCTGCAAGTGACCATCGCCTACGACAACGAGATTCGCAACCGGGTAGTGGACTGGGTGAAGGCGCACTACGAAGGCGTCACCACGCGACTGGGGCAGCCTATACTGAAGCGGCAGAATATGGTGGTCGAATTCAAGAGGGTGCTCAAAGGATAGTACTGAGAATGAAACACTTGGAACTCTTTCACGGACTTGTTGCCGCAGGCATGAAAATGCGCTACGGCAGCAAGCCCGGCCAGCAAGCCCTCCTGAGATTCCTCTGGGAGAAGAAGCATATCATCGACGCCGGCTTCGTGGACTACTACATCCTGGCATTCTGGATTTTCAGGCACTTCGCTGCCTCGGCGCAGATTGAATGTTGGGCGCGCGGTGGCATGCCGTCGTCCATCGTCTGCTACTGCCTGGGGCTCACGGAGATAGATCCCATCAGATATGCTCTTCACTCAGCCCGTTTCGTCAACGAAGCGCCGCCCAAATTCCAGTTCGATATAGAGGCGAATCGGTTCGGGGAGTTCATGAAGGGAGCTGAGGATATGCTGCAATCTAATGCAGGAGATTTCGACATCCCAGCCATCCGCAAAATTCTGTTGCAAGACTTGACAACTGTGGATTATCTGAGCCACAAGCGGGAGCGTCCTCTGCCGGAGTGTCTCGAAGACGAGTTGGCTCGCTACGCGCTCTCCTTCCCTCAGACCATGGATTTGTATGAGGCTTACATCAATGGCACTCTTGGCAGTGACATCGTGATTTATCAGGAGCAAATGATGGATATTCTTCGGCAGACCTTTCACGTAGGAAGTCTCAAAGCCAACCGAATACGCCTCGCCATCCAGCGAGGCGAGGCGGAGCAAGTGGAGGCCTTCAGGAAAGAAATCTTCGGCAACCTCAAGGGCATCACGCTGCAAGATGCAGAAACTGCCTGGCTGCGCCTCACCAGCAACCCGCGGGCTTTCCTGAAAGCCCACGCAGTCAGCCGAGTCGTTTCGCGATATCATTATGAAACTGAAATATAAGGCATTCCACACCTCAGATTTGGGATTTGCGGAAGTAAATCAAGATGAAGAGGCATAAAGAATGTTAATTGTTTGGAAGGACAAATAGAATATAATATTTTTGTGGCGTTAAACCTATAAATAATACAATTATGGATAAACAAGATTTAAAAAAGCATGTAGATGCAATAATCGAGAAAACTTTTTTTCGCTTAAGTAACGCTTACAAACATAAAGAAGGTTATACAAAGACGCCCATCACTTGCCCCCAAAAAAAAGAATGCAGATTAGTGTTTCCTGCATATTATAAAGACAAGGAAAAGAATGGAACAAGAATTAGTGAGCAAGAACTTCGTTTTTGCTTTGTAGAAGCTCTCAACGATTATTGTGATACTAAAGGGTTGAATTTGTTCTATTCTATAGAGACACCGACAATAGATAAATACTCTGGTTTTACTAAGAAAGAGGGATGTAATCCTAAACCAAATTCTGATGGTGGAAGGTCAGCGGAGTTTGATTTAGTCATATTCGATGAGAAACTTAAGCGTAAATGTCTCATTGAATTTAAAGCAAATAACGCTGATGAACATGAGCATCTAAAAGATTTTGTGAAGCTTAATAATTCTGAAGAAGGTGGTGATGATGTACTTCGCTATTTTATAGAGGTCATCAAATCATATACAGAAGGCGATTCAACAAAAAGAACAGTTGGTTCTTTAAAGAAAAAACTTAAGATTAATAATGGTGCAATCTTTTACTGCTATGCATTAGAAGGAAAAAGTGATCGTAGGAGTAAAGGGGATGTCCAAGGTGAAAATATTAGCGATATAATCAATAAATAATTCATGACCATCACCATTCATCGTGGCACGCACCAGATTGGTGGCTGTGTGACTGAATATGAGCAGGATGGCTGGCGGCTCTTTGTGGACTATGGCGAAGAGCTGGCGGGTGGTCCTAAGTCTGGTGTGCTGAAGGTGGCTGGGCTGACGCACGGCGACCTCTCGAAGAGCGCATTATTCATTACTCACTACCACGGCGACCACATAGGCTGCATCACTCAGCTGCCTGCTGAGCTGCCTATTTATATGGGTGAGGTGGGATGTCAGATCCAGCGGGTTGTCTCGAACTACATGAAATCCAAGAGCCCCGTTCATCAAGCGATGCTTGAGCGACTGGAGCACGTCAGGACATTCAAGGAGACGGAAAGGCTCTCGTTCGGTCCATTCCAAATCCTTCCTTTGACCATGGATCATTCCGCCTTCGACGCCTACGCCTTCAAGATTTCTGCTGGCGGAATGTCTGTCTTTCACACCGGCGATTTCCGCCTGCACGGCTTCAGGAGTGGTAAGTATGAAAAGATGCTTCAGACGCTTGTGGGGAAGGTGGATTATGTGGTTTGCGAAGGCACAAACGTCTCGCGACCGGACGCCTCCAGCAAAACGGAGCGCGCGCTCCAGCAGGACTTCGAAACGCTGTTCCGGGAGAACAAGGGCTGTGTCGTCTACCTCTCTTCCACGAATATCGACAGGTTGTTCTCGCTGTACCACGCTGCCTTGAGGGCTGGACGACGATTCTATGTAGACGAATATCAGAAGGACGTCATGGACACCGTTGTTCATAGCGGTTCCATCTGGACCCGTTCGCCGCTATATCAGTACGACGGCTTCGAGCCGAAGGTGCTCAGTTATCACAAATATAAAGAGAATCGTTTCTTTGTAGCCGACAGCTTCAAGGAGGCTCTTGCCAAATATGGCTACGTGCTCATAGCCCGCCCCGGTGAGCGATTCGATGATCTGCTGGCACAGATACCAGTAGATAAGAAGGTTCTTTCCATGTGGAGAGGTTATCTGAAAGAGGGCTCAGAAGCATATAACGAAGCTCTCGCCAGGGCGCTGGAGGAGGATTTCGAGTACCTGCACACCAGCGGTCACTGCGATATGCAGGAGCTCCCAAAGGTGTTTGCCATACTCCGTCCGTCTGCCATCATCCCCATTCACACCGACCACCCCGCAGCCTTTGAACGCCTTTTCGGCAGCGAGTGGCCTGTCGTTTGCCTCCACGATGGCGAGACTTTCGAACCGAAAAGCTAGTATTTTCGTTCCAACGCGTCGGCATCTGTCAGCCAGTCAATAATAACACAAGTGTCAAGCAGTAATCGCATAATCTTATTCGCGGTAGGCCAATTGTGCTTTCAACTCAGGGTCGTTGATAACAAATGCGCCCTTATGTGCTCTGGCCCACCTCATGAATGCACTTCTTGCGGGTTTTTTTGAGTTGATGGCTCTGTTTTCGGCCATCTTTGCTTTCCTTTCTTCGTGAGGCATAATGGTGATATTTCAAATATTTCGGATGCAAAGGTACAAATTCTTTGGGAACTATTAGCATTTTTGACGTTAAAAGAGCAAAAAAGCAGGCGTAAGTGCTGTATTTTTCCGCCTTTGCCCGTCGATATAGCCCCAGTCCCCCTTACTGAATCCTTGTGCCTGCGTAGCTGCCGGTGAAGGTGGCGGATCCCTTTCCGGAAACGGTTTGGGTGCCTTCCACGGAACAGGTGGCCGTGCTGCCGTCGCGGGAGAAGCGGTAGTCCAGGTCATCGACGAGGGAGCCACCGTGGTTGTCGTAGACCACAAAATGCAGATGCACGATGAGATCCTTGCCGGAGGTTTCTGCTGTCAGCTTGCTGTTGGCATATAATTCAGCCAGTTCTCCTTGCCCGATGAAACGTACCTTGCCATCCGTGAAGTCGGCGATGAAGCTGTCGCCTACTTGTTCGCCCGCGAGGGCGAGGTGGCCGGTCATCATCCAGCGCGTCTCAGCCCAGCTGCCGAGTTCGCCGTCGCCGCCGGGGTCGTCGCCGCTCTTTCCCTGTTGTGTTATCAGGATTTGTGCTGCCGTCTTGTCGCCGTAGTAGCCTGTGGCCTCCAGCAGAATGGGCATCGAACGGGCTTCGGCGCTCTCGTTCTGCTGAGCCTTCACCACGAGTTTTCCTTCCTCCTGCTGGCATGTGCACCAGCCGGGAGCCTGCGCGACCTTCCACTTCGTCTTGTAACCCGTCTTGATGGGAATCTCTGCGGTGCCGCCATCGCTCTCAAATTCTATGGATTCCCGGGCGGGCGAGAAGAGGATTCCGCGGGTGACGACATCCACAAACGGACTGTAGAACTTATGCGCGGACACCATCGGCTCGTAGTATGCCGCCACGGCATATTTCGTCGCCGGCTCCAGCTTCTGGATCGTGCCCGGGCTGAGCTGGAAGTCCTTGGTGACGGAGGCGCTCACGCGCACTTCCTGCGAACCGCTGTAGTAGCAGTAGCCGGCAGAGAGGTAGCTGGCGTAGGACGAGTCGTCGAATTTCACGGCGCCACGGAGGCTGATGCTCTTCTCGCTGACCTCGGTCACCTCCACCGTCACCGTCACGTCCTGACTCCTGCGGATCGTGGCGTTCAGCACAGCAGCGGATTGGTTCACCACCTGCGCCACCTGCTGCACCTGCTGCTTGCCCTGGGCGCTGAACTTCCCGGTGTGAACGGCAGGGTCAAACTCCCCGCTGCCGATTTTCAGGCGGTGGGCGTTGTTGTACGCCCAAAGAGCGAAGTTGAGCGCGTCCTCGTTTATTCCCGTGACCTTGCAGAACAACTTCTTCGATTTGCCTTCGAGGTACTCTTCCACAGACTTCTTCTGTGCAATCTCGTCGTCGGCATACAGGTTGTAGCGCATCAGCGGCAGCACCACCTCGCTCCAGGCCGTACAGACGGCCTTCCCGGCTTTTCCCGCGTTGCCGAACTTGTCCATCTTTTCGGAAATTTTCCCGATTTCCTCTCCCATGTAGTTCACCATGTCGAAGAATGGTTTCTTGATGGCATCGTTGTCGCCGCGTGTGGCCGGAGCCAAGGCCGGTTTCCCCTCTCCGGAGAGCGGCAGGGATTCCCTGAAACCGACCTCGCCCGTGGTCCAGTTGATGTCGCACAGCGAGAGCGTGGCCCATCCGTCGAAGTCCCCCGCCAGCAGCACCTCTTGTGGCAATGCTTTGTCCGTCAGGGGGTTATAGTGGGCGAAGATGATGTTGTGGCGCGAGACCATCACCAGCGCGTCCGCCTCGGTGTCTTTGCTGATGACTTGCAGCATCAGCTTGTCCGGCTGTTCGGGGTCGTTGATTTCTGCGGTCATCATCCCGTCTGAGGTTGCCACCATCCGTGGGGTGGGGTAGTCCCGTTCGTCGGCGCCGGTGAGTACGGATACCTCCATCCGCCGCGTCCCTTCGGGCAGGGGCGTTTCGGTGTTTTCGCTGTTGTTGTTGTCGCCGCTGTTGTCGCCGCCTCCGCTGGGAGCGGGTGCGGATTCGTCGTCACCTCCGCAGCAGGCAAAGGCCAGTGCCGCGGCCAGGGCGATGAAAAGATGAGCTATACGTTTCATGATGCAAGTAGGTATGAAGGTAAATATTCTACTATTTTTGCCGCAAAGATAAGCGGCAACGCCTTAGTAACCAAATCTTTTCGGAAGAAAATGACGTGCAGCGGCAAAATTGACCTTATGGTGATAGAATCGCCTTTCATTATTTAAAAAAAGTTAAGTATTTGTCCCTTTTGCGCACGGAATGGAATATTATTTGTAAACTTGCAGCAGAAAATGGCCTTTAGACCTCAGAAATAACCACTAAAAACGTAAGAATATGAAGCATTTTACTCTTGCTCTCGTGGCCCTTGCCACCATCTGTTCTGCGGCTTTCGCACAGTCCAAAGCCCCGAAAACCCTGAGAAACATCTATGCCAGTTCCGCCAAGCTGAACCTGGAACTGCTGCAGCAGAACGAGCGCCCCGTGCAGCTCAACCGTATCCTCTTCGCCGGCTACAACACCATCTGTCTGCCCATGTCGCTCACTGCCGAGCAGCTGCAGCAGGCAGGCCGTGATGTGCAGGTAGAGCGCCTGGCCGCCATCCGTCAGGAAGGCAACGTCGTCGACCTCTTCTTCGTCGACTGCACCGCCGAGGGTATCGAAGCCGGTGTGCCCTATCTGATCTACTCCCCCTCGCTGCAGTACCTGCGCGCCCGCACCGCCGAGGCCCCGGTGGTGAGCGAGCAGATCTCGCCCGTCACCGTCTCCGACAAGCTGGGCAACCGCGTCACCTTCACCAGCAGCTGGGAGGAACTCTGCGGCGACGGCCGCTATGGCATCCCCGCCAAGCAGGACACCGAGGTGCTGCAGTCCGTTCTCAACCGCACACAGCCCAACCAGCGTTTCCTGCCCACGCGCTGCGGCTTCGTCTGGGAGCAGCAGTCTGCCACCGCCACCGAGCTGCGCATCAGGCACATCGCCAGCCTCCGCGACATCCAGACCGACGTGCAGCAGCTGAAGGCTCAGGACGCCGTGGTTGATGTCTACGACGTCGCCGGTACCCTCGTACGTCAGCAGGTGCGCATGAGCTCCGCGCTCAACGGCCTGCCCGCCGGCATCTATGTCATTGGTGGCGAGAAGGTGCTCGTGAAATAAACAGCCGGTTCACCACCAGCGCTATGGCGCCGTCGCCCGTGACGTTGCACGCCGTGCCGAAACTGTCCATGGCGATGTACAGCGCTATCATCAGTGCCTGATCCTGCTCGCCGAAGCCGAGCATCGACGAGAGCACACCCAGCGAGGCCATGATGGCACCACCCGGAACGCCCGGCGAGGCCACCATCATCACACCCAGCATCATCACAAATCCTACAAACATACCGCTTGTGAACGGAAGCCCCTGCATCAGCATCAGGGCTACCGCACAAGCGGTAATTTTCATGCAAGAACCGCTCATGTGAATCGTGGCGCACAGCGGCACGGTGAACCCCGCTACGTCCGCCTCCACACCCATTTTCACCGTCTGACGCATCGTCACCGGAATCGTGGCGGCGCTGGACGACGTGCCCAGTGCCGTGAAGTACGCCGGCAGCATCGTGGCCAGCAGACGCAGCGGATTGCGCCGCACGATGCCTCCGGCGATGCAGTACTGCAGCAGCAGCAGCGCGATGTGCATGGCGAAAATGATGCCGATGATGGCCGCAAAGGTCATCACGATGTGCCACGCACGGCCGGAGCGCGTCATCTCTGCAAAGATACCGAAGATATACAGCGGCAGCAGCGGAATCACCGCCACGCCGATGGTCTTTTCCACCAGCGAGCGCAAGTCGTCCGCCACTCCCTTCATCCGCGGCAGACCCAGATAAGCCATCCCCAGTCCGGCCACAAACGCCAGCACCAGCGCACTCATCACATCCAGCAGCGGAGGAATGGCCAGCGTGAAGTAGGGCGGCGCCACGGATTCCGTGGCACCCTCCACCGTGGCCACCGTGGACGTGGTGATCAGCTGCGGAAAGACGGCGGACGACACCCCGTAGGAGAACAGACCAGCGAACACCGTGGAGCCGTAGGCGATGGCCACCGTCACCACCAGCAGCCTGCCGGCCGAGCGCCCGATATCCGCAATGGCGGGCATCACCAGTCCCACGATAATCAGGGGAATCAGGAACTTCAGGAACGAGGAGAACAGGGCGTTGAACGTCGTGAACACGCTGAGTGTCCACAGGGGCATGATACGTCCCAGCACGATACCGAGGAAGATGGCTATCAGGATGCGAGCCAGCAGTGGCAAACGATTCAGTTTCATAGAATAAGGTTTATGTTAAGTAAATGTTCATTTATAGAAAAAACAACGCCACACCCGCCACGGCGATGACGGCGCCGAGGACTTCCCGCGCACTGATACGCTGCCCGAAGAGCCAGCGCGAAGGCCAGAGGATGAACACCGGCGTCAGCGCCATCAGCGTGGATGCTATTCCCGCCGGGGCCAGCTGCACCGCCAGCAGCGACAGCGACACACCGATCACCGGTCCCGTGACGATGGCACCCGCTGCGGCCGTCATCGTGCGGCCGTCGTGCAGCCCCTGGCGCAGCCGCTCCGGCGAGCCTTTCAGGTAGAACGCTATGCCGAACCCCACCAGACCCGCCACGGCGCGCACCATCGTGGCAGCCATCGGCAGCAGCGGAGTCTGCTCGCACAACCCCATACCAACCTTCGAGAGCACGATGCCTACGCCCTGTCCCATTCCAGCGCCGATACCCAGCAGGACGCCCTTCAGGGGAATGTCCACATGGAGCTTATGGCTGTGTTCCCCCTGCTCCTCGCGGGAGAGCACCGTCATGCCTATACCGCTGATGGTGATCGCGATGCCCGCCAGGGCCTGCAGCCCCAGCGTCTCGCCCAGCAGCACCCAGGCGGCGAGGGCGGAGAACAGCGGCGCCAGCGTCATGAACAGCTGCCCGATGCGGCTGCCCACCAACACGTAGCTCGAGAACAGACACCAGTCGCCGAACACGTAGCCCACGAAGCCCGAGGCTATCAGCCACGCCACAGCCGTGCCGCTCATACCCTGAGGCAGCGGAGAGCCCGTGAACACCCACAGCAGCAGTGCCAGGATCACCAGCGATGCAGCCATGCGCAGCACGTTCATCTGCAGTTGTCCCATGCGGCGGCTGGCCACCTCGGCGCATAGTGCCGTGATGGTCCAGGTCATCGCCACAAAGATGGAAAGTATCTCGCCGTAGTACATACTCTTGTTCTTGTTTACATGGATCTTGTATCTTCATGTTTGTGGTTGCAAAGGTACAACAGATTTCTTAATTCTCCAAAAAATAATCATAAATTTCTTCATGCATTCCTTTCTTCTTTCATCTCTCTTTCTAAAACCCACCGAAAGGGCACAAAAAACCCCGCCTTGTCATCTCGACAGGGCGGGGCACTCAATTGAAAACATGGTTGGCGGGAATGTTATTGTACAATTCCGGGAAGGGCTAAATAAAGAAAAACGACCCGCCGATTTAAGCATTGTGAAGAGGCTTGGCGGGTTCTCGCGCTGCAAAGATACTGCTTTTCTGCAGAAACCAACAATTTTTAATCACATGCAATTCTTGGGGATGCAGCGTGCTGGAGGGCGGGATGCAGCGCGGTGGATGCCTGCCGGGCAGTCTGGTGGGGCACCCCTCCAGGGTGCATTCCTCCTGGCATCTTTGCATCCGGGGGTGCTCGCTACGCTCGTACCCTCCCCGGGTGCGCAAGCGTACCCTCGGTTACTGAGCGGAGACGCTTTTAGCGTCTACTCAGCCGGCCGAACCGTTGGGGCTTGCTGCCCTTGGGCTGACTGCTTGCTGCCAAGTTGGCGAAGAGGGCCTTTAGAGGATTGCCCTTGGGCCATCCGTGCCCGATGAGGGGAGCCGTAACTCCTACGGCGACGGAGGAGCGTTGCCTTGCTGGTTGATCATATTTGCGAAACTCGAAGTTTTAATTTATGTCTCGAATTCGTGGGGCTTAATTTATGTCTTGAATTCGTGAGCTTAATTTATGTCTCGAATTCGTGTTAAAAACTAAAATATCACGGTTTTTCTTACACGAATTCGAGACACGAATCTGTTTCATGAATTCGAGACACGAATGGGCACTTCGTGCAAATTTCGTGGATGCAGCGTGGTGGATGAGGTAATGCAGCGTGCTGGATGCCTGCCGGGCTGACTGCTTCTGTCACCCCGTCGGGGTTCGTTTATTGGGTGCATACATTGTAGGGGGCTTCAAGTGTGGAGCGTCCCTGTGGGTCGAGTGTACACCCCTGCCTGTATTCTGTCCTCCGCCCTCAGAAGAGGAGTTCTTTAGAAATCAGAGGGTTATATTCATTCTGTCGAGGAAGTCCCTTGGAGAGAGTACGTTAGCAGCTTCTGGCGGAAAGTCTTTCCTGTTACGGGTTATCACATAATTTGCTCCAGCCTTCATGGCGGAGTAGTATTGGACTTCATCTTCGAAATCGTTCCCGCGAGTTTTCAGGCAATAGTCAATTGTTTCGGCACCCACAGAGGTAATTGTCAGAAGTGCCCGGATTTCATTCAGAGTCTCATAGATGTCCGAGAGTGAATAATGGAGTCGTTGAAGGATATACACTGTATTAACAATCGTCAGGTCTGACACTAAGAGCTCAATATCGCGATTATCTGCCAACTGGAAGAATACTATTGATTCATCCACAAATGGTTTACGACCAGAAATGAAGTCGATGAGTATATTTGTATCTATAAAGACCTTCATCATTCCTGTTGTACGTTGTAGTTGGATTCGAGTTCGCTGGCGAGTAGCTCTTTGTAGTCAAAGTCTGTCGGTACGGGATACCTGCCCGAGAGGCTGTGGATTCTGGGGCTGATTTCAATCTTTCGTGGCAAATCGTGTGTCTCGGTTTGTTGAGGAGAAGATGACATGGCAACGATGCGTTGGGCATATTCCAACAGCTGCAGCTTGAGCTGTGCCACATTATAGCTGTGAGGCACATCGACTGAAAGATGGATTGTAGTAGTCATTATTCCCTTCTATTTCTTATTTCTGGCTGCAAAGATACTGCTTTTCTGCAGAAACCAACAATTTTTTCCGCAGAAAAGTGCAAAGGGCGATGAAATTACGTGCAATTCTTGTGGATGCAGCGTGCTGGAGGACGGGATGCAGCGCGCTGGAGGACGGGATTCAGCGCGCTGGATTGGGGGATACAGCGCGCTGGATGGGGGATAGAAAAGGGGAGGGATAGAGGGGGGAGGGGTTACTTCTTGCGCTTCCAGGTCTGTGTCTCGCGGAAGGGGCCGAGGTATCCGCGGACTTTGAGGTCGTTGCCGTCGACCCAGATGGCGCACTTGTAGCTCTTGCCGGAGTGTGGGTCGTAGACTTTTCCGCCTTCGTAGCGGTCGCCTTTCTTGGTGAGTCCGCTGAGGAGGTTAACGCCCATGAGCTTGCGGTTGCGTAGTTTCTCGTCGGGGTTCTTGGTGTCCTTGGTGTCGGGTCCTGCCTTGAGCCAGATTACTTTGCCGTTGATCTTGCCGTCGGCCTCGTAGATCTCTACGTTTGCGTCGCCTTCTTCAGTAATCCATTTTCCGACGACGCTCTGTGCGTTGGCGGTGAGTGAGGTGATGGCGATGGCCATCGTGAGGAATAGTTTTTTCATCGTTTTCTGTTGTATTTTCGTTTTTGGGGTTATTGCTCTGTTGCTGAATTGCGGTGCAAAGGTAATGTTTTTCGCTGTAACGGCCATCGTTCTGGCAAAAAATCCGCTGAAAATACATATAAAAGGTGGCTATAACCAGCGGAAATCGATTAAACGTGCGTGAATCCGCTGGAAATAGGCTGGTACTTATCAGGCTTCGCACTACAGATACGGTGCGGTGACGCTGTCCGGGCACTGCAGCATCTGTTGCGGTGTGCCCTGGAAGATGATGCGGCCGCCGTCCTCGCCGGCACTGGGACCGAGCTCAATGAGGTGGTCGGCGGCGCGGATGACATCCGTGTTGTGCTCGATGACGAAGACGCTGTTGCCCCGCTCGACCATCTGGCGGAAGAGGGCGATGAGGCGTGCGACGTCGGTGGGATGCAGGCCGTCGGTGGGTTCGTCGATGATGAAGATCTTCTTCTGCTCGCCGAGGAAGGAGGCTAGTTTCAGGCGCTGGAGCTCGCCGCCGGAGAGTGTGGAGAGGGCCTGGTTCAGGTGGAGGTAGCCCAACCCGACATCCATCAGTGGCCGCAGCTTCTGCTCGATGACCGTGCCGCGGAAGAACTCGCTGGCCAGACGGACCGAGAGGTCGAAGACTTCGGCGATGGAGAGTGCCCTATCCCCCCGGCGGTCAGAAACGGCTTCCT
>CACXXT010000082.1 GCA_902771725.1 uncultured Bacteroidales bacterium
AGGCACGGTCTGTGGCCTGCTGCTCGATAGCGGGGTTCCACCATGGATCCAGATGAATGACATAGTTGGCAGCCGTCAGGTTCAGTCCCACACCTCCAGCTTTCAGGCTGATGAGGAACACGGGGCTCTTACCTTTCTGGAAGTCAGCCACGAGCTGCTCGCGCTGCCTTATGGTGACGCTCCCGTCGAGGTAGAGGTAGGGCACGTGGTTTTCCTTCAGCGCACGGGCTACAATCTGGAGGAAGGAGGTGAACTGGCTGAATACGAGCACACTGTGGCCTCCGTCTACGATGGCCTGCACCAGTTCCATGAAGGCGTTGACCTTGCTGGAGCCTGCAAACCAAGTGGGGTCTATCAGTTCCGGCGAGCAAGCAGTCCGGCGCAGGCGTGTCAGTTCCGCCAATGCGTTGATGGTGAGTTGGTCGCCCTCTTCCTTGAACTTCTGCTCTGCTTCGCGACGGATGACTTCGTAGAATGCCATTTCGTCATCAGTGAGCTCGACGCTGATGTTGATTTCGGTCTTCTCCGGAAGTTCCTGTACCACAGCCTGCTTTGTGCGGCGGAGCATGAAGGGAGACACCAGCGCCTGCAGCTGTTGCTGACGGTCGGTGTCCTGAAGGTTAGCAATGGGGATGATGTATTTCTGGTTGAATAGCTCGTAGGTTCCCAGCAGCCCAGGGTTAATGAACTGGAAGAGGTTCCATAGTTCGCCCAGGTGATTCTGTACGGGTGTACCTGTCAGGATGATCCTGTTCATGGCTTGCAGTTTCATGCATGCAGAACTGGTCTTTGTGCCTCGGTTCTTGATATTGTGTGCCTCGTCCAGCACGGCACAATTCCATTGTTTCTTGCCCATAAACTCATGCAGGGTGACCATGAGTCCGTAGGTGGCGATGACGATCTCGCCCTCGGCAGCAGTTTCGATGATATTGATTCGATTGACGTACTCGCTGAGTACATAGACGTTCAGCGATGGTGCGAAGCGCTTGATTTCATTGCGCCAGTTAGGAACCACACTGGCCGGTGCTACCACCAGCGACGGTCCCTTGTCGGCATAGGCCAGCAGGACAGCTATGGTCTGTACGGTTTTTCCCAGACCCATATCGTCCGCCAAACAGGCGCCGGCACCCCACATGGCGAGTTTGCACATCCACTGGTATCCCTCCACCTGATAGGGTCGGAGTGTGGCTTGGAGATTCTTTGGAATCTTGGGCGTAGTCTTCTCAGCTTCCTCGATACGCTTTTTCATGTCGAGGAACTTGGCGTCGTGGTGGATATCGATTTCGCCATTGACTATTTCTCCCAACAGCCCTGTCTGCAGTGCGGGGATGGTGGGGCGGCCGTTCTCTATGGTGGTCAGGCTCTCGAGGGAGTCCAGCTGCTTGCGAAGGCGTTCGGAGAGCCAGAGGTAGTCTCCGTTTTGCAGCTGCACGTAACCTCCATGGCTGTTACCCAATGCCTGCAGCAATTGCTGGGCGGTCAGCAGGGTGTTGTCTTCGAGGTGTACCTTTCCTTCTACTTCGAACCATCTGCCTCGAGGGGTGAGGCTGATATTCCAGTCGCTTGGCTGTTTGGCATGGTGCATCTTCAATTTCTCTCCTTCAGGCCATTCCACGCCGCTGATATCCGGATGGGAACTGACGAAGGCCAGAATGTCCAGCACCTGTGGTGTGCTGAGGTG
Source organism: uncultured Bacteroidales bacterium (assembly GCA_902771725.1). GTDB lineage: Bacteria > Bacteroidota > Bacteroidia > Bacteroidales > Bacteroidaceae > Physcousia. Next base: position 1,682 of record CACXXT010000082.1, read on the forward strand.
AGCGCCCAGGTTTTCGGTCAATTCGATATCGTGCTCCTGGCAGAAGTTGAGAAAAACGGAGAGGTTGCGAGCCTCGCCTTCGAAGTCGCGCTCAATGCGCACCCTCCCTGAGGTCTCGTTCTGGTCGATGATAGTGCGCTCGCCCTGAGCAGGTGTCATCGCCATCTTGCCGCCCATCAGCGGACGCACAATAGCGTAGGCATCGAACATCGTCTGGGTTGTTGGGTCGGGGGTGAGTCGGATGAGTAGGGTACTCTGCGGATCTAATATCTGCAGCTCCTGCTCTTTGTGGATGAGGTCGCTATGGATATCGATGGTATTGTCGAGTAGTGGCAGGAGCTGGGTCAGCTTCTCCTCTGCCTCGTCGGGGAATTCGCTGACGGAGAGTAGCTCGCTGAGTACAGCACGCTCATGGTCGCTCATGGGGAAATGGACATACTGCATGGAGTCCACACGATGGTATACGCTGGTTTGCGAAAGCAGGTCCTTGAACTCGATGTTCGACTGAAGGTGAAAGCCTCCTTCGGGCTTGCGCTCAACAATGACGTACGGCTTTTGTGACTCGATGGTGACTCGCCGGTATGGGGTCTGCTCACCAGTGTAGACGCGGTCTGAGCCTACCAGATGCGGCAGGATTACGCCCACGGTCAGACGGTTCATACCAAGGAAACGGATATCTGCGACCACAGCTTGGTCCGTGCGGTCCATGAAGGGTTCCGTGCCACTGATGAACCTGTTCCAGGGCAACATCTTGCCGGCTCCCCAGCGACCGTCGCGCAGGCGGTTCTGCTCACGCAGTTCCACACTTTCGCCGTCGCTCATGATGATATACATCACCCGGTGCTCGCCCTCGTCACCAGCACTGCCTCGCTTGCTTTCCGAGGCTATGAGGCGGTCCAGCATCTGTTCCCAGGGGTCTTTTAATCTGATGAATCGGCCTACGGGTTTGCTACCGAAGTTGGTCGAGTAGGTCTTCTTCTCGAACTTGCTCAACATGAGGTACTGTGCTCCTTCGTGGCGGAGGAAAGCCGATCGTGGCTGGAAGTTCTCGCTGGAAAGTGGCAGCCCAGTAAAGTTCGCAGCCAGCAGCGTCACCATTTGTTGCTGCAGGATGAACTCGCGGTCGGCCAGTTCGATGGGGTTCATCAGCTGGCTGAGCAGCTCCACATCCATTCGTTGGGTGGGATTGACGAGGGTGTCCGCCAGCAGTACAGCAGCTCCCACCCGTCTGAGGTTGGCAGGACTGCCTCCTTTGGCTTGATCTACGAAAGCGCGCAGGCGGTTCTTGCTGTTGCTCTCCTTGCTGGTCCACATTGCTATCACCCAGTAGAAGGCTGCGATGCCGTCGGTCAGGAAACGGTCCTCCTCGCTCTTCTCCTTGTTGGCACGCAAGGATACTGTGGTGGCATCGGAGAACACCTTACAGGCGAGGTCACTCTTGCCCTGAGTCATGGCGTGGACGCCCTTCAGCAGGAGGTCGGAGTAGGTCATTCTGATGCTTGTCGGTGGGGTGTAGACGCCCTGGCAGACGAAGTGGTGGTAGTTTACCATGGCGTTCATCTCGCGAACCTCTGGGTCGGTCTTGTCCAGTTTGCGCAGGCTCAGCTGGCGTCGCAGCATCTCCTCCGGGTCGGGGTTGTCGTCCTTCATCCACTTGCGCACCACAGCACAGATGAATGCAGGGAAGTCGTGGTCTCGGATCATGGTCACCAACGGCTCGAAACGGCGGTCGTGTACCAGTCCCAGCAAGTAGGGTGGGAGGGTGCTCTCCAGCACCAGCGGAGCCGGTGCCTTGCCGTGGTAGAGGCGGCGTACAGCCTTTTGTAGGGCATCGAACTCACGATAGCGTGTCAGTGGCCACGAGTCGAATTCCTCTAACCATTCCGGGTGCTCGTCGAGGGCAAAGATCATGACCTCGCCGTAGACGCGCGGACGGATAATCTGCTGGGCGGGTCCGAAGTGCGTAGCAGGATAGTGGACCACCAGGTCTTGCTTGATAAGTTCGCCGGAGAGGATGGGTAGTTCGCCCAGCATGCAGGAACCATGAACGCTCAGTTGCGTGCGGTCGTCGTCCTTCAGGTCCCCTCCGATATATGCATAGAGGCAGGCAAGTTTCTGCAGAGCCTCTTTTTGGTTCAATAAGTATTGTTTTATAGGTGTCATAAGGTCAATTTTCGCGTTGGCGGCTGCAAAGTAACTGCTTTTTTTTGATATTTGCAAGAGCTTTCGCATCATTTTTTCCCTTTTTTTCGATTACGTCAATTTTTATACCTATTTTTGCCGCGTAAAGCCCATGGATAATATGAACGAACAAGAACGCATCGTGGCCTTGAGGGCAGAACTTCACCGCCACAACCACAACTACTACGTCCTGAACCAGCCCACGATTTCCGATCAGGAGTTCGATGCGCTGCTGCGCGAGCTCCAGGACTTGGAGGCGCGCCACCCGGAACTTTTCGACCCCAATTCGCCTACTCAGCGTGTGGGGTCTGACCTGAGCAATGAGTTCCAGACTTTCCGCCACACGCGCCCCATGCTCTCGCTTGCCAACACTTACAATAAAGAAGAGGTACGCGAGTACTACGAGCGCGTGCGCGAAGGACTTCAGGGTGAGCCCTTCGAGATCTGCTGCGAGCTGAAGTTCGACGGACTTAGCATTTCCCTACACTACGAGGACGGACGCCTTGTGCGAGCTGTCACCCGTGGCGATGGCGAGCAAGGCGATGACGTTACCGCCAACGTCCGCACCATTCGCAGTATTCCCCTCCAACTGGCTTCCCCCGCAGATTCCTCGTCGTCTCCCTCTACTTCTGCCCCTTCTGCCTCGTCGTCCAATCTTTTTTCCCGCGATTCTATCGCGGTTCCCTGGCCCCGTGAGTTCGAGATTCGCGGCGAAATATTGATGCCGTGGACCAGCTTCGAAGCCCTGAACCGCGAGCGTGAGGCACGTGAGGAGCCCCTCTTCGCCAATCCTCGCAATGCCGCCAGCGGCACCCTCAAGAGTAAGCAGACCTCCGTGGTCGCCGAGCGACATCTGGATGCCTACCTCTACTACCTCCTTGGCGACAACCTCCCAGCCGAAGGCCACTATGAGAACCTTCTGCATGCCCGCTCCTGGGGCTTCAAGGTTAGCGATGCCATGCGAAAGGTGCATACCCTGCAGGAAATCTACGACTTCATCGATTATTGGGATACCGCACGGCGTGATTTGCCCGTGGCTACCGACGGCATTGTCCTGAAGGTCAATGATCTGCGCCAGCAACGTGCCCTCGGTATGACAGCCAAGTCACCCCGCTGGGCCATTGCCTACAAGTTCCAGGCCGAACAGCAGAGCACCATCCTTCGCGAGGTCACCTTCCAGGTGGGGCGCACGGGTGCCGTCACCCCCGTTGCCAATATGGATCCCGTGCAGCTGTCGGGCACCATTGTCCGTCGTGCCACGCTCCACAATGCCGATTTCATGGCACAGCTTGACCTCCACCTTGGCGACCACGTGCTCGTTGAGAAAGGCGGCGAGATAATCCCCAAGATTGTAGCCGTGGACACCACCTTCCTAACCCCTGATCGCGGACCTCGCGTGGAGTTCATCCGTCGCTGCCCGGAGTGCGGGGCAGAACTTGTCCGTTTCGAAGGCGAAGCTGCCTGGTACTGCCCAAACGACAGCCACTGCCCCCCTCAGATCAAGGGGCGCATAGAACACTTTGTCAGCCGTCGTGCCATGAATATCGACACCTTAGGACCAGAGACCATCGACGACTTCTACAACCGCGGTCTCATCCGTGATATCGCCGATCTCTATGAACTCAACGTCGATCAGCTCAACGGTGCCCACGGCGAGCGTCAGCGCTCAGCAAGTAAGACCATCCAGGCCATTGCCGACTCGCGCCAGGTGCCCTTCGAGCGAGTGCTTTTCGCCCTCGGAATCCGTTTTGTGGGCGAGCAGATGGCCAAGATTCTGGCGCGCTCATTCAAGAATATCGATGCCCTCTCGCGTGCCCGTCTGGACGACCTCCTGCAGATCAACGGCGTGGGACAGGCTATTGCCGAGAGTGTTATCCGCTGGTTCCAGGATGCCGATAACATCTTCCTGCTCGAGCGCCTACGTGCCCACGGACTGCAGTTCCAGCTCTCGGAGGACGTCCTGGCAGCACAGAGCGACCGCCTGGCAGGGCAGAGTGTGGTCATAAGCGGCGTCTTTTCCCATCACTCGCGAGACGAGTACAAGGCACTCATCGAGCAGCATGGTGGTAAGAACGTGGGCAGCATCTCCAAGAAGACCTCATTCATCCTCGCCGGCGAGAACATGGGACCATCCAAGCTCGAGAAGGCACAGAAACTGGGAATTCTCATCCTCTCCGAAGACCAGTTCCTCGCAATGATTGAGGAATGAAGAATAATAAAGCAGGACATTTTACGTCTGCAAATATGAAAATGAGGCAGAATTTTTGGTGGATTGGAAAATAATTACTTATTTTGCAGCGTGAAAAGACAAAAGACCAACAAAAATAATTCAAAATCAATGCGGATATGAAAGTTTTACACCTCTTAGTTAGTTCTCAGATAAAGGAACAGAACGTGGCCGTCATCCAGCGTGACCTGCAGGATGGTGATGTCCTCGTGGTCTCTCCAGATAAGAAACTCACAGCCCAGTTCAAGGCTATCCTCGACAAGCAGTTGGTTCAGAAAACCGATGCTCAAAGCGAGATTTCAGCGTTGGTTTCGACCATCAAGACCATGTGCGGCGACGCAGCCTTCCACAAGGAGGTAGATCGCATTTTCGAGCGTGTCTATGGCGTGCTTTGTCAGGGTATGTCCCTCAGCTACCAGAACGACAGCCTCCATACCTACCTGAACGCCTATCTCGTACAGGTCTGCAGCCTCTGTGTGTCCAGCTTGCTGGGACGTCTCAAAGTGGTCGACAGCCGCGATCTCATTATCTGCGAGAGCAACAACGGAATCTCTGTTGTCGACTGGAAACTGACAGAGCAGAATATCCAGGAACTCCAGAAGGGTGAAGCAGTGGTCGTCGGTGGTGCCTATGGCCGAAAGATCACGGGTGAGATTTCCGAACTCGGAAAGCACAGTTCCGAACTGACTGCCAACATCATCGCCTCGGTCTTGAAGGCAGAAGCCGTACGCTTTTATGTCACAGGCGCCGGCGTCGGTCAGAACCGTCTGAGCTACGAAGAGGCAGCACAATGCTTCTCCGGCGGCTCCCCCGTCTATCCTCCTGCCATGATTCCAGCCAGGAATGCTGGTGTTCCTATCCAGGTGGCCGACTTCGCTCAGGACGGCAAAGTTCAGATCACTATTTCCGAGATGCGCGATTCCGAGATCACGAAAGGTATCTCTGGCGTATTCGTCTCTGAGCCCATGAGCCTGGTCACTGTCTACGGTACTGGTCTGCTGGGCAGCGTGGGCATCTCCTCTATCATCTTCGATTTGCTGGCCAAGAACGGCATCAATATCCATTTCATCTCCCAGTCGCTGTCGGAGTACAGCATCAGTTTTGCTGTCAAGCGCGTGAAGGCAGAACTGGCCGAGCAACTGCTGAAGGTGCTCGTGGACGACAAGAAACAGACACAGATTAGCGATCTCTCGTTCAGTATCCGTCCCGTCTCCATCGTATCAGTCTATGGTCAGGGCATCAAGAACCTTCCTGGTATTTCCGGTAAGGTCTACACCGCCCTGGGCAACGAGGGCATCAATGTCATTGCAGCATCGCAGGGTGGCGAGGAACTCAGCATCTCCATCGTCATCGCCGAGGAGAACGTCGAGAAGGCACAGGCCGCGCTCATAGCCCTCAAGGGCTGAACCGCTGTAGCGAGAACCGATACTTAGATGGACACCACAGCCATTCTTCTCCTCCACTGTCCAGACCGACAGGGTATCATCTCCGAAATCACCAAGTTCATTACGGACAACCAGGGGAACATTGTCTACCTGGACCAGTATGTCGACAAGTGCGAGGGGATGTTCTTCATGCGCATCGAATGGGAACTCAACAACTTCCTCGTGCCGCGAGAGAAGATCCGTGACTACATGGACACCCTCTACGCCCAGCGGTATCAGATGGAGTTCAGCCTCTACTTCAGCGACAAGCGACCCCGCATGGCCATCTTCGTCTCGAAGATGAGCCATTGCTTGTACGATCTGCTGGCACGCTGGAAGACGGGCGAGTTCGCTTGTGACATCCCCTGCATCATCTCCAATCACGAGGATTTGCGCTACGTAGCAGACCAGTTCGGCATTCCCTTCCACGTCTGGAGCATCGAGAAGGACCATTCCAATAAAGCCGAGGTTGAGGCTGCCGAACTCGAGCTGCTCCACAAGGAGAATGTCACCTTCATTGTTCTGGCACGTTATATGCAGATTATCTCCGACGACATGATTGCGGAATATCCCCACCACATCATCAACATCCACCACTCCTTCCTGCCAGCATTCATCGGCGCCAAGCCCTATCATCAGGCGTTCGAGCGCGGCGTGAAGATTATCGGAGCCACCAGCCACTACGTGACTGCAGACCTCGATGCAGGTCCCATCATCGAGCAGGATGTGGTGCGCATCACCCACAAGGACACCCCCGACAGCCTAGTCCTCAAGGGCAAGGACCTGGAAAAGATAGTCCTCTCCAGGGCTGTCTCCAAGCACATCGAGCGAAAGGTGCTGACCTACAAGAACAAGACAATCATCTTCTCGTAGAAAAACCTACGTCCTATAGACGAAAGAACATGATATCAAGACATCGTTTGAGCTTTTGCCTCCTCGGGCTGTTCCTGACCTGTACGCTGCAGGCCCAGGAATACCACGGCACCACAGGCCTGATGCAGGTGCCCAGCGCAGAGATGGACTCCGCAGGAATGTTCCGTGTCGGAGCCTCGTTCCTGCACCAGGACTTCCTGCCTTCCCAGATGCGCCGCAAGAACACCTTTGGCTACACCTTGGGTCTGACCGTGTTCCGATGGCTGGAGATGTCCTATTCGTGTGCTCTCCTCTATATGCACAAGAACGGAGATGCGAGTGAGCCTATGGGCTACTACAATGAGGACCGCCACGTCAACGTGAAGGTCACGCCCCTCTACGAAGGTCGTTGGTGGCCGTCGCTGGCCGTTGGTATGGACGATGTGGGGCGATTCGACCGCATCAAGAGCGGTACGAACACCAATAATTTTTTCCAGAACATCTACGTGGCTGCCACCAAGCACGTGGACATTCGCGGCTACGAACTGGGTGCCCACTTGTCCTACCGCTACTACAGTTCCAATGCCAACAGCGATCGTCGTGGCGTGGCCGGAGGCCTCTCGCTGCGTCCAGCATTCTTCCGTCCCCTGCGTATCATGGGTGAGTGGGATGGAATAGGAGTGAACGTGGGAGCCGACGTGCTGCTCTGGCGCCATCTCTTTGCCCATGCCGTGCTGGTACACGGCCACGGATTCACAGGCGGGCTGAGCTATCACTATCAGCTGAAATACTGAGCATTACCGAGAAACACAGAACAATGGAGAAAACATCCAAAATATATGTGGCCGGGCACCGCGGAATGGTGGGCTCGGCCATTGTCAGAGAATTGCAGCGCCAAGGCTACACGAATATCATCACCCGCACCCACAAGGAACTGGACCTGACGCGCCAGGACGCTGTGGAAGCTTTTTTCGCCAACGAGCGACCGGAATACGTCTTTCTCGCAGCAGCCAAGGTGGGCGGCATCGTGGCTAACCAGAGTGCGCTGGCTGATTTCATGTACGACAACATGATTCTGGAGATGAACGTCATTCATGCCGCATGGCAGAATGGATGCCGGAAACTGGAGTTTCTGGGCAGCAGCTGCATCTACCCACGTTTGGCACCTCAGCCGATGCCTGAAAGCTGTCTGCTCACGTCTGAACTGGAGAAAACCAACGAGGCGTATGCACTCGCCAAGATCAGTGGACTGAAGTACTGCGAGTTCCTCAACCGCCAGTACGGCACCGACTACATCAGCGTCATGCCCACGAACCTCTATGGTCCCAATGACAACTACCATCCTGAGCACAGCCACGTACTGCCTGCTCTCATCCGCCGTTTCCACGAGGCGAAGGTTGCCGGCCTGAAGGAGGTGACCTGCTGGGGCGACGGCTCGCCCCTGCGCGAATTCCTCTATGTCGACGACCTTGCCAACCTCTGCGTGTTCCTCATGAACAACTACAGCGGCAATGAAACCGTGAATGCGGGCACGGGCAAGGAACTGACCATCAAGGCTCTGACGGAGTTGGTGGCGAAGGTCGTGGGCTATGAAGGACGTATCCTCTGGGACACTACGCGCCCCAACGGCACTCCCCGTAAGCTCCTCGATGTCAGTAAGGCAGCCCGCCTCGGCTGGACCTACAAAACCGAACTCGAGGACGGCATTCGTCTCGCCTACGCTGACTTCCTTAACAATCCGATGAGAGCAGAGAGATAGTCTCCCCTTTTTGCTTGCCTGCTGCATAGACCGTGTGCTATTGCACATATTCTCATAACCAACAACTGAAAAATCGGATACAGAATACAGAATACAGTTTTCTGCTGAGCAGTAGTAAAAGGTGAAACAAAAATTTTATTATATATATAATATATATATAATAAGTCTATTTCTGCTATTTTCTCTTTCTCCCTATACCTGGCTCACCAGAAAACTGTATTCTGTATTTCTGTATTCTGTATTCTGTCTTTTCCTGAATATGGTTGACTCCATTTAGACCTTGTTTTTTAACATTTGCCTACCCGTACGGA
>CACXXT010000083.1 GCA_902771725.1 uncultured Bacteroidales bacterium
CGATATCCTCGGGCTGCATGCCGGCATCTTCCAGCGCGTTCTGCATCACGAGCTTGGCTCCCAGTCCTTCGGGGTGCGAGGCGGTGATGTGGTGTGCGTCGGCGCTCATGCCTTCTCCGGCGAACTCAGCGTAGATCTTGGCACCTCGAGCCTTGGCGTGCTCCAGTTCCTCGAGCACGAGGCATCCGGCGCCTTCGCCCATGATGAATCCGTCGCGGCTGGCGCTGAAGGGACGGCTGGCGTGCTCGGGGTCATCGTTGCGGGTGGAGAGGGCCTTCATGGCGGTAAAACCGCCTACGCCACCTTCCGTAATTGCTGCCTCGGCACCACCGCTGACGATGATGTCGGCCTTGCCCAGACGGATGAGATTGAAGGCGTCGGCCAGAGCGTTGGTGCTGGAAGCACACGCGGAGGTCGTCACGTAGTTGGGACCATGGAAGCCGTACATGATGCTGATGTGTCCGGCAGCGATGTCGGCAATCATCTTCGGAATGAAGAAGGGACCGAACTTCGGACCCAGCAGCTCGCCGTTCTTCTCGTAGTTGCGGATTTCTTCCTCGAAGGTCTTGATGCCTCCGATGCCCACTCCGTAAACGACGCCCACGCGATTCTTGTCCACGGTCTCGAGATCCATGGCGCTGTCCTCGATGGCCATCTTTGCGGCGGCAATGGCGAACTGGCAGTAGCGGTCCATCTTGCGGGCTTCCTTGCGGTCGATGCCGAAGTCCTCGGGGTTGAAGCCTTTCACCTCGCAGGCGAACTGAGCCTTGAACTTCTCAGGATTGAACAGGGTGATGGGGGCGGCTCCGCTCACTCCGGCGAGCAGATTCTTCCAGGTCTCGTCGGCCGAGAGGCCCAGGGGCGTCACGGCACCGAGGCCTGTTACGACAACTCTTTTAAGTTCCATAAGTTAATATAAAAAAGAATGTTGACGAGTTGACGAGTAAACGAGCAGACAGGTATATTCCAGAGAGAATCATACTCGCCAGCTTGTCAACTTGTCAACTCGTCAACAGGATTGTGTGTTAATTACTGGTGTTGTTCGATGTAGGCAACAGCGTCGCCGACGGTAGCGATCTTCTCAGCGTCGTCGTCGGGAATAGCGATTCCGAATTCGTTCTCCAGTTCCATGATCAGCTCTACGGTGTCGAGGCTATCTGCACCGAGGTCGCCGGTGAAACTCTTTTCTGCGCTAACTTCTGCTGCATCAACGCCGAGCTTGTCGACGATGATATCTCTTACTTTGCTTTCAATTTCAGACATAATAGTAATGTGTTAAAAATGATAATAATGTATTCAATCCTTTATTTCGGGGGGCAAAGGTAAGGCAAATTTTCCAAAATGCCAAAGAAAAAACTAAAAAAGTGCACAAAAGTGCACATATAAATAGCCATTGTGCAAAAAATACACTCATTTTGCCTTTTCGACAAACTCTCTGCGCAGCGGATAGCTCCCTCTGAGGCGTTCGAAGGCGTCCGGAGAGGTGCGCAGACGAAGGGTGTCTGCCAGGGGGTCGTAGAGCTGCAGCGCCAGTTCCTCTGCATCTGGGCTGGGACGGAAATCCGCGGGCAGGGCAGGCGGGTGTACCTCGAAGGTCATCGGGCGCAGCAGCATCGTGCAGATGTGGCGCAGCGTCTGGCGCGTGGCATTGGCCTTTCCGTCGGCGCTGTAGCCTGCCACGTGGGGAGTGGCGATGAATGCCCTCTGCAGCAGTTCCCGGTTGATGGCGGGCTCGCCCTCCCAGGTGTCGATGACGGCCTCGCGCACCACGCCCTCGTCCATGGCGTGCAGCAGCGCCTGCTCGTCCACCACGCCTCCCCGGGCGGCATTGATGATGATTCTGCCGGGTCGCTGTTCCAGCTGGCGGAAGAAGTCTGCGCCGGCCAGATGCAGGGTGGGGTAGGGCGCTTCGGCGGTCAGAGGTGTGTGGAAGGTGAAGATGTCCGCCTCGCGCTCCAGCCGTTCCAGTGTGCTCCATTCCATGCCCTCCGGCGCCGGTAGGCCGGAAGCCTGCCTCGGAGGGTCGTTCAGCAGGATGCCCTTCAGCCCCAGCGGGCGCACGGCCTCCAGCACGGCGCTGCCCACATGGCCCACGCCTACGATTCCCAGCACGCTCCCCCGGAGGTTTACTCCGCGCTGGCGCTTCAGCTGCAGTAGGCTGCACTTCACGTACTGCCCCACGCTCCCTGCGTTGCATCCCGGGCAGTTTGCCCAGGCGATGGCGTGGGTCTCCAGCCAGTGGGTGTCCAGGTGGTCGTAGCCGATGGTGGCGGTCACCACGAGGAACACGCGCGAGCCGCCGAGCAGACGTTCGTCGCATCGCGTGCGCGTGCGTACTACTAATATATGAGCGTCGCGTACGTCGTCGGGGGTGATGTCCTTTCCGGGCTTCATCACCACCTCGTCCGCCAGCTCGTGCAGGGCGGCCTCGATGTACGGAATCTTGTCGTCGCAGACTATCTTCATAGCAGTTCAGGCAATTGGTGCAGGCGGGTGCTGTTGGAACCCTTGATGAGGATAAGGCGTCCCGTGGGCTGCTCGTTGGCGATGGCGCGCTTCACGGCTTCCACGTCCTCGAAGGTGCGCACTTCCGGACCCTTGCCCTGCTGGTGGCTGGCTGCCTTGGCGAACTCCTCGCCCACGAGCCAGATGACTTCTGCCCCGCAGGTCCGTGCCTGGCTGAGCACACTCCTGTGGGCATCTGCGCTAGCCTCGCCCAGCTCCTTCATGTCGCCCAGGATGACCATCTTGTGGTCGTGGGCGATGTTCCTGAAGTTGTCCAGGGCGGCTGTCATCGAGGTGAGGTTGGCGTTGTAGGCGTCAACGATGAGCTCGTTCTGCTGCGTGCGGCGGTACTCTGAGCGCCCCAGGCTGGGCTGGTATTCTTCCAGCGCCCTGCAGATCTCGTCCGGCTCCACTCCGAAGTGCAGCCCTGCTGCCACGGCGGCCAGGACGTTGTCCGCGTTGTAGGCTCCGATGAGGCGTGTCTGTACGGCGTGCTGCGCCTCGTACTTCGGCCGCCACCATAAGCGCAGCATAGGGTTGCACTCCAGCACGTCGCCCTCGCACACCCAGGTCATCGTCAGCGCCTGCTCGCGGGCGTAGGAGATGCATTCCTCCGTGTCGATGTCTATGTCGCGCTCCACCAGCATATCCTGCAGGTCGTAGTTGCTCTCGTTGACGAAGATGCGTCCGCCCGGTTTGGCGTGGAGGTAGTCGTAGAGCTCACCCTTCGTGCGCTTCACGCCCTCGAAGCTGCCGAAACCCTCCAGGTGCGCCCGTCCCACGTTGGTGATCAGTCCGTAGTCGGGGTCCGTGATGTTGGCCAGGAAGGCTATTTCGCCCGGGTGGTTGGCTCCCGTCTCGATGATGGCCAGCTCGTGGGCCGGCTCTCCTCCGGCGGCAGCCTGCTGCTCCGTGCGCAGACGCAGCAGCGTCAATGGCACTCCGATGTGGTTGTTCAGGTTGCCCTGGGTGTAGAGCACCCTGTACTTGCGGCAGAGCACAGCCGCCAGCAACTCCTTGGTCGTCGTCTTGCCGTTGGTGCCCGTCACCTGTAGCACGGGTCCGTGGAACATCTCCCGGTGGTAGTGTGCCAGCTGCTGCAGCGTCCGCAGCACGTCCTCTACGAGGATGTAGCGTCCCTCGCCTTCGGGCTTCTGCCGGAGCGCTCCCTCGGGCACCACGCCCGGGTCGTCCACCACGGCCACGTCGGCACCAGTCTCTAGCGCCTTGGCGGCAAAGCGGTTGCCGTCGAACGATTCGCCCTTCAAGGCAAAGAACATACTTCCGGCTGGGCAGCGGCGGCTGTCCGTGGTCACTTCCGGGTGTGCCAGGAACACCTTATAGATTTCTTCTAATGTCATACGTGTGTTGTTGCTTTCTGCTTTTTGCCCGCAAAGGTAAACCTTTTCTTCCGAAGTGCCATACTTTTTTCTCCTTTTTCTTGGAATGGAAGGCTTTTTGCGCTATCTTTGCGGCCGAAAGCCCTGTGCACACCCTGCTCCAAGGCCCTGGAATGAACTCTATGGAAACGAATTTGACACTGAACGTCCGCGGACGCCTGCTCGACCTCTCCCGGCCACGGGTGATGGGCATCCTCAATGCCACCCCCGACTCCTTCTTCGCCGGCAGCCGGGCCGTAGGCGCTGAAGCCGTGGTGCGTCGTGCCCGCCAGCTCGTCGACGAGGGAGCGGACATCCTCGACATCGGTGCCTGCAGCACTCGCCCCGGCTCCGAACCCGTGGACGAGCAGGAGGAATGGCAGCGGCTGGAGCCTGCCCTCCAGGCCGTGCGCAGCGCCCTGCCCGACGTGCCCCTGAGCATCGACACCTTCCGTGCCTCCGTAGCGCAGCGCAGCGTCAGCCTGTTCGGAGCCGACATCATCAACGACATCTCCGGCGGAGAGCTCGACCCGCTGATGTTCCCCACCGTCGCTGAACTCGGAGTGCCCTACGTGCTCATGCATGGAGGAGCCCAGCCCTCCTGCCTGCCGCCCGACCTCACCGATGCCCCGGCCGTCCTTGCTGCCGTGGCTCGCTACCTCGCCGGCCGTCTGCAGCAGCTCTATGCCCTCGGCGTGGCCGACGTCATCCTCGACCCTGGTTTCGGTTTCGGCAAGACGATGGACCAGAACTATGCACTCTTCGCCCACCTGGCAGACCTCAGAAAAGCCTTCCCCGCCACTCCCCTGCTCGTCGGCATCTCCCGCAAACGCATGGTGTGGCAGCTTTTGGGCAGCACCCCCGACCAGGCCCTCAACGGCACCACCGTCCTCAACACCCTCGCCCTCCATTCCGGGGCTCACCTCCTGCGCGTCCACGACGTCCGCCAGGCGGTGGAGGCTGTCGGGATTGTGCGAAAGGTCTGCCCGAATGCAGAATCTCAAATCTGAAATGTCAACTATAATTGTAAAATTGTCCCATTAAGCCCGTGTTCCTCTCCTTCGGCATCAAAGACCTGATAGATATCCTTCTGGTGGCTATGCTGCTCTACTACGCCTACCGCCTGATGAAGGAATCGCGCTCGCTGAACATCTTCTTCGGCGTGCTCATCTTCATTGTGTTCTGGCTCTTCGTATCCCAGATCCTCGAGATGCGCCTGCTGGGCACCCTGCTCGACCGCGTTGTCAGCGTAGGCGCCATCGCGCTGCTCATCCTCTTTCAGGACGAGATCCGCAAGTTCTTCTCCACCATCGGCACCCACCAGCGTGTGCGCGCCGCCGTGCGTTTCTTCAGCGGCGAGCAGAAGCAGACCCATACGCGCGAGGACATCATGCCCATCGTCATGGCCTGCCTCTCCATGTCCAAGCAGAAGGTCGGAGCCCTCATCGTCATGCAGCGTTCCCTGCCCCTGACGGACTTCGTGCGCTCCGGCGAGCTCATCGACGCCCGCATCAGCCAGCGCCTCATCGAGAACATCTTCTTCAAGAACTCTCCTCTGCACGACGGCGGCATGATTATCTCCCACAAGCGCATCACCGCTGCCGGCTGCATCCTCCCCGTCAGCCACGACCTCAGCCTGCCCAAGGAACTCGGCCTGCGCCATCGCGCTGCCATGGGCATCAGCCAGGAGACCGACGCCCTCGCCATCGTTGTCAGCGAGGAGACCGGCAACATCAGCATCGCCTTCCGCGGCAGCTTCCAGCTCCACATCACCGCCGAAGACCTTGAGCGCATCCTCACCCAGGATTCCTTCTGACCTGTCGCAAACCTCTTTGCCGACATAGAAAGCGCGCACCCGTCACCAATTCGTGTGGCGGGTGCGCGCTTACTATGTGCGATGTCGTTTATTTACAGGTTCTGGCGGTATTCCACCGGTGTCATGCCATACTTGCGCTTGAATTGCTCGCGCAGGTTGGCAGGCGTGAATCCCACTTCGGCAGCGATGTCCGTCAGCGTCCTCTCCGGGCTGTCCTGCAGCAGTATCAGCGCCTCCTGCACACGTATGTCGTTGATATACTGAGGGAAGGTGAGCCCGTCGGTGTGTTCCGAGAGCAGGTCGTTGAGGCTATGGCGCCCGATGCCGAAGTGGTCGCAGATATCCTGACGCTGCAGGTTCTGGTTGGCGTAGAGGCGTTCTTTGCGGATGTAGTTGTCGATGATGGCGAAGAACTCGGCGTTCTCCTTGAACTTCTGTGGGGACCGGGGAGCAGATTGCTTGGATACCTGTACCCCGTTGATCATCTTGGCTAGGAAGCGGTTCTTCTCCGTGACGACGCTCTTCTGATAGGAGGCATAGCACGCAAAGGCGATGGCCAGCACAGCGAGGATTATGCCAGCGATTCCGAGGCCGAGGTAGAGTCGGGTCTCGGCTTGCTGTTCCTGGATGATCAGCTGCTGTTCCTTGGCGTGATAGCGGGCGGCGTAGTTGTGTGCTTCGCTCTTGTGGAGCTCTTCGCTGAGCTGCTTCGAGAGGCTGGAGTAGCGCGTCTGGTAGTCCAGCGCCTCGGCCAGGTGCCCTTTGTTCCGTGCAATTTTGGCTCGGTTCAGGAGGATGAGGGCATAGTCTTCGTTCAGGGTGTCGCCCGCCAGATTCTGTTCCATTTCCTTGAATGTCGCCAGTGGTTCGTCATAGATGCCCAGCGCAATCTGTGTGGATGCTATCATCTGCCGGGCATTGAAGGTCTTGCCGTAGATGCTGTTGTCGAACAGTTCGAGGTACTTGTGTGCCTCTGCCTTTTCATCCATCTCGGCATAGGCGTGTGCCAGGAATCCCCATGCCTGTGCACGTGCGAAGTCCAGATAGTGGTGCCGTCTTTCCGGATTGACATTCCTCGAGAGCCGGTAGCTGTCCTCGGCGTAGTCCTGGGCGTGTTTCTCGTAGTGCTCCAGCCGGTTCAGGGTGCGCTGTGCCAGAGGTATGATCTCGTCATAGCGTTGGAGGTCGTTGAGTGCATTGATTTTCCGTTTCACGGCAATGGTGAGTGCGTCCATGCGGTCTACGCTGCCCGGCTCATCCAGGGCGTTGATGGCCTTGTCGAGTTTCCGGAATCCCTCTTCCACCTGTCCCAGGCGCGTCATCGTCAGTCCGATTTCCGCCTCCGTTCGCAGCAGTTCCACCTCTTCGCCTCGCAACCTGCAGATATCCGCCTTCCGCGATGCCCAGTACAGGTATTGTTCGAAGTCTTCTTTGTATCGGTTTGCGGCGATGAGCATTGTGATGACATTCTCCTGTTCCGCAGGGTCGTCCCGCACGGAGTCGTGTTTCAGCAGCGCCGTGCAGATCTGTATGGCCGAGTCCAGATCCTGATTCGTGAATGACAAGTTGTAGATCTTGGCGCGTATGAACTCATGGCGGTACTCGCTGATGTTTCCCAGCATCAGTGCCGAGTCCAGCATCCTGAGGGCGCGTTCGGGCTCTTTGGCGTGTATGTTCAGTATGGAATCCAGCTGGTAGGGCGTGTCGCCGGAGTGTGGCAGCGGCGCCACGGTTCTTCCTTTGTTGCATGCCACGAGCGCGAGCAGTATTATATATATAATAAGGTGTGCAACTTTCTTCATACTCTAAGTGTTTGGTGTACAAAGATAGGACATTTCTGGCAAAGTCGCTCAAAAAAAACATTTTTTAACTTGGAAAAGAGCGCACCTGTCACCAATGAGCGTGTCGGGTGCGCTCTTTTTCTTCTGATGCCGCTCACTCTCCCTCCTGCTTGCGCAGCACATAGACGCGATGGCTGCCTCGCCCTTCGATGGTGATGCCGGAATACTGGTAAGCGGCGAGTTCGCGCAGCTCGCGCTGGGCGCTGGTGCGCGAGAGGCCGGTCAGCCGGACATAGTCGTCGATGTGCATATAGTGGTGCTCGCGCAGGTATTGTTGGGCGAGCTCTATGCGATGGCGCTGGGTGGTGTCGTCGATGGTGATGCGGCGTCCGCTTCTGCCGTCGGTGCGCTTGAGCTCCTGTTGGCTGAAGTGGATCTGGATGTCGCGGAAGAGTTCCTTGTCCTTGCGGAAATTCAGGTGGTGGAGCTCGATGTTGCGGGCGTTGGGTTCGCTGGCTTTGCGCGCCGTGCCTTCTGCCACGGCGTCTTGTTCGTCCTCCAGCTGCTGGCGCCGTTCGTCCTTCAGGCGGACGCCTATTCTGAAAGTGCCTATACCGGGAACGCAAACCGTGTTGCCCTCGCCCAGCAGCAACGCCAGTTCCTCCGCCACATCCATGAGCACGCCTTGGATGACGCTCTCGCTGTAGCCGCGGCGGTGAGCTACCATATGGATGAACTTCTTGCCCGAAAAGTGTCCGCTGGGGTGCAGGCGGTAGACCGTGCGCGTCTTGTGCATATCGAAGGAGTCGCGCTGCTCCATTTTGTAGTATTTCAGCATAATGATTTTGTAGTTTGGGAGTCGTAGGTATGGAAAATCCGTTAGACGGGTGCAAATATACGCAGGCTTCCTCAGACGTACAAATTTACGTCCTTAAAGAAAGTTAAAACCAGCGTTTGGGCTGCAAAATCCACACTTTGATTCGTGAAAACCACCACTCGGATTTCATAAACCACCGAGTGGTTTTGAGATATAACCTGGACGTTTGGAGCTATACGTACGGAAGCGGGGACGTATACAACAGGAAGCAGGAGGTTTTACTTCAAGATGTTTTTGGCGTTTCTCTTAGGTGAATCCTGCACTTCTTCAGGCTGTTTTTCAGGCGGTTACAAAAACGGGCACACCTCTTGACAAAGGCAGAAAAATGTTGTATCTTTGCACCAGGATTGTGGCAAATCCACAAGTCCAAATAGAATTATGTTAAACAAAAATCAAGCTTTGAAGCTGTTCCTCCAGGAGGAATACGCTTTCCGCCGCAACCTACTGAGCGGCAAGACTGAGTTCTGCGAGCGCAAGAGCGCCGCAGGTGAATCCCACGCTAACGGCATTGCCGCAGGCGTAACTATCGAAGGCGAGGCAGCCACAGCTGCCGACACCTTAATCTTCCACACGCTCACGCGTGAGGACCTCAACAGCATCGCGCTGGCTGCTGAGGAAGCCGTGCCCGGAGTAAAGGCCGTGCGCCAGCGGCTGGAGACGCTCATCTTCTCCCGCCTGACGCCCGACTACGACCCCATCGGCGAGTGGCTGCAGCGCTTGCCCGAGTGGGACGGCAAGAACCATGTCGATGCCCTGCTGGACCGTCTGCCCGGGCTCAACGCCGAACGCCGCTACTGGATGCACGTCTGGCTGCGCTCCCTGGTGGCCCACTGGCTGGGGCTCGACGAGCTGCACGCCAACGAGCTGGTGCCCACGCTCATTGGCGAGCAGGGTTGCGGCAAGAGCACCTTCTGCCGCCTGCTGCTGCCCCAAGAGCTGCGCGTGTACTTCCTCGACCACGTGAACCTCGGCAACAAGTTCGACAAGGAGATGGCGCTGACCAACAACCTGCTGGTCAACATCGATGAGCTGGATCAGGTGCGCCGCAGCCAGCAGGCAGAGCTCAAGCAGCTGCTCAGCAAGAGCCGCGTGAACGGACGTCCCATCTACGGACGCGCCCAGGAGGACCGCCGCCGCTACGCCAGCTTCGTGGCGACCACCAACAACCTCCATCCCCTGCACGACCCCACGGGCAGCCGCCGGTTCCTCTGCATCGAGATTCCCGAAGGTGCCATCATCGACAACCAGACGCCCATCGGCTACCTCCAGTTCTACGCGCAGCTGCTCCACGAGGTGAACGCCGGTGAACGCTTCTGGCTGACGGAGGAGGAGACGGCCAGCCTGCAGCGTGCCAACGTCCGCTACCAGTCCACACTGGACATGGAGCGCATGGTGGACGCCTGCTTCCGCCATCCGGCGGCCGACGAGCCCTGCCGCCCTCTGGCCATGTCCGACATCGTGGACATCGTCGCCCGCCAGTTCCCCTTCGTCCGTCCCACCCAGGGCACCAAGGTCCAGCTGGGACTCGCCCTCACCGCCCGCGGATTCGAGCAGACGCGCGACAACCAGGCACGTTACTACTATGTAGTGCCGGTGTGAGGTTGAAGGTGAAGGGTTAAGGGTTCAAAGTTCAAGGTTCAAAGTTCAGAGCGCACCTGCCACGCCCCCGTGACAGGTGCGCTCTTTTCCAAGTTAAAAAAAGAAAAAATCAGGCTTTTAGTTCCTCGGGCACTGCGGGCATCGAGGAAATTGACAATTTGACAATTCAAAATTCACAATTTGAGGCTGGCGCATGGTTCACCCTCGACGGTCACAAGCTCGACGGCAAGCCCACACAACGTGGCATCTATATCAACAATGGCAAAAAGACAATCATTAAGTAATAAGGAGGACATAGCAATGAAGAAAATATATTTGCAGCCCGCCATGATGGT
>CACXXT010000084.1 GCA_902771725.1 uncultured Bacteroidales bacterium
CTATATCTTCATCGACTTCATGGGCACCGAAGACCGTGCAAATGTCCGTCTGCCTGAATCCTTTGAACTCGCCAACTTCAAAGTGGAGTACAGCCGTGATGAAGAGATATTGACCACAGGAGGTCGCACCCGCAAAATCACAAAAGACCGTCAGTCATCGCGTGAGTACTCAGCCGTGAACACCAACGACTCGAAGGAGGAGTGGAATGCTAACTGCATATTTGCAAGTGACAATAATATGGAGTATGGCTACGGGCTATTACTTGATGCCAGCGGCAACATCATCCAGACGGTTCAATATGGCGGTAGCGCGACGAACCAGCAGCATCCCGAGCAGCATCTGGCGAACCGTGTGGCCAACTACTGGGCGACGGCGAAGCGCAAGATAGACGGCGAGTTCCAGGCACACGTCACGCAGACGGTCACGGGCGGCACGATCACCATCGGCGACATCCTGCCCTGTCATAAGGTGAGCATCGACTCGGGCACCTTCGCACCCATCGCCATCAGCAGGAACTGGCGAGATGACATCGTTAAATTAGCATTGCTTCAGATATAGATATGAGAATCAATCAAGACTTAATACAGAGGATGTTCGACGGTCGCGGTGGCGCGGCTGGCCGTGGCAGCAGCCTTGATCCGGGGCTGATCGCTGGTCTGGCTACCGAGATGTGGACCGAGGAAAACTATGTCTCGAAGACGTTCTTCAACGAGCTGTTCGTAATACATAAGAAGACCACCACCACCGTCTATGACGGCGATACCGTGGTGAGCACAACCGTGGACACATCGGGCACCTTTGCGCCCAACGAGATCCCCAGCCAGGAGGAGAGCACCGACGAGGAGACCGGCTACCGCACGGTGGTGGTGACCGAGGTGGACAACATCGAGGCCAAGAAGGGCCTGTGGACTGATTTCTTCCTGTCGGCACTCGGTCTGAACGGCAGCGGTGGCGGTGGTGGCATCGGCGATGTGACGTGGCAGGCTCTGGGCGACAATACCGACACGCGCCAGATCGCATCTTCGCACCTGACTACTGCGCTGGGTTCTGCCCTCGCGGGCTATGCTACGCAGGCATGGGTGACCTCGCAGAACTACGTGACGAGCTCGGCCATCTCTGACATGGCAACCAAAACGTGGGTGAACAACCAGAGCTTCGTGAACTGGACGGCCCTGGGCGACACTACCACCACGCAGCAGATCGCCCTCTCGCACCTGACGACCGCCCTGAGTGGGTATGCCACGCAGACATGGGTGACGAATAACTTCTCGACACCTTCAAGTGTGGCTGCGCAGATGCAGACGTATGCGAAGATCCAGAACGGCATGATTACCATCGGCGACACCAGTCTCACGCCCATCACGAGCGTGACGGGTACGTTCTGGGGAAAGTCGTTTACCAACGGCGGCACCGTCAACGGCACCATCAAAGCAGGGTCGAACGGCGGAGCTATCGAGCAGTTCCATTCGGTGGAGATGAACTCTGCGGGCACGCTGGCAGGCTATGGCGGCTTCATTGATTTCCATTATTACGCGACCGGCTCGACCTTCGACTCCACGCTGGACTATACGTCGAGGATCATCGAGTCGGAGGTGGGTGTCATCAGCATCCTGGCGAAGAACAACAACGCGACGAACGCCAACAAGCTGGCGGGCCTTGCTGTGGGTGCGGGCTTTGATGGCTCGTACATCCAGATAGGCGATCTGCGCATCGTCTACGACTCAACCAACAACGCCCTTAAGGTGGTGAAGCTCGTCTCCGGCAGCGAAGTGGCCGCGAACTTCTACGCCACGGGCAGCGTGTCCGCCCTCGGCTACGGCTCCGGCGGTGGCGGCGGCACAGGCGATGTCACTTGGACCAACCTCGCCGACAATAGCGACACACGGCCTATCGCCCTCTCGCACCTGACTGGTGCGCTCGCTGGCTATGCCACCACCTCGCAGCTCGCAGGGTATCTGCCGCTGACGGCAGGAAGCACGAAAGCATTGACAGGAAACCTGCATATAAATGCCTATCCTGAACAATATGCAGAAGGTATTCGCATACACGTTTCAAATCCAACTGTATCTGCTCAGTCAAGTAGATGGTGTGGTGTTATTATGTGTGGAAGTGACAACACAGGTGCTACTGGAACAAGCGCAAAGACATGGGGAATCCAGAACAATGACGGTAATTTGTATATATCGAAAAACGGTGCGCCGACGTTTACGACAGGCATAGCATGTGTCAGCGACAACTGGTACATCCTTGGTGGTAATGTGGGTATAGGGACAACATCGCCGACAAGAAAGCTGCATATAGTTGGACAGGCAGATAATATGGAACCGACTGTTTTTATTGACGCGACAAGAAAGTCGGACAATATTTTCAACTACACGATGTCTCTCCTTATGTCTGCTTTACCGAATGGTTATGTCAACTGTATATCATTAGGAAAAGCCCATTCTTATTACAATTCTGCATTTCTATCATATCATCATGTCGGCGAAGGTAGCACAAGTAACTATCTTGACATTCACATGTTCAACGTGAACAACATATTGAACATTGTTGCAACTGGAAGAGTCGGTATAGGTACATCCACCCCGTCTCAAAAATTATCGGTAGACGGAAACATTACCACATCAACATCTGACGGCACATTTTTGCAAATAGGTGACATCCGCTTGACTTATGTATCAGCTTACAACCGATTGAAAATTGTCGGAAGTGATGGAACAACAGCGAAGAATATCCATATAACAGGCACTACACTTGTAGATGGCGTTGTGTTTGGTAATAGTGGTTATGGTCTTATTGTTCAAGGTCAGAACAACGTCAATTTTGGCCAAGGTATCAGGGTTTACTCAACATCAGACAATTATTCGCTTATATCATTACAGGACAGCACCACCTCGAATGTGTTGGCTTTGGTTTATAACGTTAGTTCACATTTAAGGTATTTTCATATTTATGAAGGTGGAACATCCAATAAATTGGATATTCCTTTTAAAACTGGTACAATCGCGCTTGTTTCCGACATTCCTACAAACAACAACCAACTTACGAACGGAGCAGGATATATCACAAGCAGCGGTTCATGCGCACATGCTACGTCGGCAGATTCCGCTACGTCCGCAGGTACAGCTACATCAGCCGCATCCCTGTCCACTACATACTACTATGCAAACGTTCCGATAAGCCAGACATCATCAATACTCCAAAAGCCAACCTTCAATCAGGTCTATGCACGAGGCAAATCGAATGATAGTTATGGAAAATTCTGGGTGATTGAAGATTCGCAAACGACTCTTCTTCAAGGTTATTTAGAAGCATGCAGGAATAGCTATGGTAACTATATTGGTATATGGAACAGAAACCAGTCTATGGGCATATGGATTGGAGATGTTAATTCCAACGCACCAGTATTTGCCAAAAATGACGGCACAGACCAGTATGAGATGTGGCATGCTGGTAATGATGGAACAGGCAGCGGTCTTGATGCCGACTTATTGGACGGGCAGCATGCCAACTACTTTGCCGCTGCTTCGGCATTATCTGATTATGTCACATTAGCCACCACCCAAACCATATCTGGCGCGAAGACATTCACAAGTAATGTAACTGCCACGAATTTCATAGGAGCATTGAGCGGTAATGCGTCGACAGCAACAAAGTTGGCAAGTGCAATATCCCTTTGGGGATTGTCGTTTGATGGTTCTGCCAGCATAAACGGTCCGATGTTGTTAAATCCAGTTCCCCCGTCTGGAGCGTCAGGATATAGCAGCGGATATTACGAGGGCATCAGAATAATAGGCTCATCAACCTCATGGTGTGGAATCTTCCTTGGAACTGCAAATAGTTACTCAGGTATTCAGGCTACATCATGGACGGTATCGAAATCAAACGTCGATACATTTGTGATTTACAGAGGCACCCAGAATGCGGACACCAACTATTTCACCATAACAAACACTGGCATCTTTAAATTAAGAGTACCGTCTTCAAACGGTGCAGCAGGCTTGCAAGTGATTGCAAGTTCTGGAAGTACTTATGGCTGGAATTATACCATATCATCTCTCATTCCGTCGTTAAGCGGAGCGAGGAATGCCATACAGATAGGAAAAGCGTCATCTGCATACAATAGCGGATTCATAGGATTTGAGCATGTCACCGACGGTAACAATACGAACAGCCTGTTCTTAGGTCATTATGGTAATGACCATATAGTAACTATACGTGGAAACGGAAATGTTGGTATAGGAACGACAAGTCCTACATACACACTGCATGTCGACGGAACACTATGTACTTCTGGTTTGGCGTCGATTGGAGGTAATATATTATCTGGTAACAGCGGCGGTGCTATCGAGGGATTCCATAGTTGGGAGTTGAACACGCACAATACGGCTGGAACGAATATCGGCGGTTTCTTGGATTTCCACTATAACGGCACGGCACAAGACTATTCGGTCAGGCTGATAGAGAAAGACTACAGCGGCGTGTTGCAGATATTGGCGAAGGACACGGGAACGGGCAACGCTCAGAGGGCTGGTCTGATAGTTGGCGCAGGAACATACACGAGTTTCATCCAGATAGGAAACGGTCGCATCGTGTGGAATGACACGGACCATGCGCTGAGAATCGTAGATGCCGACGGCAATGCGTGCAATCTGTATGCCACGGGCGGCATATCGGCTCTGGGGTATCAGTCAGGCGGTGGCGGCGGTGGCAGCACGGGTGTTTTCAGCACGAGCATCACGCCAGATACGACGGGAGTGTATGACCTTGGTACGAGCACGTACAAGTGGAGAAACTTGTATCTGGCAGGTGCGAACGGTGGCAACGGTTTCTCGATAATAACAAGTTATAGCAGCTATGTCTATATCGGCTCTCTTAACAAAATCCTTTTCGGCGCGGACGTTGAGTTTGAAGACACTGCGTATGTTGAGAACCGTATGGGTATAGGCGTCAAAAACGGGAACTACGACTTATATGTCTACGGCGAGAATGAAGGTAATGCCTATTTTGCGGGTAACGTAAGCGTGGCGAGCCTGACAAACCGAAGCGATATGCGTTTGAAAGATGTCGTTGGTGATGTCAATCTTAGCGTTCAACAGATTGCAAGTGCGCCAAGTCGGCACAATATTGGGATGCTGTGCTACCAGAATCTATCACACAAGATGCCGACGGAATGCTGGGTCTGGACTACGGTGTGACGGCACTCGTCTCGACGATCATCCTGGCGAAGGGCATGACCGAACACGAACGCCGTATCACGAAGTTGGAGAAGGAGAATGCAGAGTTACGTGCAAGGATTAAGGATTTAGAGGAAAACTAAAAAAGTATAGGAGAACAAAAGATATGGCATACGATGGCTCAACAGGAAAGATCTCGGCACCCGTGTCAGTCTACGACGTGATGCAGGCTCTTGGAGTTAGCAACAATGATGTCGGCTCGCTGTGCCGCAGCGAACAGATCCGAAGGTGGTCGAAGTTCAAGCCCGTGAACATCGGGGGAACTTATGGCGGCTCGACGTATATCAACACCATCCCGCTGCTGAACATGACCACCAAGAAATGGGATGAAACACTCTCGTTCCAGTGGTGGAGGGATACGAACCGCAAGAACAACCTGTCGCGCTATGGGTTCCTGCCGATCGTCGGCACAACCATCAAGGCCATCTTCGATGCCTACAACCAGGGCGACG
Organism: uncultured Bacteroidales bacterium; assembly: GCA_902771725.1. Classification (GTDB taxonomy): domain Bacteria; phylum Bacteroidota; class Bacteroidia; order Bacteroidales; family Bacteroidaceae; genus Physcousia. The sequence goes on from CACXXT010000084.1 coordinate 5,691, forward strand.
ACTGGGTTTACTATGTGCCGGAGGGTGGTGCGAACTATCCCTTCCGTCTGATAGACTTCAACGGATATTACCACTACGCGCCGGAGCCAGCAGGCATCGAGGTGGGCAACTGGACACAGGTGCTGCAAGGCTCGTGGAGCTTCACTTTCGACCTGATCCGCTCGCAGGATGATGCGCTGCCGGTAACCCAGCGCGACTATATCATCCCCGAGGACATACTGAAGACGCTGTGGGGCATCAGCACCGTATACTACGGTCTGGCCATCGTCGATGCTACGACACCATCGAATCCCACCTTGGTGTATGCCGTCACCTCTGCCACCATCAGCGGCACGGGTACCACCGTCGGCACGGCCTCGCTGTCGTATGATCATGACTACTACATCATCCCGTTCTTCGCCAACGGCACGATCAACGGCGCATCCCTGGGCGGTAAGACGATCGCCTTGGTGCCCAACAGTTCGATGGGTGTGATGCACACGGCCCAGAGCGGTGCCCAGGAATATGGCCGTTATATCCTGAAGGCACAGTTCACGGTTACGGGCAGACTGGTGGTCAATACCGCCATCTCGACGGAAACGTATGCGGGTGTGACGTACAACGCACACACCTTCCAGAACGTCACGATGTATGTCTGTCTGCCATCGACTTCGGCTCCTGCCACAGGTGCTCCGGCCAGCTACCTCTATAAGGAGGAGTATGGCAACATCTATATTGACGCAAACTCGAGATGGGATGCTGCGCCGTGGGATGCGCGACCGACTCAGGACAGCGTGACCTGCTATCTCTATGAGGACGGAAAGAAGCGTGTGACGGCCAATGCCGTGAAACCGCAGCCGATTGAGCCGCCGACACCGACGCTATAACGACAAGTTTTTATAATTCACCCATATTATTAACAATTTAAAATTTTACAGTTATGAACGGACAATTTGAAATTAAGAGTCAGACGCACAATGCGACCTACGAGTACAAAGACGAGAACCTGATTGTTCAAGGCCAGTACGTCAAGGACGGAACAACCGGCGAGTTGCAGACCATCAACGGCAGCTGCTATGCCAAGGATGCGCAGGGCCAGCAGGGAACGTATGTTGGCAACTTCAACGGCTATGTGCGCGATGGTGAGGTGCGCTACACATTGAGCGAGATGTCACGCCGTGACAGTAACAAGGTGTGGGATGCCATCGACGAGATCGAGGCAGCTGTGATTCCCCAGGAGAACGCGGAGCAGTGAAGAGTGAATAGTGAAGAGTATCAACAATTAAAAAGTTACAACTATGACCCGGAAAGTAAAAACTGAGATGTTGCTGGCTGTGTTCAACGTATTGAACACCGCAAAGTATGGAAAACTGGATGACCAGGACAAGATCAAGGTGTGGAAGATCGCACGCATGATGAAGCCTATCGCCACCAAGTTTGAGGAGGAGACCAAGGATGCTGCCGAGAAGATGAAGCCCGGCGAGGAGTTCGACGAGCAGTTGCAGAAGGCTCAGCAGTACGAGGTGGAGATCCGCAAGCCGGACTGCGATGCCGAGAAGCTGCCAATGGGTGCTGCCGAGTATCAGGCGTTCATCACGGAGTTCAAGAAGTACCAGAAGCTGGTGAACGATGCGGTGAAGGAGTTCGCCGACAAGGAGGTAGAGATTGACTTCGAGCCCGTCTCTGAGGATGTCTTTGGCAAGCTGATGGCGAGCAACGACTGGACGGTGGATCAGGCCACCACGCTGGGAGATTTCATCTGTCAGTAGTCCTGCTGATCCAGAAATGTCAGTAAGCCCCCGACATTGTTTCGGGGGCTTTATAGAGGGAGGTCATTAAATTAACGGAGTTATGAACAGGCACAGAGTTTACAGATCTGAAAAAGCTGACGAGCCGCGCACATTCCTGATGTCGCGCATCACGTTTGCAGTTTGCTTTTTCGTTTCGGTGGGGCTGATTATCGGCGGCTTTTTTGTTCCACCGATGGGCGTGATCGACGGGTCATGCCTGACGGCCGTCGGAGAGTTGCTGTTATTCCCAACTCTGCTGTACGGCTTCCGTGCCGTGGAGCTGGGGATGACGCTGAAGTTCTCGAAGGGTGACACCACCATCGAGATCTCACAGGAGAATAAACGAAAACACGATATAGAACCAAGTAACGAAGACTGATGGACACCAACATCACCATGCATTTCACCATCGAGGAGCTGTGTGCCTCAAAGACGGCAGACAAGCTCGGCATCGCCAACAAACCGAACACGCAGCAGATCATCAACCTGGTCTACCTGACGGCGTATGTATTGGAGCCCCTCCGTCTGGCCATGAACGAACCCATCACCATCAGCAGCGGCTTCCGCTGTCAGCTGCTGAACCAGAAGGTGGGAGGCGTGAGGAACTCGCAGCACCTGAAGGGGCAGGCCGCCGACATCTGCATCAAGGGTGACCTGAACAAAGGGAAGAAATATTTCGACTACATCCGTTACCATCTGCCCTTCGACCAGCTGATCTGGGAGCACGACAAGAACGGCACGTACTGGGTGCATGTGAGCTACGTGTACCGGGATTTCGGAAAGAACAGGCACCAGGTGATCGACAACCTGGAAAAGAAATAGGAAATTTGCTTTTGTGAATACGTTTATACTTAAAGAATTAGTATTTTTTCATCATGACACATGAATTGAAGATCTTGGGTGGCAGCGGCCACCCTTTTTTGTTTGGTAATCCCAAACCCACATTTTGCGGGTTTTATGTATGGGTAGACTATCTGAATACATAAACGGAAGCAGAGGCCGTTCGACCTATCTGAACAGTAAGCCAGCGGTATCATCGGGCAGCAGTTCCGACTACGTCAAGGTGCAAGGCGTGGAGGAGGTGCAGGCGATGTTCGACCACCTGCTGACCACGGATCCCGGTTTCGACCTGAACCTGCGCAAGCTGATCCGCAAGGAACTGTCGGAAGCCCGCAAGAAGCTTAGCAAGGATGCCGCCGACTTCATCGACAAGGATCCGCGCAAGGCAGCCCGTGCCGTAAAGTTCGCAGTCTACAAGAAGCTGTTCGGTGGTAACCTCAGTATTCTGGCCAAGCGCAAGGCGGGCACCAAGAATCCGCCGAACCGCGAGCGCAAGCTGCGTCCAGGTCAGGTGGGTGGCAACCGCAGGCCGTATGTGGATGACAGTCGCAACAGGCTGCAGAACTATTTCGGAGCCGACCGTGGTTTCATCCTGCGATTCCTCAATTCTGGAACCGAGGAGCGTGAGACGCGCTACGGTAAGCGCGGAGCCGTCAGGAAGAGCGACTGGTTCGAGCGTGTCGCACCGTGGGAGATGGAGGCAGCAGCCGCACAAGTAGCAGAAGCAGTTAATGAATATATAAAACACGTATCAAATGGCTAAAAGTGACGTACTGGTCCGTATGCAGGCGGACACCAAAAACTATGATGCCAATATAGCGAAGGCGCGCAGGCAGCTGGAGAACTTCAAGAAGGACAACCTGTCGCTGGGTGGCGTATTGAAGCAGAGCACCGCGAGCATCATGTCGTATGCTGCCGGGTTCGCCAGCGTGTCGGCCGCCATCGGTGCGGTAACCTCCGCCATCGCCGACAACATCCAGACGGCACGCGGCTTCGAGAAGTCGATGTCGCAGCTGTCATCGTTGACGGGTATGGTGGGCAAGGATCTCGAGAAACTGAAGGAATACGCCATCGCGCTCGGTGCGTCCACCACGTTGAGCGCAAGCCAGGTGGCCGATGCCTTCAAGCTGATCGGCTCGCAGCAGCCGCAGCTGTTGGCCAGCGGCGAGGCCCTGAGGGATGTGACCAAGCAGGCCATCACCCTGTCGGAGGCTGCCGGCATTGATCTGGCCACCGCTGCCCAGACCCTCTCCACGTCCGTCAACCAGATGGGCGGCGACAGTAGCAATGCGGCCCGCTTCGTGAACGTGCTCGCAGCAGCATCGCAGAAGGGCGCAGGCGACATTGCATGGCTGGGAGAGGCCATCACCAAGTCGGGAACCACGGCGAGGGCCGTAGGCACCAGTTATGAGGAACTGGTGGCCAACCTCGAGCAGTTGGCGAAGGCTGGTTTCGATGCCTCGACGGCCGGAACCGCCCTGCGATCCATCATTATGAACTTGGAGAAGCAGGCCAACAACGACTTCAAGCCGAGCGTGGTGGGATTGACCACCGCCTTCGACAACCTCGGGAAGGCCCACCTGTCGATCGTGCAGTATCAGGAGATCGTCGGAAAGATGTTTGCCTCTCAGGCGATGGCCCTGGCAGATGCTGCCGGAGAAGCCCGCAACATGACGGAGGCCATCACGGGCACCAACACAGCCGAGGAACAGGCACGCATCAATACCGACAACCTCGACGGCGCATTGAAGTCGCTGGCGAGTGCCTGGGAAGGTCTGAACCTGCACGTCAACAGCAGCAACGGTCTGCTGACCACCTTCGTCAATAACCTCACCTCCACGATCCGCAAGATGGACACCTACGTCGTCGTCGCCAAGACACTCTGGAAGTACATCACGGGCGACATGCCTGCAGAGGGTGAAGGTGGCGGCGGTGGCGGTACTGTGAACACGAACTCCATCACCGAGATACCTGAGATCGTAGTATCAGGAAGTGCTTCCAAGGGAAAGAACAAGAAGCCCAAGGGCGGCACCACCATCCAGAAGACGGAGGAGCAGCTGAACACCGAGGCTATCAATAAACTCACCCAGGAGTATATCAAGGCCTCCGCCGAGCGTCAGGCAGCCATCCGTCAGGAGATCAAGGTGCTGCAGGACCGCAATGCCGAGATCCAGCAGATGAAAGACGAGGCGCAGGGTAAGAGCACACCCATCGGAAAGATGGAGGAGGAGCAGGGCATCCTGCCCACCACATCATTGTCTGCCCCTGTGGAGAAATACAAGACGCAGCTGATCAGCATCAAGACTCCGCTGCAGGCGTTGACCGAGGAGATGGAGCATCTGGCAGAGGCGCAGGCCAAGGCCATGAGCCCGGAGATGTGGCAGGCCTACCAGAAGCAGATCGAGGACATCAAGAAGAAGATGGGCCAGTTCAAGGGTGAGGGTGTCAACTCTGAGAAGTCATGGCAGGCAGCCGCACAGGCCATCGGTCAGGTAGGCTCGGCCGTGGCGGGTCTCGAGGATCCTGCAGCCAAGGTCGCAGGTACCATCGCGCAGGCCATCGCCAGCGTGGCTCTCGGCTATGCCCAGGCAACCACTCAGGCGGCAACCCTCGGACCATGGGCGTGGGTAGCCTTCGCAGCCACTGGAATGGCGCAGATGATCTCTATGATCTCCGCCATCCACAGCGCGACGGGCTACGCAGAAGGCGGTATCGTGAAGGGCAACAGTTACTCTGGTGACAATGTGCCTGCGACGGTAGGCGGTGGCATGGTCGGTTTGAATGCAGGCGAGCTGGTCCTGACGCGAGCCATGCAGGGCAATCTGGCATCCCAGCTCCAGGGCGCAGGCGGAGGCGGTGGTATGCAGGTGGCCCGCATCAGCGGCGAACAGATATACGTGGCACTTGACCGCTATTTGAAGCGCAGCGGCCGGGGCGAGATGTTGACATGGGGATAGTGAAAAGTGAATAGTGAACAGTTAATAGTGAATAGTTATGGCAGTAGTAAAAGGCAATAATATCTTTGTGTTCTGGAATGACGGCGGCTCGCAGCAGCTGATCGGCGGAACACGGTCGAATGAGATCAGCAGCCAGGCAGGCAGCATAGAGATCGCGTCGGCCACGCAGCAGGACTGGGAGGAGTTCATCGCAGGGCGAAGATCGTGGGGATTCACGGTGTCGTTCCTGCTGTTGTCGGAGAACCGCATGGCCGATCTGCTGAAGGCTGGCAACTTCTTTACCATCCAGATCAAGGGTACCAACGCAGGCGTGATCCTCGAAGGCACGGCGATGCTCGAGTCGGAGAGGTACACCGTGACGGAGAACACCCTGGCAAACGGTTCGTTATCGTTCAAGGGCTCCGGCCCTCTTACGATTCCATCATCAGGCACTTAGTACAAATTTAAATAATTCATGATTTACTTAGTTAAGGTTTTATAGTTAAGATTATTATGAGTGAGATCGGGTGGCAGCGGCCACCCATTTTTTTTGTTTCGGTAATCCCAAAACCGCATTTTGCCCGAATGGTAGAAGACAAACATTTTATCGTATGAGGAAATTCAATTTAAATCTGCCGACGGGCATGCTTCCGTTGTTTCATCGTGAAGCGACAGCCCCTTATGGCGTGCCGTCGAGCACGTCACCGTCGGCACCCGACAACCAGAAGCCGAAGGGCGGAGACTGGGAGACAAACGTGGTGCATCCATACGGACGATCGTCGCTATTGATTCCTACCTGGACCCGCTGCGTGACACTCATCATGCAGACCATGGGCCAGATGGTGACACAGTACCAGCGCATGTCGAAGCTGGGCGGCAACTTCGTGGAGGACCGCTACGGAAAGAATGCGCAGCTGAACTACCTGCTGCAGGTGCGCCCCAATCCGCTGATGACGGCATCCATGATGCAGGAGCAGATCGAGTACAAGAAAATCTATTATGGCAATGCCTACGTCTACATCGAGCGCGGTCTGGACGGATACCCCGTGGCCTTGTGGCTCTGCACGGGCGGCGGTTACAATCCGCTCGACAACACCTACCAGATAACCTACAACACCGAGCGCGGACCGCGTATCCTGGTAGATGCTCCGGCGAAGGACGTGCTGCATTTCCGTAACGTGTTTCTCACCGATGACTACTACATGGGCATCCCCACCATCGACTACGCCTTCAAGACACTCTCCATCGCCGCCACTGGTGACGAACAGGCCCTTCAGGATCTGGCCAAGGGCGGACGGCACAAGGTGCTGCTGCAGGAGAAAAAAGACCCGACGATGGGAACCCGTGGACGTGTGAACCCTCAGGAACTGCGCAAGACCGCCGACCGCTTCGGCGAGGACTGGCAGACGAAGGACGTGATGGTGCTGGACAACGTGACCGACCCGACAATCATCAGCCAGACCGCCCAACAGTTGCAGCTGCTGGAACAGCGCGGCTATTCCGACGAGGCCATCTGCCGGTTGATGGGCTGTCCTAAGATCCTCGCCATCGTTGGCGATACTGGCGGCAACTACCGCATGCCAGAACATGCGACACAGGAGTTCCTGCTCAGAACGATCCAGCCCCGCATCAGGGAATGGGAGGATGAGTTCAACTCGAAGCTGCTGACGGCCTCCGACTTCGGCCAGCGTCGCATCCATGTCTGCGAGCTCGCCCTGAAACGTCTCGATGCGAAGGGACAGGCCGAGATCGACAAGCTGCACCTGGAGACCGGATGGAGTGTCAACGAACTGCGTGCAGCCTACGACCTGCCGAGCATCCCGGACGGTGATGACCACTATGTCTCGATGAACCTGGGCAAGGTAGGCAGCGAGAAGCTCTCGACCAACGCATCAGGCGGAAGGCCTGCCAACGATACCAACAGTACAAACGCAAACGGCTCCGATGGTGGAGAAGGAGGTGAAGAATGAAGAAGAACAGCGAAAGCCCGTTTAAGTTCCTGACCCTCGATGCGATCAAGTTCCAATGCTCGATCGTGCCCGATGAGCACTACTGGGATGACTATCTTACGGCCCTCGGTAAGGCTGCCGAGCGCAAGGTGTTCAAGGATACCTGCCGGACGTATGAGGAGATCTTGGAGATGGAGGGCGAGTGGCCCTCAGACCTGACGCTTGCAGCCCTGATGCTGTGCGCCCACTGGTACAAGAACCGCGAGCCGGACACCAACCAGAGCATGTACCAGGTGCCCTATGCCTACGAGGCACTCTACTATCCCTACCGAAAGGGAACCTATTCATCCGTAGGCGAAGACGAGGAGGACTGAATCATGGGATATTCAGCAGGACTATTGAACCACCTGATCACCTTTGCGCAGCGCACGAAGGCGGAGGCAGGGAAACACGGACTCGACTCGGGTGGCGTGAAGTACACCAAGGTGTGCACCGTGCTCGCCTCGAAGAAATTCAACAAGTTCCGTGCAGCTGTGAGCAAGGCACAGGAAACTGGCGTTCAGGCTGTTTATCGTGAACGTGAGAAACTGGTGCGCAACTATGAGAACCTGCTTAACGAATTGCATACCTATGAGAACAATTTCGGTTTCCTGAACGCTACATCTAAGTCGGGCAATAGTTTGCTGACTGAACTGAGCAAGAAGATGGATAAGCTGAAAGTCGAGATTGAAGCAGCTAAAGAGAAAATTCGTCACATTGACGAAGATATCCAGCAGGAAGACGAAAAGGCTGAATAAGCGGTTCTCTGAATTTAGTACACCTCCCCTACATTTAGGGGAGGTTTTTTGTTATAAGGCACTTTTTCCCTAGCCGCTTTGCCCACACCCCACCAGCCGTCTACCATCAAAGATATAAAGTACTTGTAGATAATGAATTACCACCTTTATTTAATTGCACAGAGTTTTATCTAGAAAGGGATATAATAAAAGAAGAAGCCGTTGGTTTTGAACCAGCGGCTTCTTAGTTGGAGTACCAGGATTCGAACCTGGAATGACAGGACCAGAATCTGTAGTGTTACCATTACACCATACTCCAATGCCCCAACATTTCTGTTTTGCGGTTGCAAAGATACTAACTTTTGCTGAAATACAAGCAATCTTTTCAAAAAAAATCAAAAAAAATGACTTTTTCTGAAAGTCTTTGCAATTTTTGCGTGTTTTATAAGAGATAAAGGACTATCTTTGCATTTGTAATAACCTATATTTTTAGA
>CACXXT010000085.1 GCA_902771725.1 uncultured Bacteroidales bacterium
GCCCGTCGCGTCGCATGCCTGACGCAGGCCTTGCATGAACTCCGCCGTGGCCAGCTGGATGCCGCCCACTCCCTGGATGCACTCCACGATGCAGGCTGCCACGTCGCCCTTCTGCAGCTCAGCCTTCCAGGTCTCGAGGTCGTTCAGGGGCAGGTAGGTTGCGTGGCCGTTGGCGTTGATGGGAGCGATGATTTTCGGGTTGTTCGTCACCTCCACGGCCAGCGAGGTGCGTCCGTGGAAGGCTTTCTGTGCGGAGAGCACACGTTTGCGTCCCGTGTGGAAGGAGGCCAGCTTCAGCGCATTCTCGTTGGCCTCGGCACCGCTGTTGATGAGGAACAGGGAGTAGTCCTCATAGCCGCAGGCCTTGCCCAGCCGCTCGGCCAGCTGGCGCTGGAGCGTGTTCACCACGGAGTTGCTGTAGAAGCCCAACTGCGCCACTTGCCGGCTCACGGCTTCCACATAGTGCGGGTGGGCGTGACCGATGGAGATGACGGCGTGGCCGCCATAGAGATCAAGGTATTCTGTGCCCCGATCGTCCCACACACGGCATCCCTGGCCGCGCACGATGTTGATGGGGAAGAGAGGATAGACATCGAAGAGTTTCATATCGCGTTTGTTTACTTGTTGTTTTTTGGATGCAAAGATACAGCAAAAAAATGAAACGAGCCATCTTTTTGCTGTCAAATAGTATTAATTGATAGAAAAATGCTCAACTTTCTGACCATTATCTATCAAATGTCATTTACTTCACCAACACCTTCTTCCCATTCAGGATATAAATGCCCCTGGTGAGGGAGGTAGCAGGAACGCGGCGACCGGCAAGGTCGAAGCAAGTGCTGCCCGAAGAATTCACCGTGCTGGCGGCAGGGATTTCTGCTATAGCGTCTGTAGGGTCGGAGGCGAGCATGATGCTACGGAACTCGTCGACGTCAGCCTGACTGACTTTGAGTTTCTCCACGAAGAAGGTGTTGAACTTCTTCTGCAAAGAGCCTCCCTTCAGACCGTTGAAGTAGTTGAAGAAAGCGTCCTGCGTGTTGCGTGTGCGCAATCCTGAGGGAGACAAGGTTGTGAGCTCGTAGTTCTTGTTCGACTGGTCTCTGGGTACGCCCAGCAATCCCTCGAGCAAGAGTGATAGCAGACCAGTACGGTCGGCTCCGATACGGCAATGAAAGTATACGTTCCCGCCCTTTCGCAAGGTGTTAAGAATCAGCGTGAATTCGTCCTTCCAGCGTGCATAGCTTTCCTGCGAGGTCAGGTGTTCGGGCTCGCAATCCATACAATTGGCGAAATAGAATGTCCCAGACGTGGTGGTGAATCCGAAGGCGGACTTGCCGGCGCTCTGCTCGTAGTCGATACGGAGGTCGATCTCTGCTTTCACACCCAGTTCGCGCAGCCGCTTGACGGCACCAGCCGTGGCTTCATGCGAGCCATTCAGCTCACCTCCCCGGTAGATGCGTCCGTAGCGGATGTAGTGGCCGTCGCTGGTTCTCCAGCCGCCCAGGTCGCGGATATTGTCGATGCTGGGAGCATAGATCATGCGGAGTAGTCCGACGGTGTGGAATTTGCCCTTTCCCACGGTCTGGTTGCCCGCCTGAACCTCATAATAATAGGTGCGTTGGGGAATCAGGTTGGGGATGTAGAACAGCTTGCCGTCGGTCAGTCGTCCACTGAAAGTGGTGGTCTCGCTGAAGTTTTCGTTCATGGAGAGCGTGAGCTTGCACTTTGCGTTGCCTTGTATGGTCAGAGGCACCCCCACGTTGTTCGGCTGGTCGCGGCGTCCGGGCGGAGTGATGTTGTAGCTTTCCACGTGGCTGTTGGTGGTGGAGGTGTAGTCCTCCAGAGCCAGGAAGCGTCGTGCCTGCAAGTTCTCCAGGTTGACGGTGAAGTCCATATCCATGGGATCTGCGATGCTGTAGGTGAGGTTCTCTGCCTTCGTTATCTTCTTTCCGTCGACGGACGTGGTTGTCCAGGTGTAGTTCTTGAGGTCTCCGGTGATGGTTCCTCCTTCCCATGGCAGAGGGGCGGTGTCGGCCTTCTTGTTGCTGATGAGGGTTGCTGGGATGTTGAACCCCGGAATCTCCTCGGTGGAGCTGATGACGCATGGTTCGCATGGGTGAATGGTAGCTACGGGGAAGAGTGTAGCTTTCCCACTTTGAATGCTGCCGATGTAATAGAGTTGGCGGTTCTCGTCGCTCGTGAGCTCAAAAGGCACGCACAGAGGAGTCAGCTGTCCGGCGGGCACGGTTTTGTTGATAGCCACGGTGGGCGTTGCTCCATAGAACAGCTGCAGGTGGCTGGCGATGAACAGGTTGTCGCTTTTCTTGGGAGCCTTGATGCGGAAGCCCAGTGCCAGCTTGCTGCCGTCGGTGTCCAGGTCACTCTCCACGACGGCGCCGTAGTCGCCCTGCGCAAAGGCATCCATGGCCACGTAATCCGCAATGGCGGCTGAACGTCCGTCGATGGTGGCGAGGATATCCGAAGGGCTGGTTGCTGCATGGCGTGCGTCATCGAAGATATTGAGCACCGGCGAATGAGTTCTTCCCAGATAGATGGTGGCAGGGTGGTCCTCGGTACCTGCTTCATACATCTCGAGTGCCTCGGCAATAGCAGCCGGGCGGTAGAATGCATTTGCGCGCAAGGTGTAGTGTCCTGCGGGCATATCGTTCAGGGTCTGAGTCAAGGTGGTGAGTGCCGAGATGTTGCTGGCTCGCCACTCGGCCTTGTCGTTGAGCAACACCGTGAGGTCGAATTGTCCAGAAGAGGTGTTACCATTCTTCACCAGCTGGACGAGTGCCTCACGGAGGAGTGCGTTCTGGTGGGCGATTTCCTCGTCGGTGATTTCCTCCGCCTGCAACGCCTGCTTCACCCCGGCGAGTACGGCATCGTAGCTGCTTCGGTCTATGGCCTGGCGGGCGATTTCCTCATAGAGGTTCACGATGCTCATGCGTCGTTTCTGTTCGTAGGCTTCGGTGTCTCCATAGTAGATGAGGCGGAAGTTGTCGGCACGGAACCATCCGGTGGAACGCATTCCTATGGTCAGGCTCTTCTCCGTGGGCAAAAGGTAGATGGTCACTTCATAGGTCTCCTTGAATGCTGTTTTCGACTGGGGAACGAAGCTGGTGGAATAATCATTTCCGAAGAGTTCTACGGGAGCGTTGGCGCTCTGGTAGGTGTTGCTCGAAGCCAAGGCTGAAAGGTGGTACTCGCCCGGGCGCATATTGGTGAGGGTCTGCTTCACAAATTGTTCCTGACTTCCGTAAATGTAGTTGTCGCCGACGGACCAGGTGTTGAACAGATAGTCGCCGTCGGTGCCAGCGGTCTCATATTGCCCCTCGTTCAGCTTCACGCCCACGTCGCCTCCCTGGCTGGGCTTGCCTACCACCCATCCGTCGGCGGTTCCCGTCTCGAACGATGGGTTCTTGATGAGGTAGGTGACGTCGCTTACATCCACGCCTTCGCCCTGGAAGTAGAGTTGGAAGTTGTCGAAGCATGACCATGCTCCCTGGGAAGCCACGTTGCTGCGTATTCCTATGGTCAGGTCGCCGCGTGTGGAATGGTTGATAGTCAGGTCGTTCCAGTACATCCCGTAGGAGAAGAACTTGCGTGCGTCCCCCGTGCTGTTTGGCATCCAGTAGCTCTTGCCACTGATGGTGTATTGCGTTCCTCCGATGGTGCTGTTGGTCTGTGCATCTCGTGTAACCATGGCCATCGGCACCTGTTCGGCGTTGGCATAGAGGATGCCCTCGGACTGGGTGAGTGTGCCGTTGAGGTAGCTGGTCATCTCCTTCTCGTTGGAATCCGTCTTGCGATGGAAACCCTGCATTCTCAGGAGGTAGATACCCTGCGGCATATCGGGCAACGTCTGGTGGAAGTCGAAACTCTTGGAGTAGAATTCGGCGTTTTCACTCGTGGAGAACCCGGCTTCGGTGCCCTCCCATCCGGTTCCGTTGTTACTGGAGAACGAGGCGTTGATGAGAAGAGGTGTCACGTTCAGCTGATAGTTCTTGCCCAGGGTTATGGCATTGAGGAAGGTGCATCCGGCCTGACGAAGGTTCACCACTGCCTCGAGGATTTCGGCCTCCGAGGTGGCGGCGTCAACTGCAGCTTGAGCCGTGGCAAGAGCCTTGGTGAGGGCTGTGCGCACGTTGTTGTTGCAGGTGATGTTTGTCTTGTCTGCTGCTGCCGCCTGCAGCATCTTCCGCAACTCGTTGTGAGCCAGGTATGGTGATGATAGCTTCAGAGCCTCGATGGGGTCGTACAGGGACCCTTCGGCAAAGCATTTCCAGTAGTATTTGTCTGCCGACGAGCTATTGCTCATCGTATAGCTGATGTACTTGTCGTTGCCCACGCATTGGAACTGGAAACCCTTGCCCGCAGAATAGGTGATGCGCCAAAGGCCCAGCCCGTCGTCGTCCTGACCATAGACGTGGGACTTGCCGGAGGGCTCGCTCTCGCCGGCAAAGAAACACCATCCGGCGCTGTTCAGGTATGCCGCTCCACCGATGCCCCGAGGGAAAAGCTCGTGGAGCCCGTTGGAGATACTCACGCGGTAGACCTTTTCTTTCTTGTACGTAATCTCCTCGGCCTTCAGCAGATAGTAGTAGTCTGGACCATAGCAGACCACGGACGACTCGCCTGGGGCCATCACATTCTGGTTGTTACTTCGGAGCCAGTAGGGCGACATATAGGTTCCGCCCTCGTCGTAGGCCATGATGAAATAGCCGGAAGTCAAGTCGGATACTTTCGTGAGTTCAACATCTTCGGCCACGGCGGGCACGAGGGATAATGTTAGGAAAAGAGTCAGTAGGAAGAAACGTTGCATAGTTGGTTTTCTTGTCAGATAATTAGTTTCTTGGTTTTGCGCTGCAAAGATAATGTTTTTTTCCCAAGAACCAGCAAAAAGCGCAAGGAAAGTGCATAAAAAAGGGCAAAAAAGAGTCAAACGCCCTTCTTTGCCCGTCTGTGTATGTGTGCAAATACCTGCCTAAACCTGCCTCAGAAGGCCGAAGGCTTCAGGTCCAGTCCTGTGTGTTCGTCGACGCCGAACATGAGGTTCATGTTCTGCACGGCCTGCCCGCTGGCGCCCTTCAGGAGGTTATCTATGATGCTGGTGATGAGCAACTTGCCCTCGAATTTCTCTACGTGGACAAGTGCCTTGTTGGTGTTCACGACCTGCTTCAGGTCGAGGTCCCGGTCAACATAGTGTGTGAAAGCTGCTGTATCGTAGAACTGGCGGTACATCTTCACGATGTCCTCTTCCGGCATGTTGGGGTCTATACGCACCACCTCGGTGCAGAAGATACCTCGAGCGAAGTCGCCGCGGTAAGGGATGAAGTCCACGGATGACTCGAAGCCGGGTTGCAGCTGTGCCAGCGACTGGCGTATCTCGGCCAGGTGCTGGTGGCGGAAGGGTTTGTAGATGCTCATGTTGCCCATGCGCCAAGAGAAATGTGTGGTGGCGGCGGGCTTCACTCCGGCTCCCGTAGAGCCCGTGATGGCGTTGACGGAGATGTCCTCGTGTAGCAGCCAGTTGGCGGCCAGGGGCAGCAGACCGAGCTGGATGGCGGTGGCGAAGCAGCCGGGGTTGGCCACGTGGCGCGCGGCGCGTATCTCTTCGCGGTTGAGTTCCGGCAGGCCGTAGATGTAGTCATTGTCCGGGGCGGCTATGCGGAAGTCCTGTGCCAGGTCGATGATGCGCACGCTCTGGGGCACGGGGTGCTCCGTCAGGAACTCTGCGCTCTTGCCGTGGCCCATGCATAGGAAGAGCACGTCCACGGACTTCAGCGGCAGGCGGTCGGTGAACTTCATGTCCGTCTCGCCCAGCAGTCCTTCGTGGACGTCGGTCAGCGGGTTCTTGGCGTTCGAGGTGCTATGGACGAAGGCAATTTCTGCCTCGGGGTGGTGCAGGAGCAGGCGGATGAGCTCACCCGCCGTGTAGCCTGCGCCGCCGATGATTCCAACTTTTATCATAATCGAAGTTTGCCCTTTTGAACTCCCCCTCCCGGGAGGGGGTGGGCTTCTCTTTTATTTAACGTTTTTCGTCCTTATGTATTCCGTAGTACACTCTGAGCGGCGTGGAGAGCACCTTGATGAAGCCCTTGGCCTCGTCGGCGGTCCAGCCCGTCTGGGTCTCGCCGTACTCGCCCAACTTGCTCTTGGTGAGGTCGTTGGGGCTATCTACGCCCACGGTCTCGAATCCGAAGGGGCGGAGGCGCAGGATGGCGGTGCCGGTGACGTTGCGCTGGGAGGAGGTGAGGAAGGCCTCGATGTCGGGCATCACGGGCTCCAGATACTGGCTCTCGTGGAGGAACATGCCGTACCAGTTGGCCACCTGGTCCTTCCAGTACTGCTGCCACTTCGAGAGGGTGGACTTCTCCAGCAGGCGGTGGGCCTCGATGATGAGTTTGGGGGCGGCGGCCTCAAAGCCTACGCGTCCCTTGATGCCGATGATGGTGTCGCCCACGTTGGCATCGCGGCCGATGGCATAGCTGGCTCCGATTTCCTCGATGCGCTGGATGGCGCGGACGCGGTCGTCGAACTTCTCTCCGTTGACTCCCACGATCTCTCCCTGCTGGAACTCAATCTTCAGGATGTCTTCGGGTTCGGCGGCCGTCACGTGCTTGAGGTAAGCCTCTTCTGGCAGACCCTGAGTGGCGTCCAGGAGTTCGCCGCCGCAGATGCTGGTGCCCCAGATGCCCACGTTGTAGGAGTATTTCAGCTTGGCGAAGTCAGCGCTGAAGCCGTGTTCGTTGAGGTAGTCCACCTCTTCCTTGCGGGTGAGTTTCTTGTCGCGAGTCAAGGTGATGATTTCCACTCCGGGAGCCATGACGAGGAAGGTCATGTCGAAGCGTATCTGGTCGTTGCCGGCACCTGTGCTGCCGTGGGCGATGGCGTCGGCACCAATCTCCTTGGCATAGCGCGCGATGGCTATGGCCTGGAAGATGCGTTCGCTGGAGACGCTGATGGGATAGCAGTTGTTGCGCAGCACGTTGCCGAAGATCATGTACTTCAGCGATTTCTCGTAGTACTCCTGGGTCACGTCCAGCGTGACGTACTTCGTGGCGCCCAGCTTATAGGCATTCTCCTCGTTGGTCTTCAGCTGCTGGGCGCTGAAGCCGCCCGTGTTGGCGCATGCAGCATGCACTTCGTAGCCCTGCTGGGCGAGGTACATCACGGTGTAGGAGGTATCCAGGCCGCCGGAGAAGGCGACGACGACTTTCTTTTTCTGTTCCATATAGTGTTGTTCTTGTTTTGTATGTTCTTTTCTTTTAATTGTGGATTTCGCGGATTCCTTTCTTTACGTTTCCCCTAGTTTTTTTTAGAGCCGCGTTAATCCGTGTAATCCGTGGTCTTTTTTCAGTCCCTGAACTCCTGGCTGGTGGTGACCTTTCCGTCCAGTCGGTTGATGCGGTTGATGACCTCCTGCGGAATCTTGGCGGGCAGGTGCTCCTCGGGGTCGAAGAGCATGGCGGTGCAGATGCAGAACTTGCGGTTGCGCTCGCGCAGGACGTTGATGTTCACGCAGCCCTCGCATCCGCGCCAGAACGCCTCGTCGTCCGTGAGGTCGTCGAAGGTCACGGGCAGGTAGCCCAGCTGCGTGTTCATCTTCATCACCGCCTTGCCGCTGGTGAGGGAGAAGATCTTGGCATGCGGCCATCGGGTGCGGGCCAGCGTGAAGGTCATGTCCTTGATGCGCTTGGCAATGCCCAGTCCGCGGTACTTAGGGCTCACGATCAGTCCGGAGGTGGTCACGTACTGCTTGTTGCCCCACGTCTCGATGTAGCTGAATCCGGCGAACTCGTCGTCCTCCCCGTCGGCTCCCTGAGCGAGGGCGATGACGGCCTTGGCCTCCTTCATCTTCGTGGCCACGTACTCGTGGGTGCGCTTGGCAATACCCGTTCCGCGCACCTTGGCGGCATCCTCAATGGTCTTCAGGATGGTGTCCACATAGCGCTCGTGGCTCTCGTCGGCCACCAGGATTTTAATCTCGGGTGTAGAACCCTGCATGTTTGTATTATCCATAAATGTATAAGACTCTGTGTGTTTCTTGTCTGTGTGCTCTGGGTGTTCTCTTTCTTTTTAGTCAATCTTCAGGGTGTCTATGGCATTCAGTTGGTTGAGCAGCATCTGTCGGTTGGCATCCTCGGCCAGCACGATGAGCACCGTGTCGTCGCCAGCCACGGTTCCCAGCACCTCTGAGATCTCGGCGTTGTCGATGTCGTATGCCACGTGCGCAGCATGACCCGGCGGCGTCCGCAGCACCGCCATGTTTCCGCTGAACTTCACGCTGAGCGCCCCCAGGCGGTTCATCTTCTGCACCGTCAGGTGGGTGTCGCTCACGCGCTGGAAGCGCCTCTTCTCGGGCAGCATATACACCTGCAGCCCGTCCTCGTTCAGCCCTTTGGCAATGCGCAACTGGCGCAGGTCGCGGCTGAGTGTGGCCTGCGTGGATGGGAATCCGGAGCGCTCCAGCTCGCGCAGCAGCTCCTCCTGAGTGCTCAGTTCCTGGCTGGAGACAATCATCTTCACCACCTCCAGCCGCGTGTTCTTGTTGATGTTCATATACCTTATTATATATATTAAGATGCCGCGCGATGGCGGCACGTGGGTAATTCGGGCGCAAAGGTATGAATAATTTTCCAAAGCGCAGCACATTCCCCCCTATTATTTTGCATATTCCGTGATTTTATGCACCAAAAACACCTTTTCCCTGCATAACGTGCACGTTTTTAGCGAAACTTTGTGTAACTTCGCGGCCGCAAACCCTCCTTCATCAACCCCCACATATCATGCAGCAGAAAGTCATCCTCCTCACCGGAGCCAGCAGCGGCATAGGCCGCGAGACCGCCATCCGCCTTGCCCGCCAAGGCCACCATGTCTACGGAGCCGCACGCCGCCTCCAGCTCCTGCAGTCCTTGCAAGCCCAGGGCGTGCACCCCCTCCAGCTCGACGTCACCGACCCCTCCTCCTGCGCCGCGGCCGTACAGGCCGTCGTATCTGCCGAAGGACGCATAGACGTACTCGTCAACAACGCAGGCTATGGCCATTTCGGAGCTGTGGAGGATGTGCCCCTGAGCGAGGCACGTCGCCAGCTGGAAGTCAACCTCTTCGGCCTCGCGTGCCTCACACGCCTGGTGCTGCCCCACATGCGCCACCAGCACTCCGGGCGCATCATCAACACCTCCTCCATCGGAGGCCACTTCACCAGCTACCTCGGTGCCTGGTACCACGTCTCGAAGTACGCCGTGGAAGCCTTCTCCGATGCCCTACGCATGGAACTCCGTCCCCACGGCATCCACGTCGTCCTCATCGAGCCCAGCAGCATCCGCACCCCCTGGGGCGAAATCGCCGCCCAGCACCTCGAGGAAGTCGCCCAGCCCGCCTCCCCCGCTTCTCCTTCCTCCTCCTCTTCTCCTTCTTCCTCTGTCCCTCTCGTCCCGTTTCTTCTGGCGCGATTTCATCGCGCCCCTCCGTTCCCTCCCCTTCCTCTCCCTCCCTTGACGGTCACACCGGTGCCTACCTCGACGAGAGCCGGCGCACCGCCGCCTTCATCCGCCGCCTCTGGAGCTCCAGCCTGATTTCCGGTCCCCGTGCCGTCACTGCTGCCATCTCCAGCGCCGTCAATGCCCGCCGTCCCTCTGCCCGCTATGTCCCCGGCCGCTTCGGCCGCACCCTCATCCTGCTCCACACCCTGCTCCCCACCCGTCTCTTCGACTACCTCATGCGCCGCACCATGACCAGCTGAGGCTCCGCGTCCGACCGCGCCTCCGCCGCTGAGGAACCTGCATCTTTCTCCCCTCCCAGAAACGAAGAAGCCCTGACTGACGTTTGTCAATCAGGGTTTCTTTTTGGAGGTGGTGTCACCAGGAATCGAACCGGGGACACAAGGATTTTCAGTCCTTTGCTCTACCAACTGAGCTATGACACCATCGCGGGCCGAAAGGTGTTCTGCGGGGCAGAAAGTGGTGTTCCTTTCGTTTTGCGGGTGCAAAGGTAGGTGTTTTTTTTGAATCTTGCAAGATTTTGAGGAAAAAACTTCGCAAAGAATGAAAAAAAGTTCATTTTCTTTCGCCGTTTGCCCAGAAAGTTGTACCTTTGCACCCGCAAAAGAGAGTTTTTTGCGTGTGATGCACGGTGGCTCTCTGGTTGCCTTCGGAAAGTAGCGCAGTTGGTAGCGCACTACGTTCGGGACGTAGGGGTCGGGCGTTCGAGTCGCCTCTTTCCGACGGAAAAAGAGAAGAGGATGTGTCCTTCGTGGGGCACACCCTCTCTTTTTTCTCTCTGAAAAACATTTGTGGTTGCTGTGGTTCGTCAGCGCTGCTGGGTCTGACGGATGATGTCGATGATGTCGCGGATCTCGCCTTCGGAGAGTCGCTCGTTCTTGAAGATGAAGCGGATCATCTCCTGGAAGGAGTCGTGGAAGAAGGTGCTTTTGACGGGCTCGAAGTAGACTTTGGCGTATTGTTCCGGGCTGACGGTGGGGGTGTAGAAGAGTTTGTTGCCCTTCTTGTGGAAGCGCACGAACCCTTTCCCGACGAGGATTTTCAGGAATGTAGCCAGTGTGGTGTAGGCGGGCTTGGGGTCGTCGTATTGGGCGAGGATGTCTCCCGTGTAGCCACCTTTGTCTGGTAGGTTCCAGATTATCTGCATGACCTGGAACTCTGCTTTTGTTAATTGTTTAATTTCCCTCATTGAATTGTTTTTTTTTCATTTGTTTGCGAAAGCATGGCTTTCAGTCCACAAAATTAGTGTTTTTGTTCGAGAGGATTCAGAGGGATATATGCTTTATTTTGGTGTTCCGTTGCAGCGTTAAGTTTTTTTTACGCTTAAAAGGCCGGAAATGCTACTAAGAAATGCGTTTCTTAACATTTATTTGCTGATGATGGACGTTTGTGGGTTGCGCAGGTTGTCGGCTTTCCGGAGGAATGCCTTTGCCGTTCCGAAGCGGAGGAAGAGGTCCAGGCGTACGGGCATGTGGTTCTGGTCGTCGGTGATGTAGAAGGTTACGACTTCGTGCTCCTTCTTGCCGTGGTATTCTACGAAGGAGAAGACGAGGCACTGGTACTCGGTGCCGGTCTCTTCCATCTCGAAGCGCTTGCGGCCCCGGTAGATGAGGGTTTCCTGCTTGACCTTGCGACCGTCGGCCATGTAGAATTGCAGGTGCTGGCCCTCGTGGAACTGGGAGGGGTCGAAGGAGCGAGCGCGCATGAGCATGGACATCATGTCGTAGACGCACTCGCGGGAGGTGTAGGTGGTGTCGTAGACTTCGCCGTGGGGGTTGAGGTAGCGCTGCTGGAGGGTGGTGTTCCCCTGGGGGTAGGAGTACCAGACTTCGTCGACGTTGTAGCGCTTGCCCTCGAAGGCTCCCTTGCGGTAGTAGAGGGGTACGAGGTCGGGACGGATGTAGGAGATGAGGGTGTCGCGCATCATGAAGAAACGGTCGGTGCGCTTGGAGCCGGTGGTGATGAGGTGGCAGCGCAGGGCATCCTGGCCGTTGTACTTACGCTGGCTGATCTGGAGGTTGGCGGTTCCGGCCTTGATCCAGATGAATTTCCAGTTGAAGTAGAGTTGGTACTCGAGGTTCTCGCCGGGGAGGAAGGCGGTGTTGGTCAGGGGGCACTGTGAGTGCAGGTCTGTGGTGTGGGTCAGGGCGAGCAGGGCGGTGCAGAAGGCCAGCAGGAGTGTGCGTATCGTTTTCATAGTAGTCGTTCCGTTAGGGTGTTTCTGAAGTTTTGACCAGCTGGAGGCCGCAAGGTTTAACGGGGCGGGTGGCGAAAGCGGCGGCGGCGCGTCAGTGCTTCTTCCGCATCTCGGCCTCGCGCTGCTTGTTGCGCTCTTTGATTTTCTTGTCCTTGTCGGGCTTCTGCTTGGTGATCTTGGCGGGTTTCTGCCGCATGGCAGGTATTCCCTGTAGTTCCCAGTCCTGTTCGAGTTCCCATTGTGCTTTGACGGAGAGTGCTCGTGGGAAGTAGTAGGTGGGCTCGGGGTGGAGTGCTGAGTCGAAGTGTCCGGGTGTCCACTCGCCGTTGCCGTCGCGGTCGACAAAGCAGCGGAGGTAGTACTCTCCGGGTCGGAGGTAGAAGAAGTCGGCTCTGCCCTCGGCATTGGCGCGCTCCGTGCGGATGGGTTTGTCGGCTCCGCTGAGGAGCTGTATGACGACTCCGGTGTCTGGCGTGATGACGTGCATGAAGAGTGCTCCGTACTCCTCTTCCTTGCGCACGCGGAAGTCCTGCTTAATTTCGCGGTTCCAGTGTCCGAGTGCTCCCTGTACGCCGGCGCTGTCGATCAGCAGACGGTACTGCTGCCCCAGTTCCCAGTCGGTGTATAGCTGGAAGAATCTGGGCGAAAGGTCGGAGGGGCGCAGTTCGAAGGGGACGTCCTGCCAGAGGGTGTCCACCTTCTGTTGGAAATGTATGGCGGCGGTGTCTATGCCGAGGATGGGTTCGGGGAAGGTCAGCAGGGGGCTCTGGTTGGGGTCTACGGCGCCGGCGGGCTTGATTTCCGGAGCGATGTATGTGACGAGGAACGGGTTCTCCTCGGGCTGGAGGTTCTTGTTGCGTTTCTGCTTCTTCTTCTGTTCCTTCTCCCACTTCTCGGTCTGCTCCTGGATTTCCTTGAGCTGCTGGGCTCGCGTGACCTTCGGCGGGAGGTCCACGGTGTCGGTCTTCCAGACGAGCTGCCCGAGGGTGTCGGTCTCGAGGTAGGAGAACTCGAACTGGAGGCTGTCGCAATAGGCGATGGTGGTGTCGGTGATCCAGTACTGTACGGTGTCTCCGAGCAGGGATGGCTCCACGATGAAGCCTCCGTCGCCCTCGAAGCTGATTCCGCGGATGACGGGCAGGGTGTCCGCGGGAGCGGTGAAGTAGAAGGTGAAGTGCTCCGGCACGGGGCGTTCTTCCTTCAGGCGGTGGCGGTCCTGTCCGGCCTCGAGGAAGGCGAAGAGCACGATGTCGTCGGGGAAGAAGTGGGTGTAGTGCACGGGCTGGATGCTGTCGTAGTGGGTGCTGTCGCGCCAGATGGTGTCGAGCCGGATATCGGGCATGCAGGTGGAGGCGAAGAGGGCGGTGTCGAAGGCCACCCGTTCGCTCTTCTGGCTGAAGCGGAAGTCGTTGTCCATATCCTGGAGGGCGAAGGCGCGGTAGCGGCGGTTGCGGGCCACGCCCTTGATGACGAAGCGCCCGCTGCCGTTGGTGCGGCTGACGCGGTCGAAGGAGCGTGTGCGCAGGAAGCTGTCGGGCACCAGCGAGTCGCCCGTGAGGCTGTCCGGCTGCACCTCATAGAGTCCCACGAGGATGCCCTTGATGGGTTCGAGGTCTTCGGCATTGAGGACGTAGCCGGAGACTTCCATGGTGTCGATTTGCGAGCCGGTGGAGAAGGAGTAGGTGAAGTTGCCCATCGGGTTGCCCTCGTTGTTGTCCACGATGGCGTCGGCGAAGTCGATGGTGTAGGTGGTGTTGGGGCGCAGGGTGTCGAAGAGTTCTACTTTGATGCGCTTGCCGTCGGCACGTACGTTGGGCATCTCGGCCTGGGGCGGGGAAACGACGACCTTCTCGCTGGCGTTCTCGATTTTGATGTACTCGTCGAAGAGAATGTTGATTTTCTTGCGGTCGATGTTCGTGGCCTGGTTCTCGGGCTGGGCCAGGACCACGCGCGGCGGAGTCTCGTCGTAGGGACCGCCGTCGGGGGTGCCCAGGCTGGCGCAGGCGCAGACCAGGAGGAGGCAGGCGATGAAGTACAGGAGATGGAACAGAGGCGAGCGTCCAGCGCTTTCGCCCTGGGCGGCATGTTCTCTTTCGGCAATGACGCGTCTCCAATCCATCTTAAATCTTTTATCTTATATTTCTTATCTTGTGTTCATCTTCAGCAGCTGCTCGATGTTGTCGCGGCTGTTGCTCAGGCGTGGCACCTTGTGCTGGCCTCCCAGCTTGCCTCGGCTGCGCAGCCAGTCGTTGAAGAGTCCCTGGCGGGCGTTGACGATTTCCAGCTGCTGGAGGGTGATATCCTTGTAGCGCTTGGCCTCGTAGTCGGAGTTGATGGTCTGGAGTGCCGTGTCCAGCTCCGTGGCGAAGTGCTTGAGGTCGTCCGGTTGGCGGGAGAACTCGATGAGCCACTGGTGGCGGCAATGTCCTTCCTGGTCCATGAAGATGGGTGCTGCCGTGTACTCCAGCACCTCGGCTCCGGTGGCCTGGCATGCTGCCTGCAGGCCCTTCTCGGCGTTGTCCACGATGAGCTCCTCGCCGAAGGCGTTGATGAAGAATTTGGTGCGCCCGGTGATGACGAACTTGTAGGGTGCCGTGGAGGTGAAGCGCACGGTGTCGCCGATGAGGTAGCGCCAGAGTCCGCTGCTGGTGGAGATGACCATGGCGTAGTTCTTGCCGGGCTGCACTCCCCAGAGCGGCACCACGGTGGGGTGCTCCTGCTCGAACTCGTCCATGGGGATGAACTCGTAGAAGACGCCGTAGTCCAGCATGAGCAGCATGGCGGGGTCGTCCGGGTCGCTCTGCACTCCGAAGAACCCTTCCGAGGCGTTGTACGTCTCGAGGTAATGCATGCGCGGGCTCTGGATGAGGCGCCGGTACTGCTCGCGGTAGGGCGTGAATGCCACTCCTCCGTGGAAGAACACTTCGAGGTCGGGCCACACCTGGTCTATGCGTTCCTTGCCCGAGAGTTCCAGCACCCGCGTGAGCACGGAGAGCATCCACGAGGGCACTCCGCTGATGTTGGTGACGTGGCGGTTCATGGCCTCGCGGGCAATGCGCTCGCGCTTCTGCTCGAAGTCGCC
The DNA here is from genome assembly GCA_902771725.1 of uncultured Bacteroidales bacterium. Classification (GTDB taxonomy): domain Bacteria; phylum Bacteroidota; class Bacteroidia; order Bacteroidales; family Bacteroidaceae; genus Physcousia. Next base: position 14,783 of record CACXXT010000085.1, read on the forward strand.
GAGCAGGGCCGTCTGCTTGCTGGGCACGCGTATGAAGTTCACCACCGGGTTGATGTTCTCGATGAGTATGGCGCTGAGGTCGCCCACGAGTGAGCTCTGGACGTTGTAGTTCGGGGCGTGGGAGCCTCCGAGGATGAGTGCCCGCCCGTCGAAGAGGCGGCTCTCGGGGTGGTGGTGGAGGTAGCAGGTGACGGCATCCTGTCCGCCGGCGTAGTGGGTGTCCTTCAGGGCCTGCTTGGAGACGGGTATGAACTTGCTCTTGTCGTTGGTGGTGCCGCTGGACTTGGCATACCATCGCACGAGGCCCGGCCAAAGCACGTCGCGCTCGCCGTGGCGCATGCGGTCGATGGCTCCCTTGAGTGCCTCGTAGTCATTGACTTCGGAGTGAGCGAACTGCTCGTAGGAGCTGATGTCTCCGAATCCGTGTGTGCGCCCCCATTCCGTCGCTCTGGCCTCATGCAGCAAGCGCCGAAGCACCTTCATCTGCAGGGCCTCGGCTTCTGTGGCGAACGTCTCGATCTTCTTGTAGCGAGGCGCGAACAGGGGTCGTATGATGTGTGTAAGACTCATTCTAAGTGTGTGTTTCAGCCTCGGGCACGAGTGCCACGGGCTCTTCTTCCTGAGCCGTCCGCCGGCTCTTGGCCTCGAAGATGGCCTGCACCAGCTGCTTGTCGGTCTTCAGCTGTTTCAGGGTTTCGCGCGCAGCCTGCTGGTGGCTTTCCTTCTTGGAATATCCCTGGCCGCTCTCGCAATCCAGTCCTTCGAGCACGATGCGCGTGATGAACAGGGGCGATGCTCCGTTGTCCCGCCGTTCCTCCACCAGCCGGAACTCCAGCTGCACCCGGTTCTTCTGCGCCCACTCGATGAGGCGGGACTTGAAGTTCACCTCCTTCTTGGCCATCTTCTCGATGTTCACGAGTTGTCCGATGATGCGCTTCCGCATGAAGTACATGCAGGCGTCGTATCCGCGGTCGAGGTAGATGGCTCCCACCAGCGCTTCGAAGGCGTTGCCGCCCATGTAGCTGTTGTGGGTTACGGAGTGGCTGTTGCTATGAATCAGTCGCTCGAGACCGATTTCGCGGGCGAGGCTGTTGAGGGTGTCGCGCTGCACGAGCTTGCTGCGCGTGTTGGTGAGGAAGCCCTCGCGCTGCCCCTTGAAGTGGTGGTAGAGGATGTCGCTGGAGATAGCTTCGAGGATGGCATCGCCCAGGAATTCCAGCCTTTCGTTGTGCTCCTCGGCTCCCTTGTGCCCGCGGCTGGCAACGGACTTGTGCTGCAGCGACTGCTTGTAGTACTTGATGCGGTGGGGGAAGAACCCGAGGATGTCAAAGAGAGCCGCATAAAGTTCCTTGTCCTTGCGGAAAGGGAGCCTTATGCGGTCGATGAAGTTCAGTTTCAGGAACACGGGGACGTGTGCGTTTAGTCGTTAGACGTGTGTGGTAGTGCTCAGCCCTCGTACTTCTTGAAGATGACGCAGGCGTTGTGGCCGCCGAAACCGAAGGTGTTGCTCAGGGCGGCACGCACGGTGCGCTGCTGGGCCTTGTTGAACGTGAAGTTCAGGTCGTAGTCGATTTCGGGGTCGCGGTCGTCGTCATCGTGGTTGATGGTGGGCGGGATGATGTCGTTCTTCACGGCAAGCACGCTGGCCATGGCTTCCACGGCGCCGGCGGCTCCCAGCAGGTGTCCGGTCATGGACTTGGTGCTGGAGATGTTGAGCTTGTAGGCCCAGTCGCCGAAGACGTCCTTGATGGCCTTGGCCTCGGAGATGTCTCCCACGTGGGTGGATGTGCCGTGCACGTTGATGTAGTCGATATCCTCGGGCTGCATGCCGGCATCTTCCAGCGCGTTCTGCATCACGAGCTTGGCTCCCAGTCCTTCGGGGTGCGAAGCGGTGATGTGGTGTGCGTCTGCGCTCATGCCTTCTCCGGCAAACTCGGCGTAGATCTTGGCACCGCGAGCCTTGGCGTGTTCCAGCTCCTCGAGCACGAGGCATCCGGCGCCTTCGCCCATGATGAATCCGTCGCGGCTGGCGCTGAAGGGGCGGCTGGCCTTCTCCGGCTCATCGTTGCGGGTGCTCAGGGC
>CACXXT010000086.1 GCA_902771725.1 uncultured Bacteroidales bacterium
ATCCTTATCGCGGTAGGCATTAAGCTCATAGGCCATCATGTGGGCAAACCGCGAGGTGATACCGCAGGAGTTACCAGCTTGGTTGGCAATCGGGCTTCGGAAATATTTGTTTGCTCCGTTGTTTACATGGTCGGGAAGGCCGTAATTCACGGCAGGCGCGATAGGCGCTCTTCCTTTGGTTTGCGTAGCTTTTTTGACAATCGCGCCATGTACCAAACTATAGTCGGGATTACTTGTTGGGTTGGCCTCCTTGCCTTGCTTCGTATCTACATAGTGACCGTCAACTATTGTCACCTGTGCCTGTACACCCAAGGTGAGCAAGCCCAAGCAGAGCATCATCCGAAGTCGTTTCGTAATGTTTAATCTTTTCATGTTTAATCTCTTTATTTATTGATTACTTTCTTTCCGTTGATGATATTGATTCCCTTGACAGGCTTGCTCAGGCGCTTGCCGGCGAGGTTGTAGATGCTCCCCTTTCGCCAATCTTTGCCACGACACTTTCTGCATTGGCGTCCAGGCTCTGGATGGGTGAGTAGGTGATGCCGTCGAGGGCATGGCGACCAGTAGCGTCGGTGAGCACAAAGGTGAACATCCACTTGTTGAGGCGGATGTTGCTGGCGCTGACGTAGGGCAGCTTCAGCAGCACTTTGTTCCATCCTGCGCGTAAGGATATAGAAATAGGTTCGCGCGCGGGGAAGTTCTCGTTGCCGAGATCCACTTCGCTATTGATGCTCCTGCCACTATTGGTCCACGTGGGAGGAACCACCTCTGTGCCGTTCACCCAGATGCGTGAACCCTTGCGGTCCCAGTTGCCGGCATCGGGTGCCTTGTCGTTCTCCGAGCGGCTGTAGTTCTGGAACTCGATGAGGGCGCCTGCCGTCTGTGCCGTGGGCGAATAGACGTAGGTCCAGGCGTAGGCCGTGGTGTTCAGCTGCGGGTTGGCGAAGAAGCCAGGGACGTTCGTTCCCCATACGTGGCGCAGGTAGATGCCGGCGCCCGTGGCCATGCTGGTCGTATAGGTCTGGCCGTCGTAGGTGAACTGGTCGGGCAGGATGTCGTCGGTGGCCGTCTCGGGCGGGAACACCGCAGAGGCCGTGCCGCCGTTGGGGAATGCCTGCGTGATGCGCCACTTCACGTTGGTCTGCCTGACGTAGGGAATAGGCTCGCCGGCCAACCACGTGTCCTTGTAGTGGAGGAAGCGGCGTTCCCAGTCGGCAAACGCCTCGAACTCCGTGCCGCTGTTGGGCAGCGTCGTTCCGCCGACCTCGATGTACTGGCTGCCGCCTCCCATCCAGCCGCGTTCAGCGGTGGCGAGGGCGTGGGCGTAGAGACCGTTCTGGCTGATGATGTCCGTCTCGGTCGGCGTCTTGCGGTCGTTCCAGATGGCGGTGATGGCACCGGCCACCTCGCTGCTGCCCTGCTGGGCATAATAGACGTTGCTCTTGTAGATACCCACCAGGTCGGCAAAGACGTCGAAGTGGTTGATGTAGTTGTAGCGGCAGTCGATATTGGGCAGGCCGTCGATCTTGCGGCCGCTGGTGCTCCACATCTCTGTCATGTCGATGTAGGGCAACGTGGAGGTACTGATGCTGACGCCGCTGATGGGGTTCCATACGATGCACTTGCGGCCGAGCGTCTCCTTGATGTACTGCGACATCTCGTTGACGAAGGCCGCCATTGTGCCGGCCTCGTCGGCGCCCATGTGGATATAGGGAGCCAGCGGGAAGGCTGCGGCCAGCTCCGAGAGCAATGCCTTCAGGGCTGTGCGGCCTTGGTCGCTGCTCATGGTGTAGCCCATCGCGTTGGTGAAGGCGGTGGAGTGGCCGGGCATGTCAATCTCCGGAATGATGATGACGCCGCGCTCGGCGGCGTAGGCTTCCAGCTCGGTGCATTGTGCCTGGGTGTAGTAGCTTCCCGCGAAGCGTGTCATGTTGGCTGCCTGGTTGAGTTGCGGATAGACCTTCGACTCGAAGCGGAAGCCCTGGTTGTCCGTCAGGTGCCAGTGGAAGACGTTGACCTTGAAGCGTGAAAGCAGGTTGATTTCCTTCTTCAGCTCATCGAAGGAGATGAACGAACGGCCTACGTCGTGCATGAAGCCGCGCAGCTTGAAAGCCGGGTAGTCGGTGATGCCGACGCCGGGAATGCTGGCGCCGCCGGTGGCTGCGGCAAGCTGCATCAACGTCTGGGCAGCACGGATCACGCCGGTCTTGGTGGCGGCGGTGATGGTGATGGCATCGGTGGCGACTTGAAGCTGATAGCCCTCGTTGTCGAAGCCCGCCAGCGTGTAGTCGAAGGTGCCGAGTGTGGCGGCATCTACGATGTTCACCGTCACGGAGGCCGTGGCACTGCCTGCCGTGGTGAAGAGCGAGGCCAACAAGGTCGAATTCGTCGGGTCGCTCACCGCCACCGGACGACCGAGATCGAAAGTCGTTTCGTCCTCCGTCATCTGTTGGGGCTTAGGCAACAGCCACGATGTGGCAGTGGATGCCTGCAGGCTTCCGACATTGACGAGGAGCAGCAATGCCAGAAGGAATAGTCTTGTTTTCATAATGATCTATTCCTTGCTCCAGTCGTCATCCCACACGCTGTGGTTGCTGGGTCTGCTCTCGCCCTTGACGAAACCGATCCGGCCGGAGTCGGTGACTTCGCGCTTGTCAACGCCCAGTGGCGAATCAGCAATAAGTAGCGATACAGCTACCTCGATGACGGATAGCTGCGGTTGAATGTACGTTTGCTTCATGCTTTCGATTTAGTTAATTTAAGATAAAAGTTTGAAGAGAACAGCAGACTGCAATGGATGCTGCAGTCTGCTGTAGATTCATTATATATTTACCATTCTGTGTCGCCTTCCCAGAATCCTTCGTCTTCGCCGCTGGCATCGTCGCCCTTGACGAATCCTACATCTTCTGCCTTGTTGACCTTGCCTCCGACCTTCAGTGAGGCGGCAATCATCTGCGAGGGTGTCGTCTTGATAATCAGGCATTCAGGACTGATATAACTCTTTTTCATAGTTGTCTGTTTTTAGGGGGAATGATTATATTTGAAGCTCCCGTTCCCCTCCCTGCTATGGGAGGGGTCGGGGTGGCAGTCTTCATTATTTCACGGTAACCTTCTTTCCGTTGACGATATATACGCCTCGTGTGGGCTTGCTGACGCGCTGTCCTGCGAGGTTGTACCACTCGCTGGTCTCGTCCGTCTTGTTGCCATTCAGCTCGAGGATGCCGTCCTCGCCGAATCCGAGTGCGAAGCCCTTGACGCCGCCGGCAGCAGGCACTTCGAGGTATGCCTTGTTGGCACCGAGGGAGATGGTGCCGTCGGTGAACTTGTAGAAACCGATCTCGCCGTCGAGCTTGCCGAGAGAGTAGTAGTTGGTGGCGTCGCTGAGGTCCAGGCTCATGGGCACCAACGTACCCTTCAGCAGGTTGGCGCTCTCGGTGACCACGGCGCTGAGGCCCGTCGTCTTCGTCAGCGTAGTGTTGGCATCAGCGTTGCTGTTGACGAGCACCACGGCGGTGTTGGCCGGAATCTCCGTGCCTTCGTTGTCCGTTGCCGTCAGCTGGGCATAGCCGTTGTTGGCGGTTCCGACGTAGTAGGCCTTCGTGGCACCCGTCGTCGTCACGTCGAACGGCAGGTAGAGCGTAGCGTAGCTGGCATTGCCCACGACGTTCAGCGGGAGGGTCTTGGCGAGTGAGACAGAGAAGTTAGCCAAAGACAGCCACTTGCTGGCATCGGTCGTGGTGATGGTGATGGTCGTAGAGGTAGCCGACAAGCCCGAAACCTCGAGAGGAGTGTAAGTGCTGCCAAGGTTGGCAGGAGTGATGGGCGAACCGCCTTCTGCGGTAAGCGTGTAGGTCTCAGCTTGATAAACACCCGTCTGTACGGAGTATCCCGTGATGACATAGCCCTCGGGAGCCGTCAGCGTCAGCGTGGAGTTGGTGTTGGCTGCGGCGGGGTGATAAGCCAGATTGTAGGAGCCGTTGAAGTTCGAGAATCTGTTATATGAGCCGTCGCTCAGCGTCATCGTCAGGCCTGCTACGCCGCTGGCAGCATTGGAAGTCCAAGTCAGGCCGTTCCATGAGCCGAAGTTGCTTTCGCCGGATAATCCATTGACGATCTTCACATCCTTAGCTTCCAGGTACTCGGGAACATTATATTCCTCCAGTGCAGGGATGAGGCTCACGAGCTGTTCGCGGGTGATCTCGAGGAAGTTCAGGGGATAGTGGTTGTAGTCGGTGTAGCCGCCGGCGCTGTTCAGCGACTGATCCTCAAAGAAGAGGTACAGGCTGCCGTTGGCAGGATTCTTGTCCATGGTCACGTAGCGCGTGCCCTTCGTCTGCACGTTCAGGAACTCCGTCCAGTTGAGGCCCTGGTCGGTGCTGTAGTAGAGCTTGAGGTTGACGTGGTTGCCGGTGGTGATGGAGTGGATGATGACGTCGGTCTTGCCCTCGGTTGTCTCACGCTGGTAGTAGTAGACGTCCTGATTGTTCTGATGGGTCTGAGAAAGCTGGCTGTTATCCCATTGTGTGCCGAAGTTGAAGCTCAGCGTCTTGCCGTCGTCGTTCTTCGTGTAGGTGGCGGTGTTGAAGCGGCGATAGCCTCCCTTGCGGATGGAACCGAAGAGCGAGCCGTCGTTCATCTGGATGATCTTGGCTTCGTCGCCGCCCTGGACCATCGGGGTCTCGCTGAAGTACCACGATTCGCCGCCGTCTCTGGAGTAGAAGACGTAGTCCTGCGAGTCGCCGGTGTGCTCGGTGGCACTGGTCATCGTCTGTGCCGGGATGAGGTACATCAGGATGTCGTCCTCGGGGATATACAGACCGCGACCGGAAGTCACGAAGTAGTCGTAGAGACCGAAGCCTGCTTCACCTGCGGTGGCGACGTTCTTGATAGCACCGCTCCTGTAGAGATCAACGGGCGGGTTGCCCTCGCCGCTGCTCCAGGTCACACCGTTGTCGGTGCTGACAGACATGCACATACCTTTCTGGCCTTTGAAGTAACCTTCGTTGCCAGCGGCAAAGAGGCAGTAGAGCTTGCCGTCCTTACCCTTGACGAGGCTGGGGTCGCCGAAGCCGCAACGACTATCTTCGCCGCCATTGGCTGTGGTATTCTCGCCCTTAGCGATAACGACGGGAGCACTCCAAGTCTTACCGCCGTCGGTGCTGCGGCGAACGACGATATCGATGACGTGACTGTTGCCTATATCGTCATACCTGTCATAGCGCTTGTCGGCGGCTACCACGATGCTGCCGTCGTCAGCCACAATCATGGCGGGAATACGATAGACGCGGCTGCCGTTGTCGCGAGGCAGGAAGGGATAGCTGCGGACGTTGAAGACCATAGCACCGCGGTCGGCAGGATCGCCGACGGAGGTGAGGTCGAGGTTCTGTGCCGTCTGGCCTTCCACCTGGTAGGCGATACCCGTCACGGCAGCATCGAGGACTGCACCGAGGGTTGCTGTGCTGCTCACGGTAGCACCAATCCAGTAGTAGTGCGTGCCGACAGCGAGGTCGCCGATCTCGAAGGTGGCGGTAGCGCCGTTGATGGTTGCCGTGGCGACCTCCGTCTTCGTGGGAGCGCCGTCGCCCGTGGAGTAGATTTCGGGCGAGTTGGTGTCAGCCTCGTAGAGCTTCAGGGAGGAGATGTTGGACTCCGAACCGTCCTTCAGACCTACGGTGAGCGTGGTGTTGGTGGCTGCCTTGAAGGGCTTGGCTGTGACCTTCAGCAGCATCACCTCGCTGTCGCGTCCTGCTGTCTGCCAGCCCTGCTCCACAACCACGCCGTCGGCAACGATGGCCAGGTTCGGGTCGTAAGTAAAGGCGATGGTATGAGCCGTACCGTCGATGGCTACACCACTGGCTCCGTCCAGCGTGAAGTCGCTTTCCTCGGGAGTCACGCCTGTAGGCAGGAAGAAGAAACCGTTCTTATAAACAGCCTTCAGACCACAGACATCAGCGCGCGAGCAGGTGATCTCAGCCGACTCGGGAGCGTTGTCGCAGAGGACCTGCCAAGCCACGAGGCCGGCAGCCGTGAGGTCGATGGGATAGATGTTCCACGTCGTGCGATACGAAGCCGTTTCGCCGATGAAGAAGTTGCCGTTGCTCACATACGGGTCGGCATATCTGCCACTGGCATAGATGTAACTACCATTATCATAGCCGGGATTAACAGCAGCAGGCTCGGTGGAAACTTTGGGGAATACGTTGCTGATATTTGCAAGATAGCGTCCGTCGGTCATCTGCCAGTTATAGTCGTCGCCGTTCTTGACAAAGCGTGTGTAGAACGTAGCGTCGCTGATGGAAGGCTGCACATCTACGCCACCTGTGAACGTCAGCGGATAGTTGGCCTGATTCGTGGTACCGGGATAGATATAGCGGCCGGGAGAGGCGGTGGCGGTGCTGTTGCTGGTGGTCTTGATGCTGATGACATACCATCCGTCGTCTGCTGTGACTGCTCCCGTCAAGGCCGTCTGGTTCTTCGCCAGCTTGGCCACGGCAGCGCTGGCAGCTGTGCTGGCATCGCCCTCTACTTTCGTGACGGTGAAGTTGCCGCCTACGTCGTTGTAGTTGATGATGGGACCCGTGTAGTTGTTGCTGACAGCCATATAGGCTGCATTGGTGCCGCTGACGGGGTTATTTGCCATCTTGATCTTCTTGGTGCCGTCGCCTTGGTTCTCGAAGATGACAGCCACGGCATCATCGCTGAACACCCACGAATTGCTGGCGCTCTGGGCGATTCCTGTAGGAATGGCAAACTTGCCGGCACCTACATTATATAAATAATACTGCTTGGCAGTGCCGGAGGGGATGATCACCCACTGGCTGTTAGCTGCCGTGGCATCGAACGTGCCGCTCTTGCCGCTGCTCCATACATACTTCGGATTTTCGGAGTTGTAGATGAGCGCACCGCGGTTGCTGTTCGTGTTGTTAATCGTGTAGACCTCATCGATAGCCGGCACCCAGGACTCCACAAATTCGATGGGGAAGAACTGCCAGTCGTTGTTGCCGCCGGTAGTAGTGGGAATGCTGGTTCCCCAACCTACGACAGGATAACCGGGATCCTGGCAATCGAGGACGATGCCGTTGGTCTCAGACGTAAAGTAGAAGTGACCATCCGTAGAATTAATCTTACCGGCGGTGTATTTCTCTGTACCCAGAGGCGTGGCGGGAACTGCAGTGTTCTGCGGAATAGCGCCCCAGTAGTTGCCCAGGCCGTTCTGCAAGTAGTACTTACCGCTGCCTGCGTCCACGAAACGGACAAGGAACTTGGCATTCTCCGTAGCCAAGCCACTGGGAGCTGCGGACTGATTCTTCATCGAACCGTTGTTCTCATAGGCATACACATTGCGTCCGCGGTTCTTCATCACATACCACTGCCCTTCGCTGATGCTGGCAGCTTCCGTAGCAGAGATAGAAATGTCCTTGTCTGCAAAATTGCTGAAGACAGCAGTGGTGGAGAGAGCAACCTCGTAGATCTTCACCTGCTTGGTGCCGCCGGTGCCAGTGGAATAGCCCCATAGCATCTGGTTGCTGCGGTCAAGACCACGGACGGTGCTTTCTGCGTCAGGAGCAGACGGGTAAGCTGTACCGTCAGAGAAATTCAGCGACCAGGCACCTGCTGATGCCTCGTCTGCTACGGAAGCGATGGCCTGGTTGTACACCGGAACGCCCCAGTAGCGATTCGTGTAGTAGTTCTTAATCTTCCACGTGCCGTCGCCATTGCTGATGAGATAATAGACGCTGCTTTCATTGCAGGCGTTGCCATTTGGGATGGCGTAGTTCGTCCCGTTGTCATTGATGTAGGGGACTGTAGTATTACCTCCGGCTGCTTGGCTTTGCAGGATATAAGCCTTGCCGCTGACGATGTTTGCTTCGTCCGTGACTTGACTGCCTACGGTAATGGCGGTCTGTGCCAGGGACACGTTCATGATTCCCCCCAGTGTCAGGAGGAACAGGAGAGAGAGTAATGGTTTAATTCTCATAGGGATTAATATTATGTTAGTATTGCTGACTAAGGGGAGGGTTAGGGCATAAATTGCAGCGCAAAGGTAGCGACTTCCGCCGAGATGGCCAAATTAACAGACCAAAAAAACTGAAAAAGAGCACGTTCGACCCCTTTTTTCATTCTTCACACACCATTTTTTTAGTTTCGTGATGTATCGTTGTGACGCTAATCGGCCACGAAAAAGCCCCGCCTTGTCATCTCGACAGGGCGGGGCACTCAATTTGAAAACATGGTTGGCGGGAATGCTATTGCACGATTCCGGGCGCTGCCTAGCTGGTTGATCATATTTACGAAACTCGAAGTTTTAATTTATGTCTCGAATTCGTGAATTTAATTCGTGTCTCGAATTCATGGGCTCATTTATGTCTTGAATTCATGGATTTAATTTATGTCTCGAATTCGTGTTAAAAGATAGAATATCACGGTTTTTTACACGAATTCGAGACACGAATCTGTTTCATGAATTCGAGACATGAATGGGCACTCCCGTGGAGTGCATTGAATGGACATAATGTGGAAGCGGATGACACCCACCTTGTTTGGATTCACCTTCCAGTCGTAGGTATGCTGACGCATAATAATTCTTTATTCTGTATAATTCAGCTTCTTGGTTTCCATGTCACGAGAGAAGTGGCGGAAGAAGTCCCAAATCAGGCGAGCTGCAGGCTTGAAGTTCCA
>CACXXT010000087.1 GCA_902771725.1 uncultured Bacteroidales bacterium
AGCAGATCGTCCTGCCGCATATCGCGGCTGCCATTGGAGCGGGTTCGCTTGTGACTCACGTCGATGTCGCCATAGATGGTGTTGAGCGAGTCGATGTCCCACATCCAGTCGAAGTTGAAGTAGGGATTGAGCTTGTGGTTGCGCTTGTAATCCTCTGTGTAGGTGCGCTTGGTGGCAGCATCTTCCATGAGGTTGAGAGTCTCGGAGTAGCTCGTCCGCCAGTCGTCGGTGTGTGTGAGTCCTCCACTCACGCTGTAGCTGCTGCGCATCTCCTGCGTACCTTCCTTCTCGCGGATGTTGTGCTGATAGCCGGCTGATGCACCTTGGCTCTGCCCGTAGTTGTTGCCCCAGCTGCCCCATCCGCCGTGCATCGTGCGCGTTCCCTCGCGGGCCATATTATTGGCGTAGGCGTTCACCATGGCCGGGTTGGTCTTCGAGAGGCGGTTCATGTGCAGGTCTGCGTTGTAGTGCTTGGGGGTCTGATAGGTTCCCGCCACGTCGCCGTACCAGCGGTCGAGGAAGCCGGGTTTGATGGTCAGGTCGAGCACCATATCCTCGCTGCCGTCGTCCTTGCCTGTGCGTTCGCTGAGCTTCGAGGCTTTGTTGTAGGCCTTGATGTTCTCCACGGCCTCTACCGGCAGTTGGTTGATGATGTCGTTGCCGCCGAAGAGACTTTCGCCGTCCATGGTGATGCGGATGGGTTTGCCGTTCCACGTCAGGCTGCCGTCTTCGGCCACCTCCACGCCCGGCAGCTGGCGAATGAGCTCGTCCAACCGCGTACCCTCCTCAAGATGAAAGGCTTCTGGGTTGAACACGATGGTGTCGCCGCGCACCGTGAAGCGCCGCGCCCGTCCCTTCACCTCCAGCATCTTCATCAACGTCTCGGACGGCTTCAGCGCTATGTCGCCCACGTCGATGGTGTCCTTGGTGCTGTCCGAGAAGCCCATCACCACCTTCGTCTTCGTGTAGTAGCCCAGCATGGAGGCAGAGAGCGTGCCGCGCCCCATCAGTCGCATGTTGAAACATCCAACCGAGTCCGTGTTGCTCCTCATAATCCAGGTGGCCAGGTGCCCGTTGTAGTCCGCTTGCTGCTTCAATTCCAGACTGGCTTCGGGCAACGGTTCTTTGGTCTCGGCATCGATGATGCGCCCTCTGAGGATGTCGGCGCTGGCGGTCAGCGTGCCGAGCAGGAGGGCGAGTACCGTGATGATGGCTTGCTTCATTGTTTGCTTGCTTCTTTAATATTATAACGAACAACACCTACGTTTATTGCCCGTGATTATTCTATCTTCTCGAGGTGCGACAGCGCCAGACCAAGATAGATGCGCTGTTCAACGTTAGTGCCTTCGTCGGTTTTCGGAGTCTTGTCTATCAGGCTGGCTATTTCCTGCTTCAGTTGCTTCAACTCCTCTTCTGAGTATTTACCGGTGAAGAAGCCGAACTCATGGGCTTGCTTGCAGAGGTTGTAGATGGAGATGGCGTTGAATTCCGTGTTCTGCCCAGCCAGATACTGCTTCTTCAGCTGAGCGAAGATGAGCAGGATGTTGTCGTTGCAGAGGAGGTCGTCGGCTGTGATGTTCTTACCCTGTTGCAGGTTGAGGACGACAGCTGTCACAGGGTCGGTGTCGTGGTGCAGGGAGTCTGCCCAGACGACGAATGATCTCATTTGCTTAGAAGCTTCCGCTTCACGCTGTATAGCTTCCTTAACCTTCTTATAGGTCTCCGCTTCGCGCTGACGAGCTTCGTCAATGACACTGTCGAGCAGCTGTACGGAGTATTCTTTTCCGAGGAAGAACACCCGCGCCTTGTTCGGCGCCTGGACAGGCCCGCCCTTGGGTATGCGCGAAGGGCCTATCTCGAGATAGGGCCAGTCCTGCCGGATGATGCTGGAGGTGGCAGAGGGAATCTTGGCGTAGGTGACGATGTAGCGGGCAAAGACCTTTCCTTTGTGGTCTTCTTTCCATTCGAGGGCATAGGCATAGCGGTGAGTCTTGGTGGTGTCGGCGGCATCGAGGATGTTCACGTTAATGTAGTTGCCGTACTGCTCGCCGATGGTGACGTAGCGGTTCATGTCCTCTCCAACCATTAGGTTTCGCTTTCCTTCTCGCTGCGGATTGCCCGTTGTCATGCTATTTACCCCATAACAATTGGGATCTTCACGACCGTTAGCCTCGAAAGCCTTAATCATCTCGTCGAATAGCGGGCGTTGCTTCTTGGGGAGCATGAAGGTATAAATGTCACAGCGCCATTTCAGGGGAGTTCCCTCTTGCAAGATATCGCGCTCCTGGCCGAGACTTTTGGTGACTTCCACTTTGTTGTCTATGGCCTTGGAGATGAGACTACCCATCCAGTCTTCCAGTTTCTGCACACGTTGTGCAGAGGCGGCCGTGGCAGCGAGCAGCAGCCCCGCCGTCAGTAAGCTTTTCATTATCGTTTTCATAATCGTATAAGGTTTTTAAGTTTACTTATTAATGTGTTAACGTGTTAGAATGCGATGACCGGTTTCGCCATTTCCTCACCCTTGATGCTGGCGGCGTAGGCACGTATGGCTTCGACTTGTGCCCGCCGTTCGTAGATCACTTGCAGAGCCTCCTCGGCGAGATAGAGTTCAGCGAGGGCCTGCTTGTCGGCAGGAATCAGCGAGGGTTCCTGCTCTTTCGGTTCTTCTGCTGCCTCCGCCAGAACGACAACACTCACAGGTTCCGATATAGCAGAAGGAATGCTCGCTGGCGCATCCTGGCGCACGGCCACCTCCTCTGCCTTGGGCTGCTCTGGCATAAGCTTTCGTTTTCGCTCGCCTTCAAGCAGACGCTTCGACCCGACATCAAGCTTACGTTCCGACTCGCCTTCAGCCACAGCCACGAGGTTCTTATCCTCTGGCATCGGCATTTCTTTCGCAACGACGTTCTCGCTCCTTTGCGCCTTGGCTGCATCGTTGGCCATCAATGCAGGCGGCTGCTGAGCCTCGGACTTCGGCCAAAGGAGAACGGCCACCGTCAGCACTGCCGCCACGGCTGCCGCCCACGCCCAGAGAGGAACACGGCGGGCAGGTTTCTGGCGTCCGGCCACAATCTCGTCGAACGCAGCCTCGGCAGCATCGAGTTCTTCGGCAGAAGGCAGGCGCAGGTCCTCGGCATGCAAAGGTGCCTTGCCCGCAAGATACTGCTCCAGCCATTCAGCATCCTTCTTCTTCAAGCTATCATCTTTAAAATCAGAAGTCATAGCATTCCTCCTTTCTTTAATGATTCTACAATACGACGACGTGCCATGCTGAGCATCGAGCTCACGCTGCGGACGGCAATACCCGTGGCGGCAGCTATCTCTGCGCTGCCCATCTGCGCTTCGGCAAACATCGTCCACAAGCGGCGCTGGGCAGGCGGCAGCATAGCCACAGCCTGCTCCAAAGCACGTTGCAGTTCTGCTTCGTGCACGGCGTTGCTGGTTGCTGTTGCTGTGACTTCCGTCAGCGCCACCGTCTGCTGCTGATGCCTCTGCCTGAAGGCATCGATGCAGGCGTGCTTCGTCAGCCGCACCGCCAGTCGCTCGGCATCAGCCACGTCGTCCAATCCTTCCCAAGCAGTCCACAACCGCATCAATGCCTCCTGCACCGCGTCCTCAGCGGCTTCGCGATCAGCATCAAACTGCAACGCGAGGCTCAGCAACCGGGGACGGAGGCGCAAGACGATGGATGTGAACATTTCTGCTTTCATACACCTATATAACGGAGAGAAGTGGAAATGTTAAGTGCGCATTAAACTTTTTTAAGAAAAGAATGGCCTGGTTTAAGAAAGATATGCTGTTTAAAGGAAGAGATGCCTGCAATACGTAAAAGAAATGCTTATTCGGTGCCCGGCAGTTGAAAGATTTAGCGCTGCGCTATTCTTTCTTCTTCGGGTTCTTATTGAAGTGCCAAACGGCGTGGAGCATGAGATAGTGCGGCAGGGAACGGTACCAGGTTTCCGTCCGGCCTTGGGCGTTGACAACATACTGCGTGGCGGAAAGCTGGTGGAGGAGGTCGAAACCTTCAAGGCGGAGAATGAGTTTGCCGTTCATGAAGGGTTGGCTGAGGGAGGCGTTGAGCACGAAGTCATCGGTATTCAGCGGAGCGCTGCCATAGCCACGACGGCTGTACATGGTGGCATCTGCGGCGAGCGTCATGCCTCCCACCTTCTTGCCGGCGAGGGCGGGGGTCGTGTATTTGGCGCTGAGGCCATAGCGGAAGTCGAGGGCATTGAGGGTGGAGAAATCGTACATCTTGCCCTCGCTGTGCCGCCAGCTGATATCGCCCGTGGCGCGTAGGTCCAGCTGATTGCGGTGGTACTGGATATACATGCCGTCGTGCAGGGTGAGGGTGTTGACGGTGTTCTCGCGGCTCTCGGTCATTCCTGCCAGCATGGCATGGTCTTTTGCGTGGTCGAAGCGGGCATCGGCATCAGTATGCCATTTCCAATAGCGCTTCTCGTCTATGGCTTGGTCGAAGCCGAAACGGACATTGGCATTGTACGCTCCGCTGATGTTCATGGGCTGGTAGGTATAGACTCCGCTCGCGGGATCGTAGGCGACGGACTGCGCCACATCGCGATGCAGATAGGTAAAGCCGCCCGAGGCATTTAGGGCGTGGCGATGGAAGTTGGCGAAGCCGTAGTTATACGAAACGCCGACTCCTGATTCCACCTTGCCGCTGAGGTCAGGATTACCAAGTTTCACGACGAGTGGCTGGCTGTCGTCGCGGTAGGTGATGCGGTCCATGAGCTCTGCAGCATATCGGCTGTGGTGGGCACTGATGCGTATGAAGTTCCTGTCGCGGTCAAAGGTGAATCCGTAGCCTCCGGAGAGATTTAGGAAAATGTTGTTCTGCCGAGCCAGCGTGTCAAGCGATCCGCGCTGGTAGTTGAGCGACTCATGTCTTACAGGCATCTCCAATCTCACAGAGTATTTTTCATAGGAGTTGCCAATGGGGCCACCGTCGATGAGCGACCGAAAAGCGCTCTTATGTAGTTGAACGGCTAGCGAGTTATACGCCTCTCGGTGGTGGCTGTCGTAGGAATTGGAGGGGTCGGTGATGGCTGCGAGTGCATCCAGTTGTGAGGCAAGTGCCAGCGTGTCGGGGTGATAGAGGTAATCGTGAGTGCGCTGGTTGGTGAGATTGAGGACTTCCTCGATTTTCAGCGTCACTTTATCACTCAAATCCTTGTTGTAGCTCAATTGTGCCCTACCAGACGTCGATTGGTTGCTGATGTCGTTGGTGTTGTGTTGGAGGTTCGTCTGACGGAGGCTTTGCGTAGCATATCGGCTACCCTGTGCTGACTGGTCATCATCGTGCCTCAACGTGGCAAAGAAGGATATATGTTGTTTCTTGCCACCTATATTTATTGCTCCGTATATCGAGGCACCAACATTCCAGTCTGTGCCTTCGCTCATGCCCTCACGACGCTGAGAGGCTGTCAGCGAATCGTTCCACTGGTCGAAAGCCGAGTGGAAGGAGCCATCGCGATGAGCATAATTGAAGTTAGCGCTGAATGACAACCAGAGAGGTTTATGCAGAGCTAATGTATTACTCAGCTTCAGTTTCCTGTTGCCTTTGCAATTGAAGGATTCGGTGAGCGATGTTGGCTTGCAGCCTTCGAGGAACTGCTCGTAGCGCTGGCGCATGGTTTGCTCGTCGGTCGTCGATGTGAACTCAGCGCGGAAGGTCTCTTGCAGTTTGTCCTCATCGGTGTGATAGTCGATTTCCGCTCCGGCGCTACGGGTGGTCAGCATCGAACGCGGCGCTTGCTCAGGTGTCCAATGACCTGCCTCTCCGATATGGCGGCTCTCGTTGACATTGTTCACGTTGCCCAGGAGCGTGAAGCGCAGGTTGTCCGCATAGCCGAGGAGGAAGGCACGGGCCAGCCATCTCTCCTGCGTGCCCCCTGCCGCTTCCACATTACCTATGTAACCTTGCTTGTATTCATCTTTGAGAATCACGTCCATGACGTATTGTCGCGGCTCTACGTCATAGCCCAGCGCCACGCTCTTGTCGGTCTGCTTCTCATAGACCTTGAGATGTTTCACCGTGTAGTAGGGCAGGTTCTCCATGAGCACGCGCTTGTTGCCGCCGAAGAACGAGCGGGAACCTAGCAGCAGCTCATCCACCTTGCGCCCCTTGACAAAGATCTCGCCGTCGTCGTTCATCGTCACGTCTGGCAACTGACGGATGAGGTCGTCGAGCATCGAGCCGTCGGGCATCTTGAAGGCCGTGGCATCGTAGATGAGCGTGTCGCCGCGATAGTACATCTTGATGCGCGTGGCTGTCACGGTCACTTCCTTCATCGTCCGTGCCCTGGACCTCCGCATCTCTATTTCTGCACCCACCCGTTCTTCCTTGGGATTGGTGATGGTCACCTTCTGCCAGACGTCATCGTAGCCGTCCAGTTGCGCGTGAACCAGGTACTCCCTGGGATTAGCCTTCACGTCGGCGTAGAACATGACGCTCATAAGTTTATGACCTCCATAGATATCGATATTCTCTATGGAATCTACCACTACGGTGCTGTCCATCCGATGTACCGTCACCTTGACGTCTTTCAGGGGAATCTTCAGGAAGGCGTCCCGCACAGATCCTGCTATCTGAATGGTCTTGTCCGAGAAATCCTTTTCTGGTTTATACTGCACGAAGATCTGCTTGCTGCGCGTCTTCACCTTCACGGGTTGCCCCTTGCAGACCTTCTCCACCGCATCCTTGATGGTCTGGTTCTTGATGCGGGCCGAGATGCGCAGGTGTTCCAGCTCGTTGTGGATGAAGGAAATGGAATACTCGTCCTGCACAGCGGCCAACGTGTCGAGCACGGCGGCGAGGGAGGCATCGCGGAAGTCGAAAGAATGGAGATGCTGGGCTGCCAGCCTCCCGCACAGGAGGGACAGCACGATGAGACAGTACAGGCGTTTCATTCTTCCTCGCTTTCTACGGATTCCACAAACAAGGTATCATGCTCATCGGTCAGCAGCAAGCCGTCGAACTCATTGAGCGAGCTCACTAACGACGCTATCGGTTGCCGACGGTTCCAAGTGATGGTGAACCTCAGCTCACGCGGTGCTTCGTTGCGGAAGCAGACCTTGCGTCCATAGTGCCCGGCAACGACGGGGAGGATGCTGTCCAGGCGGGCGTTGGTGAAGCGGACAGACTCCTCCCCTGCCCTCCCAGCTTGGGTGGTAGCGGTTATTTCTGTCTGTTGTGACGTCTTTCGTGGCGAAAGGAAGTGATAGGCGGCGAAGGCCAGTCCGCCGAGGAAGGCTACGGCGATGAACGAGGCGGCAATCTTCTGCCAGCCGAAACGGAGCGGGCTCGTCTTCCTCTCAAATCGCTGCCAAGCCGCATCGGCATCTGCCGGCTGGCGGGTCTGCCTGTGGCGGTAGGCTTGTTTGGCTGCTACCATGCAGCGGTAGGCCTCGAGGGTTTCTTCGTCGCTGTGGATGATGTCGTAGATCTCCTGCTCGGTATATGCTTCGGGATTGTCGAGCATGGCCAGGAGCCGGCCGATGTTGGGATTCGTGTCCATATCTTCTTAGGGTTTGAATTGTTCTTTAACGCTTTGGATGGACTGACTGAGATACTTGAAGACGGTCTTGAGGTTCATGTCCAGCCGGCTGGCGATGTCCTTCAGCTTCAGGTCTTCCTGAAAGCGCAGGCGGAAGATGGTGCGGTGCGGCTCTGGGAGGTGGCTCTCAGCGTAGTCGCCGATGGCCTGGAGCGTTGCCAACCGCTGCTCGGCGTGCTGCCAGTCGGCTTCGGCATCCAGGGAATAGAGCTCGCGGAACTGCTCTGCCAGCGCCTTGCGCTTGATGCGGTTGACGCAACCGTTGCGCACGGCAGTCATCAGATAGGCTCGCGCCTTGTCCTCGGCGGGCAAGATGTCGCACTCCAGGAGTCGCACGAACACGTCCTGCACCGCGTCCTCCGCCTCCTCGTCGTCGTACAGGAGCGTCCTGGCCAGATGAATCATCTCGCTGTAGTGACGGCAGAAGAGCCTGTGAAGTATCGTCTTGTCAATCATAACGTGTCTTTTTTATCAGTCCCCTTTCGGGGTACTTCCTATCATTTAGACAATCCAGCCCGTCGTTTTTCTACGAAGATACGGAATTTCTTTTTTATAAGAACGTCTTTCCAGGCACAAAAAGTATGGAAGATGAAGACTTTTTTATTGCATCCGACCTTTCCTTCGGCACTGCCTATCATGCTGCAGAGAGCCTCTTTCTCACCCTGCAAGCCCTCCCCTCCATAACGTGAGGTGGGGTCGGGGTGGGACATATCTGTATTTGCATTTGCAGCTATCTGCTAGGCGCAGAGGAGATAGCTGCAGGATGGGCACACTTTCACCATCCAACAACTGAAAAATCGGATACAGAATACAGAATACAGTTTTCTGGTGAGCCAGGTATAGGGAGAAAGAGAAAATAGCAGAAATAGACTTATTATATATATAGTATATATATTATATATATATAATATATATACTATATA
>CACXXT010000088.1 GCA_902771725.1 uncultured Bacteroidales bacterium
CAGCGGTGTGTAGGCTATCCAGTTCCAGCCCTTCGCCAGCGTGACGGCCCTCTCCTTGTCCTCCTTCAGCTGTCGGCCCGACACGGCGAGCAGGCTGTTAGGCTCATCCTGCTTCGTGGTTGGCAGGCGGTCTATCTTCAGCTTGTACATCTCGTTGGCCTTCGCACTCTTGAGCGTGCCGCCGCCCCACTGGGCACCGTTGTAGTCGTTCCAATTATCACGGCTCTTGAGCAGCATGCTCCACTCCGCGTATGCGCCGAACACATGGTCGAGGTAGGTGCTCTGCGGCTCCACGCCGAAAGCTATCCAGTTCCAGTTCTGGTGGATGGGGATGAGCTGCTCCACGTTCTCGCTCTTCGTCCAGATGGCGGGCGTGTCGAAGTCACCCAGTATCTTATCCTGGCCGAAGATGACGGTGGTCACGGTGGAGTCCTTCATGGCAGCGGTCTTCACCGTCACGGCGATATTGGCGTCGGTGTAGGCCACGCCCTTCGATGCATCCCAGATGCGGAAGCTCACTTCCTTGCCCATGTCGTACCGCTTGTTGTCGGTGCCATAGACGTTCATCGTCACGTAGGCCGCGCCGCGCACCTTCTCGGGCGATGCCACGCCTCGGCACTCATTGCCGATGAAGGCGGCCACCATGCTCTCCGGGTTCTCCATCAGGATGCCGCCGATATACACCTGTCCGATAATCGACATGTTGTGGTCGTACTTCGTCGGGTCAACGGCCCACTGCGGTTTCTCGCCGCGTACCTTCATCACGATGCGCAGCGGTTCCAGAATGCCGTTGTTGCCCAACAGACCGATGGCCACGTCGTAGTTGCCCACGGGCACCAGCGGGTTCACCTCGAAGCGCAGCGTCTTCGTCTTCAGCGGACTCACGTCGTCCGTGCGTTCGCTGTCGACGAGCGAGAGCCACTGCGGCATATTATATAAGGTATATAGCTCGGTGCTGCCACTCTTGTTCTCGATGTCCACGTCGAAGGTATAGTCGTCGCCGTACTTCTTGATGATGTTCACCGAGTCCTTCATCCACGTCAGCGTGTTCTGCTGCACGTAGGCCGTCCAGCGGATGGGCAGCGAGGTGTTGCCGTGCAGGTCGCGGATCTGGTCCACGGTGATGTTGAGCGTGGTGCCCTCGATGCGGCGCAGCCGGCTATTCTCTCCAGTGAGGTTGATGATGAGCTTGCGCTCCGAGGCGACGGGTGTGGTGTTAATGGGTGTTTCGTCGGGAGCGTTCTTCAGGGGCGGTGCGAAGGGCGAGAAGGTGGCGAGGGTGGTGTCTATCACGGCGGGTAAACCGCTGAGCGCACTGGGATGAGCCATGTTCTCCAAGGTCTGCACCTTCGTGGGGACACCATTGTCTTTGCCCGTCTTCTCGAAGGGATAGTAGGCCACAAGGCCGCGACTGTAGATGTCGGCGGTGTCGATGGTGTTGTACATGTTCTGCTGCAGACGGCTCTCGCTGAGCGAGGCGTGCCAGATGCGCAGTTCATCGACCCAGGAATCCTTGGCATCCTTGCCCACGACGAGCACGGAGCCTTCCAATGGCGGCACATCGGTCTCGGCGATGACGGCTGTGCGCTGGCCGTTGAGATAGAAGCTGGCTGCCTGGCCGCGCACCACGTTGAGTGCCAGATGACGCCAGTCCATGACTTCGGGGAAGTCCTCGGCACTGGCCACCATGATGGAATCCTTGTCGTAGTTGAGAATCAGGTTCTTCTTCCCGTCGTAGTGCAGCTTCAGTTTGTTGTGCTGCTGCTGGTCTTTGCCTTGGTTGGGCGTGGTCGTCTCGAATACCACATCCTTGCCGTCATAGTCGCTGATTCGATGCCACAACTCTATGGCATAGCTGTCGCCGGGCCTGGTGGTGATTTGTGTGATGTCGGTCTTCGCACCCTCGTTGTCGTCCATGCGCAGGCCGTAGTTCACGTTCTCCAAGAGCCAGCGGTTGGGAACGGAGAAGTCGTGGGTGTGGCGCTTGTCGGCGGCCGTGAAGCCGTGGCCCTCGTCAAATGGCCAGTAGTTGGCCAGTCCATAGACGTAGCTGTCCTTGGCTTGATCCTTGGTGGCGGTGGCCTTGTGAACGTCGCGATAGATATTGTAGAGGCTCAGCGAGTGGATGTCGGCGTCGATGCCGCCGAGGTAGAGGTGATAGTCATCGGTATAGCTGAAGGCCTCCAGGTCCTTCAGCTCCACGGGGCGGTCCTCGAACAGCATCACGTTACCGGCCTGGTCTGCCGACGCCTCCATGTCGAAGGTCATGGTACTGGCCTTGTAACTCAGTGCCACGAAGGTCCACTCGTCCTTGGGCATGGGGCGGTCGCTCACATGCTGTGTCCCGCCCACGGTAGCCACCACGTAGCCGTCGTCGCGGACGTTGAGTGCAAATCTCGAATTTGTCTTGCCTAAGGACAAGAGCGTGCCGCTGTCACGGCGGTAGAGCCAGAAGTCGATGGAGAAGTCGCCCTGCAGGAACACGGGGTTCACCGTGCGCGGTGCTTCGCCGAAAGGCATCAGCTGCAGTGCCACCTCATGGTCCACCTGCGTGTCGTTGAGCTTGGCGGTGACGATGACATTGTTGTCGCTCACGTAGCCCGGCACGATGTCCTCGTTGAACTCGATGACCAGCTGGTCGCCGTAGCCTAAGATGCCGTTAGCAGGTGTAGGTGTGAAGATGTTGATGGGTCGGGTGATGTCCTTGACGACGTTGATGACGTCGCTATAGACCTGCACCTGTTCGTTGCCGTAGGGTGTGGTGGTGAAGGCGCGGAACTCGTAGTTGCCCTCGGGGTAGCTCTGGTCGCTAATCATTTTAAGTTCCAGCGGCAGGTCGCCCGTGGCAGGCAGCAGGTTGTAGTTGGCATTGAGCGAGTCGGCCTTGTTGGTCACCCACGTATGCAGGGCCGTCCACTGCGTGTTGCCCTGGAAACGGTACTGCACGCCCACGTTCTTCAGGTTCTTGAACTGGCGGTTGAAGCCCTTCACCTTCATCTCCAGACGGGCACTGTCCGTCTTGCAATTCACCACCGGCTCGGTGATTGCCAGTTCCACGGGCGATGACGAGGGCTTGAAATGTACGCTCAACTTAGCGATATCGTGAATCTTGATGGCCTGATATGCTGACGAGAACCACAGTTCGATGTTCTCATAGTCGAGCACGCTCTGGTCAGTCTGTCGAACGGTGATTACCTTCTTCACCGTCTCGCCGGCGGGGATGAATATGCCGCGTCCATTGGCAGGCACACCGTCCATCAGTATCTCCAGTCCATGCTGGTTGGTGCCTTCCGCAACCGACAGATTATAGGTAAAGTCGAAGCCCTGTGTGGTGGTACTGATGTTCGACAGATGCAGGGTAAACTGCCCTGTCTGTCCGGCGGGTATGTCGGTCAGTACGGCACTCTTGACAGCGATGCCGCCGTCAGTGCTGATTTGTATGTCGGGATTCTCCATCTGTTCCGTTCCGTTGGAGAGAATGTGCTGTCCCGGCTCGTAGTACTGGGTCTTCTCTTCCTTCTGATAGGGATTGTAGCTTTGTCCGCCGAAGATACTGAAGATGTCGCTCCAGCCCGTAGGCGACTTGTAGATATCCACTGAGAAGTCGGTGCCCTTGTTGCCGTCATCAAAGGTGTAGTCGAACTCGGCATAGTCCTTCGTATTCTCGTCGTAGTCGCTCTCAGTGGTGGAGTAAGCCCAACCGTTCTCTGTGTCGACTGACATCTTCGTCTTGAACTGTATGGAAGCGGCCGTGTTTTTCGTTGAGAAACCACCCTTTACGATACCTCCCAGATTGTGCGAATAGTTGTGTTTCACCACTTTGGTCGTATCATTGCGGGCTGTGTAGGAGTAGCCCGATCCACCATCGAACGAGATGTTGCGCTGCCAGTATTTGTCGCGATTCTCAATAGCCGTCACCTTGTCGTATTCGTTGTTGTAGAGGACCTTTTGCCAGCTTTCTATCTGATTGTTGCACCAGGCCACCTTGTCTTCGGCCACAAAATCTGTGAGGCTCTCCCATGCGGCGGGTGTCACCTGCACGTAGGTGCCCTCCTGTCCGTAGCTTGTATCATCCTCCTTGACCCATGTGGCATAGAGCACCTCGCTCGTGTTATTCACGAAAGCGCGGGCCTCGGCCTCAGTATCGAAGTGCTGCGTGAGGTAGCCATTGCGTGTCTCCCGCCACTTCGGAATCATCACCTCTTCAATCTCGTAGGTGGAGTACATGAACTTTGTTGTCACGCTGTCGCCCAGGCTGGTAGCCACATCGTCTTTCAGTTCGAAGGGCGCCGTCTCGTTGTCGCGGAAGAATCCCACCTTGCGGCATTTGCCCATGAGCAGGTTGGTGCTGTAGCCTATGAAGACATCGCCATTCGATCCGCAATAGTCCTTAGTGGCACCGGTGGATACCTGCTCGGTAGCGGTCAGCGTCCACGTCTTTTCGGTCGATGAGTTCTTGTTCCACGTATAGTGAATGCCACCGCCTATATCAGAGGTATTGTCAAGGTCTGTGGTCTCGTAGTAGAGTCCGAAGCCCGACATGAATCTCACCTTCGCACCTAAGTTTGCCTCATACATTATCTTCTCGTTGCCATAGCCACCGCTGGTGGAACTTCTCACCTTCGTCTTGGTCGAGCCAGTCTTCCACACGGTCTTCGACTTAGCGCCTGGCGGGTCGCGCAGCACCATCAGCACCTGGTCGGGGCCATTGGTGACGAAGTTGTTGCCGATAGGAAGACTGCCCACGACGATGGCATTTATGCCATTGGGGGCGTAGGTACGTCCTTTGCGCTCCAGCGTGATGCCCAGATGACGGGTGTACGGACTGACGACGTTGGGTGCTCCGGCATTCCACTTGAAGGCGTAGCGTCCCAGTGAGTCAAGCACCAATTGGTTCTTCTTCAGGTCGTACACCTGGCCCAACTGGTATTCGGTTTCACCGGGCGGAAGCACGGCCACGATGGTCTGGTCGCTCGACATCTCGTTGGCCACAGTAATAACCTGGCCGGCGAGGGGGATGGTGTCGTTGGCAGCCTCTCCGTTGTCGTAGTTCGTATAGACCTCATAGCCGTAGAGTTCTGTGTGATATTCATCGCCCATCTTATAGATAGGATAACCGTACTTGTAGCTGACGGCACCTTCATCCGTGCGTGTCCACAGGTCGCTGACGGTAAACTTGCCCAGTTCGTCCTCACCCTTGTATTCCTGTATGCCGAAGACGTCCTTGCCACTCTTGGGCTGGCTGAAGTCCACCTGAGGTGTGGCAAAGTAGGTTTGCACAAGTTTGGTGTGGTACTTATACTTGTTTAGCACGGAGTCGCCCCGTTCATCCACCTGCCACAACGAGTCGATCTGCTCCTTCAGCACGTTGCTCAAGTCTATCTCTGGCAGGATATTGAACTCTATGTCGGGGTTCTTAGGTATCTCGATGTTCTTCACGATGTACTTCAGCGGTGGCAACTTGGCCGAGAACTCGCCCGTCGCGGGGTCGGTATTGATGAATATGTAGCGTGCGTCGTCGCCTTCGAAGCCTGTCCATGCCGTGCTGTTGATGCTCACAGTGTCGCTCTCCCACGTGCGAATCTGGGTAGCCGATGTTTGGGGCTTGCCCTCCACGCGGTTGAACGATAACGATTCGTTGTTCAGTTTCAACGTGATGGTGGCCGTGCCAATGTTGTTCTTCGATGCGCCGAAGCCCACGGCCAGCGTGTCGTTGCGCTCGCCGCCACCGATGCGCCCCACGAAATTGACCAGCGTGGAGTCGGCAAAGTCATGCGTCACGGCACGGTCGAAGTTATACTTCCCAGTATCAGGGAAGCGTCCGCCGCCCACCATCTTGTGATTGCCCAGCTTGGCTTCGACAAAATGCTCGCCTATAGGAACGGAGATTCTGTAGCGGCCTTGTGCATCGCTCTGCTGAACTTCGCCATCGGTGGTCAGCAGCTGACCATCCACATAGAACTGTATGCCCTCGGCAGGAATGTTCGTGCCGGCATAGTAAACGTATCCCTCCATGGGGAACGACGACACATCCTCGAAGTCGATGTTGTTAGCCGTCAGCGAGGTGGGGCTGACGAACATCGAGCGTGTGACGGGATTGAACTGATGCTCGCCGTACAGCGGGGCAATCTCGTAGTTGGTGCCGCCTTGCTGGAACGGAATACCGCGTATGATATAGTTGCCATTCTTGTCGGTCACACCGTAGAGACCCAACTGCTGCGGCACGGTGGCCGACGGCGTGGCATTAAGTCCAACCTCAGGATGGTTCAGCTGGTAGATGCCGTCCTGACGGGCCACGTCGAAGGCATAGTCCTTCACACCGAGTCCCTCGTCGAGCGGCCAGTAGAGCACCAAACCGTCCTCCGTACCGCCGAGGATACGGGTGTAGTTGGCTTCCACCTCTTCTTTGCTCAGGGCTCTGTTCCATAGGCGGATGTCGTCAATATAGCCGTTGAAGGACTGGCCCATACCTGCGTACATGCTTTCGATGCCGCCCACAGCGAGGGTGGGATCGCTGCCAATGTTCCAGTCCTTATACTGAGTGCAATCGAGTGTGTACGACAGCAGCGAGTCGGTGCCCACATAACAAGTCAACATGCCGTGGTCATAGACGGCGGTGACGTGGGTAAAGTCGGTGGTGCTGAACGGCAGGCTCTTATTGAAGTGATGCGAGTTCAGCCTTTTGTTATAGTGGATGACTCTGTTCAGATAGAAATGTGTGCCGTCGTCGCTCCTCACGCCCAGTTCCAGTCCGTTGCCTAATCGCAGAATGGTTTGGTTGGCGGCTCCTCCGGCATCCACGCTCTTTGGCCGTGCCCAGAACTGTATGGTGAAGGTGCCGTCACCGCTGAGCACGTTGGCGTACTTCTCCTTGTTAGCAGTCGTCCACTGCAAGCCCTTGCCTGCACCCTCGATGTAGCGCGAGAGGAACTGCGGCTGGTCGGTCTGCTCGTCGGCACTGGCCTTGACGAGGTTCACCTTCACGCCATCGACGGCTGTTCCCGAGCCGTAGGAGATGTGACCGGTGATGGTGCCTCGGGCTTGCGAGAAACCAGGGGCGATGACCTCGTCGGTCTTCACGATCTGCTCGTCGCACTTCGCGCCGTAGGCCTGCACGGAGTATTCATAGTACGAGCCGGCCAGCGGACGGTCATCGGTATAGGTGTATTCCGTGGCCGTGCCATGAATCTCGTCGGTGAGCAGCGTCCAGTCTGTATCGCCAATGACGCGGCGCAGCACACGGAAGTAGATATCGTTTGTAACGTCGGCGCGAGCCACCTTCCACTTCACGATGACGGTCTTCTCCTCCGTGCCTGTCGATGCCTTCACCTCGCTGATGTAGCTGCCAGCAGGCAGGTTGCCAGTATAGACGTTAGAGTAGAAGTCGCGGTTCATATAGGTGGTTTTTACACGATAGTCCATCATGTCGCACACCGACCCTTCGGCATCGAAGCTGGCCTCCGATGCCTCCGTATCGACCATCATGCTGCTGTCGAGCACGCGCCAGGCACTGCCTGTCTCTGCCGGACGGTATTCAATCGTCCAGTTCTCGCCCGTGGGGGCAGCGCAGTATTCCCACTTCAGGCGCACGGCTCCGTCGTAACTGCGGTCCTGTGTCAGCTTGATGGGCATCTCAAGCTGTGTGCTCACCTGCTGCTCTATCCAGAAGTTCGTCAGTAGCCTTTCGGGGTTTGCCAGCACGCCACTGGTCAGATGGTCCTTGTCGTATTTGTCTGCCAGCACGACGGGCAGGAAGATGACGCGATAGTTGTAGCGTTTATCGTAGTCGATGTCGCTGTCCTCCACCTTGAGGTCGGTGGCATCGCCGTTCATCTCGGCAATGAGGGTGTAGGTGTCTGCTGCCTGACCATCCTCATAGCGGATGACGTACCACTTGCCGTCCGTGCGGCAAGGGCGTGTCACCATGCATTTCACGCCCCAGCCGCTTTGCTCCTCGTAGCGTGTCCAGCGAATGGTGTTCTTCCTGGTCCATTTGTCAAAGTCCACATTGAGGCTCTTTGCGCAGGTGAAAGGGTCGATGATAATCTCTTTCGCCGGTCGGGTGAGTGTGACAGGAGTGTTGCTCTGGTGGTTGGTATTCCCATACGGGACATATTCGATGGTGGGGGTAAAGCGAATGCCCATCGGATGGAAGTATGCGCCGCATATCAGGTTGTTAATTCTGGCAACAGCGTTTCTTTCAACATCTATCATCCCTCCGTGTTCGCCAGTCACAGTGAAGTCAGATACATTCATTGTTTCGTTGATGTATCTGCCGTCATTGACTTTGTCGCCACTAACTACCCTGTATGTTGTGTAATACTGCTTGACGTAGTTGTCCTGGTTGCGCTTGTCATATACGTTCCTGGCCTTGAGACTGATGCAGTAGTCATCGGCCCAGTCCACCTCCAGGTCGGGTGTGGGTTCATTGTCAGCAAACGCCATATTGAGGTCCTTCTCATATCGGATGTCACCC
>CACXXT010000089.1 GCA_902771725.1 uncultured Bacteroidales bacterium
GTAGGCCTGACCGACTATTGGTTCTCCAATGGTAGCTACTTCCAGTACAAAGCCCATAAGACCACACATGTCTGGGAAGCTAATGTGGGCTATGATTTCGGATTCCTCAGCGTGCAGTGGTACACGAACTTCGCTGGTAACGATGGCATAAACAAAAATGGCAAGCGAGCCTATAGCAGCTACTTCGAACTGACGGCACCTTTCCGCCTCGCAGGCCTCGATTGGGCTGCGACACTGGGTGCCGTGCCGTGGCGCACCACATCCTACGATGCCAATGGCTTCTGCGTTACCAACGTGAGTCTGCGCGCCACCAAGGATTTTGTCATCAAGGAGAAGTATCATCTTCCTGTCTTTGCTGGATTGACCGCTAATCCCAGGTCAGAGAAGCTTTATCTCCTATTTGGCGTTTCGTTCCACCTATAATATTTCATTGCACAATCGTGATTCGGCAATTGCACGATCACGATTGTGCAATTGCAGCATCATGAACAAGCAAACAACACATCTATGACAACAAAGTATATCTTCGTGACAGGCGGCGTGGTTTCCTCACTTGGAAAGGGAATCATATCTGCCAGCATCGGTAAACTGCTGCAGGCACGCGGCTACAAGATCACCATTCAGAAGTTCGACCCCTACATCAATATCGACCCTGGCACGCTGAATCCTTACGAGCATGGCGAGTGTTACGTCACGGAAGACGGTATGGAGACGGACTTGGACCTCGGACACTACGAGCGCTTCACAGGCATACGCACCACACGCCACAACAGCATCACGACAGGCCGCATCTACAAGACGGTCATCGACCGCGAACGTCGGGGCGACTATCTGGGTAAGACGATTCAGGTGGTGCCGCACATCACAGACGAGATAAAGCGTCGGATGCTTCGGGAAGACGAGAAAGACGAAGATTTAGATTTCGTCATCACAGAGGTAGGCGGCACCATCGGAGATATCGAGAGTGCTCCGTTCATGGAAGCCATCCGTCAGCTTCGATGGAGTTTGGGACGTAATGCCGTCTGTGTACATCTGACCTACGTTCCTTACCTGAAAGCAGCCGATGAACTGAAAACAAAACCCACGCAGCACAGCGTGAAGGAGTTGCAGTCTATGGGCATTCAGCCTGATATTCTTGTGCTTCGAACAGAACGCCACCTGGACGACGCTTTGCGTCTGAAGGTGGCTTCGTTCTGCAATGTCGATTTGGAGTGTGTGGTGCAGAGCGAAGATATGGCCAGCATCTATGAAGTGCCCGTGAATATGCAGCGGCAAGGACTGGACGAGGCGATTCTGAGAAAATGCCAGACCACGGGGAATCTCGGCGGGAAAACTGCAGAGGACACTCACGGCATGGCTTCTTGGCATGCTTTCCTAGAGAAACAACGCTGTGCTACCAGGGAAGTGCATATTGGATTGGTGGGCAAATACGGACTTCAAGATGCTTATAAGAGTATTCGTGAGAGTCTGAATCTGGCTGGCATCTATAACGATGTAAAGACAACGATCCACTTCATCAACAGCGAAGAGATAATCAAGGAGAACGTTGCGAAGGAGCTGTCTGGTTTGGCAGGCATCATCATCTGCCCAGGATTTGGTCAGCGCGGCATCGAGGGAAAGATTGTTGCCGCCGAATATACGCGAACCCACGATGTCCCCACCTTTGGTATCTGTCTGGGAATGCAGATGATGGTGATTGAGTTTGCACGGGATGTGCTAGGATACAAGGATGCCCATAGTGCCGAGATGAATCCGAATACTCTTCACAATGTCATCGACCTGATGGAGGAGCAGAAAAGCATTACGGAGATGGGTGGCACGATGCGGCTAGGCGCTTATGAGTGCGAGCTCGAGGTAGGCAGCAAGGCATGGGAAGCATATGGCAAGGAAATCCTAATTCAAGAACGCCACCGCCATCGTTTTGAGTTCAATAATAAATATAAAGAGGAATATGAAGCGCGGGGGATGAAGTGTGTGGGCATCAATCCGGATACCCGTCTGGTGGAGATCGTGGAAATCCCGGAGAAACGTTGGTACATAGGCACGCAGTTTCATCCAGAATATGCTTCTACGGTGCTGAAACCTCATCCCTTGTTCATGTCGTTTATTAAAGCCTGCATCTGATATGGAAGAGTTGAAGCATGAATGTGGTGTGGCTTTGGTAAGGCTGTTGAAGCCGAAAAGCTACTACGTGGAGAAGTACGGCACCGAGTCGTACGGATTGAATAAGCTGTATCTGATGATGGAGAAGCAGCATAACCGTGGTCAGGAGGGTGCGGGTATCGCGTGTGTGGATATGAACGCACCTGTCGGCACCGAATATATGTTCAGGGAGAAGGCTCTGGGTAAGGATGCTATCAGCGAGGTCTTCGACCATGTGACGCCGGAATGGGCTTCCGCCCAACTATATTTGGGTCACCTCCGCTATTCCACTACAGGCAAGAGCGGCTTGCAGTACGTCCATCCCTTCCTGCGCCGCAACAACTGGCGTGCGAAGAACCTGTGTCTGTGCGGCAACTTCAACATGACAAATATTGATGAAATATTCTCGAAGATAGTACAGCAAGGTCAGTCGCCACGCATGTTCAGCGATTCGTATATCACACTGGAGCTGATGGGGCATCGCCTGGACCGCGAAGTGGAGCGCCTGTTTGCTGCGGCGAAGGGGCGTGGTCTGGAAGGGTTGGATGTCACACGGTATATAGAGGACGAGGTGCAGATGGGTAACGTGCTGCGCACGACGATGGCAGATTACGACGGCGGCTATGTCATGTGCGGCCTGACGGGCAGCGGCGAGATGTTTGCGGTGCGCGACCCGTGGGGCATCCGGCCGGCTTATTTCTATGCGGACGATGAGATCGTTGCCGTTGCCAGCGAGCGAGCTGTGCTGCAAACGACCTTCGACCTCACTTGTGAGGACGTGCAGGAACTGCCGGCAGGTATGGCACTGATCACTAAGAAGAACGGCAGCACTCATCTGGAAACGATTTTGGAAGCCAGGCAGCAGACCCGCTGCTCGTTTGAACGTATCTATTTCAGCCGAGGTTCGGACCGCGATATCTACAACGAGCGTAAACAGTTGGGACAACAACTCACGGAGCCCATCCTGGAAGCCATCGGCGGAGATACAGACCACACGGTATTCTCCTTCATTCCCAATACGGCCGAGGTGGCATTCTATGGTATGATGGAAGGGCTGCGGGGGAAGGGGCTGAAGGTTCGCAGCGAGAAGGTGGCATGGAAAGACATCAAACTCCGCACCTTCATTACGGAGGCAGGCTCGCGCAATGACCTCGCGTCGCATGTTTATGACATCACCTACGGCAGCTTGCGCCCCTACGAAGATAACCTGGTCATCATCGACGACTCCATAGTCCGCGGCACGACACTCCGTGAGAGTATCTTCAAGATACTCGACCGTCTGCATCCCCGGAAGATAGTGATGGTGAGCAGTTCGCCACAAGTGCGCTACCCCGACTACTACGGCATTGACATGGCCCGCCTGGAGGAGTTCTGTGCTTTCCGTGCCGCCATTGCCTTGCTGAAAGAGCGGGGCATGGAGAACCGCATTGAAGCGACCTACCGTGACTGCATGGAGGAACTGCAGAGGCCAATATCTGAGCGAAAAAATCGTGTCTGCGCTATCTATGAACCTTTCTCGGTTGAAGATATCAACCGCAAGATGGCTGAGATGCTGCGGCCAGCAGGAATGCAGGCGTCGGTGGAATTCGTGTTTCAGACCATCGAAGGCTTGCACGCAGCCTGCCCCAATCATCAAGGCGACTGGTATTTCACCGGGAAGTATCCTACTCCAGGAGGTAACAAACTGGTGAATCAAGCTTTCATAAATTATTATGAAGAGAGAGAAGAAAAGAGACAATCTATAAATAAAAGACAGATAATATGAAGAGAGAAGCAAGACTGATATTGGATGACGGTACGGAGTTCTGCGGCTGGTCCTTCGGTGCCGAGCAGAGCGCTGTGGGGGAAGTGGTCTTCAATACCGCTATGACTGGTTATCCCGAGAGTCTGACAGATCCCAGCTACGCCGGTCAAATACTGGTAATGACGTATCCATTAGTGGGAAATTATGGGGTACCTGAAAACCCTGTTGCCGGAGTGGCGGCTCTTCCTCTTCTGGAGAGCGGGCGGATTCATGTGAAAGCATTGGTCGTGGCAGACTACAGCGAAGAGTATAGCCACTGGAATGCGGCAGAGAGCTTGTCTGCATGGCTGAAGCGTGAGGGTATTCCAGGGATAACGGGCGTTGACACCCGAAGGCTGACGCAGTTGCTGAGGGAGCATGGAGTGATGAGGGGGAGAATAGTGGTAGAGGGGGGCCTCGTGGGAGAAGGGGATGATGACCCCGAGGATTACGGAAGGGTGAACTGGGTGGAGCAGGTAAGCTGTAAGGAGGTGATTCGCTACAATGAAGGAGCAAGTAGAAAGGTGGTGCTGGTAGACTGTGGCGTGAAGGCGAATATCATCCGCTGTCTGATCAGACGTGGTGTGGAAATCATCCGTGTGCCTTGGGACTACGACTTCAACCAACTGGAGTTCGACGGCCTCTTCCTTGCCAATGGCCCAGGCGATCCGGAGCAGTGCGGGAAGACGATAGAGCATATACGGGAGTTTATGGAGGGGGGATTGGAGAACCCTATCAGGAAAACCGACGGGCACACTCGCCCTATTATGGGAATCTGCCTGGGGAACCAGCTGCTGGCACGAGCAGCGGGAGCGAGGACGTATAAGTTAAAATATGGTCATCGCTCACATAACCAGCCAGTGCAGCGTGTAGGTTCCACACAATGTTTCATTACTGCTCAAAACCACGGTTATGCCGTAGATGCCTCGACACTGCCGGAGGATTGGGAGCCGCTATTCGTCAACATGAACGATGGTTCCAATGAGGGCATACGGCATAAGACGAAGCCTTGGTTCTCGGCGCAGTTTCATCCTGAAGCGTGCTCCGGCCCTGTGGATACGGAGTGGATGTTTGATGAGTTCGTAAAAAGCCTCAGACCCAGGGATCTTGGCGGGAAAACCGACGAGTACAATCACGGGGGAGAGGAAAACGGAGAAACCGCCGAGCACAATCACAAAGTTCCCCTCTTCAGGGGGAAAGAGGTCGGGCGGGAGGCCGCGTCTGTCCTCATTCTTGGTTCCGGTGCCTTGAAGATTGGTCAGGCGGGTGAGTTCGACTACAGCGGTGCCCAGGCCTTGAAGGCATTGCGGGAAGAGGGCATTCGCTCCATCCTCATCAATCCCAATATCGCCACGGTGCAGACTTCGAAGGATGTGGCCGACAAGGTGTATTTTCAACCTGTGACACCAGAGTTTGTGGAAAGAGTGATAGCGAAAGAACGACCCGACGGTATTCTGCTCTCGTTTGGCGGCCAAACTGCACTGAATTGTGGTGTGGAACTCTATCGGAAAGGGGTGCTGGAGAAATATGGGGTGACCGTTTTGGGTACCCCCATTCAGGCAATTATCGATACAGAAGACCGCGATCAGTTTGTGAAGCGACTGGATGAGATCGGGGTGAAGACCATCCGGAGCCGGGCTTGCAGCACAAAAGAAGAGGTGAAACAGGCCGCCTTGGAGTTGGGCTTCCCGGTGATTCTTCGTGCAGCATACGCCCTTGGTGGCTTGGGTTCCGGTTTCTGCGAGGACGAGGCAGAGCTGGAGCGGCAGTCGGAGGAAGCTTTCTCATTCTCCTCGCAAGTGCTGGTAGAGAAGTCTCTAAAAGGTTGGAAGGAGATAGAGTACGAAGTCGTTCGTGACCGCTATGACAACTGCATCACTGTCTGCAACATGGAGAATTTCGACCCGCTGGGCATCCACACGGGCGAGAGTATCGTTGTGGCTCCCAGTCAGACACTCTCGAATGCAGAATACCACAAGTTACGAGAGCTGGCCATCAAGATTATCCGTCACATAGGCATCGTCGGCGAATGCAACGTTCAATACGCTCTCGACCCGCTGTCAGAAGACTATCGTGTCATCGAGGTCAATGCGCGCCTGTCCCGTTCTTCGGCACTGGCATCGAAGGCAACAGGCTATCCGCTGGCTTTCGTTGCTGCTAAACTCGGCTTGGGCCACGGCCTCTTTGAACTGAAAAACGCAGTGACGAAGAGCACCAGTGCTTTCTTCGAACCCGCTCTGGACTATGTGGTTGTTAAAATACCCCGTTGGGATCTGACAAAGTTCCGAGGCGTGACACGTGAACTGGGCTCATCGATGAAAAGTGTGGGTGAGGTGATGGCGATAGGCCGCACTTTCGAGGAAGCTTTGCAGAAAGGACTGCGAATGATAGGTCAGGGCATGCACGGTTTCGTGGAGAATCATGAAATAAAAATCAAGGATGTCCAGAAATCCCTGCACGAACCTACCGATATGCGTATCTTCGTCCTCTCTAAAGCTTTGACTATGGGGTACAGCGTGAAAGAGATTCACGAGAAGACCATGATAGACTGCTGGTTCCTGCAGAAATTGAAACACATCATGGTGATAGACCGGCAGTTGCATGAGTTCCGCCAGCTGGCAGAGATGGTAGAAGTCATGGAACCACTGGAACTGATGGAAGACCTCGAAACGCCAGAGTTCACAGCCCTTCTACGAGAAGCCAAGGTCTATGGATTCTCCGACTTCCAGATCGCCAGGGCCATAGGACTGGAAAGCTATATGACCACAGAAAAAGCAGCTTTAACCATCCGCCATTGGCGAAAGGAACTGTGCATCGTCCCAGAACTCAACCAGATAGACACCTTGGCCGCAGAATATCCGGCAGAGACCAATTATCTCTACCTCACTTATCTATAAAAGACAAAATAGTAAATAACCAAAATAGTAAATCGTAAATAACATCATGTGTGGAATTGTAGGTTACATAGGCCAGAAGAAAGCCTATCCCATTCTTATCAAAGGACTGCAGCGTCTGGAGTATCGTGGATATGACAGCGCTGGAGTAGCGCTCATCAATGAAAGCGGCAGACTCAATGTCTATAAAGCAAAAGGCAAAGTCGCTGACCTCCAAGCTTTTTGTGAAGACAAAGACATTACCGGCTGTGCCGGCATAGCGCACACCCGCTGGGCTACCCACGGGGAGCCGAACAGCGCCAATGCACATCCGCATTACTCAGCATCAGGACGGCTGGCGCTCATCCACAACGGCATCATCGAGAACTACCTCGCGTTAAAAGAGAAACTCGTCGCACGAGGCATTCCGTTCAAGAGCGTAACAGACACGGAAGTACTCGTTCAACTCATTGAGCATATCATGCTCAGCAACGACCTCTCGCTGCTCGAAGCCGTACAGGTCGCCCTGCATCAGGTTATTGGAGCCTATGCCATCGCCATCCTCGACCGGGAACATCCCGACACTATCGTCTGCGCACGTCAGAGCTCACCACTCGTCGTGGGACTGGGAACGGACGGTGACTTCTACCTCGCATCCGATGCCAGCCCCATCGCAGAATACACCGACCGCGTTGTCTATCTCAACGACGGCGACATTGCTGTGCTACAATTGGGCCAAGAACTGAAGGTCGTGAACATCGACAACGAAACACAGCACCCTAAGGTGAAGCAAATTGACGTGACACTCGGACAACTGGAAAAAGGCGGATATCCCTTCTTCATGCTGAAAGAGATTTTCGAGCAACCTGCATGCCTGCGCGACTGTATGCGAGGACGTATCAACGTGGAGGCCGACCGCATCACACTATCTGCCGTCATCGACTACCGCGAACAACTGATCAGTGCAAGACGTATCGTAATCGTGGCTTGTGGCACCAGTTGGCATGCTGGACTTATTGGCAAGCAACTGATAGAGAGCCTCTGCAGGATTCCCGTGGAAGTGGAATATGCATCAGAGTTCCGATACCGCGACCCCGTCATCTATCCCGACGACGTGGTGATTGCCATCTCGCAAAGCGGCGAGACGGCCGACACACTCGCCGCCATCGAACTGGCACGGCGCGCAGGAGCTTTTGTCTTCGGAGTATGCAATGCCATCGGTGCAAGCATACCACGCCAAACACAGACTGGCGTCTATATCCACGTGGGACCCGAAATCGGCGTCGCATCCACGAAAGCATTCACTGGGCAGGTCACCGTACTGGCCATGCTCGCGATATGCATAGCCCGCGAGCGGCGCACCCTCCCCGAAACACAATACGAGGCAATGGTGAAGGAACTCACGGTGATTCCCGAGGAGATATCATACATCCATGCCGAGGGATATCCGGCGGCCGAGATGAAGCATGGTCCCATTGCACTGATAGACTCAGAAATGCCCGTCTTCGTCATCGCAACACGAGACCAACTCTACGAAAAGGTCATCAGCAACATCCAGGAAGTAAGAGCCAGAGGAGGACGAGTCACCGCTATCGTAACCGAAGGCGACACACAAATCCAGAAATTCGCTGACCACATCATCACCCTCCCAGACACCCTCGAATGCTTCCAGCCACTCATAGCCAGCATTCCACTTCAACTGCTCGCATACCACATTGCCGTCTGCAAGGGAAAGGATGTGGACAGACCCCGAAACCTCGCGAAAAGCGTAACAGTAGAGTGAATCCAGAATTTATAAATAGTAAATCGTAAAATCGTAAATATCATCATGTGTGGAATCGTATCTATCCTAAATATCAGGAAACAGTCGCAACAGTTGCGACAGAAAGCGTTGAGCATGAGCAAGAAACTCCGGCATCGCGGACCCGACTGGAGCGGAATCTATGTCGGAGGCTCTGCCATCCTCGCTCACGAGAGACTCTCCATCGTCGACCCCGAAAGCGGAGGACAACCGCTATATGCCCCCGACCGAAAACAGGTCCTCGCAGTCAACGGAGAAATCTATAACCATCAGGAAATCAGACGGCGCTACGCTGGAATGTATGACTTCCAGACAGGCAGCGACTGCGAAGTGATTCTTGCCCTTTATCGCGAATGGAGGCATCAGTTCTCAGTTCGCGGCGTGGGAGCTGGCGTGGAATCATTCCTCGAACAACTATCCGGCATCTTCGCCTTCGTGCTCTACGACGAACAGCTCGATGAGTTCCTCATCGCACGCGACCCCATCGGAGTGATCCCTCTATATATAGGCTACGACAGCGACGGCACCATATATGTCGCTTCAGAACTGAAAGCTCTTGAGGGACAATGCGAACGCTATGAACCCTTCCTGCCGGGTCATTATCTCTGGAGCAGCCAGGGCACGGGTATGAGACGATACTATCGACGTGATTGGATGGATTACGACTCTGTTAAAGACAATCCGGCATCAGCGGAGGAAATACGCAGTGCTCTCATCCAGGCCGTCAAGCGGCAGCTGATGAGCGATGTGCCGTACGGCGTTCTCCTCAGTGGAGGTCTCGACAGCAGCATCGTTTCGGCCATAGCAGAGCATTTCAGCCAGAATCGCATTGAAGACGACAGCCAGACGAGAGCATACTGGCCACGCCTGCATTCTTTCGCTGTTGGACTCAAGGGAGCACCGGATCTGGAGAAGGCAAGGCTCGTGGCAGAACACATCGGAACCGTACATCATGAGATAAACTATACCATTCAAGAGGGCATAGACGCCATCCGGGATGTCATCTATTATATCGAAACCTACGACGTCACCACCGTGAGGGCTTCAACACCCATGTACCTCCTGGCACGCGTCATTAAATCTATAGGTATCAAGATGGTGCTCTCCGGGGAAGGGGCCGACGAGATATTCGGAGGATACCTCTATTTCCATAAGGCACCGTCGCCCAAGGACTTCCACGAAGAGACGGTACGCAAACTTTCTAAGCTCTACCTCTACGACTGCCTCAGGGCTAACAAAAGTCTTTGCGCCTGGGGCGTCGAAGGACGGGTGCCTTTCCTCGACAAGGAATTCCTCGATATTGCCATGAGGACGAATCCCGAAGCTAAGATGTGCCCCGGGAAAAACATCGAGAAAAGAATCCTACGAGAAGCCTTTGCTGATATGCTACCCGAAGAAGTGGCATGGAGGCAGAAGGAACAATTCAGCGATGGCGTAGGGTACTCCTGGATTGACACCCTGAAGAAAATTACCTCCGAGGCGGTCTCCGATGAGCAGATGGAGCATGCCGCAGAACGATTCCCCATCAATCCTCCACAGAATAAAGAAGAATACTACTACCGAAGCATCTTCGCCGAACACTTCCCTAGCGAAAGTGCAGCAAGAAGCGTTCCCAGCGAAGCCAGCGTGGCCTGCTCAACAGCAATCGCACTGCAATGGGACGAGGCGTTCAAGAATTTGAACGACCCCAGCGGACGTGCTGTCAAGGGAATACATGAAAAAGCCTATTGATGATCAGAATGTCTAGATCTTCAATCACTGCCTTTCTATGATATTCAACAGCTGGATTGTGGCCTTGATTGCGGCCTCTGTCTGGTCGGCATCAAGGGCGTGCGTGCGGTAGGTCTTCTCCTCAAACACCCACTCGATGGTGGTCTGCACGAGGGCATCGGTGCGACCTCCGGGAGGAATGGTGACGCTATAGTTCGAGAGCCAGGGAAAGGGGCGGCCAAGGCGGTCGCGATAGATATGTCGCACGGCTCGCACAAAAGCATCGTACTGGCCGTCGCCCTGTGCGCTCTCCTCGTACACTTGGTCATTGATCTGCAACCGAACCTGAGCCATCGGGCGGAGACCATAGGCGGTGCTGACCATGTATGACAATAGGCGCACATGTTCCTCCTCCTCGCTGTGCTTGAGCACATCACGGATGATGTAGGGGAGGTCTTCCTGGGTGACATGTTCCTTCTTGTCGCCCAGCTCAATAATGCGGTCGGTGACTTTCTTCATGTCCTCTTCACTGAGATCCAATCCCAGTTCCTCGAGATTCATTCGGACGTTGGCCTTCCCACTGCTCTTGCCCAGGGCATACTCGCGGCGACGCCCGAAACGCTCGGGCAGCAGGGCATTCTGATAGAGTCCCTGTTTGTTGTCGCCGTCGGCGTGAACGCCAGCCACCTGGGTAAAGACAGCAGACCCGGTGATAGGTTTGTTGGGCGGGATGGCGATTCCGCTGTAGCTCTCCACCATGTGCGCCACGCGGTTCAGTTGCTCCTCATGGATATTGGTCTGGGCATTGAAGTGATCTTTCAGAATGGCCTGGACGCTCGCCAGTGGAGCATTGCCTGCACGTTCGCCAAGACCGTTGATAGCCGTGTGAAGCCCTCGTGCTCCACCAAAGACGGCGGCAAGGACGTTGGACACCGCGAGGTCGTAGTCGTTGTGGGCATGGAAATCAAAATGGACGTCGGGATAGCGCATCAGCATCTGACGCATGAAATCCAACGTCTCCAGCGGGTTGAGGATTCCGAGGGTGTCAGGGAGCATGATGCGGCGTACGGGAAGGTCTGCAAGGCTGTTGAGAAGGCAGAAGACATAGTCGTCCTTGGCTTTCATGCCACCACTCCAGTCCTCCAGATAGATGTTCACGGCAATACCACGCTCCACTGCCATGAGCACGTTCCGACGGATGTCTTTCGAGTGCTCCTCCAGCGTCTTACCTAGTTGCCCCTGACAATGACGGCTGGATCCCTTGCACAGCAGATTCATGGTGCGTGCGCCGGCACGAAGTATCCAGTCGATACTCTTGCCATCGTCCACAAAACCAAGGACTTCCACACGGTCGAGCAAGCCTCGCTGAGCGGCCCAGCGCGTGATGCGTTGCACCGCCTCCAGCTCTCCGTCGCTGACACGTGCCGAGGCAACCTCCACACGATCCACGTGTAAGTCCTCCAGCAGAGCCCGACAGATCATCAGCTTCTCATGTGGCATGAAACTGACGCCACTGGTCTGCTCGCCATCACGAAGGGTGGTGTCCATGATTTCGATGGAAGTATCGCCCCCAACGCCTCCTGATAAAGTAGCGAGAGGCTGGCTCATTGCATGATTAAACTGTTTTTCCATAATCCTATAAATATGATGGAGGCTGCTACTTATTTCAGGGGAGAGGCAGGGTATGGGTCTTTAAACTTTCCAGGAGGAAATCGATGTCATCCAGTCCGTTCATCAGGCAGTACTTCTTGTAGCCGTTAATGTCGAAGTGTTCACAATGACCCGTGGCAAGATTCGTGACAGTCTGCTCCGGCAGATCCACACGTACCTGAGTCTGCGAGTCGGCAGCGATGCTGGCAAAGAGTTCTTGCTGAAAAGAGGGGCTGACAACCACGGGAAGAACAAAGCAGTTGAGCAGGTTGTTGCGATGGATGTCTGCGAACGAGCTGCTGATGACCACCCTCACGCCATAGCCTGCGATAGCCCATGCTGCATGCTCACGAGAGCTGCCGCTGCCCCAGTTCTCCCCTGCCACGATGATTTGGTGGATGCCGTCGCGTGGAGCCTCGGAGAAGGGTTCTTGGTTCATGACAAAATCATGAATCACGCGACCTTCGGTGTCGAAACGCAGGTCGTGCATGAAGGCATCGGCGAAGAACTGCGGGTCGCGAGTGGTGCTGGCGAGGTAGCGTGCCGGAATTATCAGATCCGTGTTGCAGTTGTCGATGCGGATGGGAAGGCACGTGGATTGTATGACGTCAAATTTCTGTTTCATAGTAGTGTCCTTGGATCAGTGATTACTCCAGTAATAGCGGCTGCGGCAGCTGTCAGTGGTGATGCGAGAATCGTCCGGGCACCAGGTCCTTGGCGTCCGACGAAATTGCGGTTTGAGGTGCTGATGCAGAGTTTGCCTGCTGGTACCTTGTCGGCATTCATTGCCAGACAGGCAGAGCAACTGGGCAGTCGTACCTTGAAGCCGGCACGCTCCAGAATTTGATCAATACCCTCATCGATAATCTGCATGAACACAGCCCAAGAACCAGGAACGAGCCAGGCCACGACTTTAGGAGCCTTGCGCTTGCCCTTCACCATGGAGGCAAAGGCACGGAAGTCCTCAATGCGGCCGTTAGTGCAAGCACCGAGG
>CACXXT010000090.1 GCA_902771725.1 uncultured Bacteroidales bacterium
AACCGAGAGGGTGAGCCATAACTGAATTATGACACACCCTCATAATCATGCTTGCGCAACGGTTCCATAACTCGAAAAAAAACAGCCATTTTCAAAAAAATCTTGAAAACGGCTGACTTTTCTCGGAAAAAGAGAACTCTATTTTGTTGTTCACTACTTGTTCGATATCTCTTTTTAACCATGCCTACATAGTAACTTAAGCTATCAAGGCCAGATAACAACGTATGAAGTTCATCTAAATCGCTAAATTCGTTATCATATTCTTCGCACCACTCTTCTAATTCTTCTTGGAAAACCGTCACAAAACAATCTTTTCTCCTTCAATTGCTGTCGTTTCAAAAAAAGTGATTATATTTGCATTGTTGAAAACAAGCGACTGCGGATAGCCCGGCAGCGGCACTATCCACTTTTCAAATCAAAGGACGAACGAACATCATGCCCGCCACCACCTACCAACTCCTCTTCGCCGCCAACCTGGCGTTCATCCTGACCAATGTCTACGGATGGGTACTGAAGTGGTTCTACCGCCCGAGAGCCTACGACGAGGAGTTCCAGCGGCTGTTCCCGGCGCAGCGGTCGGTGGGCACGCTTTACCTGCTTCAGGCGCTCGAACTGCCGTACCTCATACAGCTCGGCCTCGCTGCCACGTCAGCCACCGACCCGACCTTCGATTCCGCCCTGCTCTACGCAAACACCTTTGCCCTGCTCATCTTCCCCATCCAGATGCTAATCATGTGTGAGAGCTACTTCTTCCCCAGCAAGAAGCATCCGCCGCTCCACTACCTGCTTTACCTCCCCGCCGCCCTCTTGTTGGCCTTGCTGCTGCCGTCGGCCCTCGGCCTCGCCGTGCTCCCCGCCGCCGTCATACCGTGGGTAAAGGCCGCCACCGCGCTTGTCTTCCTCATCTACTTCTGGCGCTCCGTGCGCATGGCCCAGAAGATAGGCAACGCCATCCGCGATGCCAGCGAGCAAGCCTACGCCGACGAAGACGACTTCCCTGTGCGCTTCGCCGGTCGTATCCAGTGGCTGCCTATCGGCATCTGTGCAGCCATGGCCATCAACTACCTCGTCGACGACCCCACGTTCAAGGCCGTACGCGATGTCATCTTCACGGGCATTAACGTCTGGTTCTGTATTCTCACCCTCAACCCCTGGCGCACCGTCCTCTCCCCAGCCGCCGATCGCATCATCCAGCAGATAGACTCCGAGGCCGAAACCGACGAAACCACCGTCGAGAACACCCCTCCCATTGACCGCAGCCTGAGTGAAGCCCGCCTCGACGACCTCGCCAGCCGCCTTGATCACCTGATGCGCCACGACCTCCTCTTCACCGAGGAACACATCATGAGCGACACGCTCTGCCAGCGCCTCGCCACCAACACCAAGTACCTCACCGAGGCCATCTGCCGACTGGGCTACGCCAACTTCTACGACATGATCAACCAGCACCGCGTGCGCCATGCCATCAGCCTCATCAACCAGCAACCCGACCGCCTGCTGCAGGACATTGCCCACGACTGCGGATTCTCCAAGCCCTCCGCCATGACACGCGCCTTCAAGTCGCAGGGCAAGCCCGCCCCCAGCACCTTCCGCCGCCAATAATCCCCCTGGATTTCTTAACACTCAGCGAATTTCTTAACTCTCGCGGAAAATCTTCTTAACACTCAGCGAATTTTCCGCCAGAGTTAAAAGGTTCCCGGCCATAATGCGTAAATTTGGATTCGTAAAAAATCTTAAAACGCA
Source organism: uncultured Bacteroidales bacterium (assembly GCA_902771725.1). Taxonomy (GTDB): domain Bacteria; phylum Bacteroidota; class Bacteroidia; order Bacteroidales; family Bacteroidaceae; genus Physcousia. The sequence goes on from CACXXT010000090.1 coordinate 1,744, forward strand.
AAGCATTATGGTAGCGCCAGTAAAACTTCTACTCGCCATGCTTTTTGGAGCCATCCTCGCCCTCATCGTCGTGTTCATCGTCATGGTCACCCGCACCATCCGACGCAACCGCGATGATAAAAAGTTAAGGTAATAAATAGTAACAACTTTATCGTAATAAATCGTAAAAACTGTTATCATTATGAAGAAGAACCAGACACTCCGAACGGCTGCGCTGATATCTACCGGCGCTGCACTGATGGTGGCCTGTACCGACACGCAGGACATCCCCGTGGACCCCAACCAGCCGACGACGAATGCCGACGGCAAGTACAACATCATCTTCATCACCACCGATCAGGAGGCTTATATGGAGCAGTATCCCGCCGGTAGCGACTATGCCGCCCGTGAGCGTCTGCGCCAGATTGGTACGACATTCGAGAAGCACTATGCTTGCGCGAATGTATCGACATCGAGTCGGTCGGTGATCTATACCGGTCGCCACATCACCGAGACCTGTATGCTCGACAACACGAACTACGCTTTTGTCAAAGACATGCCGCGTGATCTTCCGACCGTAGGTGACATGCTCCGCGATGCTGGCTACTACACCGCCTTCAAGGGTAAATGGCACATATCGGGAGATACTGAATCGTTGGAGGAGTATGGCTTCAGCGACTGGACCGAAGGTGACATGTATGGCTCAGTCTGGGAGGGCTACAAAGAGGATGCCACCATTGCCGAACATGCTATCGACTGGCTGAAGACCAAGGGTAAGCAGTTGAACAGCGACGGCCAGAGTTTCTTCCTCGCCGTGAACTTCCTGAACCCACACGACGTCATGTATTTCAACGAGACACCGGGAACGTACATAGCAGGCGAGGCAACACCAGCTCCTGACGACCCAATCTACAAGAAAACGTATACGACACCTGTTCCTGCATCGTGGAACGAACCCTTCGACAAGCCCGGACGTCCCGCTGCCCACAAGGAGTACAATAAGCAGTGGCAGGCATGGGTAGGACCGTCGCCCACCACCGAAGAGGGCTGGCACACCTTCCGCGACTACTACTTCAACACCATCCAGAACGAGGATAACCACATGCTGGCCTTCCTGAACTACCTCGAAGAGGCTGGACTGATGAAGAACACCATCATCATCTACACCAGCGATCACGGTGAGATGCAGGGCGAGCACGGTTTGAAGGGTAAGGGCGGCAACATGTACGAGAACAACATCCATGTGCCTCTTATCATCTATCATCCGGAGATTCAGGGTGGTCGTCACTGCAAGAACCTGACTTCGCATCTCGATCTCGCACCGACATTTATCGATATTGCCACCGCCGGCAACCAGCAGCAGTTCAACACCATCACCTCTGCTCTGCACGGTCATTCATTGCTGCCTGCCGTCAAGGATCCTGCTACCGACATCCGCAACAGCGAGGGTGCCCTCTTCTGCTTCGAGATGATTTCGATGATTGATGGCGACTTCGTGATGGATCCTAACCTGAGGCCGGCCTATCGTGCCGATATGAACAAGCGCGGCTTCGTACGCGGCATCATCACACCAGAGTATAAGTTTGCTCGTTACTTCTCGCCACTGAACTTCAACACGCCTGCCGAGTATGAGACACTTTGGACCAACAACGACGTGGAACTGCTGCAGTGCGGCACCGATGAGACCGAGAACCTGGCTTGGCCCAAGAACAATGCGAACAAATCACTCGTAGAGATCATGAACCAGAAACTCAACGCCCTCATCCAGCGCGAAATCGGTACTGACGACGGCAGCGAGACGAAGAAAGGCTATGTGGGCGGCGTTGAAACGTACGACAAGAATAAGTACGCCCAGTAACGACCACTTCGGCACTATGCCATTTGCCAAGCTAACCAACTGATAACAAGTATAACAATAACAATAAATCTAAGAATTATGAAATGGTATCTTTTATATTTCGTACTGGCAGCATCGGTGATGCTGACGGTCAGCAGTTGCAGTGAGGACGACTCGCCCGAAGTGCCAGTTGACGGAGTGGAAGTGACTGCATGTGACGAACTCCAGATGTTCCAGAACTACATCGTCATGACCGACGATGAGGGCAACTTCGTGGAGCGTGTGTATGGCAAGGTGCTGAACGAGGCCGACACGACCATCGTGTCAATCGGTGCCGACAACGTGGAGGAGGCCCGAAAGATATTTGAGCGTTGGCTGGCCTTTGAACCCAACGTGCAGGAGACGGCTCCCAATGTGCTGACGTACTACCCGAAAGACGAAGACGGAGAGCCGCAGGGTGAAATCTACTTCACCCCCGTGAACGACGACCCCACCTGCACCGCACGCGTCACCTATTCGGCCGAAACGCCCCTGCGCCACTTCAAGCAGATTGACTTCATCCCCCGCTCGTTATGGCCCGAGAACGATCAGGCGGTAAGAGCCAAATGGGAAACGTGGAAAAGTGGGGGTATAACCTGGACTTGCATCCGTCCCTCCGCTGAGGGCGTGCCGCCAATATCTGTATATATAGATCGCAGGAGTAAAGCTGATGAGAATACTCCAGAATGGATCTGGGACCACTGGGACGAAACCGGTGCTACTTATGCCTATGAGGAGTCGGCAAAAGCAGTTTCCGAGATTGCCATGGAGGATTGGGATGCCTTTGTGGAGCACTGTATGCCCGAGGGGAAATATGGCGAGGAGGCTTACATCAACAAGAAAAAAACCGGATTCGCCGATGGTATTTACGTGATACAGCTCAAAAAAGCCAAGTTAAAATTCTATACGTTCTGGGAAGTTGGTGTATGGTCCTATACTCATCACAACTACATAAAATGTTCATTTAAATAATTATGTACCATGGCGATGATGACTGTTAGGTTAACAATCATAATGACTTGCCTCTTTGCTCTCTGGCTGCAGCCATTGCAGGCTGCCGCTGGGGAGCGAAAGGTTGCTGTGGTGATGCCTGAGGCCCAGCAGGAGCGATGGGAGCGGACGGCCCAGTGGGCTCTCGCCGGCATCGACGCCGCACAGACGGGACTCGACCGTCAGGTGCGCCTCGCTATAGAGTGGCACGATGAGGATGCTGCAGACCTGCAGACATGGTTACAGCAGGTGGCTAAGGACGAGAGTTATGCCGCCGTGATAGGCCCAACTACATCGACTGCTGCCCGCACGGCAGCCAGCACACTCAATGCCAGCAAGAAGACACTCATCCTGCCAATTGCCACCTCCACCGAACTGCAACGCATATACGCCGCCAGTCCCAATGTGTTCAACCTCACCGAGAGCGATTTTACTCAATGCTATCTGATGATGGCCGGTTTCCTGTTGGACGGCAAGCAGAAAGTCAGTCTGCTCACCTCCAACGATGTGTATGGTCAGTCGTTCATCGACTGGTTCGGCTATTCGGCCGAGGAGTTAGGACTCACGGTGGGTATGCTCGGCGTGTATCGCAATGAGGCCGAACTGCGCGACTATATCCGGCAATGGGATGGTGGCACACTGCTGTTTGCACCGGGAACGGAGGATGATGCCGTCATCTTCGACCAGATGGTGACACAGACCGACAGCGTGTATTGTTCCGACATGATGATGTCGGCCTCGCTCATCGGCAGACTCAGCCACACCTATCGCGGTCTGGCGCCCTGTGCCGACCCCACATCGGGATTCCTCGATGCCTACCTACAGCGTTTCGGCGAAGAACCTGTCAATGGCGAGGCTCATCTCTACGATGCCCTCTGTCTGACAGCATACGCCGCAGCTCTGTCGGAGATGACCGGCCTCGGCATGAACGATGCCATCACGACAGTGCTCGACGGACGTGATACCTGCATAGCCTCGTGGAACGATATGACTGATGTATTCAGTCAGTTGCGGGCAGGCGCCGAGCCAGATATCAGCGGTGCCACGGGCTCACTCGATTTCGACTGCCGCCACCATGCCGCCGTGCTTTATTCCTTTTATCAGAAGTGGCATTTTGAGAACGGTGTCTATACGACCGAGGGAACCTACAGCCGCAACCGCGACGACAACGACGAGGCACTGCTGCAACTGTGGGACAACATTCGCGGCAGTCAACAGCAATTGAACGAGCAGCAGGAAGACTTCGACTATCCCGAGCACAGGCAGAACTGGGCACTGGTCATCGGTACCAGCGACACCTGGAACAACTACCGTCATCAGGCCGATGCCTTAGCCATGTATCAGGTGTTGAAACGTCACAATTATGACGACGACCATATCATCTTAATCATAGAGGATAATCTAGCCGACGATCCACACAACCTCTATCCAGGCGTGGTACATGTGCGTCCCGATGGTGAGAATGTGCGCGAGGGGGCTGTAGTTGACTATCACCTGAGCGACTTCCCCATGGGCAGACTCAAGGATATCCTGATGGGTCAACAATCGGAGCGCTATCCAGAGGTCATCCGCTCGAACAACAACGATAATATTTTCATCTATTGGTGCGGACATGCTAACGGCAGCGTGGCGGCATGGGGAAGCAACGAGACGGTGGAAGCCGAGCGGGTGCGTCAATGTCTGGAGGCAGCAGCAGAAGCAGGGAAGTTCCGTAAGATGTTGATTGCCGTAGATGCCTGCTACAGCGGAGCCATCGGTGAGGCATGCGAGGGCATTCCTGGCGTATTGTTCATGACTTCGGCCTCACCCGACGAGACATCGAAGGCCGATGTCCTCGACCCTGATATGCTTATCTGGCTGAGCAATGGTTTTACCCGTGCTTTCCAAGAGACTATTGACGAACAGCCCGACCTGCGTCTGCGCGACCTGTATCTTGCAGTGTCACGACAGACTACTGGCTCACATGCCAAGGTCTATAATGAGGCCCACTATGGCAACCTGTTCCATAATACGATTGGCGAGTTCTTCGATTTCTCGCCTTCGGGGGGCATCAATACGGTTATGACAGATAAGGCAGATGACCTTCGCTGGTATTCGCTTTCTGGCATGTCATGGAGTAACCGTCCATCAAGTCCAGGTATCTATATTCATCAAGGCAGAAAACAAATCATATGGAAATGACGACTAATCAAGACGCCCTGCGCCACTATGCTATCGAAGTTAAACCCATCGGTGCAGCTTGCAACCTGCGTTGCGAGTACTGCTACTACTTGGGAAAGGATAATATCAGCCGAGTCGCAAACTCGGCTGAACATGGAGGGGTGATGTCCAATGAGGTGCTGGAAAGTTACGTCCGTCAGGTCATCAAGATACACGGGCGAGATGCAGAGATAGAATTCGCCTGGCATGGTGGTGAGCCGACACTCTGCGGCATTCCCTTTTTTGAGCGGGCGATGGCGCTGCAACGGAAGTACGGCGAGGGGCGTCGCATTCTGAACACCCTTCAGACCAACGGCACCCTGCTTACCGATGACTGGTGCCGCTTCTTCCGCGATCATCATTTCCGCATCGGGCTGAGTATTGACGGCCCCGAACACCTCCATAATATATATAGGAAAGACGCGCACGGGGAAGGAACATTCAGTCGCATGATGGCTGGCCTCGAACTGCTCCAGAAGCACGGCGTGGAATTCAACACGCTTACCACCGTCAACGCCGCCAATGCCGACCATGCCAAAGAAGTCTATGCCTTCCTCCGCGAGTTCAGCGACTTCATGCAGTTCCTGCCCGTGGTGGAAAGCATCCCGCAAGCGGGTGGCGGAAATGTCGCTTTGCCACCAGGCATCTATAGCAAACAACCGCACCGTCTCGCTCCGTTTAGTGTTCCCGCTGAGGCATACGGCAAGTTCCTCTGCACCATCCTCGACGAGTGGTCCCGCCATAAGGACATAGGCCGCAAGTTCGTGCAGGTGTTCGAGGCCACGCTTGGCAATATGACCCGCCGCCCGGCAGGTCTCTGTGTCCATGAGGCCGTTTGCGGCCATTGCGGCGTCATCGAGAAGAACGGCGACCTCTACCGCTGCGACCGTTACGTCTTCCCTGAATACCGCATCGGCAACATCCTCGATGCACCGCTCCACGACATGATGCAGACTAACCGCCGCTTCGGAGAGTACAAACTTGACAGTCTGCCGCCCGTCTGCCTCCACTGCGACGTGGCCGACCTCTGTTTCGGTGGCTGTCCCAAGGACCGTCTAAATGAGCGCCTCGCCTTGTCCGCTGAAACCGGCACCGCCGTCACAGAGCGCCGCAACTACCTCTGTCCTGGCTACCGTCTCTTCTTCCGCTATTTCAGGCAGCGCATCCCCAAACTCATTAAGCAATAACAAACAAAAGAAACGATCTTTACAAAGAACGTATAACTTATCGGTGCACTGGTTTTGTTGGTGGAGCCATTTTTAACGAGTTATTATCCCGTGGTCACAGAGTTACCGCCGTAGTCCTGCCACAAGCCATCTTCTTTGTTTATGTC
>CACXXT010000091.1 GCA_902771725.1 uncultured Bacteroidales bacterium
GAGGCAGTCATTGTAGAGTCTTGTCGCCGTTTCTTTATCTATAAATCCTACGTCTGTAGCTCTTATAAGCTGACTACGGACTTCGCCACAAGAACCTTTGTCTATGTATAGGAAGTTAACAAACTCTTTATTGCCATCTCGCTCAAAGCCTTCAGCAATGTTATCCATTATTGAACCTGCTGCAGCATGTATCTGTTGCACAAAGCGTGTGTCTTTTTTGAACTCGCCTTGTTTTGTTATGGCATACACCTCCTTGCAGAGGTTCCTTGCCATCTGAAATATTGTCAATTCTTCAAACTTCCCGAGTTTGCTCATCTATCTTGTATCTTGAAACCTGAATCTTTAATCCTGAATCTTTAATCCTGAATCTATTATCTTTCTATCGCTCCTTTTATCGTATCCACAATATACCTCACATCCTCATCCGTCACATACGGCCCGGCGGGCAGACAGAACCCAACCTTAAACAGCTCTTCCTCGATGCCATTGGTATACACAGGAGCCCCAGCATACACCGGCTGCTTATGCATGGGTTTCCACGTGGGGCGCGCCTCAATCTTCTTGCCCAGCATAAACACACGCAGAGCCTCCACGTTCTCATTAGGCTGACAATCCGTAGTTGCCGAATCCACCTGATGAATCACCCCCGCAGCACCACCCACCGCTGTCTTGATGACCTCTTTGTAAGCATTCTCCTGTCCCTGAATCCGCACCTCCGGATCGAGCGTTGCAGCACACAGCCAGAAGTTCGCATCATAGCGAGGATCAGCAGGCTGCTTATGTATATGAACCCCAGAAACGTCCTTCAGCAGTTCTTCATACAGCGCCTGCACGTGCTTATGATGCGCAATATGCGCATCCAGCACTTTCATCTGGCCGCGTCCGATACCTGCACACACGTTACTCATGCGGTAGTTGTAGCCGATGGCCGTATGCTGGTAGTAGGGATACGCATCGCGAGCCTGAGTGGCATACCACATAATCTCGTTGGCATCCTTCTCGTTACGGCAAATCAGGGCACCACCACCAGAAGTGGTAATCATCTTGTTGCCGTTGAAGCTCAGCACGCCGTACTTGCCAAAGGTGCCCAATACTTGTCCATTGAAACGCGACCCCATGCCCTCGGCGGCGTCTTCAATAACAGGAATGCCGTATTTCTCAGCGATAGCCATAATCTTGTCAATCTGGTAAGGCATTCCGTAAAGTGCCACCGGCACAATAGCTTTCGGATACTTGCCCGTCTTTGCCTTGCGGTCAAGAATGGCCTTTTCCAGCAGCACTGGATCCATGTTCCACGTATCTTTCTCGGAACCCACGAACACGGGCTTCGCTCCCAGATAGGTTATTGGATGCGAAGAAGCGCAGAACGTGTAGCTCTGCACCAGCACCTCGTCCCCCGCCTTCACACCACAGGCTATCAGCGCCAGGTGTACCGCTGCCGTGCCGGCACTCAGTGCCACCACCCTCTTTGTCCCCTCCCCTTCATCCCGTCCAGGTACATACCTTCGTTGTTCCATCATCTTGGAATCATTGTTCCATCATCTTGGAACCATTGTTCCATCATCTTGGAACAACGAGAGGGTAGGGACGTGTCATTTTTGATGGGAAGATTAGTGTTGTCAAATGATAAATGTCGATTGCTAATTGATTGGTAATTGATTGGAGATTGATAGTTGTGCTGATGCATGATGAGCAGGTATAGTCCGTCTGGTAGACAATACCGCTTTCGATGTACCGTCGTCTTAAAATCCGTCAAGAAACGCACCTTATTTATAAATAAAACGGCGAGTTGAGGGATGGTCTCATTTTTTTTATATAACTTTGCCGCCGAATTATAACAACCCAACACACAAATTGAAAGAAAGAATGAATAAGATTGTAGCAAAGGAACAATTTTCAGAGAAAGTGTATAAGCTTGTGGTCGAGGCTCCCCTCATCGCCAAGGCTCGTCGTGCCGGTCACTTCGTCATCGTCCGCGTGGGCGAGAAGGGTGAGCGCATGCCGCTGACCATTGCTGATGCCGATACGCAGGCCGGAACCATCACCCTCGTAGTGCAGAAGGTGGGCGTGAGCTCCACGAAGCTCTGCAACCTGAATGTGGGCGATGAACTGACGGACGTCGTAGGTCCTCTGGGCAAGGCCACCCACATCGAGAACTTCGGCACTGTGGTGTGTGCCGGCGGTGGCGTAGGCGTGGCTCCGATGCTCCCCATCATCAAGGCGCTGAAGGCTGCCGGCAACCGCGTCATCAGCGTGCTCGCTGGCCGATCCAAGGACCTCATCATCCTGGAGGACGAGGTGCGCCAGCATTCCGACGAGGTCATCATCATGACCGACGACGGCTCGTACGGCCAGAAGGGCGTGGTCACCGTAGGTATCGAGCAGGTGATCCAGCGAGAGCAGGTGGACAAGGTTTTCGCCATCGGTCCGGCCATCATGATGAAGTTCTGCTGTCTGCTGACCAAGAAATATAATATCAGTACCGACGTGTCCCTGAACACCATCATGGTGGACGGCACGGGCATGTGTGGTGCCTGCCGCATCACCGTCGGCGGCAAGACCCGTTTCGTCTGCGTCGACGGCCCCGAGTTCGACGGCCACGAAGTGGATTTCGACGAGATGCTCTCCCGCATGACGGCGTTCAAGCAGGAGGAGCAGGAGGCGATGGAGAAGCCCCTCTCTAACTCCCCCCTTGGGGGGGAGGACTCTTTGTCCTTGGGCAATCCTACTAATGTGAATTCAAGTGGCTATGAATCCCTCCCCCCCACGGGGGGAGATGGAGAGGGGCTTTTGACTGACCGCAACGCCCCCTGGCGTGCTGAACTCCGTGCTTCGATGAAGGCCAAGGAGCGCACGCAGATTGAGCGCGTGAAGATGAACGAGCTCGATCCCGTCTATCGCGCCACTACCCGCACGGAGGAGGTCAACCAGGGCCTCACCCTCGAGCAGGCTCAGCAGGAAGCCCGCCGCTGCCTGGACTGCGCCAAGCCTACCTGCATGGAAGGCTGCCCCGTGAACATACAGATTCCTTCGTTCATCAAGAACATCGAGCGCGGCAACATCCTCGGCGCTGCCAAGGTGCTGAAGATGACCTCCGCCCTGCCTGCCGTATGCGGCCGCGTCTGTCCGCAGGAGAAGCAGTGCGAGAGCCGCTGTATCCATCTGAAGATGAACGAGCCCGCCGTGGCCATCGGTTATCTGGAGCGCTTCGCCGCCGACTACGAGCGCGAGAGCGGCAATATGTCTATTCCAGAATGTGCCCCCGCCAATGGCAAGAAGATTGCCGTCGTTGGTTCCGGTCCTTCCGGCCTGAGCTTCGCTGGCGATATGATCAAGCTGGGCTACGAAGTCACCGTCTTCGAGGCGCTGCACGAGATTGGCGGCGTGCTGAAGTATGGTATTCCTGAGTTCCGTCTGCCCAACGCCATCGTCGATGTGGAAATCCAGAACCTCGAGAAGATGGGCGTGAAGTTCGTCAAGGACTGCATCATCGGCAAGACCGTCACCGTGGAGGAGCTGGAGGCCGAGGGCTTCGCAGGCATCTTCGTCGGTTCCGGCGCCGGCCTGCCCAACTTCATGAACATTCCCGGCGAGAACCTCAAGGGCATCATGTCCAGCAACGAATACCTCACGCGCGTCAACCTCATGGACGCCTCCAACCCCGATACCGACACCCCCATCCATCGCGCCAAGAAGGTGATGGTGGTCGGCGGCGGCAACACCGCCATGGACTCCTGCCGCACCGCCAAGCGACTGGGTGCCGAACGCGTGTTCATCGCCTACCGCCGCTCTGAGGCCGAGATGCCTGCCCGACTGGAAGAGGTCAAGCACGCCAAGGAAGAAGGCATCGAATTCCTCACGCTGCACAACCCCCTCGAATACCTGGCCGACGAGCAGGGCAACGTACGTGCCGTGGTGCTCCAGAAGATGGAACTCGGAGAACCCGACGCCAGCGGACGCCGCTCCCCGCAGCCCATTCCCGGAGCTACCGAGACCATAGAGATTGACCAGGCTATCGTGGCCGTGGGCGTATCGCCCAACCCCATCGTGCCCACAAGCATCGAAGGACTGGAGCTGGGCCGCAAGAACACCATCGTCGTCAACGAAGGCATGCAGACGAATATCCCGACCATCTTCGCCGGCGGCGACATCGTCCGCGGAGGCGCTACGGTCATCCTCGCTATGGGCGACGGACGCCGTGCTGCTGCTGCCATGCACGAATATCTCTCCAAGTAAGTCATGCTCAGAAATCTGCTCCTTGTCCTGACGGTTGCGATGCTCTCGCAACCCATCTCCGCCCAGAAGCGGCGGGGTGCTGCGCCCAAGACACCTGCCGTGCCTGTGCTCCAACAGGCGCGCCAGGCCATGGACGTCTATGACTTCGACGGCGCCAGCGAAATCCTTTCCAAGGCTATTGCCGAACAGGAGAAGAAGCGCAAACCGACGGAAGACATCGAGGCGCTGGAGGAGCTGCTGGAAGAGGCGCAGCGCATTGCAATAAAACTTCATGCCACGGAACGTATCGTGGTCATAGACAGCGCTGTATGCCCGAAGGAACAGATGCTCAAGGCCATCCGCCTCACCCGCGAGAGCGGACGTCTGGACACCTATGCTTCCACCTACCTCACGCGCGACACCCTTGGCTCCGTCCTCTATGAGAACGAGCTCGCCAACAAGCGCTATCTCGCCGTTCCCCCGACAGCCGGAGGCTCGGCAGCAGGGAAGAACGCCGCCCGTCTGCACCTCGCCGTTTCCGACAAAATAGGTGAGAACTGGTCCAAGCCGGTGCTGCTGACGGGACTGGGTGAGGATGACACCGCACAGAATTATCCTTTCCTGCTCTCGGACGGAGTCACGCTGTACTATGCTGCCGAAGGACCCGAGAGCATCGGCGGTTACGACATCTTCGTCACCCGTGCCGACGGCGAGGACGGCAGTTTCCTGGCGCCGGAGAATGTGGGATTCCCCTTCAACTCCCCAGCCAACGACTACCTCCTGGCCATCGACGAGCTGGCGCAGCTGGGATGGCTGGTGACCGACCGCAGGCAACCGGCAGGGAAGGTGTGCGTCTACACGTTCATTCCGAACGAGACCCGCGTGGTCTACGGCGACGAGACCGACGACGAGGAACTGCGTGACCTCGCACGCCTGACATCCATCCGCGACACCTGGAAGACGACCACGTCCTCGCGTGTTAAGGAAGCCAAACAGCGACTGGCAGACCTGCGTGCAGGCAAGACCTTCGGACAGACGGCCACCCCCGACTTCGTCTTTGTCGTAGACGACGCACGCACCTACACCCATCTGGCCGATTTCCGCAGCCCTGTGGCCAAGACGAAGATGCAGCAGTACCTCCAGCTCGCCAAGACCGTGGACACGGATGCCGTCATGCTGCAGCGCCTGCGCGACAACTACGCCACGGCACAGCCCGCGCAGAAGCCACAGATGGCCGAGACCATCAAACGCATGGAGCAGACCCACTATCCGCAGCTACAGCTGCTGCAGCAGCTGGCCAAGGAAGTGCGCAACGCAGAAATTACCTTTAAATAAAGGTGCGTACTTAATAGAACACACCTAAACTACCTACACAATATGAAAAAAGTGTTTCCTCCCTCAGAGCTCATCATCAACGAAGACGGTTCCATCTTCCACCTTCATCTGCGTCCCGAACAGCTCGCCGACAAGGTCATACTCGTCGGAGATCCCGGACGGGTGCAGACCGTGGCTGCTCATTTCGAACGCATGGAATGCGACATACAGAGCCGCGAGTTCCACACCATCACAGGACGCTACCAGGGCAAGCGCATCAGCGTGGTCTCAACAGGCATCGGCTGCGACAATATCGACATCGTCATGAACGAGCTCGATGCCCTTGCAAACATTGATTTCCAGACACGTACGGAGAAGGACGAGCATCGCACACTCTCTATCGTGCGCGTGGGAACGTGTGGAGGCCTGCAGCCTTTCACCCCTTCGGGATGCTTCGTCGCTTCCGTCAAGAGCATCGGCTTCGACGGACTGCTCAACTACTACGCTGGCCGTAACGACGTCTGCGACCTTCAGCTGGAAGAAGCCTTCAGGCAGCACATGAACTGGTCGCCGCTCAAGGGCGCACCCTACGTGGCCCAGGCTGATCCGGAGCTCATCGAACAGATTGCGCAGAACGATATGGTACGCGGCATCACCATCGCATGCGGAGGATTCTACGGTCCCCAGGGACGCCAGATTCGTTTGCAAATCCAGGATCCCCAGCAGAACGAGAAGGTCGAGGCCTTTGAATTCGGAGGAATGCGCATCTGCAACTTCGAGATGGAAAGCTCGGCCGTCGCCGGTCTCTCCGCGCTGCTCGGACACAAAGCCATGACCTGCTGCATGGTCATCGCCAACCGCTACACCACCGAGATGAATACCGAGTACAAGAATTCCATCGACACCCTCATCGGGAAAGTTCTCGACCGCATCTGAATGACGGATACTATCTGCGCTCTGGCCACAGCTCCTGGTGGCGCACTCGGAATCATCAGAATCTCAGGCCCCCGTGCTCTTGAGATTGTTTCGCACAGCTTCTCCAAAGACCTCTCTGCCGTGCAACCCGGTACCCTTCACTACGGCCACATCCGCGAGGGTGGGGAAGTGGTGGACGAAGTGGTGGTCAGCGTGTTTCGTGCCCCGCATTCCTATACGGGCGAGGACTGCGCAGAAATCTCGTGCCACGGCTCCCGCTTTATCCTGAACCGTGTGCTGGAACTGCTCGTGCAGAACGGTTGCCGCACGGCACGTCCGGGCGAGTTCACGCAGCGAGCCTTCCTCAACGGCAAGATGGACCTTTCGCAGGCCGAAGCCGTGGCAGACCTCATTGCCGCCGACAGCGCCTCTGCCCACCGCGTTGCACTCTCGCAGCTGCGCGGACATTTCTCCTCCGAACTCGCCACCCTGCGCGACCAGCTGCTGCGACTCACCTCCCTTCTGGAACTCGAACTCGACTTCGCTGACCACGAGGAGCTGGAGTTTGCCAACCGCTCTGAACTCCTGACACTGGCAGAGAAGATAGATGCGCACATTACCCATCTGTCCAGCACCTTCCAGACAGGCAATGCCCTCAAGAACGGCATCCCCGTGGCCATTGTCGGAGCCCCCAACGTGGGCAAGAGCACCCTCCTCAACGCCCTCCTCGGCGAGGAACGCGCCATCGTCAGCGACATTCAGGGCACCACGCGCGATGCCATCGAAGACACCATCCAGCTCGGCGGCATCACTTTCCGCTTCATTGACACCGCTGGCATCCGCCACACCGACGACACCATTGAAAACCTTGGCATCCAACGTTCCATAGCTGCCGTGCAGCGGGCGCAGATTGTGGTGATGATGAAGGAGCCCGGTGTTCCCTACCCCGATGTCCCGCTTCGCGATGACCAAACCGTCATCCGCATAGAGAACAAGACCGAAGCCTTCCAAGCCAAATATGGCGTTGGGCTCGACGACTTGCGCCAGCGTTTCATCGATGCCGCCCCCACGACATCGGCTGAAGATGTCATCGTCACCTCAGCCCGCCACTACGAAGCCCTCTGCCGCGCCCACGACAGCCTCACCCGCGTCATCGACGGCTTAGGGGAGCATTCTCTTTTACCTACAGACCTCATCGCCGAGGATCTACGCCTCGCCCTCGCCTCTCTCGCCGACATCACTGGTGGCGCCATCACCCCTCAGGAGACCCTCAACAACATTTTTTCCCATTTCTGCGTGGGAAAGTGATTTTTTGCAAAGAAAAGCATACTATATGCAAATATGGCTTGTAAATCGCATGATTTCAAGCATTTAAAATTTCGTCTATTTTTG
>CACXXT010000092.1 GCA_902771725.1 uncultured Bacteroidales bacterium
TACGGTGCCGGAGCATACCGGCACTTGAATCAAAAAAACAGGTAGAGACGGTTGGAGGGGGTCCCGGGTTGTGTTCCGCTCGTACAATAACGCGAATACGAATGGCGGCGTCGCCTACGTCAATGCGAACAACGATTCTGCGAATACGAACGCGAACAACGGGTCTCGCCTCACCAACAGAAGTAAGAAAGCGCAAAGGCCGTACAGACGGCAAAGAAAGTTGCGGCAACAGCATGGGGCGTCGCGGACGCCCGCAGCAGTCCCGCATACCGTCGAGCCTCACTACACCTTCTGCAATAGTGAAGGAAGTGGAAAATCACGTGCGCGTGGCCAAGGCGGTGAGTAGGCTTCACTCCCCACGGGGAGGCAAGGTAAACGAAAATGGCAGGCCACAAAAGATGAAGGCCGCGACTAAGCGAGAGAAACGCGATGCCACGCATCGGCGTTTCCGAGCGAAAGCGGGCTCGATGCGAAGCATCAATGCCACTCGATGCGAAGCATCAAGGCTGATTGTAATCGAGAAGAAAAATGTCAAAGACGCATAAACATATCGTAGAGGAGGCAGCCGACTACAACAATGTAGCCGACTCACTCGACTATGAACTGCGCGGCAGCCGTGGCAAGACCTGGGCTGGCCGTTGGATCAACGCGCACCGTGAATGGGTGATACGCGCCACGCAGAAGAGCATCCTCGGCGGTACGTTGCGTCCTGGCAAGTACCGTAACCTGACCGTCTGCGAGCGCGGCAAGGTGCGCGATGCCCAGTCGATCAACCTGCTCCGCTCCATCGGCATACATGCCGTTATGAAGGTGGTGGAGGCAAGGATCACCCCGACGTTCGTGGCCGACACGGCTGCCAGCATCAAGGGTCGTGGCGGCACTTATCTCTTGCGTCGCCTGCTGCGTGACCTGCACCGCAACCCCGAGGCGATGCGCTTCATCTATAAGGACGACATCACGAAGTTCTACCAGCGCATCGACCAGGACCTGATGATGACGGTGATCCGCAAGACCTTCCGCGACAAGAAACTCGTCAGGATCCTGGAGCGGTGGGTAAGGATGCTGCCCGACGGACTCAGTATCGGCATGCGCCCCTCGCAGGGGCTGGCCAACCTGCTGTTGTCGGTTTATATCGACCATCTGCTGAAAGATCAGCTCGGCTGCCGTCACTATCAGCGCTACTGCGACGACAAGGCCGTGGAGGATGGTTCCCTTTACCGTCTGACGGGCATGATCCGTGCCGAGCAGCAGGCCGTCGCGGATGCAGGACTGGAGGTGAAACCCAACTTCCAGGTATGGGACTGGGAGAAGCGCCCGCTCGACTTCCTGGGCTACGTGATACGCCACAACGGGAAGGTGAGCATCAGGAAACACATCAAACAGCGTTTTGCGCGGCGCTGGAAGCGTGTGAGGAGCCGCCGTAGGAAGAAGGAGCTGATAGGCTCGTTCTACGGTATCGCCAAGCACGCACACGCAAGACACTTATTCAGGAACTTAACTGGAATAGATATGACCACTTTCGCCGAACTCGGCTTTGTGTATCAGCGTGACGGCAAGAAGGAGTTTGCCGCAGAGCCGATCCGCCTATCACGCTTAGTCAACAAGCAAGTGACCGTCAAGGACTTCGAGACGGAAATCAGGACACGCGAGGGCGACGGCCGCTACCTCGTGCTGGTGGAGTATGAGGGCAGGGACTATAAGTTCTTCACCAACTCACAGCACATGAAGGCGGCGCTCGACTTCGTGCAGGAGCAGAACGCCCTGCCGTTCGACTGCATCATCGAGTCGCTCGGCGGTAATTCCGGCTATATGTTCAAATGATTGTTTAATTATAAATAAAGGAGATCAAGATTATGACGATTGACATGACCAGACACAACGGAGCCACAGGCATCAGTGTCGCAGAGTGTATTGACCAGCGTTTCGGCGTATGGCGCGTGCGTACCGACTTCCAGCCCGACATCAATCCTGAGACAGAGGAGCAGCGCGGCGTGACGTTCATTGAGACGGAGTTTCCCTACAAGCCCACTATCGCGGAGGTGAAGGACTTCGTTCAGTCGGTGGTGAACGCCAAGACCACCGCCCTGATTATCACGCCAAGACCACCGCCCTGATCATCGCCGGCTTCGACTATAAGGTGAAACACGGCAAGCAGAAGGGCACGAAGGTGAAAGTGTGGCTCTCGAAGGAGAACCAGGAGGACTTCCACGCCATGCACCAGAACTCCGACGGGCTGACGTTCCCCGTGCGCTACAAGGTGGGCGAGATCGACGGCACGCCCGTGTATGAGGAGTTTGCCGACGTGGATGAGATGCACGCCGTCTGCGTATCGACGACCAACCACGTCCTTTCCTGCCAGCAGGCGGGATGGGCTGAGAAGGACGCCATCGACTGGACGCCCTACGAGGAAGCCCTCGACCCCGAGGTGGAGTAACCTCACACAAAAGAGATATAAAAACCCAGTTGCGGGGCGTCACAGCTGTCACAGCCGTGCGCCCCGTTTGGTTTTTAGAAAGGCCCTGCGCAGGTTGTCCCACTTTGCCGAAGGTTCTTTCCTAAATTTGAAGTAGAAATAAACAGCAAGATTATGGCTACAAGAAAAAATAAGCGGTCCGTCAACCCGTCAACGGTGAGCAACGTGACGGTTGTCACCTCGCGTGAGGAGTTTGAACGTGAGGCCCAGCGACTGCGCAACAGCGGATATACCGAAGTGCCTGGCTTCCTCGGAGGCGGCAATGGTGGCGGCGTACATGCCGACTATGCCGACTACATCTCGGCCAAGCTGTCGTGCGAGACCAGTACGGGCACCGCAGGCAAGGCACATCTGCCCCTGCTCCATGTGTCGGGCGGCAACGCCGTGCCCGTCACGGCGGAGAACCAGCATAAGGGAAACCTGATGACCTGGGGTTTTGACAACAAGATACCAAACGTCATCTCGCTGCTCTGCTCGCTGCTGCCCTATACGGCTGCCGCGCTGAAGTTCAACATCGACCTCTGTACGGGCATGGGACCTCGCCCGATGTACGCCTATACCCAGTATGTCGGCGGCAACATCACCCATAAGGTCATCCCCTACGAGGAAGCCGACAAGCTGATACTCGGCCTGATCCGCGACCTGCAGCAGCAGCTGCTCAAGCTCGAAGCCGAACATCCTGAACTCAATGATGATTTAGACAAAAGAACAAAAGAGCAAAATAATCAGCTACGCACAGAGGAAGAAAAAAATCCTGTTTCTTCTGTTACTCTGTCTAAAAACAAGACCGCCGCCGAGCAGATGCGCGACGACATCAACGAGCAGATAGATGCCCTGCGCAAAGACCTCGCCGTCTGGCAGACGACCAACCAGGAGGTGCAGGCATTCCTGACAAACAACAACCTGCTCGACACCTTCCACCACCTCTATGCAGACATGCTGCAATACAACATCTGCTTCCCCGAGTTCGAACTCCAGCAGACCTACCTGGTGGATTCCGGCAAGCGGAAGAAAGACGGCAGCCCGATGATGAAACCCGTGTCGGGCAGCATGTGGAGCCCGAAGGTGGTAGGGCTGAAGTGGCGTAACGCCAAGACGATGCGCCTTGAACAGATGGATTCCCAAAACAAGATTAATTATGTATATATCTCCAACAAATGGCTGTCATCCCCTGAACAGACCGTCATCACGAAGGATAGTGATCTCAAGATCGACGCTCTTCCGGCACTCTCTTATCAATCGCCAGCCGCAGACATGGAACGGCTTGCGCGACAAGCCCGAACCGCTCATGCTGGCCCGAAAGCCCGACCCACAAGAGTAGTAATGCCCGTATGTTACAATGAGTACGGTCATCCTTACTACCCAGTTCCAGCATGGTACTCTTGTTTCTCTGGCGATGTCTATACCTATGCCTCACTGCTGATCAGCGACCGCAAGAAGCGCCGCGACAATGCCAATGTGATAGGCCGCATCCTGTATCTGAACGACGAGTATGTGCAGCGTCTCTTCCTGCAAAGGGGCGACGACACCGACGAGAAGAAGAGGAAACGCTTCCATGAGATCGTGAGCGACATCAACAACTTCCTGAAGAACCGTGACAACATGGGCGAGCCCCTGCTGGCCTATACCTTCAAGGATGCGGAAGGCAAGGTGTATAAGTCGTGGGAGATAGTGGAGGTGCAGGAGAACAACGCCTCACAGGCAGAAGCCAACAAGGAGGAACTGGCGGAGATCAGCAGCATCATTCTCTTCACCTGGGGCGTGGACTCCCAGCTGATAGGTAACACCCCGGGCACGACCACCCGCAGCGGTGGCACCGACCTCAGAGAACGCTACCTGCTGAAGCAGATCAACATGAGCACCATGCAGTCGCTCGTGATGCAGACGCTGAATGTGGTGAAGACACGCAACCAGTGGGATCCGCATCTACAGTGGCAGATCAGGAAAGAGGTGCTGACCACGCTCGACAACTCGAAGACCGGCATCACCGAGGCCGAAACGACATAAAGGTAAAAAAGTAAAAAGGTAAAAGATATGATCATCACCACCATCGAAGAGCTTCGCCTCTGCTTCCCCAGCCACGCCATCGACAACATCGACGGTTTCGTGGGCTATATCGACAACAGCGAGCACGACTTTCTGTTGCAGCCCCTCGGACAGCCGCTCTACGACAAACTGTGCGACTGGTACGACAGGAACCGCCCCGTGGCCAGCAGCGTGGACGACAAGCAGACGGGCTACTACAACAAGCTGCTGCTGATCGCCCAGCGGTGCGTGGCGTTCGACGCCATGAGCCGTGCCATCGACCAGCAGGCCGTGAGTATCAACGGCGCTGGCATCAACTTTGCCTCGGCCGACGACTACAAGACCGCCGACCGCGCCGCGATAGAGGCCGCCAAGCAGTCATACGTGAAGGAGGCCCACAGTGCGCTCAACCGCCTGCTCTATACCCTGGAGCAGTGGACTTCACAGTGCCCGTCAGCCGAAGAGGCGAAAAAGGCCGATGCCGAGCTGTTCGAGATATGCAAGTTCTGGCGCAGCAGCCGCTACTTCTACCTGGCAGCCCAGTTGCTCATCCCGTCGGCCACCGTGCTGCAGGAGTACCTTAACATATACGACAGCCGCGAGAAGTTCATCCAGATGCTGCCCGACCTGCATTTCATCCAGGAAGAGCAGATAGCCCCGTCGATAGGGGAGGACTTCTGCGACACGCTGGTTGCAGCCCAACTGAAGGGTGGTACCAAGCGCGACGCCACCGCCGCCACGGCATCCGTGCCGCAGACACTGGCCGACGATGCCACCATCCCGCCCGTACTGCGCCGACTGCTGCATAAGCTCCGTAAGATCGAGGCCACGATGCTCGAAGGCCGCACGAAGGTGGTAAAGGTGGATAAAGACCGCCGCATAGCCGCACGCGACGAGGGCGTGCGCCTGCTCGGTCAGCTGATGGGCGAGTATTGTCCGCAGCATCAGGACGACATCCTGCTGGCACTCGGACTGCCGAAGGACGTGCTGCAGGCGATGAAGGCAGGTGCCGTGGATCCCAGCGACCTGCAGACCGACTACCCGGTGGCTTATACCTACATTGCCAGTCCGCTGTTCGTGGCACCCGTAGCACCGTCGGAGGCATCGTCGCAGCAGCCATGCGACTGCCACGCATCCGACTTCAACGGCCCAGACATGGCGCTCCACGTCACGATGCCGCTATTGTAGAACCACATAAAAACTTAAGATAGAGATGAACCAAGTAATGACAGACATCTGGCCGTATCTGATCCCCGCTATCATGGCAGTCGTGGGATGGCAGTTCCGTGAGAGCTACCTGCTGAAAACGAAGGTGGCGGTGATGGAGAAGAGTATCGACGGCATCAAGGACTCAATGAATAGCACCACCGATAACATCCAGAAATCCATCGAGCACCTGCAGAACCGTCAGGACTCCCATTCGAAGAAACAGGATGCGGTGATGGAACTCTTAACCGACTTCAAGATGGAGATGCTCAAGGAAGTGGGCACGATGTCATCCAACGTCAGCGGCCTGGCTGCCGACGTGAAGAACCTCTCCAACCTGATATCGATCACCGACGTAGGCATCAAGGTGGATAACACCACCACCAGGAAAAAGAAAAAGTAAGCGTATGAAGAAGATCAACGAGTTATGGCAGACACTGAAGAGCCGTTGGCACAACGCCATGCCACGTTTTTTCAAGCGCATGATGTGGATCTGCGGAATCATCAGCGGTGCCGCTATCGCCATACACGAGTCATTTGCGCAACTCGGCATTCAGCCCCACGACTGGTGGCTGGATGCGGAGCGCTACCTGATCGGCGGGTCCGTCGGTGCGATGGCGGTCTGCAAACTGACACAGAGCTATGACAAGGACGGAAAACCGCTGGAGAAGGAACTGCCAGATGCCACGCAACCATCATCGGTGAACAACTCCGACGTGGAGACCCAGCAGCCCAACGACATCGAACCAAACAATGAGATAGAATAGAGATTAGTCAAAAGGTTTTTTTATCAAGAAGACCGCCATCCGTGAGGATCGCGGCCTTTTTCCTTATAGTTCAATATCCTTTTCGATGCCACACAGCCGGAGCACAAGCTGCAGCTCGTGGACGTAGCGGATCGGTACCTCGTCCTCGAACCACACGGCAAACGGGTCGCCGTCGCAGAAGATGTGGGGCGAGCCTTCTATCGCGTAATAGTTTGCCGTCGTGACGCCATACATGCCGCGCTCGCCGCTGTGGTACTCGAAGCCGTTCTTCTCCAGGATCTCGGCCGTCAGCGGCACGGGCTCGAAGCGGTTGTTGTATTCCCAGCAGTGTGGGGAGCCGCAGGCGAAGTGGCCGCCGCCCCTGATGGCGTCGATCCTCGTGACCTGCATCAGTTCCCCAGTGCCCGCATGTCGCAGCCAGTCGCCGAGCATCAGCTCGCTTGCCTTTATCATCGCTGGCTGCTGCACCGCTGGTTCCTTATCCGTGGCAGCCGGATCTTTGCGCTCAATAGGCCAGAGCCTGCCGTCCTTATACTCCATGCCCTGCTGCCTGACGGCATGCTTCAGTGCATCGCGGATATAATTGATTGCGATGTTTTGCTTTTGGTTGTACCGCCCCAGTTCCATGTATCTACGCTTTGTCTCCTCGTCCGGATAAAAAGACAGGAAGTCGCACACCAGCCTCTCCAGATTCAACTGTTTCGGTTTCCCATCTGGCGGAAGGAAATCTAAGTTTTTCGATTTTTCTATATCGTCATCAGACTCCCCTAATTCCGGGAATATCACCTTTGCAAAATCCATTGTTATGGAGCCTCTCCTGACAAATTCCAGCATTATCTCTTTTGCTTCTTCGTACTTTTCCTTGTAATCTTCCATAATTATAGTAATTTATTTTTAAAATGACAAATAAGGCTTCCAATTCTTTTCTGGATTTTCAATGCGGCGAATAGCCCAGAAATCATAGTAACGGTTCTTGCTTTGGCCAGTATGACGCTTGAACGCCTTACGGTTACGGTACCAATAATGAGTAAAGGTACGCAAATCATGCAATATCCACTTCCTACCTGAGCACTCCATCATTTCCAATTCCAATCCTGTATGAGTAAAATCATAGGAGTGACGAGCCTTAGAAAACTTCTTTAATATTCTTTTCTTCATAATCAAATTAGGTTCTTCAGACAATACTTGATAGCTGCTTCACAAGCCTTTTCATAGGTAGTCCACTGACCGCTATCTTCATCATCTCCATTAAATTCATCGGAATAAATTTCGCTACCCGTCCATATCTTTGATATAGTATAAAGATAACCGCTTGCAGTTCTATAAGGTTCAATACATAAATTATGTACTTCCCTCATCCACTTACAAGCAAGCTGCAGAGTAGGACACGAAAGCCTGTGTTCTGAACTGTAAGCGTTCCAGTTATCGGCATCCAGATGAAATATCATCTCGGTGTCATCTCTATCAAGATAAATCAATTCTATTGATGTCCTGAATTATCTCAGCGAGAACTTCGGTGACAGAATTCTCGTCAGTCTTATGGGTCAGTATACACCCGTTGCGAATGCTGCAGATTATCCCGAAATTAACAGGCGCATAACTGCGAGGGAATACGATAAGGTTCTGTCGCACCTTGAGCAGCTTGAGCTTGACGGCTTTGCACAGCAGCTCGGTTCTGCAAAGGAAGAATATATTCCCGATTTTGACCTCGAAAGAGACTGAGATTGTTTACTCAGAGCGTATTTCAATAACTGATTTTTTTGCAATATTTTCCGTGGTCTGATAGGTTACCGTTAAAGTATATCCGTCATCTGTTTCACGGAATTCTTCGCTTTCACTCTCAACAGTTGTGAATTTCTGTCCTTCGAGAAAAAATCTGTATATTGCTGCTCTCTTTTTGAGAATTTCTCCGGCTTTTGCTGCATCTGCAGCAAGGTCGGAGCTGTTTTTTTCATAATACCGTTCATGTGTGACATAAACAGGCAGGGGGAAGCCGAGCAGCTGCAGCTTCTGATATGTTCTGCTGTAAAAACAATCTCCTGGCGGCGCAGTTGAAAGCGAAAGCGGTACAGTCAGTCCGAAAATGCTTGCGCTTGTTTTTTCGGAAATCAACCTTCAAATTATTTTAAACAACTCCAAAAGAGCCTTTCACCACTCTCTTCTATATATAAAATCCCTCAGTAATTCTGACATTTTAAACGAAGGACTACTCAATATCAACTCTATTAATTTCTTTTCTTCACTATTTGGAATATAATCAACTAAAATTTCTTCTTGCAACTCATCTAAATCTGACATTATTCAATATTCAAACTCAGTAGCTGATTCAAATCAAACAACTCACTCCTTATAACGTTTCATCTAAATTTAATAAACGGAGAAATATAAAACACATAACAATTCTGTTATATACAAAAAATAAATAAGATATCAATGTAATTACCAATTTTAAACAAAAAAAGTTAAACATTTACCAAAAATTCTGTGTCTTATAACACAGAATTTTTAAAAACGTTATTAATCACTATAATTTATTAGAATGCATTCTCGTCTACTACTGTCTCATCATCATCTACATCATTAATATTATCTATTTCTTCTGCCACTTCTGTTGTCCCTGTAGTTTCCACCCTTTCTGCCTTATTATACATCTTTGTAGGATCTTCTTTAGCAAAATCAACTTTTATAGCTCTCCCTCGAACTTCTTTTCAGTCCATTTCAGCCTTAGCCTTAGCAGCATCTTCTGCATTAGCAAATTCTACAAATCAAAAACCTTTACTTCTCTTA
>CACXXT010000093.1 GCA_902771725.1 uncultured Bacteroidales bacterium
CCCAATATAAGAAGGACTATAAACGTTATCGCAACAATCCTCTTAAGATGAAAGCATTGGCCGAAATCATAGACCTATTGGCCAATGAGCAACCCATTCCCGCGCAGTACAAGCCTCACATGCTTCACGGTGACTATAAAGGTTGTATGGAGTGTCATGTGCAAGGGGACTTCCTGCTGGTGTGGTTTGATGAGGCACGGGATGTCATAGAACTGGTGCGCCTTGGCAGCCACAGCGAGCTGTTTGGATAGAGGAAAGCCACACCGCATCAATTCCCTGGCGAGTCCGTCCGCTCTACTCTTCAAAAGCCCCGCTGCATCATCACGATGCGGCGGGGCTTGGTGCCTATAGGACTTTCAGCATTTATTTATTCTGTTGCTGTTTGTTCGTGTGAATAATCTCCAGTGCTCGCTGGAGAATGATGTCTTCGGTGGATGAGAAGAGTTCCTCGCGGGTGAGGGGCACTTCGTAGTCGGGCAGGAGACCACGGCCGTAGGGGAAGCGGGCAGAGACGTTGGTGGCGGTGACGGCTTTGACGAGCGGCAGCTGGTACTCGATGTGGCTGTGGGGCAGGAAGAGACGGGCGAACTTCAGGGCTGTCATGTAGTGGTAGGCAGTTGCCGTCTCGCGTCCGATGGTCTTGGCTCTTCCGGCACGCACGAGGTGAGCCGGGAAGTCGGTGGCTGCGCTGGCAGAGTTTTCGTTAGTTAGGATAAAAAGAATAGGGAACACTCCCGCAGCAGCCCCACTCTCGAGGGTGGGGCTGTCGGTGGCGATGCTCTCTTTGTTGTAGTACCCTTCTTTCCCTTCCACCTTCACAAACCCCTCGAACGGACGCATGTCGGCGCTCCAGTTGAAGCTGTGGGCGAAACAGGGGTAGGTGGTGTTGCTCATCACCTTCTGATAGCCGAAGTTCGAGGGCTCCTCCTTGATGAAGAGTTTCACGAGGCGCTCCTCGCAATCGGCGTCGCCGCCGGGATTGTCGCGAACGTCGATGATAAGATAAGGAATGTGCGCGTGCGAGCGCAGGCTGTCTTCGATGGTTTCCATCTGCACCTCGTTGAGGTGAAAGTGTGCCAGCGTCAGCAGGGCGATGCTGTCTTCAATCAGGCGGAAACTCCAGTCCTCCATGCGGTTCTGCCGTTGGTGGTTGTAGTAGGCCGTGGGGGCAGAAGGCTGCGGTACGTAGCGCTTCATCTGATTCGCCTTCAGGAACGGAGCCTCCACACTGGTGCCGTCGGTGAAGGTGAGGCTCACGGGCTTGTCCCAGAACGTGCCGCGGTACTGCATCCACCAGTTCGTCAGCGTCTGCACGTCTCGCGTGGACTCCACCTGTGCGTCGAAGAGGCTGGTCTTCGAGCGGACGTAGGCCGCCTGTTCCTTGGCCGAGACGCCGTTGATGGTGGCCACTTCCTTGCCGATATGTGCTTCATAGCCAGGCTGCACCAAGCGCACGAACATACGGTCGCCCAGCGTGCAGAGCATCACCGAGGGATATTGCACATCCGTGTGGTTGTTGAAGAACGGGTTGGAGGACTGTCGCCAGGCATGGCTGTCGTGCAGGAACTCGGCGGTGAAGGCATCACCGATGAGGTCATAGAGCGTGGAGAAATGGACTTGTGCGGAGTCCAGCCGAGTCTTGGCTTTGCGGATGAACGCCTCTTCCAGCTCGGGCGAGATGATGTCGCGCAGCGAGGGATAGCACTCGCGGATGCTCTGGATGAAGCTGTCGAAGTCCTCGTTGGCCTGCTCGCGGGTGAGGATGGCGGGCGGCGTGAAAGGCTTGGGTTCCTTGAACGTCGTTTCCAGTCCGAAGGGCGACATGGGGTCGATGGCCTTGCCGCCTTTGGAGAAGGAGAGCGCGATGTGTGGCTGCCCGATCTTCTCGAAGACGTAGCTGACGGTGCCGAGTACGGTGCCCGCCTTCACGCGCTGTCCCGACCGCCACGGGATGTCGCCACGTAAGCCTTCGAAGCTGATGGTGCGCCCGTCGTCCAGCTTCAGGCTCAGCGAGCCGTTGATGTACTTCTTCGGGTTGCGCACGTCAGATTCGGCCTCCAGCTTCTTGCGCATGGCATTGAAGGTCTTGGCGTCATCGTAGCCATAGGTGGTGCTGGTCACGAGATTGGGCATATAGACGAGATAGATGCCACTTACCTCGCCGTCGGCAGGAGCTATCACCTCCGTGCCTTCTGGTGCCCCGATAATCAGCGTGCAGAAGTTCGACTCGTGGTCCAGCAGGTCTTGCGGACGCAGTAGGATGTTGGTGCCAGCGGCCTGGTCTTTGATGGGCCAGAGGAGAGAAGAGGCTCTGCTTGGGCTAAGCAACCCGATGGCAAGCACCATCATGATGATTGTCTGTTTCATAAGTGATAATTGTTTTGAAGTGTGTTCATCCCTATAACGCTTGAGCGTGCGATTCTTTACCCATAAAAGATGTTAAATACGCAAGCTTAGGTCACCAATGAGGAGATAGCACAGGATGCACACTTAGCTCATATTATGCAGCGATGAAGCTGAATATCCCCGCCACGTCATCCCGACGCAGCGGGGTGAGAAGAATATTTACTCTAGGTGAATAGAAACGCCTTCTTTGCCTATAGGCTTCTTAACAGCGTTTACTTTTGGGGAAACTTGAATATTATCGGCAGTATGAAGTGAGAGCGGACGGTCTTATTTCCGACCTTGGCAGGGTCCCAGGCGGGCATTTGATTGATGACTCGCAGGGCCTCGTTCGACAACAGTTCGTCGGGCGATTTTAATACTTTGGCCTGAACAATGCTACCATCTCTCTCCACGACGAACTGGACGAGAACACGCCCTTGGATTTTCTTTGTCACAGCTTCTTCGGGATAGTGAATGTTTTGTCTTAACCACTCAAAGCAAGCGGCATTTCCGCCAGGGAAGCCGGCCATCACTTCGACAACATCATAGATGGAGTCGTTGGCGGCTTTAGAGCGAAGGTCCATCTGTACGATATTGCCCTGTTCGTCCTTGGTCACGGTGACTTTACTAAGGTCGATGTCATTGAGCCAGTCGCCGCTAAGGGGCAACGTGACGGGCTCGCCATCGATTCTGAGAACGCCATAGAATTCTTTGATGGATACATTGGATTCACTGGGCTTGGTAAAATCAAGAGTAGAAGTGGATGCACTTAGTTGGTGACTACTTCCCACGCTCACAGGGAGGGACAGCGGGGTGGGGCTGCTTATTGGCTTGGCAAATGCCACCAGTGCAAAAGCCATTACGGGTAGCAGGTACAGCACCTTGGCTGCACGCCACTTGTTGGATTTTGGTTTGAACATCATAGTGATACGTTTTTTGATTCTACTTTGGTTGAATGCGTTCACCACGGGCTGCAGTCCCGGGCGGACGGCTTTGAGAATCAGCAGCTGATTATATGCTCGAATATCTATTCCTGTACGCAGCACGGCACGGTCGGCCTCGAACTCATGCACGTCGTTCATGTCCTCGCGCAACATCCAGGCGAAAGGCAGGAACCACAGCGTGCGGCAGGTCAGTTCGCAGAGCAACTTGTCCCACGAATGCCCGAGGCGCACGTGGGCGAGTTCGTGGGTGAGGATGGAGGGGGTGGAGCCGTCTTCGTTTGCCAGCAGCACCCACCTCATCCATGAGCAGGAATTCTTCAGCTCAGGGCTACTGAGGATGTGTACTCTGTCCCGTTCCTCAATCAGCGTTGAGCGGCGAATGAGGCGAATGAAGCCAACGAGGGAGTGGAGATATGCCAGCCAGAAAGCGATGGTCACAAGGGTGTATGTACCCATGAATACGGTTGGCCAATGGAAGGAACCTGGATTGTTGGATTGCTGCATCGTGATTGTGCGATTGCACGATGATGATTGTGCAATTGCTGCATCATCATCGTGCAATCGCCTTATCTGGGTTGATTGACCCGAAAGAAAGGTTTCGTCGGGGGCAGAATCTGCAGCCAAAGCATTCTCCAACCGCTCGAAGCCCTGACTTATCCACGTCTCGTGACCCAAGGGGATATGGAATAACGGCAGCACGGCTGAGGTAACGAGGATGATGAGCAGCACGGCACGGTTCAGCGTGTGGAACGTCTCGCGGCGGAGGGTAAGTCCGTAGAGCGAGTAGAGGAGGGTGAGGGCAAGCGCCCATTTGATGAGGTAAATCATAAGGCACTGTCTTTCATTTTGTCTGCCAGAAACTGCATCAGCTCAGCCTCGCTGACCTTCTCTTCCGAGACGAAGGCCGAGACGACGCTCATGTAGGAATCATCGAAGTACCGTTTGACGAAGGAACTGAGCTTGGAACGCCCGTAATCTTGCTTGCACACGCAAGGTTCATAGATGTATCCGCGTCCCTGCGTACGATGTGTGAGGTAGCCTTTCTTCTCCAGGGACTGGAAGGCATTGGCGATGGAGTTGATGTGCGGACGTTCGTCCTCGGGGTAAAGGGCTACGACATCCTTGGGTGCACAGGCGCCGAGCGTCCAGATGTGCTCCATCACTTCTTCTTCTTTTGCTGTCAGTTTGTACATGGTTTCGACCTGTTTTGGTGTTAAATCTGCTGCAAAGTAAGGTAAAAAATTCCATTTGTGCAAGAATTTGCGGCGATATTTAACGTCATTATATGTTGAATCAATGCTTTTAACCTTTCTTTGTGTTGAATCATCACATAATGGTAAGAAAACGTCTCTTCATCACGACAGCACGGCGATATAGCCCCCGCCACGTCATCACGACGCAAACGGGCTTACCTTTGTGGTTACGTCAAACGACGTCATCCTTTCCGTTGCTGTGCTCTGTCAGACATGCCCTTAATGGCTTCTTTAATTCGAGTCATATTACTTCGGGAAACGGGGATAGGCTCTTGGCAATTGCAGAGGACCAATTGCATTGTTCCTGCGTGGGAGATAATCTGCTCCACTTGGCATAGGTTCACCAAGAAAGCACGATGGCAACGGACAATCGTGGGATAGTCTTGCAACTCATCTTCCATTTGCTTGGATGTGGCCCGCAGCATGTCTGTCTTCACATGATCGTCGCACCAATAATGGACTTTGACATAATTACCAATGGTCTCTAAATAGAGAAGGTCTGCAACTTGAAGTCTGATGGTTTCATTGGTCGTGCCAGTGAGTACTACATACGGAGAGGCTGTAGGGTTTGTTGACTCGATGATAGCGGATGCATGTTCCTCGGCACGCTTTTCGTCAGCCTGTCGTAACTCCTTCAGGTGTTCATTCAGCAGTCGTGTCTCTTCCAGTTCTGCTGCCAGATAGCGGCTGCGGAACTTGAAGCGCCAGTAGAGTCCAATGGCGAAGGAGCAGAAAGCAATAATCACGAGCGTCTCGAAGAAATTATTCCAAGACAGGTGGTTGGCAGGCACGCGGTCTCTGAGGAGAA
Source organism: uncultured Bacteroidales bacterium (assembly GCA_902771725.1). GTDB lineage: Bacteria > Bacteroidota > Bacteroidia > Bacteroidales > Bacteroidaceae > Physcousia. Next base: position 5,391 of record CACXXT010000093.1, read on the forward strand.
AATGACGGTAGAGGCAGATCATCAGCGAGATGAGCGGTGTATTGATGAACTGGAACCACAGGTTGCGGCGGATGATGTAGTCTACTCCCTGCTGGTATGACCTGGGCTTCCTGACGACATACTTCAATATGATTTCTGTCAGAAAACAGACGCCCAAGCCCAGCAACCATATCATGAGCAGGTGGAGGTAGGCCTCCCACTTCCATGCGCCCAAACCAAAGGGCTTGAACACACCGAGTGCCAACACAGCAAAACCTACGCTGATGGCTCTGACGCGAATTGTTTCTTTATGTTCCTTATTCATAATGCGGTACAAAGACAGTGGAAGCCGAATGCAATGGAGCTCGCTCGGATTGGAGAGGCGCAGCCTGTCTTTGCATTTTTTTTGCAAAGGTACAAAATGAGGTGAAGAGTGAAGAATGAAGCGTGAAAAATCTGTTTCCATCAGTCCCATTTCCTTTCATTTTATCCCCCTGCGCCAGTTATTCGTCACAAAACCATGCAGAATATCCCAAATATTTGCAGGGATGCGCGGAGTGACGTACCTTTGCAGCCGAGTTTTTCCATAAGGCTCTCTCGCAGGCCAAAGATTAGGACGGCATCCGTCGTGATGACGGGTGCCGATGTGAGAACTAGCGAATCATAAACGTCAACAGAAAATACTTGAAGATATGACAACAATAGAAAATTATGGAATTATGAAAAAGACACTATTGATGCTGATGCTCTGCATCACGAGCTTCGGTCTGTGCAGTTGCGTCTCCACGCGCGACGCAGTAAAAGTAAACAAGGTGGAAATCGGTATGAGCAAGGACGACATCCGCCACCTCTTAGGCACGCCGCTGTTCCGCAACGCCAACGAACACGGCGAGGAATGGGGCTACAGGAAACTGGTGGGTGAAGTGGCAGGTCCCGAGCCGATTCTGTTCATCGTCACTTTCGACGTGAATGGCAAAGTGATTGCCTATGACTCCGTGAAAGATCATCCCCATTATCAGTTGAGGGAACGTTAAACACTAAAAGCATTATTGAAATCATGATGATAAATCATATGCGACTGGCAGCATTCTTCGCTGCCGTGATGTTGGCCACAGCATCGTGGGCAAAGACCCAGGACGTGGGCGGACGAGTAATCAACATGAAAGGCGAACCACTGCCCTTCGTAAATGTGGTGCTGTTGTCGCTGCCAGACTCTGCTTTTGTGCAAGGATCTGTGACAGATGAACAGGGGCTGTTCCAGATTGTGAGCCCGGAAGATGGAGGGCTGTTGAAGGTCTCATGTATGGGATATGAGACTTTATTCGTAAAGCCCAGCGCATCCTCAGCAGAGCCTCTTAGCATTTCGATGACCGAAGACTCGCAGCTGATGAGTGAGGTCGTCGTGAAGAGTTCCTTGCCGCGAACCCACGCAAAGGGCGATGCCATGCGCACGACGGTGGCAGGAACAATCTTGGAGAAGGCTGGCACGGTGAGCGATGCCCTGTCCCGCATCCCATCGGTGGAGGCAGAGCGCGATGGCGGCGTGAAGGTGCTGGGGCGTGGTGAAGCAGAAGTTTATATCAACGGGCGCAAGGTGTTGGATGCAAGTGAATTGTCGCGTCTGCGCTCCGACCAGATTCAATACGTGGATGTCGTGCAGAATCCAGGCGCTCGCTATGCGGCTTCGACCAAGGCTGTGGTGCGTATTCAGCTAAAGAAGGCGCAGGGCGAGGGCTTCAGTTTTCAGGAGAATGCCAATGGCATGTACCAATATGGCTACACGCTGACCAACAATCTCGACGTCA
>CACXXT010000094.1:0-6738 GCA_902771725.1 uncultured Bacteroidales bacterium
GTCAGGGTGACGGTCGAAGGGCTGACGATGGATCCAGTGGTGGTGTCGGTGGTAGCAGCTGCGAGCGTGGCGAGGTTCGCCGGAGTCAGCACCAGATAGTCCTGCTCCGTCGCGTCATCGTTGCACGTCAGATATAATGTGGTACCACACACACGCGCGGTCCATCCCCAGAAGCGGCAACAGTCTTCGAGCACCTCGAACATCGAGTACTGCGCACGCATCACGCCGTCGCCGTCTTCGGTGGCGAAGTTCTGCCAGTCCACCTTCTTCAGCAGCCACTGGCGCGCATCCGCACCACCCTGCACATACACCGAGGTGATGCCGAGCACGTTCCCCGACTTCGAGGCGATCACGTCGCACACCTCTTTGAGCAGGTAGGCAAAGTTCTGCAAGCCAGCGTTGAAGTTCACGTCCTGACCAGCCAGTATGCTCAGCGCACCGATCACCGGGAACTCCCTCTCCTGGGGGTTGCCGTAAAGCACGCCCGAGAACGTCTGCGATTGCATGAAGCCGATCCAGTCCACCACCGTCGCGCTGCCCACCACATGCGTGATGGTCACAGGGCGGTCGTTGTCCGTTGCGGGCAGGATGCTCTTCCAGTTGAAGGCGGAGCCCGCTGCATCCTTGCCATCGTCCACGATGCGCATATATCCCGACTGCGTGCGTATGGGTAAAAACTCGTCTTCCGTCGCATCCTCATCTGTACTCATCGGTTCGCCCGCACCCTTCAACGCCACAGCCGCTCCGCTATGGCCCGAATCGTAGATGTTCACCGTATAGACCGTACCAGATCTCAGCGATTTGAATGGGATTGTCCAGTGTATTGCCATTTCTTACGTCTCTTTATATTACGCGAGAAATGTGGTTTTGGGATTACCAAAACAAAACATCCGGGCGGCGGTGTAAACTACATTATAGATTATGTTATGTTATGAATGTGTGCCGCCCGGATGACAAGATGATAAAGTTTGTTTTTAACCAATAAATCTATGATTGTGTCGGTCTTCGCAGACGGACGTGATGCCTCACGGCATGTTGTTTATACGTGTTTCGAGGCCCACCTGGCACAGATCAGAGTGATGACCATGAGTGCCAGGATACCGATCCACATGAACATCTTCTGGTGCCACTTCAGCGGCTTGTCGATGTACTTCGGCACTTCGTAGGGTCGCGGGATCGTGTCGATGAACACCTTGTAAACCGTGTCTATCTTCACGCGGTCCACATACTTGGTGTGCCATTTCTCGATCCTGACGGTATCACCCTTTGCCTCGATGCGGATGGAGTCATGCAGCCACACCGAATCTTTCTGCACCTGGGTGAAGTAGATGCTGTCATGGTGCACCTCCTTCTCCACTACTGGAACATACTCTACTGTCTTGCAGCTGCACATCAGCCAGCCTAATGTCAGCAGCAGGGCGACGTACAGCACATATTCGCCGTACCTCACCAGTCTCTTTTTACTTTGTCTTTTCATAAAATATCGCTTTTAGATTATCCAGATCTCTGATGTCGAGCTCCATCTGCGTCATGCCGTCTTCGAGCACCTGACGGAAGAAGGCCTTCATCGCATACTCGAAGGCACCGTAGTAGATCATGGCGAACCGTTGGTTGTCGGGCTTGATGCGCAGCGACGGATCGGGGATCGACTCGTTGAAGATCTCCAAAAACTCTTTATAGGTTTTGTCGGCTTCTTTCTCCACCCATCGCTGGTTGTACAGCGAGGTCGGAAACGCCGTGAACTTTCCCTTTAAATCCTTGTTCATAATCATCTCTCCTTTTAATACCTACATTATGCGGTTTTTGGCTTACTAAAGCTCAGCAAACTCTTTTTCCAGATCACGCAGATATTCTGTTATACGCATCTCCTGATCCCAGATTATTCTGTCAACGGTTTCAGGTCCGTTTGTGATTTTCTGAAGTTCCAGGAACATGCGCGCCAGCTTCTTGGCATCATCCTTCTTTTTGTACTTCTTTAGTCTCTCTTTCACTAATTTTAGAACTTCCCGTTCTGCTATTATCTCCTGCATCGTTTCCTGGATGCGCTTTGCCATTTGGTAATCGTAATCTTTCATAATCGTTTCTTATTAGTTAATAAGTGCCACTTATTTCCAGATAACCCTTGGTTATTGCGGAATAACCTCAGGTTGTTTTATTGGCGGGATGCCAAGGCCCTCGAAGTCTGGCTTGGCATTGACCACCATCAGCGGATCGTCGATATAGTGTCCATCGTCATTCATCGCATTACCTCCCAGCTTCCGTCATCATACTGCACCAGGGTGTCGCCGATCTCGACGGTTTTGGATGATCGTGACACCACCTTCATAATATATAACACCAGCACGGGCTTGGCATCCACCTTCAGGATGGCCTTCACGCACGGCAGGTTGAACACGTCGTTCAGGTTCTTACCTGTAAATTCAATTTTCCTTTTCAGTTGCATAACTTTGTTATTATTAGATCTTCGGTACTCTCATACATTGCCCAGTTCTCCAAGTTCAAACAACTTTTTCTGATAAGCGTCGCATCGCTTCCAGGCTTCATGCAGTACCTGTTCCAACTCCTCAACGCGACTGCCTTTGTCTTCATACATCAAGGCCTGGGTGTCGCTGACGAACGTCACGCACTCCACATCCTTGATATTGTTGAACGCGCCGTTGCTGCAATAGTAGCCCGCGGTTGCCTTCTCCTTATCATGAACCACCTCCACAACATTCTTTTCATTGATGAAGTGGTCACCGTTCTTTGTCTTGACTATTATCATAACTTTTACTCCTATTTTAATACTTGATGTTTCGTTAGTTCACCCTGATAGCCTCTCCGTTTCAGTTCATCGTATAGCTGCTGATCGGTAGCGTCTGATATGGTGGGGTTATCTCGATACTCGCCAGTGGTACCATTGCGAAGTTTGCCATGTTTACGACAGCAGTCAATGCACCACGATTGCAAACCTTTGCCCTTGCGATAGAATTTATTTTCTGGAAGCTCACGGCCGCAATTTGGACATACGCGGGTCTTCTCAAATGGTTCACTCTCTTGCTTTGCGTAGAAATATCCTGCTGCCCATGCTTCGTGGCAAAGGTCAGCGACTTCCGTTTCCATCTGTGGCCCGAACTTGTCAAGCCGCAAAGCCTTGGTAAATGCTTTCGACTTGAATCGTTCCGCAGCCTCTTTCGCCTTTGGTGTCAGGCTTAATTTTCCGTTCTTGCTCATAGTTCCTTTCATAGTTTACTCTTTGATATTCGTGACCTTTCAGGAATGAAACACAAACCCACGCCATGGATGTTGTCGTAGTAGGCACAGAGGCAACCCGTACCGGCGTACCAAAATTCACGTTCGGTATGTTCCAACGTCTTTTCCAATAGCCGACGAGCTATCTTTTGCAACTTCTCGATGGTGTACTCCCGATTTTGGAGATACATCACGCTCTTAACCAGTTCAAAGTCAAACCCCTTGATGATTTCGTCAATAACTTGCTTTTTCTTCTCATCGCTCATAGTCATCTTCATTTACAAGTTCACATTTCATTCTGCATGTAGGTTCCAATGGGTTTCCAGTGTATCTATAGTATGGGTGTATTCCTGGAGTTTCCCACGGGATTGTTCTCTTTGGTATATATTGGATTCCGGTCTTGTTTTCCAGGACGAACTCCAATAGGGTGAAATACTCGTCATCGTCGATTGCTGCTGGTGCTATTGCATTACCCAATTCGATGACCGGCTCTTTAATGCGATTCAGTATGCGAATCGCTTCTTTCTGTTTGTCTGTCATAATTTTACTTGTTTATCTGGGTTTCGTATTGATCGTGCATTATAATGCCGGACAGGAACATCTGAACGGGGTCCACCTTGCAGGCGGCACCCTCGCTGCGCTTAACAGGCTTGAAGTTCCGCATGCCGTCGTTGCTCTCCTTCAGGATCGCGCAGCCAAAACAGTACGGCCACAGCGGATTCATCGAGAAGTGCACCAGCGGGGCATGCACCATGTGTCCGTTGCCGTCATCCACGCTGCGGTTCATCAGGTAGTCGAACTCGTTGACAGCCGGGTTGTAGCTGGCGAAATTCTGACGTACAGGCACCACCAGCTGCTTGGGGTCGAGTCCGATCTCGAACACCCACTGGCTGATGGCGTTCACCACCGTCTTTGCGTTCATCGGGTCGAAGCCGAAGCCACCGAAGTCGATGCCCAGGCCGTCGAGCTCGATGATGCGGTTCACAGGCCATGAGGGGTCGAAGGTCTTACCGGGCACGATGGTCAGCCAGCCCTCACTCGCCCACTTCAGCAGCAGCTCGCGGATGGGGCTTCTGTTCACAGCTTCCTCACTCATGTACACGTCCATGTCGCCGAAGAACTCACCCGTGCGGACGTTGTAGCAGCAGAACGCATCGCCGTTGAGGTCATCGCCACGCGAGAAGTCCATCCCGCAGAAGACGATCCACCCGTCCTCCGCCTTGCAGTCATCCACGCGCATCGGTATCTGCACCTCGCGGATCTCGGCAGGCTTGAACCAGTCCTTCACCGTGCTCTGCTGGTAGACGTTGAACAGTTTGGTGATGGTTTCCAACTTCTTCAGCGGATCCAGACGCGAGTCGGCGATCGCCTGGTCGTAGAACGAATGCTGAACCGTGATGCCCAGCATCGGGTTGACCTTGCGGCGCACGCTCTTCGAGGTGAACAGCACCTCCTCGTCCAACTCCCACGCATCAGGCTCGAACAGGATACACATCCATCGGTCGCCCTCGAGGGTGGGCGTGGCCGTGCCCTCGCAGTAGTCCACCTCCTTGCGCAGCTCCTGCTTCATGGCCGCCAGCTTGTCGATGAACGGCCCCGTCTGGATGGTACCTGCCGTCGTCGAGGTGAACAGCATCGGCTCGCGACGCGGGCCCATCGACGAGAGCACCACATTCACCAGCGCGCCCATGTCGCTCTTGTTGCCCACGTAGGCAGCAGAGCCGAACTCGTCGGCACAACACAGCTGCGCGAACAGTCCATCCTTGGTCTTTCCTCCGGCAGAGAGTGCCCACATCTGTGCCTGTCGCGGCTGGCCGTTGCGCCAGTTGGTCTGCGACGAGGTGAAGCGGATGCGACGCTCCTGGGGATCCATTTGCCTGATCAGCATCTGGGTGCGCTTGAAAAGCAGAGAGGCCTGCTGTTGCGAGTTGGCCGTGCAGTAGATCTCGCAGTCATGGTCCTCGAGCATGAAGAACAGGAAGTTATTGTATGCGCTCAGTCCTGTCTTGTCGGTCTTACGCGGCGCGAAGTAGGTGAAGTCGGTGCAGAGGCGGCGCAGATCTATCAGGTGGCCGTCCTCCACTTTCTCCGTCGGCAGCGGGTCGCGGTCGGCGGTGGTCACGCCCGTATCAATCCAAACCTGCGGACCGTACATGGCCGTCCAGATGAACACCTGGAAGGGCTGCCAGCGATAGTAGGCATCGCCCATCGTTCCCGGGTTCTTCAGACCACCGCTCACATGGTGCCACAGTCCGCGCTCATCCTTCTCCCACTGACCCTCGCGCAGACGGATGACCTGCTTCACCTTGTCGATGTTTACAGGATAGGTGACCAGCTGGCGCAGCAGCTTCAGGGCACCGAGGATCTCATTGACGTTGTGCACGTCCTCGTCGGTCTCGTTTAGTCCTGAGTGGTTCAGCAGATGCACATAGTACTCATCGAGTCGCGGATCTATCTCCGACAACAGGCTGCCGTTCTCGGCATAGTTGCGGTCCAGCCATTTGAGGGCCTTCAGTTTGAACTCCTGATCTGTCATTTCTTCGCCTCCTTCAATAGTTTAACGAGCGGGTCATCGTCGGGGTTGTCATCCTCGTTTTTCGACTTGCTCTTGTTGGTCAGTCCGAGTGCCTCGAACTGGCGCACCAGCGTGTTCTGCATCTTGTCGTACTTATCGAGCAATGGGTGCACGTCGATCTTCTGCTGGCCCATGCTTCCCGTCATCGAGTTGGTCACCTCCTCGGATTCCAGTTTCTCCTGCATCTTGTCGAGGATCACCATGTTCATGGCGGTGGCTCTGAGCATCGGCATCAGCCAAGGATCGAACGCACCGTCGTTCTTCTTCTCGATCATGGTGCGCAGCTCCGTGATGTAGTCCTGGGTTGTTGATTTCTTTGCCATAGATTATTTGTGGAATTTGATTTGTAACTGTAGGGTGCATTCGTAGGGAATGCGGCATTCATTATAGACCTGGATGCCCACGCCGAGCTTGCGTCCGGGCAGGGCCATCCATGCGTTCCAGCGCGAGTCGCACGGACGCTTCCAGGGATGGTTCACGTCCTTGGTACTGGCGCGCACCTTTGTGCCTCGCTGCGTCAGGGCATCCATCGTTCCGATGCAGACGTGCGTCTCCTTCGAGTGCTTCGGCCGTGCAATGGTCTTCGGTACCAAGCCGAGCAGCGGACATTCGGCGCAGCAGTCGGGCTGCTCCGGCGGTAGCTGTATGAGTGTGATGTTACGTCGCGGCATTGTTTAAACGTTTTAAGTGGTAATTGATGTTATAACTAAGTATTTGACATTCATGTAGTTGGCATATTACGTGACAGCCTATCGTGTAGTGTGGGAAAAACGCTACCCCTCCACCCCTCCCCATCAATAGAACTAAGGGTTGGTGGATTTCCGATTATTTCTTCTTCTCAGGTAAATCGACGGGGGAGGGTTTTCCTTCCGAGTGGGCCACCACCTTCTCATGCTTCTCGATCCAGCGTTGCAGGGCTGCTTCGACCACGG
>CACXXT010000094.1:6784-18329 GCA_902771725.1 uncultured Bacteroidales bacterium
AGCCGGCGCCCGCCCGCGAAGGCTCCCGCCAGCTGCTTCATCTCCTCGAAGCTGGTCGCCGTCTCGATGGGAATGATGTGATGGACCGCACGCGCTGATACGGCGAGGCCCTTTGACTTGCAGACCTCGCAGAGCGGGGTGCGCTGCAGCTTGGCTGAACGGATGATCTTCCACTCCTTTGAGTTGTAGATCCTTTGCTTGTCATGTTTCTGGCTCATAATCGTTTTACCATTCTGTTGTGAACGGGCGGAAGCCCAACTGTTCTAACTCACTCACGAGACCTGGTGTCTCCTTGCGGGGCGCACGCGGCTCGGCATACTTGAACTGCTCCTCATCTGGTACCATCATCCACCTCCTCTTCTGCTGATTGTCTGTCTTCGTCGGTGAACTTGATGACCGTCTGGCCTTGCAGATCGTCAGGACACACACGCTTCTTGCGGCGCGTGCGCTTGCCATACTCGGTGATCTCGGTGCTGGTGTCCTGGTAGATCTCGACCAAGTCCTGCTGGTTCATGTCCTCGATGATCTTGGCATCGGTCAGGGTGATCAACAGGTCGCTGATGCTCTGGCATTGCTGGATCTCGGAGAGGACACGCAGCCGTTTGTAGACTCCCGGCATGCAGACCTCGATGACGCGCTCCACGATGGTGTCCACGCACTCGGTCTCCTGCCAGTCGGTTCCGAAGTAGGGCTTGTTGATCATTACGGCACCGTAGCCGTTGCGCTTCTCCTTCTTGCTGCCCTTCTGGGTGTACTGCTGCAGGATCAGGATCTCCTGCGCCACGTCCAGCTTGGCCTTGGGGTCGGTACTGTTGAAGCAGTTCTGCCAGCCCGGCTCCATGTGGAACATGGTCATCAGCTTCTTGATCTCGGGTGTAATCTCGTGCCATCCCGATGCCATGCGCACCAGGAACTGACATGTCAGCTGTATCAGTCCGTAGACGGTGGTACCGCGTTTCTTTGCCAGGGCGCGCAGAATCTTCTCCGAACGCTTCGACACTTTGGTCTGAAATTGTACATAGTCACTCATCTTCAACTTCGAGGTTTAAGTTATCTAACAATGGTTTTACCTGTGGCATCTTCTCCGCCACGTCGCGGACGTTGGTCAGGCGTTCCGACTGGTTCAGGATCCGCACCACCACATCCGCGATGTCGGCCTTCTCACCGTCCTCCGGCTTCCACCATTTGGTGACGGGCTCGGTGTCGACGGTGATGCGCGAGTAGTGCATCTGTTCGGCCTTCGCCATCCACTTGTCAATTCCATCGCGGTCTGGGTACAGGATGATCCGGCGGTTCTGGTCTATCAGCGGCTGCAGCCTCTCGCGGGTGATCATCTCGAGACCGCCGCACGCCATCCACAGATCCATCGTGTGGTTGCCGTAGGCGGTGGCCATGAGGATGGCGGTCTTCTCGCTCTCAACGATCTTGATGGCAGCGTTCGGGAAATGGTTCAACAGATGCATGCCGAAGAAGGTGAGACGTGCCTCCTGCTTGTCGGGATTGAAGATGTGCGGGTACGGCCACGGATCGTTGTCGTGGAACGTGCGCGAGAGGACCGAGTGGATGAAGTCGAAGTTCCACGAGCTCTCCTTGTCGCGGTGGCCGTCGGGCTTGTACTTCATCATCTTGCCGGTTCGGACACGCCCGAACTCGTCGATCTGCCAGAAGATGGTGTGGCCGTTCTTTCCGTGGCCGACATGGTAGTTGTGGAGATTCTCGTCGAGACGCTTTCGCTGGACGTTATCCCAGCAGATGCCGCGCTTCATCCAGTTCACGAGGTTGTCTGATTCGTTTGCGAGGGCCTTGTAGGTGGCGGTGACCATCGAGGCTGGCAGCTCGAGCATCTCGAGAGGCGGTGGGGCAGGGCGCGGCGTGTAGGTCCAGTTCACATCCACGTTGTCCACGTCGATGTTGTACTTCTTTCCCAGCCACCTGATGGCATCAGGATAACTCAGGTGTTCGTGCTCCATCAGGAAGTCCACCACACCGCCTTTGGCACCGCAGCTGAAGCACTTGTAGCAGTTTCCCTTCGGGTAGACCACGAAGCTGCCCAGGCTCTTGTCGGCATGGAACGGACAGAGGGCCTCGTACCGCACGCCGCACTTCTTCAGTCCGGCACGGTTGCCGTGGTCGTAGCTGCCGAGCACGTCGCCGATCACCTCTTCGATGCGCGCCACCTCGAGGATCCTGTCAATGATGTTTTTGTCGATTTTTGGCATAGTTATTATTTTGTTGTTGAAAGATAAATCTGAAAAGCCAGATGCGCGTGTGCGCGCGTCGCCCGCGGGCGTGGTTTACCAATTCCATCCACCCATATATATGGGTGGTGGGAATTGAGTAAACGGGCTCTGCGGCGGAAATCCGTATTTTTGGGTGATTGAAAATCGTTCATAGTTCATGCAATTTTTAGTATGGAGCAGGTTCGCCGTCAGGTCTGTCAAATGGCAGATCTCCTGCCTGGTCGTTCGGCAGCTCCTTGTTCAGTCCGTTGAAATGATATTTCGGGCGTTGCTTCTCTCCCGTCTTGTAGATGATGCCCTTCTCGAGGGCGATGTTGATCAGGTCCACACGTCGGCGGGTGCTCGTCACGCCCTGTTTGATGAGGGCAGAGTCCAGATCCGAACGGCTGATGCCTGAAGATGTCCACGCCAGCTTTGAGAACCGCTCGTTGGCCTCGCTGATAAACTCCCGCTGCCTGCGCTCCTCAGGATCGTTGACTCGGCCGTTATCGTCGAGCTCCACAGGTACGCCCCAGCTCTCAGCCGAAAGCACCTCGAAGCACCACTCATCCTGATCGCGTCCACGCGCCTTTGGCTGGATCACCTCGAAGAAGATGTCCGGCATGTTGGGGAACTTGTCCTTCTCATGCTTATGCTTGCGGACGGCAAACACCTCGGTCACCTTGCGCTGGGTGATGGATCCAAGTGTTCCCACCATCTTGTCGGCCATGGGATTCTCATGGAGCACGCACCACATCGACATGTCGTAATGCGTCACCAGCTTCATGCACTTGCGGATGATCGGCTGGCAGAGCTTCTGGTCGTTGTAGTCCTCCACGATGTCGAGCATACCGTCCAGGAAGCAGACTGTCGGCCTGACCTCCCAGATCACCTTCAGGATCTGCCGCCACCGTTCCGCCGCCAGTTCCGTCTCACGCAGGCGCACCACCTTGAAGCGGTCGTTTGGCTGGTCTAAGGGAATGCCTGCCAGCATGCAGACGCGGTTCTTGATGGCGATGGTGTCATCCTCCGACTGCTCCGTGTCGATGTAGAGCACAACCGCGTCCTCCTTCAACTCACTTTTCAGGTGGCCGAAGCTGCCGGACAAAAGGCACGCCATGAACTGCGACATCAGGGCGGTCTTACCGTGTCCGGCCTTACCGCTGATGACGTGCAGGTCGCCCAGCTTGGCAAAGGGCACGCCGTCATGCGATAACGTCCAGCGCGGCGGCTTGTAGGGCTTGGTGAAGTCCAGGTAGAGCGCAGCGGTGTCTTCTTGGAACCAGTTGTCACCCTGAAGGAACTCAGGGATCTCGGTCTGCTGCGGTGGCTGGTTTCTTGTATTGTTGTTGTCTTCGTTCATCTGCTAAATCTTATTAAGTCCATAGACTTCTCGCAGTTTCTCCACGGTCCGCCTGTTTCGCCATTTCCGGTGACGCTCAAGGATCTCATCCTTGTGTGCAAGGTAGTATTCCTTCTGCTGCGCCCGGATGCGCTCACGGTTGGCCATGTATCTTTCATGATCTCGCTGCTTGTTTCTGGGTTTCCTCATGGCTCAGAAGGCTAAACCGTCATCATCTGTCTTTTGGTCAAACGGAAGATCACTTTGTGGCTCTGCGGTTGCAGCCTCCGGAGCTGGATCGGGTGCCACCGTTGTAGTCGGTGTATTATGTTCTGTCACATACTCCATCAATCCCCACGCCTTGAGTTCGTTGAAATAACGTCCATTGCTTTCGTTGGCATTAATGTCAAATGACACGTTCACGTACTTACCAACCAGCGCGTCAAAACGCCTGATTAGGTCTTCTTTGTTCACGGTAATGCGGGCACGTCTGACATATTGCCCTGGCATCTCGATTAAATACTCAGCCGCAACCCATCTGAGGCCACTACGTTGGCCAATACCGTCGCGCTGCTCCAATTTCCTAACAAGGATACATCCTTTTATTTCCATAATCGTATGTTTTTATAAAGTTACTCGCCAATGCTGCCAATGGCGCAAATAATTACGAACGCAATCGGAGCAATGAGTCCGAATAAAAACCACTTGATAAGAACTTCGTCTTTTAATACCTGTTTCATGATTACAAATTTTAGAGTGTTTATAATGTGAATTGTGGCAGGAGAGGGTATCGCACCCTCGCTCATGGACACCGCGCAGATTACGGCTGTCGGTTGCTCTGTTCTACCGATCTTTCCCTGCCTTGTGAAAACCTGCGGACCTCACGGCTGGCAGGCTGATAACATGTTTAACTAAAAATCCTTGATAAAATAATCATGGAAGCGGGCCTCACGGCAGGCTTTGTGTTTGGTCAAAATAAAAATCATATGCTATGGAAACATAGACTGAAACTGCCGCTGCAGAATCGTATCCAACTAAAATAAATGATTAGAATTTCTGAAATTTAACTATTAATTATGCGTAATCTTTTGATCTCTCCGTCTGCGAGCATCCGCTGGACACGATGCAGGGGATACACCCACGAAGTGTTGTGCCCCACTCCCTTCTCATCGCTCCACTCGGCCCGCGTCCTGGGCAACAGGTGGCCGTGGTCCTTCAGCCACCGCTTGGTGAATACACCGATGTGATCGCACAGCTGCTCATCGGTCAGCCATTTCTCGTTGTAGGTCTCATGCGCCTCCATCATGGCTTGATTCACCGTCGCCACGATCTCAGCCTTCAGATGCTTGTCCATCGTTGTCATCATTTGAGTCGTTCAGGTAGAGCGGCATGCACAGACCGATGATGTCTTCCTTGACGTTCTCGTAGCTGTCGTAATAGGGAGTGATGACCAGCGCATGCACGCCGTCGTTGAACTTCAGGTTCACTTCCAGCGTCTGGATCTTCTGCAGCATGGTGATCAGCTGCGCAGCCTTGATGCCGATGGACATCTGCTCGCCGTCATACTCAAAGATGTCCACCTTCTGCGTGGCACCGACTGAGAAGTCCAGATCGTCACCCGTCACCTCGAGCTTTTCATCTTTGAACTTCAACACGGTCAGATTCGATGAGTTTGGCGTGAAGGGGCTCACCGACTGCAGGGCCATGATCAGGTCCACGCGGTTGCAGAAGGTGGTATGCTTGAACTCCTGGGGGATCACCGAGTTGTAGTTGGGGAACGTTCCCTCGATGAAGCGGAAATAGAATGCCATCTGGTCATCCTCGATGCGGCAGCAGTTCTCGTCGAAGGTCAGATCGACATATTCATTGATCAGCAGGTCCGGCAGGATCTTGGCCACCTTCCTGGGCATCACGAAGTCGCCGAGCGTGGCATCGGTCTTCATCAGCTGGTGGCCGTTGCTTGCAACGATGTCCAGATGGTCGGCCTCGAACTTGAAGTAGACACCATCCATGATTGGTCGCAAATTATCCTTGACAGCTGCCCACAGGCTGCGCTTGATGCCGTCCTTCAACATCTTGGTCTCTGCGGTCACCAAGGTTTCGCCGTTCTCGAGGTTCTTCTGTGGCGGGAACTCGTCAGTATGTTCTATCGGGCAATACGATGAGCCGTTCGCGTGTGTCAGCGTCAGTATGTCGGTGACAGGGTTGATTTCGATGACAACAGGCTGCTCGGGCAGACCTGCCAGCATGGCTGAAAGCGTGTCTGCACTCACGCAGAACTTTCCGCTGTCCTCTGCCAGTAGGAGTTCTATGGTGTACGACAGCCAGATCTCCGAATCCGATGCAGTCAGCACAGCGGTCTTCTTCACTTCGTCAACTTCAAACACGATGTTACTCAGGATGGGTAACGCTGGTTTCGAGTCGATCACCTTGCAGAGATTTTTCACGCGGCTCTCCAAACCACTGCTACTTACTTCAATTCTCATAATCTTATGCTTTTGGATGTTATACTTAGGATGTGAAATATTCGTATGCGACAAATGATATGTTCATCTCGCCAGTTATGCTGCACTCGACATATAATCCTCCTGATCGGATGGCATAATCTTCTCCAATCTCCTTACATTTGTCGTATGCCTTTGACAATAATGATTTTGTCTCCGCTTTGATTTCTCCGATAGTTGGCACTCTGAAGTCGTTTTCATCTTGTATATTCCAGACCCAATCTGTCAGAACCATATAGGCGTGAACTTTCTCAAATCTGAAATTTTCCATCACATCGGCGATCATCCTTTCTTTCTTATCCATAATTTTGATATTATAAAGTTACACTTCGTTTTTCATCTCGGCCTGACGGGTCTCCTTGCTCTCGATGCCGTTCACCGTCAGGTATTCCAGTCGCAGCGTGTGCATCCTGCTGGTCACGTCTGCTTTTTCCTTCCTGAACTTCTGATGGAACCATGCCTTGTCGTTCTGGTACTGCTTCAGCAGCTCCTTCTGCTTGTGCTTCAACTGTCCGATCTGCGCCTGGATCTTCTTGCAGTCGGCCTGATACTTGATGCTCAGCTCCACTTTTTTCTCAGACTCCATCTCATTGAGCTCCTCCATCTTCTTGTCGAGCTCGGCGCGCTTTGCTTCGTATTCACTTAGTACCATACCATTTGCTGTTTGGGATTACAATTCGTTTTTCGTGCATCTGTACGCGAGAGTCAGATCCATGTTGGGGATGACAGTCTCGAAGTCATTGCCCAGCATGTTCCGCAGCTCCTCCTCCTTGACACTCTCATAGTCGAACTTGCCCTCGGCTATGCGCTTGACCGTAGAGAACTGCACCCTGGCAGCATCCTTGGAAGCCTGAGACGGCAGCGTAAATATGCCGATCTGGCCTTCCTTCATGTCTTTGATGTCTTTTCTTGTTACTCTTTCGCAAATCATAAATTTACTTAATTAATTTTGTTATTTATAGCAACTTTGGAAAAATAACCGTACTTTTGCAGCCCATTACCTCTTTAAAAGTGCCTTGTGCGCTTGCTTTCGCAGCAGTTGCACGGCGGATGGTTATTTTGTAACCCAAGCGATGCGTTAATTAATTTCGTTTGCAAAGATAATAAAATAGTTTGTTACTTATAGCAAGTTTATTTGATATTTAGTTTTTATTAACATAAAGTTTGTTTGCTATGGATAAGAAGGAAAGAATGAATGAAGCGTTTAAACTCCTGAAATCGAGGGGTTTAATCCACACTCAGCGCGATTTGGCCGAGCAAATGGTAGCAGCCGAGGGGAATATCTCTCGAGCACTCAAAGGCGATCCGAAAGTCCTGACCGATCAGTTCCTTATGAGATTCACCCAAGCATACCCGGGCATCTTCTCACTCGAATGGCTCCTGAATGGATCCGGCGAGATGCTGCAGGCTCCCGAAAAGCAAACGGAAATGAAAATGGTCACCTCACCTAATAGCGAGATGACCGATGGATTAATAGAACTGTACGCCCGCATGATACGCGGTGTAGACGATCTGCGCGTCCAGCTCAAAGATGAACTGTCTGAAGTTGTAGCCGTGAAGTCAGAACTGCAGCAGGCTCGTGACGATTTCCGCGATGCCACCACCCGGCTCACGCAGATACTCTCTCACGTCAACATTAACAGCGCAGCCCCGCTCATGGTGGCTGATGAACCAAAACAAACTAAAAAATAACATTATGACACTATTCATCATTATCATCGTAGTCATGCTGGCAGTCTACCTCTTCATGAGGTCGGCTACCTATCAGCGCATGCAGCAGAAACAACAGGAGCTTCTGACATCAGATCTCGAGTTTTTCGGTATCAGCAACCAGTCCTACTACACGGGCGTATGGCCAAAGAACAAAGGACAGGGTGAGTGTATTGAGTTTAAGATCGCGGGCATCACGTTTCGCAAAGGTATCGACAAATACATCGGAGAGGGTGTCGGCACACTCGAGGCAGATTCGTCCAATCGATATGACCCGAACGCCATCAAGATCCTGGCATACGACGGCCACCATCTGGGATTCGTTCCAAAGGACATGACAGCCGATGTGCGCAAGGCCACCACGCTGCCCTGTCGCTGCTATTACTTCATCCTGAAGCGACTCACCGATCAGGGCGAGGTCTACCTCACCGACTGCTACATTGACACATAAATCACTCAAAAAATGCAGATGTTTTACCTCTCGCCACTCAGCGACCTCGCAAACATCCAGTATTTACAGGGCATCCCCGCCACCACCTTGAACCCCAAACGGATCACAAAGGTAAAACACCGGGAAGCCCCGAAAATACGCGGTTTCCCCACGCGCAAAAGGATTCACAGAGGTTTGTTTGAAATGATTAGGTTTCCGAAATAGGCCGAAATAGGCCGATTTAGGACGCAATGTTTTACCCCCAAGGCCCCTGTGGTAAAACGCGGGGTAAAACAATAACAGAAAATTCGATCACAAATACATAATATGATTACTACAAACATAATTTTCGACCGCAAGCACAGAGCCGGGAAGGACGGCGAAGGCATCATCGAGATCCGCGTCATCAATGACCGCAAGCCCCACTATGTCAGCTCCGGCATCAAGGTGCGCAGCAGCGAGTGGAAGGCGGGGATGGTTGTGAACCGCCCGGATGCCCAGCTGCTGAACCGACGGATCGCCACCATCTACGAGAAGGTGTGCGCAGAGGTGGAGTACTGCATCGCAAACAACATCCCCGTCAGCACCGAAGGCATCAAGCACGGTGTCTGGGGAACGGACGAGGCTGCAGGATCAGGCGCGACGTTCATGGACTGGCTCAAGCGGCAGGTGGATCTGCTCAGCCTGGCACCCGGTACCGTGAAGCACTACCGCACGCTGCTGCAGCGTCTCGACGAGTTCGGACGGATGCAGCGATGGGCAGACGTGACTCCTGAGAACGTCTACGAGTTTGATGCGTGGCTGCACCAGCGCACCACACCGGGAGGCGGCAGGATCACGGATGCGGGCGTGTACAAATATCACAAGTGCCTGCGCGCGATGCTGAACCGCGCCTTCCAGTTCGGGAAGATGGACTCGAACCCATACGAGCGGGTGAAGTTCAAGAAGGGCGAGAAGCAGAACGTGGAATACCTGACCGAAGACGAGATGCAGCGGTTCGCGGACGTGCAGGTGCCGGACGGCACGCTGCTGTCCAGGGCGAAGGATCTGTTCGTGTTCCAGATGTACACCGGCCTCTCGTATTCCGACACGCAGGCGTTCGACTTCTCGCAGTACCGCAAGGTGGGCGATACCTGGCGGCACACCGGCGAACGCATAAAGACGGGCGTGGCCTACGTGTCGCAGCTGCTGCCGCCTGCCGTCAGCGTGCTGGAGAAATACGGCTTCACGCTGCCGAGGATCGACAATGCCGACTACAACCACCAGTTGAAGGCACTCGGCCTGATGGCGGGCATCACCACCCCACTCCACTCGCACCTGGCGCGCCACACATTTGCCACATGGATGCTCAGAAGCGGGGCCAAGATCGAGAACGTCTCGAAGATGCTCGGCCACACCAACCTCACCCAGACGCTGAAGTATGCCAAGGTGCTGGCGCAGTCGGTCCACGATGACTTCGACAAGGTTGCAGAGAAGATGAAGAAATAAAAAGAGGCATCCGTGATGGGTGCCTCTTCTGATTGTGTCCTGGCTGATCATTCCAGCCGCTGCAGCCGTGCGAGATCTGCCAGCGATGGCTCGACCAGATCTACTGTCATGTCGAGAGCTTCTGCAATGGCCTGCAGGGTTTCGATGGTGATGGCGTACTTCCCGGACTCGATGCGCGAGAGGTGTGTCCGCTGCAGTCCGGCCTTCTCGCTCAGTTGGTCCTGGCTCATGCCCGCAAATTTCCTGAGGGCTGCGATGCGACGGCCGATGCGGTCGCGTGTCGCCTGTTTCTGTTCTTCTGTCATAATTATAGTATTTCTCCGAGTTTGATTATAAAATAGCGTTTGTCGGGATCTGCTCCCCATTCAGGACGGCCTTTGCCGATCTCGCATCCCTGCCACCGAAGCGTGACGGATGGGCGGTTCTTCTCGTAGCCCATGTAAAAGGTTACCGCATCGAACTTCTTGTCGCCAAACTTGCGGATCAGGTCATCCGGGAACACCCAGTCCGCCTCCCAATTCCAGATGGCATAGTAGAGCCATACCTCCTGCCATTGCTGCATGGTCATCTCTTCGGCCAACAGCCGCTTCGCCCAGTACGGGTTGATCGTGCGGTATTCCTCGCGCTTCTCGCCTGAGGCGATCATGTCAAACCACTTGCGCTTTAACACCAGTCTCAGCACTTTTGCTTCCATTTCTGTCTTCATGATCATCCCTCCTTACCAGTTCTTTTCGTAGGTGTCACGCTGTGAGTCGTAGTCTACCTTGCGCAGTAGATCCTGTTCCAGCCATTGCAACGTCGATGACGTGTGGAACCCGAGGCAATTCCCATCTTCGTCGAGTATCGCACCTGACACCCAACCGCCATTTTCTACTTGGGCTACAAGCCCGTTGTTTAGTCTCTCTTCGTGCTCGGCGTTTGCCAAGTCTGCTTTCAAAATGTAATGTGCCATATTCTTGGATATTTGAAGTCATTGTTCATCAAAACATAATACGTCCTCGATGGTGCCGATTACGCACGCGAGTTTCCGTGTCAGATCGTCATAGTGACCTGGATGATGCTTTTCCAGATAATTGTGGAATCGGATGCACCTCTTCTGCACCTTTTCCAGATTTCTTAATTCGCCGCTTACTGTCATAGTTCTTTATTCGTATGATTGTAAATACATGTAGTTTCGCTCTCCGTTCTTGTTGTGCTGACTGCAGATGAGCCGTGCGCTGATCTCTTTCGTTACAGTCTGGACGTAAACGCCCTCGCCGTTGCTGATGTCGTAGATGTTGAATACCTTCTTCATAGTTCCTTTGTTTTTGTTTATTACTTAGGCCAAAGCCTACAGTTAATGATCCGTTTTGTCGGGTTGTTTTTCAGAATGGCGAGCGTGTGATAACTCACCTTCACGCAGTTGTGGCGATTGCCTCCGCATTTCAGTACTTTCCCCGGAAGCAAGGCTTCGCAAGCCGTTGAGCCGTCAACATATTCTTCGTAGTAAGGGCAATGCCTGCCGTACTTGTTGGCTGGCTTGTCGGGATTGTGTCTTGGTTTTCCTTTTCCCATAGTTCCTATTATATTAAGTGGGAGGGTTGCCCCTCCCGTTGGTTGTTTAGATGGCTTTTGCTCTTTCGCAGAATCTGATGCACTCCTGGAAGTCGGCCTCGCGCTGTGCTCTTCTTGCGGCTTTCTTAGCTTCTCTCTTTGATGCCTTCTCTTCGTCGAAGATGTTACTCATGCAGCTATCGAGGATGGCCAGAACTTCAGCGTCTGAAATCTCGTTGATGTTTTTGTAAGTCTTCATAATCTTGGTGCCCTTCCGGGACTTGGGGTTTAATTTGTTATTTGTTTCTTTTTCTGATGC
>CACXXT010000095.1 GCA_902771725.1 uncultured Bacteroidales bacterium
AGTAACGCGGTAGGTGGGCGCGCACATTTACGCGAATCTCCCTCTCCACGAACAACTTTCAAAAAAACACACCTCACTATGGCAAAAATGAAAGGCGCCATCGAAATCAACACAGAACGCTGCAAGGGTTGCAGCCTCTGCGTCGTCGCCTGCCCCATGAACATCATTACCCTGGCAGACAAGATGGTCAACAGACGCGGATACCGCTATGTCCAGCAGACCAATCAGGATGCCTGCACCGGATGCACCTCCTGTGCCATCGTCTGTCCCGACGGTTGCATCACCGTCTACCGCAAGAAAGCAGAATGAACATTACCACTATGGCAGAACAAGAAATACTACTGATGAAGGGCAACGAAGCCGTAGCACACGCGGCCATCCGATGCGGATGCGACGGATACTTCGGTTACCCCATTACTCCGCAGAGCGAGATCCTTGAGACTCTTGCCGCAGAGAAACCCTGGGAAACAACCGGAATGGTCGTTCTCCAGGCAGAAAGTGAAGTCGCCAGCATCAACATGCTCTATGGCGGAGGAGGTGCTGGTAAACGAGTCATGACCTCCAGCTCCAGCCCCGGCGTGGCACTCATGCAAGAAGGACTGGCCTATATGGCAGGTGCTGAGATACCGGGACTCATCGTCAACGTACAGCGCGGAGGACCCGGACTGGGCACCATCCAGCCTTCGCAGGGAGACTACTTCCAGGCTACACGTGGCGGAGGAAACGGAGACTACTACCTCATCGTGCTCGCTCCATCCAGTGTGCAGGAGATGGCAGACTTCGTAGACCTCAGCTTCGAACTGGCATTCAAGTACCGCATCCCCGTCATGATGCTCTCCGACGGCG
Source organism: uncultured Bacteroidales bacterium (assembly GCA_902771725.1). Classification (GTDB taxonomy): domain Bacteria; phylum Bacteroidota; class Bacteroidia; order Bacteroidales; family Bacteroidaceae; genus Physcousia. Next base: position 847 of record CACXXT010000095.1, read on the forward strand.
TCATCGGTCAGGTCATGGAGAAAGTCATTCTTCCGCCATTCAAGCCACGTCGCACAGAGGAGGAAATCCTCCATCAATGTCCATGGGCCACAACTGGCCGCCGAGGAGGACATCCCATCAACGTCATCACATCCCTCGAACTCCAGCCCGAGGCCATGGAGAAACACAACATCCACCTTCAGGCCAAGTACGACGAAATACGAAAGAACGAAGTCCGCGTGGAGGAAACACTCATAGAGGATGCAGAATACCTCATCGTGGCTTTCGGCTCTGCCGCACGCATAGCTCAGAAATCCATAGACGACCTTCGTGCCCAGGGTATACGGGTAGGACTACTGCGCCCCATTACCTTATGGCCCTTCCCCTACAATAGAATCCGAGAGCTCTCTGCCAGCATGAAAGGCATCCTCACCTTCGAGATCAATGCCGGACAGATGGTGGAGGACGTCCGCCTCGCCGTAGAAGGACGAACACCCGTTTGCCACTATGGCAAGATGGGCGGTATCGTGCCTACTCCGGACGAAGTTTGCCAACAACTCATTAGTAATTTTAACATCAAATGAAAAACAGAGAAGAAGTCCGCAACATCCTGAACACCCTGTTCATGCTGCTTGCACTCATTGGCTTAGTGCTCTACTTCGCCATGCCCCACAACCACATCATCGGAATTTCCGTCGTTGGAGTGGGAATGGTGCTGAAAATTGCAGAGTTCTTCATCCGTTTTATGTTCTGATTCAGATATGGAAAATATCATAGCTCCAGAGAATCTGGTCTACAAGAAACCTACCCTCCTCAACGACACCGATATGCACTATTGCCCCGGGTGCAGCCATGGTGTCGTGCACAAGCTTATCGCAGAGGTCATTGAGGAAATGGGCATCGAGGAGAAAGCCGTTGGCGTATCACCCGTCGGATGTGCCGTCTTCGCATACAAGTACATTGATATCGACTGGCAGGAAGCCGCCCACGGACGTGCACCAGCCATCGCTACTGCCATCAAGCGCCTCTGGCCCGACCACCTCGTCTTCACCTATCAGGGCGACGGTGACCTCGCCTGCATCGGAACGGCAGAAACCATCCATGCCCTCAACCGCGGAGAGAACATCGCTATCATATTCATCAACAATGCCATCTACGGCATGACGGGCGGACAGATGGCTCCCACCACCCTTATGGGTATGAAGACCGCTACATGCCCCTATGGCCGCCAGGCTGACCTTCATGGATATCCCTTGAAGATTACCGAAATCGCCGCTACCCTCGAAGGCACCTGCTTCGTCTCGCGCCAGAGCGTACATTCCGTGGCAGCCATCCGTAAGGCTAAGCGTGCCATCCGTCAGGCTTTTGAGAACTCCGTCAACCGCCGAGGAAGTTCACTTGTGGAAATCGTCAGCACCTGCTCATCCGGGTGGAAGAAGACACCCATCGAGGCCAACCAATGGATGGAAGAACACATGTTCGAGTACTATCATCTCGGTGACCTGAAATCTCTTTAGGGATTTTGAAGATTCACGGATTGCCTTACACATCCGAATCATTAAAACAAAGAATCGTAAAATCATACCATTACGTTATGACCCAAGAAATCATCATAGCCGGATTCGGCGGACAAGGAGTCCTCTCAATGGGCAAGATTCTTGCCTACAGCGCACTCATGGAGGGTAAAGAAGTCTCCTGGATGCCTGCTTACGGACCTGAGCAGCGAGGTGGAACGGCCAACGTCACCGTCATCGTCAGCGACCAGCGTATCAGCTCACCCATCGTAAGTACCTTTGACACCGCCATCATCCTCAACCAACCTTCACTCGATAAATTCGAGTCCAAGGTGAAGACTGGAGGAACTCTCATCTACGACGGCTACGGCATCAGCATCCCCCCACTGCGCAAGGACATCAACATCTATGAGATCAATGCCATGGACGCAGCTGCAGATATGGGCAACCCCAAGGGATTCAATATGATAGTCCTCGGATCCCTGCTCGGATTGCATCCCATCGTACAAATTGAGAACGTTCTGAAAGCCCTGCGCAAGACCTTGCCTGCCCGCCACCACGACCTCATTCCAGCCAATGAGGAAGCCCTGCGCCGAGGCATGCAGCTTATCGCAAAATAAGCATTCTACGCCCACCTCAGTCAGAATCATTTGCCGAACGACTATGCGCCGACTTTCAACCATACTGCTACTTCTTGTCCTGTGCCTGCATAATCCTTTGCGGGCACAAGACATTCTCGGAAGTATGGGCAGCGGCATGGGAGGCCTGGGTGGTTTCGGCGGAGATTCCGAAGGGTTAGGAATGGGCTCGGGACAGCAACGGAGTACTTGGGGGCGAGATACTTCAAAGGTCGACAAGTGGGTGCCAACGGATTTCTACCAATGGCGCATCGACGAACGCCTGGGAACCGTCATACCCGAGGAATATAACGACACCCTGCCCCACCTCTTCCAGAACTACGATGCCACAGAAGGATTCCGCGGCGAGTACACCATACTCGGCAACCTAGGTTCACCGCGTATGGCCCTGAATTTCCTTGACCGCCCCGTCATCGATGATTTCATGTTCATACAACCCTTCGACTACTACCACACGGAACCTGGCAATCTGCTTTTCACCAACACCAAGTCACCCCTGACAAACCTCCAGTACCACACCTGCGGCACTCGGGAGAACGGACAGGACCGCTTTCGTGCTTACTTCGCCACAAACATCAACAAGCAGGCTGCACTCGGATTCAAAATTGACTACCTTTTCGGACGAGGTTACTACCTTAACCAGCAGAACTCCCAGTTCGGAGGGACACTATTCGGATACTATCGGGGAGAACACTACGACATGCATGCCGTAGGTTCCTGGGAACACTTGAAGATGAGCGAGAATGGAGGCATCGAGAGCGACGAGTATATCACCAACCCTCAGAGCTTTCCTCAGCGCTACGGCAGCCGGGACATCCCAACCGTGCTCTCTGGCGTCTTCAACCGCAACGACCACCACACCTACTACCTCACACATCGCTATAGCGTAGGAGTCTACCACGACCTCGAAGTTCCAGACAGCCTCAAACCCGTAATGCCTGAAGACAAAGACCTGCTCCAGCGCATTAAGTCCGACAGCATTCGCGACGTCATCAAGGCAGACACTCTGCTCCTGACCGCCACCCTCGACTCCCTGCGCCAGCAATGGCAGAACGAACAAGTGATTCCACAGGAGTTCATACCCGTCACTAGCTTTATCCATACCCTGCACGTCAAGCGTCTGCTTCACAAGAACGTCGTGCATTCCAACGGCATTCCTGGCTCCTACTTCTCTCACGAACCTTTCTATCGTTCCTCTTTCTCAGACTTCACGGACGAGACCAAGGCTCTGAATGTCAAGAACACCCTTGGGGTTCAGTTGCGCGAAGGCTTCAATAAATGGGCCAAGGCTGGCATAACGCTCTTTGCATCTCATGAATTCAAGCATTTCAAACTTCCGTCCGCTTCCACCGTCGATACCCTCGACCTCTTCGACAGCTACAACGAGAACCACATCACCGTAGGCGGCGAAATAGCAAAGACCGAAGGACACACCCTGCATTATCGTGCCGGTGCAGAATTCTGGGTCATAGGTCCCAATGCAGGCGACATGGAAATCAAAGGCAATGCCGATCTGAACTTCCGCCTCGGAAAGGACACGGTGCGCCTGGAGGCAAATGCATTCTTCAAGAACATAGCGCCCGCTTTCTACTTCACCCATTTCCATAGCCAAGGCCATTTCTGGGACCTTGACCTCGGTCAGGAAACCCGTACTCGCATCGAAGGTCAACTGACTATCGACCGCACACGCACCAGTCTGCGCTTCGGCATGGAGAACATTTCAAACTACACCCACTTCGCTACCGTACTCACCCCCAACTACGCCTCCGATGGCACCACCGTGACGTCCTACGGGCACGATGTTGCCGTCCGCCAGCAAAGTGGAAGCATTCAGGTTCTCAGCGCCACCTTGAGTCAAGACCTCAAGCTTGGCATCTTCCATTGGGATAATCAGGTCACTTGGCAGACATCTTCCAACCAAAATGTCCTGCCGCTTCCAACCATCAGCCTATTCACCAACCCCTATATTGTCTTTCATGTGGCCAAAGTGCTGCGCGTGGAACTCGGGGCAGACATGCGTTATTTCACCAACTACTACGCCCCAGACTACGCCCCCTTTATCCAGCAGTTCGCCATCCAGGACGCCAGCCAGCCTCGTACGAAGATTGGTCATTATCCAATCCTCAACGGATATGCTAACTTTGCTATCAAACGGGTGCGCGGTTACATCAACGTCACCCACTTCAACCAAGGCACAGGCCACTACTTCTGGGCTCCCCGCTACCCTGTCGATCCCCTCAGTATACACTTTGGTATCTCCTGGAACTTCTATAACTAAGCAGGAACTACTCTAACTATAAAGAAGAGTACCAGCGGTGGTACTCTTCAGAACGTATGGACGTGATTGCGAACACGTCCGTACGTTTTTGCAAATATGTCCGGACGAATCTTATAGTTTCCCCAGGATCTTGTCCATCACCCAATTAACGGAAGTTGCAGAGACGCAGTCCATCCGGCAAATGCGTGACCCTTGCAGGTGCTCCACCACTTCTTGAATAAGCGGTAATTGCACGTGCTTGGGGTTCTCGATGACGAGTTCCTCTCGACCATTTTCGGTGATGAGTTCTATGGGGTCGTAGGTGAATACCGAGAAACTGACCTGCCCTTGATTTCCAATGATTTGGATGCGGTCAGTCTTCGCTGATTCATGGGCGCAGAAGCACCAGGTTCCGCTGCCCGGTAGACCATCCGCGAACTGGAAGGAAGCGCTGACCGTGTCCTCTGTCTCATAGAGTCCTGCACGATTACTGCAGAAACCACTAGCACGAAGGATGGGGCCGAAAAGTTGCTGCAAAAGATCAAGCTGGTGAGGAGCAAGATCATAGAAATAACCTCCGCCTGCAATGTCTCTCTGTACGCGCCAAGGCAGCTGTGTGCGATTGTAGTCTAGGTCACGAGGAGGAACGGCGAAACGGATCTGCACACCTACAACCTTGCCTATTCTGCCCTCCTCAACAATCTGACTTACGCGCTGGAAATAGGGAAGGTAACGGCGATAGTAGGCCACAAAACATGGAACGCCTGTTTCCTTAGATACACGGCTGACCCGCAGGCACTCTTCGTAGGAGGCAGCCAGAGGCTTCTCCACATAGACTGGTTTGCCCGACTTCATCGCCATGATGGCATAGGTGGCATGGGACGATGGTGGTGTAGCGATGTATACGGCGTTCACCTCCTGATCGTCCAGCAGTGCCTGAGCATCAGTATACCAGCGAGCAATGTCATGGCGGTCGGCATAGCTCTTCGCTCGTTCAGCATTGCGGCTCATGACAGCAACAACAGATGAGCCCGGCACTAAACTGAATGCCGGGCCGCTCTTTTTCTCCGTGACTTCACCGCATCCGATGAAGCCCCATTTAATTTTCTTTTCCAAATGTCCGTTGCTTAGGTAATTACTTCTTCGCGCCTTGCTTCCAGAAGTCTTCCTGTCTGGATGCTCTGCTTCAGGCGTTGTGCCTGACCGGCGAGCGTGATGTCGGCAGCAGCAGCCTTGTCGCAGTAAGCCTTGGCTTCAGCATAGTTCTTCTCCTTGGTGGCAATATTAGCACGCTGCATGAAGCACTTACCCTCGAGGTCAGGATTCAGCTGAGCAGCCTTGTCCAGATAAGCGTAAGCACTCTTGGTGTCGCCGCTCTTGCGCATGGCAGCTGCTACACGCAATGCGATGTTGCCCTTCTGGGTGTCGCTTTGGCTGAGCTCGATGGCCTTGTTGTAGTAGTCAATGGCCTGACTGTGGTTGCCGTCCTTATAGTACTTCTGAGCCAATGCGATAGCAGACTCGAAGGTGGGCTCGATCTTGAAAGCGTACTCAGCAGCCTTGTAGTAGACGGGGTCGTCGTCGCAGTCATTAGCGGCCATCAAGGTCAGCGCACTCTTCAGGTAAGCGAGGTTGTCCTTGTTGGCTTCGATTTTCGGAGTGAAGATAGCAATAATCTGGTCGCGATCAGCAGCCTTCGACTGGGCAAAGAGACCTTCAATATTGTTCAGGGGCTGGTCATACTCAGCCACAATTTTCTCGGCCTTGGCGGGGTCAGTCTCTTCCTTTGCCAGCTGCAGCATCTTTTCGCAGAGTTCTTTGCTATCGAGATAATCCTGCAGGAACTGCTCGCGGAAGCCGTTGTTGTCTGCCTGATACTTGGCCAGGCTGATACGGAAGAATACATCCAGCATATAACCCTTGATTTCACGGCCGCCCTGCTCTTCCAGAAGTTTGTTGGCTGCGGCAAACATATCGTAGGCTTTGTCGTGGGTATACTCGCCAGGAATAGCAGCGGGACCATAGACTGCGTAGAAGTAAGCCTTCGGATAGGCAACGTCACCCTGAGTGGCCTTCAGGCGGTCACTCTTGGCGAAGGAGTTCAGGCCGCTGAGGTTCTTCATGCGCAGATCTTGCAGTGCCAGGAGCTCCTCGAAGTAGCCTTTCTTCTTGGCGGCATCGGTCTCTTTCTGCATAAGCATCTGCAGCATATATGCACCATCGGTGTAGATTCGGAGGTTTGCAAAGGGAGCCTTCTCCATGACGGGTTTCCATGACTCGTAGGCTTCCTCAAAATTGTTGTTGCGAATGGCGATATTGAATAAACTCAGGTTCTGGCGGGCATGCAGGCTATCCTCACCGTGGCCGATGCGGTCTTCCCATTCTGTTCCTTCGTACTGAGCCATTGCAGGGAGGCTGATGGCAGCCAGTCCCAGGGCGATGAAAATGTTCTTCAGTTTCATTGTTCTATTCTAATTAAATTGTAAATACACTTTTTATAATGGTGGATCTGGACTTTCTTGGCAGCCAGAAGCTGGCCTGCAAAGCGATAATGGTCCTTGAAGGCGATTGTACCCCCAGAAATGTACGTTCCCTGCATAGTGCATTTTTCCGACGGAAAAACAATATCATACGGCGAATAGAAAAGCAAGTTTCCACCATAATCCTTATTTTCCACGGCTTGATGCGTACCACCATCCCATCGCTGGGCGGTTTCATTCCATGTTCCTCCTGTAACATTCACAATAAGGATG
>CACXXT010000096.1 GCA_902771725.1 uncultured Bacteroidales bacterium
GTCCAGTCGGCGGTGGTCTGTCCGTCCTTCTGCGCCTCGAGGGCTGCGGCCTGGGCGGCGCGGGTGGTGGTCTGCTCGAACTGAGCCTCGTCGCGGAGTCCGCGGAGGGCATCGCCGGGGATGAAGTTGGCGTCCAGGCGCTGGATGTAGTCCGTGGTGAAGTCCTTGATGGTCACGGCGCCACGGGAGGTGATGCTGGGCGTCAGGGTGCCCAGTTCCCCGAGCACGATGCTGTAGCCCTGGAGCAGGATCTCGCGGATGCAGGAGCCGAGCTGGATGAGCACTCCCTCGACGACGGCGCGGGGGAAGAGGCCGTTGTGGTCGCTGATGTGCTTGCAGAGGTCCTTGGTGGAGTACTTGCCGGTGAGCTGGATGCTGGCGTATGCCTTCTTCGGGTCGTCCTCATGCAGGGGGTTGGGCCGCAGGCTTACGCTGTACTGAATCTTTTTTGCTGCCATAGTTGTGATTGGTTTTTTGATTGGTTAGTGAATTGAGTTTGTTTGTTGGTTGTTGGTTGGTTGTTGATTGGTGAATTGAGATGTTGATTGGTTGTTGATGGACGGGCGTCCGTGTTGGCCACCGCGGGCGCTCGTGTCCGGTGCTACGTCCGTCCGTGTTGGCCACCACGTCCTTTCGTTCCTTTGACGCTGCAAAGATACGACATTCCCGTTGCGGTCTACGAATGAATCCCCCACTTTTTTTCGTTCCGCCGCAATTTCCGTCCATTTCTTTTTCTTTATGCTCAACCAGAATCCAGGAAGACCCGCCGTTTTAGTCATTAAGTCATTAGTCATTAGTCATTAAGTCATTAGTCATTAGTCATTAAGCTTTTTTGCCTCTCAAAAAAAGTGCCATGGAATATATAATAATAATATATATTATTATTATATATTCCATGACTCCAAAACCAGACTTCTCCGAATCCTTAATGACTAATGACTAATGACTTAATGACTAAAATTAGCTATAATAAAATCCTTGAAGGGTCAAGCGACCAGAGGTCGAGCGCTTGAAGGGTCAAGCGACCAGAGGTCGAGCGGGCTGCGCCCTATTTCAGCCCTCCCCCCTTTATTTTTCTCCGAAAAATTTTGGTGAGTCGGAAAGAATATGTATCTTTGCGGCGTGAAACGAAATAAAATGGGTCAATTAGCATTTCTGAGGACGTTTATCCTGGTGGCGATATCGCTCGATGCGAACGACAACCGGCGCCATGTGCATGTGTTCCGCAAAGGCAGAAGGCACCAGCATTCGCTGGCCAAGATCTGGATAGAAAAGAACGGAGAGCCGTGTGTGGAGGTGGCCGATTCGGAATTGACAGCGAGGGAAAACGAGATCTTGGTTGCAGCCATCAATCGACATTGGGAACTGATTAACAATCAGATTTCCAAAGTGTTCAACGGAGAGAAAACTGTTTCTGTAAATATCGAAAAATGATTGGAGGACAAAGATATGTGCAAGATAAAAGGAGTAACATTAGGTATCAGGGATCTGAATTTCACCGCTCATCGCGGCAAGTTGCTGGCTCGCCTTACGGATGGTCGTGAGGTGTTGGTCCCCGTCTCTTTCTTCCCCGACATCCAGCGTATGCCGGTGAAGGAGCGTAACAAATGGATGGTTCTCGATGACCAGTATTTCACGTTCGAGAACATGACGCGGGTGTACTCTGTGCTGGACTTGCTGAGGGTGGCATAGTCGTCTGCTGCGTTGTTTCACAAAACCATTAAGAGAAATGAAATACGATGTCTTCATCAGCTATCGACGTGATGGCGGCGACAAGTACGCCCGTACCATCCAGCAGTCTTTAGAGAAGAAGTACCGTGTATTCCTGGACTTCGACGAACTGAAGGACGGCGTCTTCGACCAGCGCATCATTGATGCTATCAGCAGTTCGCCAGTATTCCTGCTCATCCTTTCACGAGGTGCGCTGGACCGGTGTGTGAACGAGAATGACTGGGTGAGACAGGAGATTTTGTATGCAGCGAAGTGCGGTTGCCACATCGTGCCCGTGACGATCGTCGATGATAATTTCGAAGGGCTGCCTACTTCCTTACCGGAGGAGTTGCGCCGTGCCGTGGGACAGCATCAGTTCTCTGAGCTGCAGATGAAAACGCTCTTCAAAGCCTCTATGGATCAGTTGATTCACGACCGCATTGCGCCCTATGTGAAGCGCGAGGACTCATCCAACGGCATCGAAGTCCACATTGATGTGGATGCGGACTGCGACCTTTTCCGCTTCAAGACGTTCGTCCGCCACCTGAAAGCGGGCGAGGATAATGTCATCCATCTGAATCCGGGTAAATACAAATTCGATTTTGTGTCCACACAGGAGCCGGAGGTGAATGAGCCGATGGTATATGCTCTTGCTCCGGGCATCGCTTGCGACTTCATTGAGGTGGAGTTGAAAGAAAAGGTTGAGGAGGTGATAGCGAAGCATAAGGCAGAGGAGGAGGCGAAGAGGAAGGCTGAAGAGGAGGCAAGACGGAAAGCTGAGGAGGAAAAGCAAAGAGCGGAAGACGCGAAACTGCGGCCAATCCAAAGGGACGGGAAATATGGCTTTGCTGATGAATCAGGGAGGGTGGTCATTCCATGTCAGTGGGAGTATGCTTATAAATTCTCCGAGGGCTTGGCGCAGGTGCAGGATGCCAACTGGAAGTGTGGCTTTATTGACAAGACGGGGAAGGTGGTCATTCCGTGTCAGTGGAAGGGGGCTGGGGCGTTCTCTGAGGGCTTGGCGGCGGTGAAGGATGCCAACGGGAAGTGTGGCTTTATCGACAAGACGGGTAAGGTGGTCATTCCGTGTCAGTGGGAGGATGCTAGGGCGTTCTCTGAGGGCTTGGCGAAGGTGGCGGATGCCGAGTGGAAGTGGTGGATAATCGACAAGACGGGTAAGGTGGTTAAGAAAGGCCTCTTCTGAAGCACACCCTACGTCCACACCCCTTCCAGATCAACATCGTTCGATGCCCCCTCCCACATTTTTCTCCGAAAAATTTTGGTGAGTAGCGCAGGAATGTGTAACTTTGCGGCGTGAAAACGTGATAATTGTTGTCAATCTCGAAATGCCGAAATGTCGAACTGCCGAGATGTCGAACTAAAAAAGAAAATGGAAATCAGGAATTTCGGATACTACTGGCTGGACACCTGGGTGATGGCGAACGTGATTCAGCTGGCGACGCAGGAGTTCTGCTCGCGCTTTCTGAACCAACGGAATGATCCGTGCGGGTGGCAGTTCGACCAGATGACGCAGGCGGCGCGGTCTGCTTCGGCAAACATTGCCGAGGGCAACTCGCGGCATTCCACGTCGCGCGAGACGGAGATGAAGCTGACGGATGTGGCGCGTGCCAGCCTGGCGGAATTGGCCAACGACTACCTGAACTGGCTTCTGCTGCACGGCCAGGCGCCCTGGTCGATGAGGTCGCAGGAGTATGCTGCCGTCAATGGCATTCAGCTGGATGGGCCCACGTACAGGGACGATGTGCAGCATCTGAGCAGCTTACATATTCTGGCGCAGAAGCGTAAGTTCGATGCGTGGCTCGGCGGCGAGGACTCTCTGCTGGCCGCCAACTGCCTGCTGGTACTCTGCAACCGCCTGATACAGATGCTTCGTCGCCAGATAGAGCATCTGCTGGATGAATTCAAGGAGGAGGGCGGCTTCACCGAGGGGCTGACTGCCGAGCGTCTGGCACATCGCGCAGAGCAGAGCCGGCAAGCTGACGCCCCTGCCTGCCCCGTTTGCGGCAAGCCTATGATCAAGCGGGTGGCGAAGAAGGGCATGAACAGCGGCAAGGAGTTCTGGAGCTGCAGCGGTTATCCGGAGTGCCTCGGGACGAGGAGGATTACTTGATCGAAATGTCGAAATGTCGAGATGGCGAGATGCCGAAATGTCGAAATGTCGAAATGTCGAGATGGCGAGATGTCGAAATGTCGACTTCTTTCTGATGGAAGCGTCTCATTTTGAGGCGCTTCCGTTGTTTTTTGACGAGGGTTTTAGAGGGGAGGCATTGCTACTGATTCATTATCAAGCAGTTTGCAATTTACATGAAAAAAGTGGGTAAAAAGTTTGGCGGTTTCAAGTGGAAATTGTACCTTTGCAGCCGAATCGCCTCCACGGAAATCATGGCTGCGCGGGAGGCGGATATATGTACCTAATTATCAATAAAATCAAGACTAACATGAAAATAAAGATCAAACTTGATGACTTATCCTCGGATATCGAGGAGGTGAAAAGAAGGGCGTTGTCGGCAGGAACGAGGTTCAGGCTGATGGCGCTGGTGGCAGACATCACGGAGGTGGCTGAGGGGTTGCAGCAGGAGGTGCTGCAGCGCGTGAGCCAGGAGGCGGTGTTGGACGTGGATGCCGATACGGACTTTGCGCTCCTGGCGGAGCGGGTGCTGGCGATGGAGCTGGAGGCAGCGGCGGCCGACGTGCACGAAGAGACGCAGACGGTGAACGAGGCATTGGGGATGCTGAGTACCACGCTGTCGGAGGTGGACAGGCAGCTGTCGCGCCACCATCGGGATGAGGAATATGCGCGCCTGTACGAGCAGGAGAAGCGCCGCTATCTGAGTTCGGGCACGGCGCGCAGGGCGAAGCAGAAGTTTGAGGAATGGAAGGACTTCGAGTGCAACGGCAGTCCGCAGCCGGAGCAGATCGAGGAATACCGCACGGAGAAGCTGCTGCATATGTTCGAGAAGGGTGTGCTGGCATCGCGCGTGGAGCATATCCAGCGGGCCAAGCGCTATCCGGGCGAGGTGGATTTCGAGCAGCTGGACGACGACCACCCGCTGAAGCAGACGTTGCTAAAGCACTATGCGGCCTTGCGCAAGCAGGTGGACTACATCGACGGTTGCCTGGTGGTGGATCCTGTGCGCGCGGGTCGCCACTTCTATGCCTGCCGCAAGGATGAGAATGCGAAGACCCACCGCACTAACTTCCTGAAATACATGCATAAGATTGACATGGCACAAGAGGAGCTGCGGCGGCTGCAGGCCGAGCGGCAGGAGGTTGCCGAGGAGGAGAGCTGTCCGCTGCCCGAGGTCCTGGCGACCGAACGTGCCATGAAATACTGGCGCAGGCTGCAGGCGTCCGGGCTCCTGGACGACCACTATCAGCTGCAGCCCGATACCACTCGCAAGCAGGCGATGTATATCGCGGACGTGTTCTCGGAGCGCCTGCAGATGCGTTCGAAGTGGAAGGCGTTCCAGGACTTGTGGCACATCAACAATCTGGCTCAGGAGAAATGGGAGATGCAGGAAACGGGCAAGATGCCCGCCCGTTCCGATGAGATAGATGCTATTTTTGCCGAATAGATAATCTGCTGATTATCAAAGGGAGTTCCCCCTATATAGGGCTTATTATAGCCCCTATATAGGGGCTTTTTTTTTGCCATTGTCCGTACCTTTGCAGCGTCGGAAAGAGAAAGCCCCTCCCCCGACCCCTCCCCTGTTAGGGAGGGGAGTTAAGGGGGTGCGTGAAGGGAGGGGAAGGGAAATTCGGCCGGCAGCGATCTTTGACATGCTGGGTAAACAATCCGCACGGAAGGCCGTGCGAGAAATAAATAAAACAACAGACTAACCCGCGCTTCGCCCGCGTACGTACGTGAGGCAGGCGCACATTCCTTTATTACAAATCATTATGAAAATATCCGGAAAAATTTCTCAGGTGCTCCCCCTGCAGCAGGGTGTGAGCCAACAAGGCGCCCAGTGGCGCAAGCAGTCTATTGTGGTCGTGGAGGACGATGCGAACATCGCATTTCCGAATGAGGTGGTGTTCGACCTCTTCAACGACAGGATCCCCGAGACGCAGCTGACCGTAGGACAGCGCGTGGACGTACACTTCGGCATTCGCACTCGCGAATATAAGGGTAAGATTTACAATGACATAAACGTCGTGAAAATCACAATGAACAATTGATATCGAGTCGAAGGTGAGCGATGGAAGTGTACCGGTTTAAATGAGCTCAACTAACTACTTCGCTTCCCCAAGCTCACAAATTCGACAAACTATGCAAACCAATATTCAAACTTTTACAAGTGATCTTTTCGGCGAGATTCGTACTTGCCAAGTTAATAACCAAATCATGTTCGTGGGCAAGGATGTGGCCAAGGCGCTGGGGTACAGCAATGTCCGCGATGCTCTGAGCAAACATGTGGACTCCGAGGATAAGGGAGTCGCGAAACGCGACACCCTTGGTGGTGCCCAGAAAATAACACTCATCAACGAGTCCGGCCTGTACTCGCTGATACTCTCTTCGAAGCTGCCGCAGGCGAAGGCCTTCAAGCGCTGGGTGACCTCGGAGGTGCTGCCTCAGATTCGTATGACGGGCGGCTA
>CACXXT010000097.1 GCA_902771725.1 uncultured Bacteroidales bacterium
GCGTATTTTGCCCTACCGAGTACTACCAGTATTCTTTACCTACCCTATACCTACCCATACCTGATGCACCTTCGTGAAGTATTGAAGAAGTATTTTCGATGGCTGCCCTTGACACATTTTGGGCGATTTTGTACCTTTGCACCACCTTTTGAGGCACGAAGCCGCGTGCCAATCATGAAGCGGTGGCAAAGCAGGTGAGCGACGGCAAGTAATCCTGAGACCACACAACTTCCTTAAAATAAAAAAGCATCATGAAAAAGGAAGTTATTACATCTACCGAGGGCCAGCGGGCCCTCATCGAGGCCTACATGGCCATCAGAGATTTGCTGCCGGAGCCTCCGAAAGGCACTTGGCAGGCATGGATTCGGCTTGGAAAAAGAGCCGAGAAGAAGTTGTCGTACCTTAAAAAGAACTGGCTATGGAACAGACTCTGATGAGTGCCGATTCTGCTCAGAAGCAGAATGGCACAGGCTCCGCAGAAGAGCACTGCGTCACCTTGCTTGAACAAGAACTGTCGCAGAAGACAGATGAGTTGGACATGCAGCGAGGCGAGCGCGAAGAGCTACTGGTAAAGTACGTTCTCGAGCGTATCCTAAATGACATCGACTGCAAGGAGGCAGAGATCAGCACCCTGATAAACGCCACCAAGGGAAGATGCCAGAAGGAAGTCATGATGATTGTGGAGAAGGAGGTGCTCAGGGTGGCCGACGAGGGGCTATGGTGTCCGGACTATTCGGTGCGGACCAACGTCGATCAGACTGTTAACTGCTACACCGGTAGCCAATGGAAACTCGTGCCGCCGTCGATGTGGAAGACCTACGTGGGCCGTTGGTCAAAGAAGTGCGGTGTGCCGGAGAGCCTGCTGATGGACACTGGCTTCATGAAGAAGCTGTATGACAGCATGGCCCACTGTGTCTTTGAGTATAGGAACCCGCAGGTGCGCAAAAACGAGGTGTGGCTGAACATGCAGAACTACACGCTGGAGCTGAAGGTCGAAGGCAAAATCGAACCACGCGCCCACCGCAAGGAAGATCTCTTCTTCTACACGCTTCCTTACGCCTACGACCCAGAGGCCGAGTGTCCCCTTTGGCATCGTTTCCTGGACCGTGTGCTCCCCGAGGCTCAGGCTCAGCAGTTGCTCGGCGAGTTCATCGGCTATATTCTGATGCGCAGCCACCGCTATGAAAAGATGCTATGGATAGTCGGTCCTGGGCAGAACGGCAAGTCCACAGTGCTTAACGTGTTGGAAGCTTTGCTGGGAAGGGAGAACGTCTGCAACCTCAGCCTGGACCAGCTGACGAACGACCAGATCATGCGTTCGGCCTTTGAGTATAAACTATTGAACAGCGCGTCGGAAACAGGTGACAGGATTAACGTCAGTGTCATGAAGCGCATCTGTTCCGGAGAGGCCATTACCATGGAGCAGAAGTACGTCAACCCGCACGAAAGCAGCAACTACGGCAAGGTCATAATGGCCACCAACGAGTACCCACGTCCGGAGAATACCAGTGCTTTCTTCCGCAGGATTCTCATCCTGCCTTTCCAGGTGTATATCACCGAGGAGGAAAAAGACTTGCATTTGGAAGAAAAGCTCAAGTGCGAGCTGCCAGGCATACTCAACTGGGTGCTCGCCTTGCTGCCGGGACTATTGCAGCGCGGCGCGTTCACGACAAGCGAGAGCAGCCGGAAGGCACTGGAGGACTACCAGTTGCAATCAGACAACGTGCGCCTGTTCATCAGTGAGATGCTTGAGACTTCGGAGCAATGCACTCACGGGCAGGACATCTTCAACGCATACGTCGAATACTGCAAACAGCTACATGTCTACAACCTCGGACGTACCAAGTTCTACCGCCGCTTGGATGATCTCACCCACGCCGGCGAGAAGAAGCAGAACGTACAGTACTTTAAACTCAAACTTACGAAATCATGAACATGTCCTACGAACACTACGACACCGTACGCCTCAACGCCATCTCCATCTCGGAGGTGGCGCGGAGGCTGGGCGAGAACCCTAGGCGGGCAGGAGTGAATCAGGTCTGCACCTGCCCTTGGCATGAAGACCGGCACCCATCATTGACCCTCTACGAACGCACGGATGAGAACCGCTGCCACTGCTTCGCTTGTGGTCATGGAGGCAGTGTCATCGACTTCACGATGCAGCACGAGAACTGGACCTTCCAGGAGGCTTGCCGATGGTTGTCCTCAACCTTCGGAATCCTCGTTCATTCCGGAAGCTGGCAGTCTCGGCAGCCCACACCAAAGCCGGCAGGGAAACCAGCTCCTCAGGCGATTCAGTCCGAGTACACCTACATCCCCGCAGAGATGCTGGAGAACCTGGTCTCTGCAGACAACTCCCTCTGCCAGTGTATGATGCAGATGTTCCGCAGCGAAGCTGTGGAGAACCTCGTGATGGAATACCAACTGGGCACCTACTCGATGAACGGGCAGGATGGCTACACCATTTTCCCCAATATCGACACGCAAGGACGCATCTGTAACCTCAAAGTACAGCACTACGACACCGATCCCGAATCGGCGCGATTCAGCCACAGCGATGGCCACTGCCTGTGGCTGGGTAAAATGTGGTCGAAGGAAGGACGCCTGCCAGCCGAGGCCGAGTTCAGCTCCGTCTGTCTATTCGGCGAACACCTTGTGCCGCACTATCCTGCACAGACGGTAGCCCTCGTCGAGAGTCCCAAGAATGCCCTCTTCGGAGCACTGCAGATGCCGCAGTACCTCTGGGTAGCCACTGGAAACAAAGGAGCACTCAAGCGAGAAGTGCTACTACCGCTGCAGGGGCGCGATGTCATCGTCATCCCGGACTGCGATGCTGTAGACGACTGGGCGAAGACCATCGCCACCATGGCAGACCTCGCTAACTTCATCGTCAGTGACTTCTGTCGCCGCAAGGCACCGGCAGACCAGCCCAAGTTCGACATCGCCGACTACATCGTGCAGCAAAAGGCAGAAACAATTCTTGCAGATTGTAATCATCCCTGAGAAGTGAGTTCTTAGGTGAGTTTTTTGTAGCCCTCTGGTGAGCATAACAGACTCATCCAGAGGGTTTTCTTATTCTTAGGTGAGTTTTTGATACTTTTTTTGCCATAACCTCTTATTATTATTTCTCATTCAACTTTTTTTCAAGAAAAAAGATAATAAACTCACAAAAGACATTGTAAATATCTCTTTTTCAATTATCTGTGAGCATCGTGGAAGCAGGAAAAAACTCACGTTGAAACTGAAAAAACTCATCCTGAGCCATCTACTGCCATCAGGGAAGACGCTAAACACGAGCGGTCATAACAGGCATCATGACCGCTCGTGTTGCCTGTTACGACCGCTCGTGTTTGTCAATATCTTTCGTCAGAAATATTTAATGGTTTTTTGCGGTATATATTGAAAATAATGGTGAAAATATTTGGTAGATTCGCGAAAAATGCGTATCTTTGCAGAGTCAAAAGGATAAGGAAGTCGGAGGCTGTGAAGGCCGAAGGCCAAGGCTGGAAAGGACACCGACGGACGAGTCCCGGAGATAGCGATCAACGCTCAGTCAACTTTTTTGTTTCACATTCTAAAACTGTTTTAAAATCATGGCAGCAAAGAAAATTCAGTACAGCGTTTCCATGCGCCCGAATCCTCAGCATGAGGACGATCCGCTGAAGGCGTACGCCACCATTCAGCTCACCGGCAAGTACACGCTCGACGACCTCGCCGAACACATGAACGAACACTATGGGACGTACTCCAAGGGTACCTTCAAGGGCATCATCGAGGACATGGCCGTGTGCATCCGTGAGCTCCTGCTCCAGGGCTACAGCATCCAGCTGGACAACCTCGTCACCCTCACTCCCCGCCTGCGTTGCAAGGGCGCCGTCAGCCGCGACGAGTTCACTGCAGCCAACATCCTCAGCATGCCCGTCGGTGTCCGCTCCGGCCGATACCTCAAGGGCTTGCGCGATGCTGCGGAGTTCGAGGAGACCACCACGCGAGCTATCCAGCGCGCTACCTTGAAGGCCGCAAAGGCTGGTCAGACCACCGCCGACTGGACGCCCGAAGAGGAGCCCGCAGGAGACGACGAGCCTTAAGTGACCCAGCCTCTCCTCTCCGAAAGGGGGGGAGGGGTCTGCGGGATGAAAGAGTCAGATTGTAATGACGGAGACCTGCCCCGGGGGACAGGTCTTCTTTTTGTGCACAAATCACTTATCTCTCAGAGTATCTCTTTTTGTGCATAAATCACTTATCTCTCAGAGTATCTCTTTTTGTGTACAAATCACTTATCTCTCAGAGTATCTCTTTTTGTGTACAAATCACTTATCTCTCAGAGTATCAGGTGCTTCATGGCATGTCCTCCCCACTGGTTGTCGTCGACATGGCGGAAGCCGATGGAGGTGTAGAGGGTTTCGGCGGTGGGGTTGTCGTTGTCTACGAGTAGTCCTACGTGGGGCAGTCCCATGGCAGTGGCTTTCTGGCGGGTGGCTTTGAGCAGACGGGTGGCAATGCCCTGGTGGCGGTAGTCGGGCAGTACGGCCAAGGAGTCCAGGTAGAGCTCGCCCTGCTGTGTCTCGTCGGGCATGGCAGAATGGTCCTTGGCGAGGCATTCCCTGGCCTTGTCGATGAAGGCCTGGCGGAGTTCATGCAGCAGGGCTCCGTCGTAGCTGACGGCTGCCCCGATGACCTTGTCGGCATCCATGGCCACCAGGGTGTTGCGGTAGCTGTATTGCGAGTGGTCGCTCTGCACGAGCTGTGTCATCATCTTCCGGAAGTCCTGGAGGTCATGGCCTTCGCCGCAGAAATGGAGGCAGCACTCGTCTGTCATGGCTATCATGATGAGCGCGGCTATTTCCGGTGCCTGTTCTATTGTTGCTTTCTGAATTGTGGTCATCTTCATGTGTTTTGTTTGGGGACAAGTTTTTCGGAGGCTGCTCATGAGGAGTAGGAGGGAGACGACGGCTACGAGGACGTCGGCAATGGGTTGTGCCACGAACACTGCGGCATCGGGATGACTGGAGAACAGCCTGGGCAGCAGCCACACCAGCGGCACCAGCAGCAACAGGGTGCGCGAAAGTCCCAGCCAGAAGGTGACGACGGGTCGGTTCATGGCCTGGAGTGTGCTCTGGCATGCGAACTGCAGGGTGGAGACGAAGAAGACGCAGAAGGCCAGACGCGTCATCGGCACAGCATAGTCTGTCATGTCTCCATCGCCTATGGTCAGCTGGACAATGGGCCGTGTGAAGAGCATCATCAGCAGCCAAACGACCAGCGACCACACCAGCGTGGTCTTCATCAGTATCCTGACATTCCCGCGGACTCGGTCCCAACGATTGGCTCCCAGGTTGTAGCTCGTGACGGACTGCACGCCAAAGGCCATGCCATAGAAGGGGAAGCGGAAGAAGTTGAAGAGCATGATGACGAGTGCCATGGTGCCTACGCCCACATCGCCGACCATGGCGTAGAGTGTGCGGTTGTAGACTCCCATCTGCACGGTCTCGGCCAGCATCATCACCATCGGAGTCACTCCAAGTGCCAGACAGGGTGCAATCAAATCCCACCGCAGGCGTAGGTGCCGGAGGTGCAGCTGTATGTCTCCAGGCCTCCGCAAGTAGACGATGGCCAGCAGTGCTGCAAAGGTCTCGGCAATGGTGGTAGCCCATGCAGCCCCCGCCAGTCCCATGTCTAAGCCGAAGATGAGCAGCGGGTCGAGCAGCATGTTGAGTACAATGCCCGAGCCGATGACGATGCCTGCTTCCTTGCTGCGTCCCTGTGCCAGCAGGAACGGTGCCAGTCCTCCCGAGAGGATGCAGAGGGCGTTGCCGGGGGTGGAGATGCGCAGATAGAGTTCAGACAGTGCCTCTGTCTGGTCGCTGCCTCCGAAGAGCCTTATCAGCGGAATGCACTGCCACTCTATCACGACGCAGACCAGCACGGACAGCAGCAAGTTGAAGAGGAAGAAACTCCCTAAGGTCTGTTCTGCCCGCTGGCGGTTGCCTTGTCCTAAATGATAGCCCACCTGGGGAGCAATGCCCGTACCGGTCAGTTCGGCCAGTGCCATCATCATATATACAATAGGTACACACACAGCCGAGGCCGTGAAAGCCAGCTGTCCGATGTCGGGGATATGGGCTATCCAGATACGGTCGATGACATTGTCCAGCCATATCAACAGCTGTTGCAGTATCACGGGCACGGCCATAGACCAGAACAGCC
>CACXXT010000098.1 GCA_902771725.1 uncultured Bacteroidales bacterium
GAGAGATTTTTGCAAAAAAAATAGTAAGACATGAAGAAGAATTATTGGAAACTGGCAGGCATCGCGTTCTGCACCATGTTAGTTATCTCCTGCTCTTCCGACAAGGATGACAACAACCAGCCTAAGACCGAACAGGAGAAAGAAGAGGTCGTGGAACCTGTGATTAAACAGACACCAGGGGAAATCAGACTGACAGAGAAGCAGGCACAGATGGCGGATGACAACATCCAGTTTGCCCTGAACCTCATGCGCCAGACGAGCAAAGACGAGACGGGGAATATGGTCATATCTCCCCTGAGTGCTGCCTATATGCTGGGAATGCTCAATGATGGTGCCGACGGCACCACCCGGCAGGAACTGATGCGCGCGCTCTGCTTCGAGGAATACGACGCGAAAGCAATAGACGAATTCTTCGGCAACCTGATGACCAACGCCCCGCTGGCCGACGAGCAGGTGGAGCTAAGCATTTCCAATGCCCTGGTTTCCAACAGCGCTATCGGTGCAGAATTCCGCGGACAGTTCGCCGCCAACATGAAAGGATACTATCAGGCAGGCATTGAAAGTATGGACTTCTCGAAAGCTGATGAAGTGGTCAGCCATGTCAATGACTGGTGCGACAGGACGACCAAGGGCATGATTCCTCAAATGCTCAAGCGCGATGAAATAAAGCCGTCGGATGCTTCCATATTGCTCAACTCCGTCTATTTCAAGGCGCAGTGGCTCCGAGGGTTCGAAGAACAGTACACGACGCTGCAGGATTTCACGACTGCCGGCGGCGAGAAGGTCAAGGTGCCCATGATGACTCAGATATGTCCTTTCGACTATACGGAAGACGAGACATTGCAAGCCGTGAGGCTACCCTACCGCGACGGCAAATACGGCATGATTCTCTTATTGCCCACGGATGAGCGAATGTCACTCAACGAACTGCTGGGCACACTTTCTGCCGAACGCTGGAAACAGCTGACAGCCGGTATGCGGCCCGAGAATGTCATACTCCAGGTGCCCAGGTTTAAGATCTCTGCGGAACAAGACCTGACCTTGCCCCTAAAGGCCATGGGAGTCAAAGCCGCTTTCAGCAGTTCTGAAGCTGACTTCTCCGGTATGTTGAAGGATGCTTCCATTCCGCTTTTCATAAGTATGATGAAGCAGAAAACCCTGATTGAAGTTGACGAGAAGGGAACCATGGCGTCCTCCGTAACCGTCTCTACGTTCACAACTGGCAGGCCTCAGACTGAGTTCACGGCCAACCGTCCTTTCATCTTTGCCATCACGGAAGCGGACAGCAACGTCATATTTTTCATCGGAAAGGTCTCTGCAGGATAAGGAAATTCGTGCTGTGGGAACGCGTCTTTCGCCAAAAGTTCATCAGGAAAAATACCGGAATCAAGGATTTTTTCATGCTTAGTAGACAAATCGGATAAGAATAGCGAAATTTCTGTTGTTGCCAGTTGCAAGAAAATGCGTACCTTTGCGGCCGAAAATGAGAACAACAGGTATTTCCCCAACGCCCCAAGAGCAAACGGCTCGCCCCACAGAGTCTGTGGACATAGTAAAAATCTCTCGCAAACAGGAGATGGACGATTTCATCCGCGTCACGGATGAGATTTATTGCGACTATCCGCAGTATGTCCCCGATTTCGTGAGCGACATCCGCGCGATGTTCAATCCGCAGAAGAACCCCGGGCTGGCATTTTCTTCGCTTCAGCCATTTGTCGCCTATCGCAGCGGGCGACCTGTGGGACGCATCGTCGGCATCATCAACCGGCACGCCAACGAACGCTGGCAGACGCGCAACGTTCGCTTCAGCATGATTGAGTTTATCGATGACCTGACGGTGTCCCGTGCCTTGCTCGGCGCTGTGGCTGAGTGGGGCCGCGAGCAAGGAATGACCAACCTGCAGGGGCCTCTTGGCATCACGGATTTCGACAAGGAGGGAATGCTCGTAGAGGATTTCCAACTGATGGGTTCGATGAACACCATCTACAATCCTCCCTACTACCCTCGCCATCTCGAGGCACTGGGCTTCATGAAAGAAGCCGACTGGGTGCAGATTCGTGTGCGTGTACCGCAGGAAATTCCAGAACGCTACGCACGCATTGCTGCCTATTGTCGCCAGCACCTGAAACTGCGTGTCGTGAAACTGACAAACCGCGACATCACCCATGGCGGCTACGGACGCAGGATCTTCGATGTGCTGAATGCTGCCTATGCCCATCTCTTTGGCTTTTCAGCTTTCTCGCCAGAACAGGCTGACCTCTTCGTCAGCAAGTACATCAGCCTCATCGACAAGCAGTTGATTCCCGTCATCCTCGACGAGGAGGGCGAAGTGGTGGGAGCCGCCATCACCATGGGCAGCCTCTCCCACGCCGTTCGCAAGTCCCATGGCAAGCTGTTGCCCACGGGGTGGTTCCATCTGCTCAAGGCATTGCGCTGGCAGCGGGAGAACAGTGTGGAGATGCTGCTTATCGCCGTACATCCGAAGTATCAGGGCAAAGGCGTCAACGCCCTGTTCTTCGACGACCTCATACCCATCTACAACAAATATGGTTTCGAGTGGGCAGAGACAGGTCCGCAGCTGGAGGATAATGTGCGCGAGCTATCGCAGTGGAAAGACCTAAAGCCCCAATATGTCAAGCGCCGCAGGTGCTACTGCAAGCAGATAGATTAGTACTGCACAGACCATGCTCACCTCGGCACGGCGATTGATGCTCACGGCGCGTCGCATATCTTCCGTGGTCAGTTCGCGGTCGTTCTCCCCGATGTAAGGTTTATCGACAAGTTCGCCAAAATACGTGTGCGGACCGCCGAACCGGCAATCGAGGATTCCTGCCAGCGCAGCCTCCGGATAGCCGCTGTTGGGACTGGCATGCCGCCTGCCGTTTCTGCGGACGAAGGCAAAGAGCCCGTTCTTTCCCCCGGAACAAATAATCATCAGTAGGGCGGTCAGGCGGGCTGGGAGGTAGTTGGCGACATCATCCATGCGGGCAGCCACGCAACCGAAGTCACGGTAGCGCTCAGTGCGATAGCCAATCATGGAGTCCAGGGTATTCACCATCTTGTATGCCATCATCCCAGGCACGCCCAGCAGGGCGAGCCAGAAGAGGGGTGCTATGACTCCGTCACTGAGGTTCTCTGCCAAGGTCTCGAGGGCCGCAGTTCGTACCTCTTGTGCCGAGAGCTGGCTGGTGTCGCGTCCCACGATGCGGGCTACCTGTCTGCGTCCTTCGTCGAGCGAGCGGTCCAGGGCGAGGAACACCGCCCGCACCTCGCGGATGAGGGTGGTCCCGGCGAGGCAGTAGAAGATGATGATTGTAGAGAACGCGAAGGACAAGGCAAAATGGACGAGGGAGCAGGCATAATTGAGAAGGGCGGTGAGCAGGAAGACGGCGAGGACAAGGGCCGCAGCCACCAGTCCGCCTTTCAACTTGCGATGCCCGCCCTGGTTCCAACGGTGCTCACAGGCGGCGATGGTCTTCCCAAACCACACGATGGGATGCGGCAATCCGGCAGGGTCGCCAAAGCAGAGATCCAACAACCAGCCGAGGAGTAGGGCAAGGGGAGTGAGGAAGGAGGGGGAGAGGGGCAAGAGGGGTGGGAGTTGCAATAGAATTGCAACAGAAGAGACGGGACACATGGCTATTTGATCGTTAAGATGTCATAGATGCGGTTCATATCGAGGTACTTGCGCACGTGGTCTGCCAGGCGGTTGTACTGCTCCTCCTTGAAGGCGGCGTAGTCGAAGGGGGCTGATGGGGCAGACAGGCGGTCGGCGAAGGGAGCCAGGAGGGCATCGACGACGGGGGCGTTGTCCAGGACTCCGTGGAGGTAGGTGCCCCAGCAGCGGTCGCTGACGAGGTAGCCGTCTGTGCGCCCGTCGTCCAAGCGGGCAAAGGGGCGGGAGGGGGCATCGCCGAAGGGGCGCGTCTCGCCCATGTGGATTTCGTAGGCAGAGAGGGGGAGGGGGAGACCCGCCGGAGAACCGGCGGGAACCGCGGCTTCAAAGGGAGGGGGGAAAGGGGTGGACACCGCGGTTTCAAAGGGAGGGAGAGGAGAAGGAGAGGCGGGGGAAGAGGGGGAGAGGGGAACGGGGGAAGGGGAGAGGGGGCGGAAATGTACTTGGCGGGTGATTTTTTCTCCGCTCATGGTGGTTGTGGTGGGGAGGAGTGCGAGGCCAGGCAGGCGTTCGAGATTGCCTTCCACGTGGTCAGGATCCAGCACCTCTATGCCCATCATCTGGTAGCCGCCGCAGATTCCGATGACGGTCGTACCTTGGCGTGCAGCCTGCTGTATGGCCTGGGCACAACCATTGCGGCGCAGCTCGCGCAGGTCATCCAGCGTGGATTTGGAACCGGGCAGGATGATGATGTCTGCTTTGCGGAGCTCGTCGACATTGTTTGTATAATAAAGATGTACGCGCGTGTCCTGCTCCAGGGCATCGAAGTCGGTGAAGTTCGAGAGGTGGCGCAGCAGCACTACCGCCACATTCACCAGCCCCCGCTCTGCCTGCGATGCCTTGCCCGCCAGCGACACGCTGTCCTCCTCCTCGATATGAATATCCGTAAAGTGAGGAACGACACCCAGCACTGGCACTCCGCAAAGTTCCTCCAGCAGGCGGCGTCCACTGTCGAACAGGCGCAGGTCGCCACGGAACTTATTGATGATGATGCCCCTGATGCGGGCTCGATCCTCCGGCGACTGCAGGGCGATACTGCCATAAACGGAGGCGAAGACACCCCCGCGGTCGATATCTGCAACCAGGATGACGGCCGCATCGGCGTGGCGTGCCATGGGCAGATTCACGAGGTCTGTGTCTCTCAAATTCAGCTCCGAAATGCTGCCTGCACCTTCCATGACGATGGGATTGTACTGTGCCGCCAGGCGGTCGTAGGCAGCACAGACCTCGGCACGGAAATCCAAGCCTCCGCCTCGGGAGGAATCGGAGGCGGTTTTTCTTCTCCAGAAGTCATACGCATCGCGGTTGCCGATTGGTTTGCCATGCAGCACCACCTGCGAGGTGTGGTCGCTCTGCGGTTTCAGCAGCAGGGGGTTCATGTCCGTGTGGCACGGAATGCCAGCCGCCTCAGCCTGCACCGCCTGTGCGCGTCCTATCTCCAGTCCCTCTGGTGTGGCGTAGGAGTTCAGCGCCATGTTCTGCGCCTTGAAGGGAGCGGGATGGTAGCCATCCTGGAGGAAGATGCGGCACAGCGCCGTTGCCAGCACGCTCTTGCCCACATCGCTGCCTGTGCCGGCGAGCATGAGGGGGCGAAGGGAACGAAGGGAGGCCCCAGACTCTCCCCCCGCCCTCCCTGTTAGGGAGGGAGCGATTTCCAACCAAGACTTGTCATCCTCTTCTGCCACAAAGGTATCTGCTCCCTCCCTAACAGGGAGGGCGGGGGGAGAGTCCGGGGTGGGCTGTTGGAAGATGAGGCATTCTACCAGCAGGTCATCTTCCTCCTTCGTCTGCGCAGCCACCCGAAAATGCCAGGGGGTGAGGCCTCTGAAGTTCGAGGCATCGCGGATGAGGATACCGTGGCGTGTGGCCAGCAGGTCTTTCAGCTCGGCTGCCTTCATCCCCCT
>CACXXT010000099.1 GCA_902771725.1 uncultured Bacteroidales bacterium
ACGACAACGGCGACTACGTCGGCACCCTCGACAACTTCCGCCTCTACGCGCTCTGCCTGACCGCCAACGAGATTGACGAAATCTTCGAGAGCGTGACCACTGGCATTGACTTCTTACAGAATGAGGAGAGTCAAGCGGCAAAGGGTGAATGGTTTGACCTCAGCGGTCGCCGCATTTCTCATCCCACCCAAAAAGGAATCTTCATCATCAATCATAAGAAATGGATACGCTGAAAAACATTCTCATTGGTGCCCTCGTCTGTCTGGCATGTACCTCTTCGGCTTTGTCTCAGGCCACCGTCCGTGATTGGGAGAACCCACAGGTGGTGGGAATCAACAAGCTGCCCTATCATGCGACGTTGCAGCTGCCTTCTCGCGAATCTGAATGCAAGGAAATCATCTCACTCAATGGGCAGTGGCGCTTCTATTGGTCCGCTAATCCGGACGAGCGGCCCGCAGACTTCTATCGAACTGATTTCGATGTCAGCCAGTGGAATCACATCATCGTGCCGGGAAACTGGCAGATGCAGAACTTCGGTAAGCCCATCTATACCAACTTTAAGTTTCCCTTTCAACCGAATCCTCCCAGCGTGACCAGCGAACCGCCCAAAGAGTGGTATGCATACAACCACCGCAATCCCGTGGGTTCCTACGTCACCTTTTTTAATCTTTCGCGCAAGGAGCTGACACAGAATATCATTCTCCACTTCGGCGGCGTGAAATCGGCCTTCTATGTGTGGGTAAACGGACAACAGGTGGGTTACAGTCAGAACTCCATGTCGCCCGCTGAGTTCGACATCACACGCTACGCCCGAGAAGGACAGAACCGCCTTGCAGTGGAAGTGTATCGCTGGAGTGATGGAGCCTATTTGGAGGACATCGACATGTGGCGTCTGAGTGGCATCTTCCGACCTGTGCAGCTCTGGGTGAGGCCGCCCGTGCATATCAGCGATTACTATGTTACGGCTATCCCCAACACAGATTTCAGCATCGCAGAGGTCAAGGCCGATGTGGAACTGTGCAACACCAGCCGCAAAAGCGTGAAGGACCTGAACGTGGCCTTCCTCATTGAAGGGAAGGAAATCAAGGGTAGCGTGCATCGCCTTGCGGCCAAAGACACGATGCACGTGCAACTTCGTTGTGAGCTTCGGCATCCGCGTCTCTGGTCGGCAGAGAAACCACACCTCTATCCCTTTGCTGTTGAACTGCGTGACAGCAAGGGGACGACCATAGAACATTTTGACTATCACATCGGTGTAAAACGTATAGACATCGTGGGTGAGGTCTTCAAAATCAATGGACAGAACGTGAAACTGCGTGGCGTCAACCGTCATGACCACCATCCTCGCATGGGCCGCTACGTCGATGATGCCACTTGCGAACTGGACATCAGACTGATGAAGCAGGCCAATATCAATTTCCTGCGTACCACGGTCTATCCCCACACAGCGCTCATTTATGAGTTGGCAGACCGTTATGGTCTCTACGTCATGGACGAAGCTTGCAATGAGAGCCACGGCTTCGGCATCGGAAACAAGGATATGGGCGACAATCCTACGTGGCTAAAGGCACATGTAGATCGTGCTTCCTCGTTGGTACTGCGTGACCGCAACCATCCTAGCATCATTCTTTGGAGTCTGGGCAACGAGGCAGGAGCTGGAGCAAACGCAAAAGCCATGCGCGATACCATTGTTGCCTTGGATCCAACACGTCCACCTTTCTACGACAGCGACCGTCGCTACTCTGCCATCTACGACGACAGCTACCTCTACCCCGAAGAAATGCGACAGGTGGCAGAACGCGTCAGCGACCGTCCGTTCATGATGCGAGAGTATGTTCATTCAATGGGTAACTCCACTGGCAATATGCAGGAATACTGGGATATTATCTACGCTGATTCCAGCATTCTTGGAGCTGCCATTTGGGATTGGGCGGATCAAGGGCTGGCCAAGCCTATCGACGGTGGCCCCCTGCGTTTCTCCGCCGATCTGTCCTTGCAGTCCGACGAGTTCTGGGCCTACGGCGGCGACTTCGGCGACCAGCCCAATGACGGACGATTCCTCATCAACGGCATTGTAGGCCCCGACCGCACGCCTCATCCGGCATACTATGAGGTGCAGCACGTCTATGCTCCTGTGCAGTTTGAGCGAGAGGGCAATGGCAACGTGAAGGTCATCAACCGCGACTGCTTCACCGACCTCAGCGAATACGACTACACCTACGACACGTTGCGCTACGGCAGTGAGACCGTGCTGAACGTCTATGCCCGCCTGCGGTGCGACATGCCGTGGGCAGACAAGGGCTTTGCCGTGGCCCGCGAGCAGTTTGTGCTGGAGCCATACACCTTCCCCGCCAAGACCGACATCACGAAGTGTGCGAGGGCGGAGGGCAAGGCGAAGGGCGTCACCGTCTGCGGCAATGCCCTCACCTCGTGGATCGTCGGCGGGCGCGAGCTGCTCCAGGCTCCTCTCGAACCCTGTTTCTGGAAACCTGAGAACGACAACCAGAGTGCCGCCGGCTTTGCTCGCCGCACGGCGATGTGGAAGGAGGTGAGGGACGTGGAGGTGCGCTACACCGCACTCGACGACCACAGCATCCTCGTAGAGATGGACTACCGTCCCACGTCCCACGACCGCCCCGTGATGCCCAGATTTGGTATGCAGATGCGCCTGCCTGCCAACTTCACGCAGGTTCGTTACTATGGCCGCGGCCCGTGGGAGAACTATCCCGACCGCAAACGGTCGGCCTTCCTCGGCGAGTACGTGATGCCGCTCGGTGACTTCCAGACCGAGTACATCCACCCGCAGGACAACGGCTACCGCTGCGACGTGCGGTGGATAGAATTCTCACAGCCCGGACGCACCGTCCGCATCGAAGGCCTTCAGCCGCTCTGCGTCAGCGCCTGGGACTACGGCGACGAGGACCTCGGACTGCTTCACCCGCATGAGGTGCCGCGAGGACGATTCGTCTGTGTCAACATCGACCTCAACGTCCATGGTGTGGGCGGCACCGACACCTGGGGCAAGCGCACCCTGCCGAAATACACCATCGACGGCAACCTGCCCCACCACTTCGCCTTTATCCTCTCGGCAGAAAACGATCAACAACCAGAAAATCAACCCTCATGAAAAGAAACATCATGCTCCTGCTCTGCGGAGCAGCATTGACGGCCTCAGCACAGACCGACGTCACGGCCGACTACCTGACCCATTACGATTTCGACAGCGGCTTCCACCACAAGGCCGGAGCCACCACCGAGGTGAAACAGGAAATCAAGACCATCACGGGATGGACAGCCGGGTTCACCGTTGATTACACCATCACCGGCATCTATGAATATGGCTTCGCCGGCACCTTCAACGGCGGCGAAGTACCGTCCAAGGGCTACCAGAACAGCGAGGGTGGCGCGCTGGCGTTGTCGACGGGTTGGGGCGTGGCGATGACCTACAGCCAGAACGTCACCCTGCCCGCCGGCACCTATACCATCAACGTTCCCACCTACAACGGCAAGAGCGCCACGAAAGGCAGGTCGCAGCTGGCGTGGATTCCGCAGAACGGCACTGCCGTCATCTCCACGCTCAACGGCTATCCCTCGAAGACGTGGTCGCTGGACCAGATATCCTTCACGCTGACCGAGAGCACCCGAGGCAAGATACAGATTGGCTATACGGCAGCGGAGAACACAGGTTCCGGCAGTTCGGCCAACCTGCTCATCGACTACGTGCAGATTCTGGTACAGAGCATGGACGACAGCAAGGCCGGACTGAACAAGACCCTCCAGGAAGCCAACACCCTCTATGCCGACGGCAGTGGACGGGGAGCCGACGACCTGAAGACGGCCATCGACCGCGCACAGGCTGCCTACGACGGCAGCGAGACTCCGCTCTCTGAAGTGCTGGCTGCCGACGAGGCTCTGAAAGAGGCTATAGAGACCTACCGATGGTGGAACGCCTCGCCAAGCACACCCTTCGACTGCACCGACCGCTACCTCCAGAACCCCTCGTTCGAGGTGGACGGAACGGCGGGATGGACAGTCCTAGGCATGAGCTCACAGACCAACAGCTATTTCACCAAGAAGGACGGCACCTACTATATGGAGGCATGGGTCAGCCGGGGAAGCAAAATTTCTGACGCCAGCCTCTCGCAGGTGCTGAAAGGGCTGCCCAAGGGCAACTACCGCCTCTTGGCCAACGCCCTGCACATCCAGCAGTCGGGACAGGGCAGTGTCACCAATACAGGCACCGCACAGAAGGGTGCATACCTCTATGCCGGGCTCACGAAGACGCTCGTCACAGCCATGAAAACCTACCATGTCGACTTCTCCGTCGTGGAGGAACAGG
>CACXXT010000100.1 GCA_902771725.1 uncultured Bacteroidales bacterium
CACTGAGCTTCAGTTCACCGTTCTTCAAGGGACGGAAGACGAATCCTCCCTGTGGCACCCATTCGCCGCCAGCCTCGGAGTGGTGGTCATAGCGCACACCGGCTTCGATGGTCCACCAGGAGAAAATATCTTGCCGGATGTCAGCGTAGCCTGCCAATTCTGTGAGGTTCTTGTCCAGCGGATAGTGCATATTCTGCTCCATCGGACGGTTCAGGCGCTCGCCGGTGGCAATGCTGCTGTTCCATGCCTCGCCGTGGATGTTCTGGTAATCGAAGCCGAGAGTCACCCAACTGCCTCGCCAGAGTCCAAAGCCTTGGTGGGCACTGACACCTGTGAGGGCGTCCTTCGAACGGAAGTAATAATCGCGGGCGGCTGCCGTGGCTGCATGTCCGTCGTTGATCTTATGGCGTCCGAAGTTGTGGTAAACGCTGACGGCACCGCTGGTGCGGGCGTAGTGGTTCTCCACAGCCAGTTCAGCTACGCCACGGTTAATCCACTGGCGGGCATCGAGCAGGGGGGCTTGCAGCGATCCGGGATTGGACGCAGCGAAGTGGGTCAGGTTGAAACTGCCCCAGGCGCGCCAGTTCTCAGAGAAGTCGTAGCCCAGTTTGGCAAAGCCGCCGTACTGATAGAAACCCATGTTCTCGCGGTGGTTGTCGCTGCCCTGGTAGTTCAGGGCTACGTCGCTGAAGAACTTGCCGCAGCGGACGCTGTTGTGGAGGTCGGCTTGCACGCTTCCGTAGGAGCCAGCTCCGAGATTGAAGTCTGTGTGCACACCCTCTGCAGCCCGACGGGTGATGATATTAATGACACCTCCCATAGCGTTGGAACCATAGAGCAAAGAGGCCGGTCCGCGCACGACTTCCACGCGCTCGGCTGCCATCGTCTGATAGGCATCCGCAATGCTATGACCGAATATTCCCTGGTACTGGGGATGGCCGTCGACGAGGACCATCACCTGCCCTGTGCCGGAACCTAGTCCGCGGACACTGATACCGCCAGCGGCACCACCACTGACACCATAGCCCATGACACCACGCTGGGTGACGAAGAGATTAGGCACGTATTCGTTCAGAGTAGGAAGCAGGCTGACGCGCTCCAGCTGATTGAGCTGCTGGTGGGAGATGGTGGAGATTGTGGGAACGATGGCTCGTTCAGGTGCCGCTGTCCGAGTACCTGTTACGACGACATCGTGCAGGGTACTGTCATTGAGGATTTCGTCTTCGACAGCTTGTGCAGGAATGCTGAGTGCCATGAAGGCTGCGCCTGCGAAAAGAATTCTTGTTGTCATTTTGTTGGTCTTTAATGCTTTATAATGTCTTTGTGTTACAAAGGGTGAGGTATTGCTTGCGAGTCCAGAGGAAGAAGGTGATGGCACCGATGAGCTGGGAGGCTGCAACCATCCAGAAAGCCGCTGTGTAGCCAGCATGTTCGGCGACGAAGCCGCCGGCGAGGACACCCAGTCCGATGCCCACATCCCATGAGATGAGCAACGTCGAGTTGGCAGTGCCGCGTTCGTTGTGGCGGGCGATGGAGATAATCATATTGAGGAAGGCTGGCCACATATGTCCGTTGCCGAATCCCAGGAGTAAGGCAGAGCCGTAGTAGCCAACACTATTCGGACAGGCTACAAAGAGGATATAGGCTATGCAGGAGAGGCAGATTCCCTCAGCGGCGTTCTGAACGAGACGCCCTTCTCTGAGGGCGCGTGCTCCTTGCAGACGGGAGGCCATCAATCCGCCCGCCAGCAGCAGGAACCAGGTACCCGTGCCGCCTGTGATACCCATCACATCGCGACTGTAGATGGCCAGGTAGTTGCTGACGACGCCAAAACAGAAACCGAAGAACGCCATGTTTATTGCCAGTAGCCAGCCACGAAGGAGGAAGAACCGGTCGAGGGAGTATAGTCTCTTGGGCTGTTCAGAGGAGCGTTTCTGGGCAGGTAGGGTTATGCCGTTGTCCACAGCCATTCCCAATCCGGCTATCACCAGTGCCACCCAGAAGAGCAGCTGGAAGTTGTCCGTCAGGCGATAGAGGTAGATGGCAATGGTGGGGGCGATGGCCATGGCGAGGTTGTTAGAGAGGCCATAGTAGCCGATGCCCTCGTTGCGGCGTGAGGAGGGGAGGACGTCGATGGCCACAGTGGAGTTGGCCACCGTCAGTGCGCCGAAGGGAGCACCGTGCAGGGTACGAACGATGGTGAACAGCAGCAGTGACGAAGCTCCCAGGTAACCGCCGAAGCAGAGGAAGAAGAGGAAGAAACACCACATCAGCACGCGTTTGCGGGGAAACGTATCGACCAGAAAACCGCTGAAGGGACGTGCCAGCAAAGCTGTCAGCGTGTAGCCACTGAGCACCAGCCCAACGATATCTTTTGTGGCATCGAAGCGCTCCACCAGATACAAAGGCAGCAGGGGCGTCAGCAGGTAGAAGGCGAAGAACAAGGCGAAGTTCGCAGCCATCACCCGGCAGTAGTTGCGGTTCCAGAGTCTTTCTTGTGCCATAGTTTACTTGAGGTCGGGAAGGGTGATGGGGAAGAGGTTGTTGTCTGTGTGGTCCTCGTAGATCTTCTCCACGAGCTGGCGCACAAGATCCGGACGGCTGGCGGCGAGGTCGTTGTCCTCGTGGGGGTCAGTGGCGAGGTCGTAGAGTGCCGGATGTCCGTGGGTTACGACGAGTTTCCAGTTGCCCTGCCGAACGCCAATCATGTCCGTCTCGTGGAATTCCCAGTAGAGATGATCGTGCTGGCGCTGCCGGCCGCGTCCCGTCAGGGTTGGTAAGATGCTGATACCGTCGAAGTGGTCGGGAGCGGTCACGTGGACAGGGAAGCTGCCTTTCACCAGCTGCTCCGGCTGAGGACGGCGATAGCGGCGCTCGTAGTCGCGGATTCCAGCCATCTCGCAGAAGGTGGGCATCAGGTCGTAGAAAGCAAAGGGCTGGTCGCTCTCGCTGCCTGCCGCAATATGACCAGGCCAGCGGACGATGAAGGGGATGCGGATGCCGCCTTCGTGGGTGCTGCGCTTCAGACCACGGAACTTGCCGTCGTGGTTGAAGTATCCGGGGTCGGCTCCTCCTTCCTCATGAGGACCATTGTCGCTGGTGAAAATAAGGACGGTGTTGTCTGCCAGTCCCCGTTCTTCCAGCAACTGCATGATATCGCCCACTTGTTGATCCAGGCGGGTGATCATGGCTGCGAACTGGGCGTGTGCCTCAGGCGTGGGGTTGTAGCGTGAGGGGTTGTCGCCCTTGTACACACGTTCTGGCAGAAGCTTGCCGCGAAACGCCTGCAGCAGAGAGTCGTCTGGCTGGCGAAGCTCGGCATGAGGCAGGGTATAGGTGAAGATGCCGAAGAAAGGTTTCCCGGCCTCTTGTGCCCGCAACCATGCTAACGCACGCTGATGGATGAGGTCGGCACTGTACTGGGTGCGCCGGTTGTAGTCTTCGCCGTACATGGCGCACTGGACGTTCTGTTCTAGGACCTCGCGAACGACGGCTGTGTCACCACGCGAGCGGCTGAAACGGTTGAGGAAGTTGGGGAAATAGAGGTGTGCCTGGAACTGGCAGATGTAGCCATAGTACTCGTCAACACCACGTTTGTCTGGTGTGGAAGCACTGCCTTCGTAGCCTCCGGCCCACTTGCCGAACATTCCCGTCCGATAGCCTTCTGCCTTGAATATCTCGGGCAGAATGATATGCGAGGTCGAGTATGGCTCCTGGCCTACAACAGCATAGTCCTGATTCTCGCCATATTGCACGTGTCCCTGCCAATACTCCTTATTGCCGCGTACGTGGGTGTGGCCGGAATGCTGCCCGGTCATGAAGCACGCGCGGGAAGGAGCCGAGACGGGGCTGCCTGCATAGGCTGAAGTCATTCGCATACCCTGCGAGGCCAGACGGTCGATATTCGGGGTGCGGAAATGATGCTGACCATAGCAGGAGAGGTCGCCATAGCCCATGTCATCGCACATGATATATAGGATATTCGGGCGCTGCTGGGCGTTGGCCGAAGCGGCAACGAGGGGAAGTAATACAAAGGTGCTGGAACGTAGTCGGAGCATATTTCGTATCTCGGGGTTGAGGAGAGCCTGTAATTGTACAGGGATTGGTTAGAGGTCGTGGTGCAGAAGACGGTATTGTGCCATTTCTTCGTACTTGGTGCCCGGACGGCCATAGTTGGCGTAAGGGTAGATACTGATGCCACCACGGGGCGTGAAGAGACCGATAACTTCGATGTACTTGGGAGTCCTCATGGAAGTCACCGTGGTTGCGGAAACTGAAGAGGTAGAGCTTCAGGCTCTTGCTCTCCACCATCTTCTCGCCGGGGAGGTAATTGATGCGTATCTCAGCAAAGTCTGGCTGACCTGTGATGGGGCACAGCGAAGTGAACTCCGGACAGTTGAAGCGCACCCAGTAGTCATTATCCGGGTGTTTGTTCACAAACGTTTCAAGTACTTCAGGAGCGTAATTACTCTTGTATTCTGTTTTTCTGCCCAGGGCAGTGAGGTGGTCTTGTTC
>CACXXT010000101.1 GCA_902771725.1 uncultured Bacteroidales bacterium
GGCGGTCATGCCGTCATTTCCATCGGTCACGCCCACCCGCACTATGTGGAAGCCGTGAGCCGTCAGGTGGCTCAGTTGGGCTTCTATTCCAACTCCGTGGTGAACACGCTCCAGCGCCAGTTGGCCGAGCGACTGGGCAAGGCTTGCGGCTACGAGGACTATAGTCTCTTCCTCATCAACAGCGGTGCCGAGGCCAACGAGAACGCACTGAAGTTGGCTTCGTTCCACACGGGACGCACGAGGGTGCTCTCCGCACAGAAGGCGTTCCACGGACGTACATCGCTGGCCGTAGAGGTAACGAACAACCCGAAAATCATCGCTCCCATCAACGCTAACGGCCACACGACATTCCTACCCCTGAACGACCTCGAGGTGTGGAAGGCAGAACTCCAGAAGGGCGACGTGGCAGCATGCATCGTGGAGTGTATTCAGGGCGTGGGCGGCATCCAGCTGGCCACGGCGGAGTTCATGCAAGGCCTGCGCCAGGCCTGCGACGCGACGGGCACCGTGCTCATCTGCGACGAGATTCAATGCGGCTACGGACGCAGCGGTAAGTTCTTCGCTCACCAGTGGCTGGGCGTGCAGCCGGATATCATCACGGTGGCCAAGGGCATCGCCAACGGCTTCCCGATGGGTGCCGTGCTTATCTCGCCCAAGTTCGAGGCAGTCTATGGTCAGCTCGGCACTACCTTCGGCGGCAACCATCTGGCTTGCGCAGCAGCGCTGGCGGTGCTGGATGTAATCGAGGGCGAAGGGCTCGTCGAGAATGCGCGAAAGGTGGGAGAGCACCTGCTTTCAGAGATTAAGGAATTAAGGAATGAGAGAATTAAAGAGGTGCGCGGTCGCGGCCTGATGATTGGCATCGAGCTGGATGTTCCCTATAAGGAAATCCGCCAGCGGCTGCTGATGGACGAGCACGTCTTCACGGGATGTGCCGGAACGAATGTGCTCCGCTTACTGCCACCTTTGTGCCTAAGTATGGCAGAGGCGGACGAATTCCTGGAGAAACTTCAAAAAACACTATAACTATGGACGAACAACTGAAACAAATCGGCGAACGCCTACGCGGTCTGCGCGACGTGCTGGACATCGAAGCACAGGAGGTGGCTGAACTCTGCGGCATCTCGCTGGAGCACTATCTGAAGATGGAAAGCGGCGAGGGCGAGCTCTCGGTGGCCAACCTCCAGAAAATCGCCAAGGAATATGGCGTGGAGCTGAACGTGCTGCTCTTCGGCGAAGAGCCTCACATGAGCACGTATTTCCTCACCCGCAAGGGACAAGGCTTGCACGTAGAACGCCGCAAGGCCTACAACTACGAGAGCCTGGCCAGCGGCTTCCGTGGTCGCAAAGCAGACCCCTTCATCGTCACCGTGGAGCCCAAGCCCGAGGACGCTCCGCGCGAGAGTAATTCCCACCCCGGCCAGGAGTTCAACATGGTGTTGGAGGGCTCCATGGAGCTCACCATCGGCCAGAAGACACTCGAACTCGAGGAGGGCGACAGTATCTACTTCGATGCCACCCAGCCCCACGGCATGCGAGCCCTCGGAGGCAAGGAAGTGCGATTCTTCGCCATAATCTTCTGATTTAATGATTTCACATTTTAAAGATTTAAGGGTTTAACGGAGACACTTTGCAATCCTTAAATATAATCCTCAAATCATAGAATACCGTTATGGTAGAACGATTCCTCAAACAAACACAATTCACGTCCTACGAGGACTACAACGAGCACCTGGAGTTCATCATCCCGGAGCACTTCAACTTTGCCTACGACGTCATGGACGCCTGGGCAGAGGAGGCTCCGGAGAAGCTGGCGCTGCTCTGGACGAACGACGAAGGAGTGGAGCGCCGCACGACCTTCGGCCAGCTCAAGACTGAGAGTGACCAGGCCGCTGCTTACCTTCAATCCCTGGGCATCGGAAAGGGAGACCCCGTAATGCTCATCCTTAAGCGCCGCTACGAGTGGTGGATTGCCATGTTGGCCCTGCACAAGCTGGCCGCCGTGGTCATCCCCGCCACCCACATGCTCACCAAACACGACATAGTTTATCGCAACACGCGCGCGAGCGTGAAGGCTATCATCTGTGTGGATGACCCCTACGTGGTCGGACAGATTCACGAGGCTCTGCCCGAGAGTCCCACGGTGGAACACGTCATCACCATGGAACGCTGGCACTCCGAGATCACCGCCTTCTCCACCTTCCAGCGCCCTGCCGAGAAGAACGACAACGAAGACACGATGATCATGTACTTCACCAGCGGCACCTCGGGTGAACCGAAGATGGTAGCCCACGACTTCCTCTACGCCATGGGTCACCTCACCACAGGTGTCTTCTGGCACAACCTCTCGGAAGACAGCCTCCACCTGACCGTGGCGGACACGGGATGGGGCAAAGCCGTCTGGGGTAAGTTCTATGGGCAGTGGTTCGCCGGAGCCACCGTCTTTGTCTTCGACCACGAGAAGTTCGATGCCGACCGCCTGCTGCGTCAGATGGAAAAGTACCGCGTCACCAGCTTCTGTGCCCCGCCCACCATCTACCGCTTCATGATCCGCGAAGACCTCTCGAAGTACGACCTCAGCGCCCTGCGCTACTGCTGCACAGCAGGCGAAGCGCTGA
This sequence comes from uncultured Bacteroidales bacterium, assembly GCA_902771725.1. Lineage (GTDB taxonomy): Bacteria > Bacteroidota > Bacteroidia > Bacteroidales > Bacteroidaceae > Physcousia. The sequence goes on from CACXXT010000101.1 coordinate 2,619, forward strand.
ACCCCGCCGTCTACGATAAGTTCCTGGAACAGACTGGCATACGCCTCATGGAAGGCTTCGGGCAGACCGAGACGACCATGACGCTGGGCACCATGCCCTGGATGGAACCAAAACCCGGCTCCATGGGAAAGCCCAACGGACAATACGAGATAGACCTCCTGAAACCAGACGGCACTCCGTGCGAGGATGGTGAGAAGGGAGAAATCGTCGTCCGAGTGGGCGAGCAGAAACCCGTAGGGCTCTTCAAGGAATACTACCGCGATCCGGAACTGACGCACGAGGCATGGCACGACGGACTCTACCACACCGGCGACATGGCCTGGCGCGACGAGGACGGCTACTACTGGTTCGAAGGACGCATAGACGACGTCATCAAGTCCAGCGGCTACCGCATCGGTCCCTTCGAGGTGGAGAGTGCGCTGATGACGCATCCCGCCGTGGTGGAATGCGCCATCACGGGCGTGCCCGATGACATCCGAGGCATGGTCGTCAAGGCCACCATCGTGCTGGGCAAAGAATGGAAAGAGCGCGCCGGCGACGACCTCATCAAGGAACTGCAGCAGCACGTGAAGCGCGAAACTGCCCCCTACAAATACCCCCGCATCATCGAATTCGTGGACGAACTGCCCAAGACCATCAGCGGAAAAATCCGCAGGGTGGAAATCCGCAATAAAGACAATAAGAAATGAAATTTGCCATCATCGGAGCCGGAAACATCGGCAGTGCACTGGCCTTCGGCCTCGCACAAAGCAAGCTTGTCCGCACAGAGGACATCTGCATCAGCAATACTCACCCCGAGAAGTTGGAGCGCATCAAGGCGTTCGACCCTGCGATCCGCACCACCACCGACAACCGCACCTGCATCGAGGGCGCTGACGTCGTGGTACTGGCCATGAAACCCTGGAAGCTGAAGGAAGCCGCCGAGCAGCTGAAGCCCTGGCTGGACTATGACCGCCAGATTGTAGCTTCCATGGTCGGAGGCGTAGGGCTCAGCGACTTGAAGGAGATATTCGAAAAGGACGGCAAGGTACCTGCCCTCTACTACCTCATTCCCAACACCGCCATCGCCGCCCGCCAGAGTATGACCTTTCTCAGCTCGGCTGGAGCCACAAAAGAACAGGACGAGGCGCTGCTGGCTGTATTCAAGGACCTAGGCGACGCCATGCTGGTCGAAGAGCGCCTGATGAACGCCGGACTCGTGCTGGCATCCTGCGGTATCGCCTACGCCCTGCGCTACATCCGCGCAAACACCCAGGGCGGCGTGCTCCTGGGCTTCACCCCCGCCGATGCACAACGTATTGTGGCACAGACCATGAAAGGTGCAGCCAGCTTGCTGAGCACAGACCATTCGCATCCCGAAGCTGAAATCGACAAAGTAACCACTCCCGCCGGTCTGACCATCCGTGGCCTCAATGCCATGGAGCGCAACGGATTCACCACCAGTATTATTGAAGGCCTAATGGCTTCCATTCCTCAAAAATGAGACTCGTCATCAAAATCGGCTCCAACGTCCTCACCCGCAAGGACGGCAAGCTGGACGTAACGCGAGTCTCTGCCCTCGTGGATCAGGTGGCGTGGCTGCG
>CACXXT010000102.1 GCA_902771725.1 uncultured Bacteroidales bacterium
AAATGACCGGTCAGGATGCCGAATCCGCCCGCGCCTCGCTCCGAATTGCGCCAGCTGGCTAATCATAACCTATAACCTATTACCTATTACCTGTTACCTATTACCTTTAACCCTTTACCTTTAACCTTTAAACTAAAAATCCTATGGCAATCAAGTACAAACTTTATCAAGACAACCGCGCTGAGTCAAAGAACCGCGGCAAGTGGTATGCTCGCGCCATCTACCCGAAGACCCCGAAGAACACGAAGGATCTCGCACAGATGATCCAGGACAACGTCAGCGTGAAGCGCGCCGACGTCATCGCCGTGCTCGACGAGCTCGTGAACGTCATGAAGCTCTGGCTCCAGGAGTCGTACCGCGTCAGCCTCGACGGCCTCGGCTCGTTCAAGATCGGCCTGAAGACCGCCTGCCGACACCGCGAAGGACTTCTCAGCCGCGAAGCACGTCGTGGGCTCCCGCGTGAACTTCCAGCCCGAGACTCACTGGAGTGCCGCCGACGGCAACCGCCGCCGCAAGGTGTTCCTCGAGGGCCTCTCCGTTGAAGAGACTCCGGAGAATGACGTCAACAAGGACGATCAGGAGCCTTAACCTCCGCCCCCATAGGGGGCTGGTTAAGGGGTTAAGAACCGTTGAGATGCGCTACGCGCTGTTGAGAAAGTAAAGAAGGGTCGGCCTATCGGCCTCAAAATCTTTCAAAAATCTGATTCAAAATCAATCAAAAATTATTTATGGATAATTTACGGTTAATTGATGAGAATTATACGTTGCGCCGCAGGCATCTATCGCTACCTCCACCAGCCCCTACACGGGGCCACGCGACATCTAGCCTACCCCTAGGTGACAAACCGCGCGTAGCGCTCTCAACCGTTCTTAACATTCTCAACGTTCTTAACTTCCCACTAGCATGCTTTGCATGCTGTGGAGCATGCCTCCTTCCTCTCTAGAGCATAGCTTTGTATCCTACGGAGCACGCCTCCACAACCTACGGAGCTATGACCTGCAAAGAAAAATCTTTACACTTACCTATTACCTATTACCTAATACCTAAAAACACCATGAAAAAGGAAACCATTAAATACATCATCCAGCTCATCGTGGCAATTCTCACCGCCATCGGCTCGACGCTGTCAGTAACCACCGCTGCTTCCGGTGCCCCTGCCGAAGGTGTTGCCCTGCTGGGCGGCACCATCGTGGGCACCGGCTGGCTTCATCACCTCGGCTGGCTTCATCACCTCAGCACGCTTGTGTAGTGGTCGCTCCGCGAGATTTAGAGCCCCTTGATAAGGGGCGGCTATAATGCAGGGTTTTATCGCTCCGCGAGAAATTATAAAAAAATTAAATTCAAAATTTAACAAAATGTTTCTCACACAGATCTCACAGATCTCACGGAAATTTTAGTTTTGAAGACAACACGAACCGCTCGGCTTTGCCGCTTTCGTAGCTTGTCGGAGAAAGAACAAAAACAACACTCGGATGAAACGAAAGAAATAGGACCTTGGAGGGCGATTCCGCTCGCGGAATCGCCCTCCTCTGCCCTATTTCGTTCGTATCATCCGCAAAGAAATCCGTAGATTAATTTTTTTGAAAGATTTTGGAATAGATTTTTGAAAAATTTCTCGCGAAGCGACTCGTTGTTGTTCGGGCAGACGACCTCCCCCAGCCCCTCCGAAGGAGGGTAGCAATAGGGTCTGCCCCTACGGCTGGTTGAGGACCACGCTGGGTGCAAACCTTTTGAACGCGCGAAGCGCTTTGAACGCAGCTATGCTGCTTTGAACGCCCGAAGGGCTTTTGAACGCGCGAAGCGCTTTGAACCGCTGTGCCGCAGGCATCGCTACCTCCCCCAGTCGCCTCCGAAGGAGGGTAGCAATAGGGTCTGCCCCTACCGTTGGTTGGGGACCACGCTGGGTGCAAACCTTTTGAACCGCGGCCTTTTTCTCCATAAAGGCACGAAAAACTGTCACTCCTACAACTATTAGACTCTTTTCTTACATCGAACTCACGTTAAACTATTTTAATTTAGTCCTTCCTTTTCATAGGAACTTGGATTTTTTTAATACCTTTGTAACTCTATAAACCCAAAAAATTCACATACCATATGAAATACCATAAATCTCTGGTCTTCATGATTCTCCTCCTGCTGTGTTGCAGGATGTCAGCTCAGCAGTTGTGCAGCAACATCGTGAAAGTGCCGTTCTGCGTCACTGATACTGGACAGCCGACCCCCATCAAGTGGGGCATGGACACAGCCTGGGATGACGAGGGCAACGTGTTGCGTGGCATCAATTTCATCGGTGCCGACCGTCTCACCTACGGCCGGGTCTCCTTCCAGGTGATGGACCCTGTGAATGCTGATGGCACATTGTCTGCCCGGCAGCAGAAGTTTTTGCAGTCGCGATTGCAGCATATCGCACTGAGCAAGCCCACGGGCATTCTACTCAACAGCGACCCCGTAGACATTAACGTGGATATCTTCACCCACCACCCCGAACAGTGGTACAAGGTCATCAAGGCAACGGTGAAATATGTGCAAGACTACGGACTGAACGTGGTCTCTATCGCTCCCTTCAACGAGCCGGATGTGACGGCCAGCAATCAAGGGACGAAGGACGACTTCAAGGCTGTGGCCAAACTGCTGAAGGAAGATCCCGAGCTTGCCGGCATACGCATTTGCGCCGGCAACACCTGCAACAACGATGGCGCCATGGAATGGTATCAGCACATGAAGCCATACGTCGATGAAGGGAACACGCACCAGCTGGCCGGCGATTTCGACCACTATGCCGATTTCTATACTACGGTGAAAGCCGACGGCAACGTGGCTACGAACGACGAGCTGCACAACGTGATGGAAGGCATCGTGGGCGCACAATACGGTTTGGAGAATGGCATCTGGTGGGGAACGGTTGGACCTACACGAGGCGACTTCTGTCTGGCCACCAGCCCTGGCGGGATGCGCCTGGGCTATGGCGAGAATCGCGCAGCATGGACTGGGGCTGCTGTCTACAGGATGCCCGACGGCCGCATCAAGGCATTTGCAGGCGCCAGCGAGCGACAGGCCTCACCATGCACCTATGAACTGGTAAGTACAGACAAAGCGGTGTATTTCGACGGCTATGGCCCCGCTTACACCTACCCCGTCTCCCTGCCCGGTGGCTACCGTTATGGCGACAAGCACCAGCAAAGTGCCGAGCGCAGCATACAGATATGCCAAGGTGAGGACGTGCCTCTCTGTCCGCTGACAGGCAGCAACTACATCATCGTCAACAAGAAAAGTCAGAAGGTGCTGACAATTCTGTCAGGCTCCACAGCTAATTCGGCAACCGTAGGCCAGTACGAAGACAAGGACTATGCCTACCAGCAATGGACGCTGGAAGCCCTGAAGGACAATGGAGGCGACCTCACGGGGTTCTATATCCACAGCCTGCGCAATGCGAACATGAACCTGGAGACTGCGGGCTTTCAGGTGAAACCCGGTGCCACGGTGAGCGTCTATCCCGTGACAAAGGCAGAGAACCAGCGCTGGACCTTTGAGTATGCCAGCGACGGTTACTACAAGATTCGCAACTACCAGTCGGGACTCTATCTTGAGGTGGCTGGCGGAAGTTCGGTCAACAACGCCACCGTGCGCCTGTGCACCGAGGCTACCGACGACCACCAGCTGTGGAAACTCCTACCCATCGATGCGCCCTGCGAACGTGTGGCTCCCACCGTTCCGTCGGGACTGAAAGCCACGCCGGGCATAAGCGCCATCGAACTCAGCTGGGAAGCCAACACTCAGGACAAGGACTTCAATGGGTATATGGTGCTCCGTGGTGAAAAGAACGCAGCGGGAACAATTGAATACGACGTCATCGGACGACAAGTCATGGATAATCGTTTCACCGACAGCGACTGCCGCCAGAACACCATCTACTACTATGCCCTGCAAAGCGTGGACTACTCCCAGAACCGCTCCGACAAATCGGAACCTGTGGAGGCGGCCCTGAGCGGACAGCGTGGACTGGTGGCGAAGTACGATGGCAGCTCGGCAAGCGATATTCGCATCCCGCCCGCTGCCCTATGTCTGGCACAAGCCACCATCGCTGCATGGGTGTATAACCCAGGCCGCTTGGCCGAGAACAGCCGCCTCTTTGACTTCGCTGCCAACGACACGCGTCAGGCCGTGCTCTTCCTGAACCAAGGGGGAAACATCGTGCTGACGGTGCAGGACGGCGAGCATGTGCAGACCATCAGCGGCGGAAAGCTGCCCGAAGGCTGGCATCATGTAGCCGTGACCATCGGCGAGGGCATGACAAAGGTCTATCTCGATGGTGAGCCGAGTGGAACTGGCGCGGCGCCATCTGTCGGGCTTGCTGACATCCGGCCCGTGTGCAACTACATCGGTCGTGGACAAGACGCGAGCGTACCACCGATGGATGGACGAATTGACGACCTGCGCATCTACAACTATGCGCTAAGTCCCGCAGAACTCCAGTCCGTGATGGGCGAGACCTCTTCACACGGCGATGAGAATGCATGGCCCGAGCCTGTACTGCCATCCAAGACTATAGCGGAAATCAGCTCTGCAGAAGTCCTCTACCTCTACAACGTGGATGCCGACGCCTTCGTCACTTACGGAATGAGCTGGAACACCCAATCGGTGGCACAGCGTCTGGCAAAAGGCGACCGCAGTCTGGACAACCGATTCCGAGTAAAAGTCACGAAATTGACCGGAGGCAAAGTCAGACTCTCGATGGCGGACAAGGCCAACGCATACATCGGATGCCTCCCGGATGCCTGCAACGTTTGGAGCGACCGTTCGGCTGAGGAAGCCACATTCACGTGGCAAGAGACATCCACAGCCGCCGGAAGCACGTATGCCTTGATATCAAATGCACAAAAGGACTATCTCGACGTGTCCTATGCCTATGGTGGTCCCCTGACCACGCGCCACGGACGTGGTTTCACGCGCTGGGCTTTTATCGCGCCGAAAGAGATTTCCTCCCAGTCATACGCCAAATACAAGGAACGACAGAAGCTGTTTGCCCTCCGCCAAGCCATTGCCGACTCAAGAAAAGAAGAGGCTTATGCTGCTAACATTCAGGCTGCGGCCCAAGTCTATCTGAATGCCGATGCAACG
>CACXXT010000103.1 GCA_902771725.1 uncultured Bacteroidales bacterium
CCTTAAAATTGCAAAGTAGTATGAAGACAGAAGATATTGACAAGAAGATTGGAATGCCCGACGTGGATGCGGAATGGGCACGTTTTGAACGCGAAGTCATCAACAAGGAGAACGCAAGACCTAAGCGCGTAGCCGCATGGGCGGCAGGCTTCGGCATTGCAGCCTCCATAGCGCTGATGCTGCTCGTGGGCTTACAAGACCAGACCCAGCCCCCCCTCCCGTCCCCCCTAAAGGGGGGAAGTGGTTACCTAACCAGGACAGAAGGGGAAGCATCCAGTCTGACGCATTCAACGTCCCCCTTTGATGGTGCAAGGAAGACGGAACAGGGTGTCCCGGCTGGAGTCGTTCGGGAGGGGGAGCAGGAGAAGCGAGCATCGGATATTGACGTTGAAAGCCTCCAGGATAATTCTGAGGGAACAAGTTGGAGCTCTTCGTTGAATCAGCAGATCAAAGGCTTGACAATTGTCTCCAACTCATCCAGCTTAGGACCAGGCAATACCATGCGCCTCGGAGGAACCTGCATTAAAGATTCTGATAGGATTGAAGGCAGGGATTTCGACCCCAGCACTCCCTTGGATCCGCCGATTAAGGGGCTGACAATTGTCTCCAGCTCATCTGAATTAGGACCTGGCCATACCATGCGGCTCGGACCGGGGTGTTCAAAGGCGGTGGAACCTAACGCCATGCGCCCCTCGCTCCAGGGGCAGATAGCAGGGCTCACGGACTCCATTGTGTACATTCCCAGCGACTCCATCCGTCAAGGAGCAAGCGCGAGCGACTCCATACTCTACATGGTCAACGGACTAGTGGATCCGGACTTCAATGCTTTCCAAAGGGAGGGCAAACATGTAGCCCCAGACTTCAACTTTGCGACAAGCGCATACCTCTTCGAGAAGAATCAACTTTTCATCCGATGGACTGAATTGCGGCAGGACTCGGCCAAGGATGAATCCACGACCAAAGCGGAGGCCATCAAGATGCTGTTGGATGCACAGACCGTGCCGTTCAAGCCTACACGGGAAATGACGCCATCCGAGATCAAGTCCCGCCAGACGGCCTACCTCCAGAAGACCTATCGCGCCCGCCTCAAGGGGGACACACACAGCGACACTTACTTCTCTCCCGACCTGTTTGGCTCCACCGCAGAAGAACGCCTGTTCGGATTGCTCACCCTCCAGTGTGGGGACAACTCTATCCACGAAGCTTTTGGCCCCATGGCCAGCGACAGCCATGGCATCTATGTTCCCCTGGTTCGCGACGTGACACTGCGAGGCGGCGACCGGGCTTGGTTCGACAAAGGCCGGATTTGGGTGGTCAAGGACGATCCCCAGTGCGATGCCGTCATCAGGGAGCTCCGGCAGGCAGCCGGGCTTGCCGATTCGCACGTAGAATTCAATGACAGCGTCGTCAAGCTGGCCATGATGAGCGGCGGCCGAGTGACGGCGGGCGAGCCCCATCCCTTCAACACCTACATGCAGAGCGCCTTGTCATTTTCTTATCTGAACAAGAAATACAGCTCACTGGACCAAAGCGTCTTCTACTTCAAGCCCGAGGCCGACGCGCCCTCCTACTGGTGGGCCGAAGCCTACTATTCCACTCGGTCACGGAGGAGCGTGGCCGTGCATCTGCATGCCGTCTATAAGCTCTACGCAGCCGACTGCCCCGACCTCCTCGCCAATCGAAGGTTCGTAGAGGGTAGAGTAGTGAACGAGCAAGGCCAGCCGCTGGCTGATGCTCGCGTGAGCTTCGGCACTTTAGGTTCCTTTGGCCCCGAGAAATCTACACAGGCAGATGCCGATGGCCGCTTCTCGTTCTGGATGCCCTTCCGCGATGCTCCCATCTGGGTGCATTGTTGGGACTACAAAAGCGTAAAGGTCCAGCCCGCAGATTCCTCCATGACCATCCGTATGAAAGTCTTCTCGCCCATCATTCCTGGACTCAGGCGATACCTCAACGCCGAGGACTACAAAGGGCTCAAAGGAAAGAAGGAGTTGAAAGGACTCAAAGGAAAGAAGGAGTTGAAAGGGATAATAGACTAAATAAATAAAGCAGGTAGATAAGTAGTTAAAATCAGGTTTTAGGAAAAGCATGAAGGCCCCCCCCCTGCTACGTTGTGTTGACGTGGCGGGGGCTTTATCGCCGTGCTGTCGTGATGAAGAGACGTTTTCTTACCATTATGTGATGATTCAACACAAAGAAAGGTTAAGTAAGTCTGAAAATAGGTAGAATATCAGATGAGGATCTCCACCTCACGGTAATCTTTGGGTTGCCCTAATCTGATATTCTACCTATATATTACTACATTCTTGCTTTCTGTTTGTCACCAGCACCGCTGCCACGATACTTCGAGCGGGCCTCATTGAACTTCCACGTTAGGTCGAGCAGGAAGGTGCGGCGGGCAGGATTGTGGACGGTGAGGTCGCGGTAACCGAAGATCTTGGTATCGGTGGTGTTAGTATTCAGGATGTCTATGCAGCGCAAATCGGCAGTTAGCGTGCCGAGGCTATGCAGGTTGAAGTCGCGCTGCAACCCTATGTTAGCACGGAAACGGGACTTCGTGATGCGGAAGTTATTGAACTCACCCTTCGAGCTCCAACCTAAATCGACATTCAGCCGGAAGCCGTGCGGCAGTTCAAAGACGTTCTGCCACGATGGGCTGAACAAGGGGCGGTTGAGGGTGATGACCTCACCTGTTGCTGTCGGCGTCTTGTAGTTCTGGAACATCGCCACAAGGGTCCAGGTGGGGTGCCAGGCGCAGTCGAATGTCGAAAGCTTGAAGTTCACTGTGGGGCGGGCAGACAGGAGGACGACCACCTGGTCATAGTCCTCCTCCGTGTTGATGGGTCGGACAAGGCTGATTGTGGGGTCCTCGGCATCGGGAAAGGGTTGTGTGGACATTGTCACTGCATCCTTGATGCGTCCGTAGTTCACGCTCATATTCGCCCACTTGTAGGCGGCATTGAGCACGAGGCTGTGCGTGTAGGTAGGTTTCAGATAGGGATTGCCGCTCTGGTAGGTGAGGCGGTTGATGTAGATGGTAGAACTGGTCAGGTGGCTGTAGTTGGGACGTTCGATGTCACGGCGATAGCTGAGTGACAGCTGTGCCTGTCCTATCGGTGCAGAGATGACGGCGGTGGGGAACCAGTCGCCATAGTTGCGGCAGACATCGCTCTCCCGTTCGCCGAAATTGTAGTAATCGTTCTTCAGATGCTCGTAGCGCAGCCCCACTTGGGTGAACACCTTGCCGAAGGCATGTCCGTATTCAACGAAGCCTGCGGCAGAAGCCTCTTTGATCTCTGTGTCGGTTGCTTTCACAGGAACAGAATTGCTGGCCGAGAAATCATAGGCATCGGTGCGGTTGTTATTGGAGTACTCGCCTCCAGCGGAGAGATTGCCGCGCCAGACAGGATAACTCAGGATGAGTTTCGAAGCCCAGAAGTTATTGCCGCTCTTGGTGTTGCTCTCTATGCTGCGATTGACGTCCACACGTCCACCGCCCAAGAGTGATGTCACCTCCTCGGTGCTGCCGGGCGTCTGCGTGTCGTCGAACAGTCCGTCCACGTTCAGGTCGATGCCCAGCTGCCCAAACTTGCCGTTGTAGTAGGCATTGAAAATGTGTTTGCGGAAGCGGTCTTCCTGCATGATGTGGCTCTCGGAATGCTCGATGTGGCGGTCGTCCTCGTAGGTATCGGTGAGGAACCGTCCGTTCATGCTCCCGCTGGGGTGATAGTCATACTTGTAGAAAGCGCCGAAACTGTGGTTCTCATTCACCATATAGTTTACCTGCAACTGTGGTGAGAGGCCTTTCCAGAT
>CACXXT010000104.1 GCA_902771725.1 uncultured Bacteroidales bacterium
CGGGCAATTCGAACGGAGAGATACCTAAGAAGAACCCGTTTTTTTGTTATTTATTATTCTTCTTGTATTCAATCTTACGCCTAACGCCAGAATTATCTAAAAAATCTACATATCTTGGTGTAAAAGAGCGATACAAAGAAGAAGTAGAATGGCGATTCGGAGCAAGCAACTTAGCAAAACGGTTCTTCTCGATAAGATATTTTACCATTTTATAAAATCCATCTGTACAAATTATAACTTCAATGGGGCTTTCTCGTTCTAATTCAAAGGACGCAGTATTAGAAAAGGCAATTCCATCTGTAGTACCAACCCAATAGCCGTTATTTTTATTCATAAGTTTTCTGTTATTAATTTTTTGTTCTTTAATCAATCGCTCTGCGATTTCATCACTTAAGTTGTTTCTATCCACATAATCTTTCATCTTTTTTGTAAGAGACTTAATTACTTCAATTCTATGATCGGTATAGGTTCGAATTTCCTCTTTGTTTTTTACAAGTACATAGCAATCACTTAAAATGTCAATGAACACATGGCTTTTAGTTGCAAATAGGATTGCTATTGCAAAGCTGGGCTTAAAAGAAATTTCTTCTTTAGTGAAATCGACTTTTGGTACTTGTTTTCTGACATTTTCCATGGCAACAGACATTAATTCTTTATTATTCAATCTTTGATTTAAAAAGCTTGTTTTATTTAATTCAGCAGAAAACTTATTTACTAAATATCGTGCATCACTGGTATCATTATAGTAGTGCTTTTTAGTTTTGGAAGTGGCACCATCTATAACCCAAAACCTATTTTGAAAATATCCGAAAACATCCTCATTAATTCCTCCATCCCCACATTCAGATATGTATTCTGCTAAGTGTGTTTCACACATAGTATTTATCATATCGAACAAAATATAAAAGTGTCTGCAAAGCACGTCATCTCTGCCCAGAAGACTCCCGTGCGCCAGCGGTCCTCCTTGGTGATCCACACGAAGGCGCAGATCCACGGCACCCATGAGAGCAGCAGCCACCCGTTGTCGATGGCCAGCAGTACCTGCGAGCTCACGGCGCACAGGACGGCTGCGCCCAGGTGCACCTTGTAGGCCATGTCGCCACGATCGCGCACGAGGGGCGCACCACCAACGAAAAGCAGTCCGGCACATGCGAGGAACGCGAGGAACTTCACCGTGTCGCTGGTCTTCTCGATGTACGTGGGTACCATGAGGAACACCACGGCGGCGATGACCACCGACCAGATACACACGCCCTTCGCGGGCAGGAAAAACACAGATGCCGACAGCGAGGACGGGATCTGCTTGTTGACGATGCAGACGGTCACGATGTAGGCCGTCAGGATCACAATGGCGATGATGATGTTCATGACTTTTGGTTCTTTTTGAGATTCTCGTTAATGGCTTTCATTTCAGCTTGTAGTTCATCCTGCACTTCTTTGGGAACGATGGGTACCGGCTTCTCCCATGGGAATTTGATCAGGTCGGTGATCTTGAACAGTCCGGCACTCTGCATGCCCTCTTTGCCTGCCTGTGCCGACATGAGGTTCCACGTCATCCATCTGGTCATCGACCACTCCTCTCGGTGTCGGTGGGAATATCCCCGTAGGATGAGGACCAGTTCCCAGTACATGATGTCAAAGAGATACTCGCGCCTGTCGAGTCCTATCTCGCCCACGAACTTCTGGAAATAATCGTGGGCGGTCAGGCGTTTTTTTGTTCTTCAGCGGCTTCTTGTTCCGTTGGTGCGTCAGGATCATTGGCGGCGATCTCCGGCACGCCATACCATTTATTGCGCAGCTCGATGACCTTCAGGATGAGCTCTTTCGCCTCGTCGGGCGTGGTGTCGCAGAGCATGTCAGCCAGCGTGATGGGCGGTGTCTGGTCTCCCCGCTTCAGGTAGGCGGCTGCGATGGATGCCCAGGCGAGATGGAGCCAGTCGGCTGCGGTGGCCTTTGGTCGTACCACCTTGTCGTTGCCTTCGTCATCCTTCTCGATGGTATGCTCGAACACGGCAGCCGAACGTCCTGTCAGCTGCTCGAAGCCTGTCTCAGATGCGGCGCAGAAGCGCATGAGCACGTCCTGTCCGCAGATCTTGATAGTAATTTCTGGAATCATGGTGTCTGTTGTTTTGAAAAAACCGCCACCGAGCACGGCTGTGCCACGATGGCGGGTTGGCATAAACTATTTAATTCAATCACACGAAGATGTCGAGAGGTTACGCAGCGACGGTATAGTCGCCGTAGCCGCTGAACTGCGCGCTGTAGTCGGCTGACTGACGGTTCGGTCCGTTGATGCTCAGCTGGGCGAGAACCACCGATCCGCTGACGATCACGCTGCCCTTGGTGCGCTGGTTGTCGCCTGAAACGTTGGCGATCTGCCACTTCACCGGGGTGCCGGCTTCGTAAATCGTCTCAACGTCTGCAAGTGTCTTTCCGGCCACCTGCGACGTGATGGTGTCTCCGCTGCGCACGAGTGCGCCGGTGGTGATGTCGTAAGAGAGACCCGTGGGCTCCTGCAGCACCCAATCCCCGTCTGTATCCTTGGTCGTAGCGGCTTCCAAGGTCAGCGACACATGGAGCGACAAGGTACGGGCGGCGGCAATAACGGCCGATGGGGTGGCCGTGTTGTCGCTGGAGAGGAAGAAGCGGGTGAACTGGCCCTTCGAGTAGGATCCGAGGGAGATCACGTCAACAGCGTCGCTGGATGGAACGGTCTCGAGTGCGCCCGATCCCTGGAACTGCAGCGACTTGGTGGCGTTTGCCCTGTCGTCAAACTGGAACGTCGCGTCCGCAAGGAATGCCAGGCCCTTGCGGGCGAAGGCTGCCTTCTGGCGCGTCTGGTTGTCGGTGGTGGCGGTCTCATCCCACATGAGGGTGAGAGGCTGCATCGCCTTGATAGCGGTCAGCATGGCTGCCGTGTCGCTCACGTTGAGCGATTCTACCTGAACCGACCAAGACTTGCTGGTGGTGACAGGTTTCGACGCCATGCCCACGTCATCCTTCGTATTACTGTCGTCCGTGTTGTTCGTCAGGTTCACGGTACAGCCTGTTGCCATTCCGATGACCTTGAACTTCTCGGCGGTAGTATCGAAGGTGAAGATGCGAAAATTCTGGCCTTTTAGTGTCATAATCTTAATGTTATTTGATGATGTCAACACGGAGAGTGTGGATGCCGTCGTTGTTACGTCCGGCTGCACCAGTCATCAGCGATACACCCTGGGCTTCTGCCTTCAGGGCCTCGAAACGTGCTGCCAGTTCCTCGCGGGTTCCGGCGGTCAGCGTCACGGTGCCGCTGGTGGTCAGTTCTACCAGTTCGGGCGACTGCTTGGTGGCTGGTTCCTTAGTCTGCTTGCTCATCGTCTTGATCGGTTAAGTCAAAAGAAGTGGCGCATTGCCAGGACAGGGTGACACAGTAGGCAGGCTTCAGGTCATCGTAGATTTTCTGACCTCCACTGGGAACCGTGGACAGCGGCACGCCTGCCTCACCCATGTGATCGGTGAGGTACTTGTGCACGGCACGGCGAACACGTCCGGCAATATCGTCCAGCTCGTCGTTGTCGTTGGCAGCGATCAGGATGCTGATGTTGGTGAGGTCATCTCCTGAGTCGAAGGGGTCGTCCTTCGTGCCCTGGTCCGTCGAGAAGCCGTCGAAGCGCACGATGATGAACGGCACCGCCACGTTGTCGTAGAATGACTCCTCCGGCATCGGTGCTGCTGTGCACCAGCGACGGCCGCCGATCATTT
>CACXXT010000105.1 GCA_902771725.1 uncultured Bacteroidales bacterium
GAAGTCGCCGTTCCTTATAAGGTTAGGGACGACAGGGCCGTTGCCCGTGCTCCACTCCGGCTGGAGGCCCAGGTCAGCGACGCGCATCGTGTCTATGGCAATGCCGTCCCTGTACACGAACACCCGCTCGTCGCCGGTCACGGCATACCGGTACGTGTGGTAAAGGCCGTCGGTGTTGTAGAACGTGCCGCCGTTGGACGGGTTGCTCATGCCCTTCTCGCTCACGAACACGCCGCGAGAGTTCAGCAGGCCGAGGCCAGAGGGGCCTACGTAGCCCTTGAAGCCGACGCCTTCGCCGCTCACGCCGAAGGGCTCGACACGAGAGGAGGAGGCATCCGTCCTGGCACGCAGCTCGAGCGTGAAACCGTCAGGTCCCGGACTGAAGCCCTCGAACGTCATGCGGGCATCCTGACCGCCGGTATATACAGGGGACTGGGAAAGGTCCTTCACGGGAAGGGGAGTGCCCGTCCCTATGAGGCGCACCGTCTCGCGCCTGTCGCCCGAGCGGAGGACCACCTTGCCGGTCGTCACTGCCAGCGTAGAGAGGTTCGTCACCGTCACCGCCACGTCCCTCTCCCCGGCCTTGATGGCGGCCGGACTCACCCTGAAGCCGCTCGTCGCCGTGAGCGAGATGGCGCCCGTCAGGTTCTCGGAACTGACGAGGAACGTGCCCGTACCGCCCGTGCCGTCTATGCGGAGCGTATCCGTTGAGGCAGTCAGCCGGGCGAAGGCGGGGGCATAGGCGCCCGTCGCGTCGAAGCTGAAGTATGCGATGCCGCCCCCCGCGTTGTCGAAGCCAACAAGCGGCGCATGGGTGCGCGACACGCCCGTCAGCCTCACGTCGTCTATCTTGAACGCGCTCACGCTCGCACCCCAAGCGGCACGCTCGAGCATGAACGTCACGCGCACCTGCCGCGTCGTCGCCTCCGTGGAGAAGTCGGAGGCGTATGTCTGGTATGAGTCGCCAGTCACGGGAAGGACGACGCGGTTGCCGTCGTTCTGAAGGTCCTGCAGACGGACCGAGCCCAGCTGCTCGCCGTTGGAGCGGATGCCGCCCTTGGCAAGGCAAGAGAAGGAGTAGACCTCGTTTGGAGCAACGTCTACGATCTGGGAGATCTCGGCGGCGGCCCAGCCGCCCTCCCACATGTAGCGGTGGATCTCAAGCACGTGGTTGTTCTGGTCTACCTCGTTCGAGCGCTCCTCGGAGGACACGCTCTGGTAGCTGTTGTACTGGTCGTAGGGATACACGTCCCACCCCTCTATCCGGTCGGTGATGCCACGCGACGGGTTGTAGTCCGACTCGCCCTCGAAGTCGCCGTTCCTTATAAGGTTAGGGACGACAGGGCCGTTGCCCGTGCTCCACTCCGGCTGGAGGCCCAGGTCAGCGACGCGCATCGTGTCTATGGCTCCACTCCGGCTGGAGGCCCAGGTCCGCGACGCGCATCGTGTCTATGGCGATGCCGTCCCTGTACACGAACACGCGCTCGTCGCCGGTCACGGCATACCGGTACGTGTGGTACAGGCCGTCGGTGTTGTAGAACGTGCCGCCGTTGGACGGATTGCTCATCCCCTTCTCGCTCACGAACACGCCGCGAGAGTTCAGCAGGCCGAGGCCAGAGGGGCTTATGTAGCCCTTGAAGCCGACGCCGGAGCCGCTCAAGCCGAACGGCTCGACGCGCGAGGAGGAGGCGTCCGTCCTGGCACGAAGCTCGAGCGTGAACCCGTCAGGCCCCGGACTGAAGCCCTCGAACGTCATGCGGGAGTCCTGACCGCCGGTATACACAGGGTCCTGTGACAGGTCCTTCACGGGAAGGGGAGTGCCGGTGGCCTCAACATTCACTCGCAGACGAATGTCGCCTGAGCGCAGAATCACACGTCCCGACTGATGGTTCAGCGTAGAATGGTTGGTAATGGTCAGCACAGCCTCTCCGGCATCGGCAGCTATCACCTGCGGAGACACCTCGAGTCCTGGCGAAGCCGTGACCTTCACGTCTTGCATCAGTCCCTCCGTAGAGACGGTAACGCTTTTGGAAACACCTGTGCCATTGAGAAAAATTCGTCCAGGCAACGTTGTGCTCGCCTTTCGCAATGGAGCGCCATGCTTGTCGACAAAACCTATCGACAGCACATCGTCGGGTTCCTGCCCTAACGCCCCTGCTGGCATGACCAGCGCAATGGCCATCAGGCAGCATGCCAACGTCGTAGCAAAACTTTTTTTCATAAGCCCACTTTAATAGATATGTTAGTATTCGGTTAGTAATCAAATAGACCCACATGGTACTATGTCGCAAAGATAATAATAAATTTCCAAAAGAGCGACAAAAAAACTAACAAGAAACGAACAAAAATACAGGAAAAACTGGAATAATGAAAGTTGAAGGTGAACTAAAGGGATGAGGACATCAAAAATTACCGAATATAAGACAAAAAGCCTGTGAAGAATTATTTGTATTCTTTGATAGTCACTTCGCCCGTCAATCCCGATGGCATCAACTGGTCGTCGGACTTGGCAAGCGGTGTGGTCTGCCACGTCACTCGCTCCGTCTCGGGCAGTCGTGCATCACCCACAAGGCGGTTCCATAGCGTATTGGCAACGCGGATCTCTATCCGATTCTTCCCACGTTTCAGTTGTCCGGTGATGTCGATGTCCCAGGGAGAACACCAGATGACGCCTGCCGACTGTCCGTTGACGATGACCTCAGCAGCTGAATTCAGTAGCTGAAGACTCAGGCGGTAGGTGGCCTTCTTGTCTTTCTTCAGCTTAAAGGTGTTCTGATAAACAGCCGTTCCGGAGTAATACCTGATGCGCGGGTCGCTATGTTTCGTCCAGTCCATCATCGTGGGAAAGGAGACGGCTTCCGTGGGACCACCCATCTGCGGGTCGAAGGTCACCGACCAAGGGGTGGATATTGTGGTATTAGAAACGGGATGAGAGGCAAGGGAAACGACAGAAGCTGATGTTTCATCTGAGTTCTTCAGCACAATAAAATAAGATTCACGCGCATGAAGTGTCAGGTTGATGGCGGTACAACCGTCCTCAGAAGTGAAGGCTAATGATATCTTTTCGCCCGTCGTGGGGTTCCACAATTCTGCCGAGGCGGCATGTGCACGGAATCGGAAGCAATCGGTGATGTCCTTATCGCTATGGTTGTTGAGGAAATAGATGTCCTCATTGGCTGTACGGCGGTGGCAGAAATAGAGGTGGGCGGCGGGTGGTAACAGGTATGAGCAGTCGACATCGGGGATGAGTCCAGCCTCTTGGATGGCCTGTGCCAACGGACGGTTGTCTGTCTGTGGGTCGTAAACGGGAATACCCTGACGGCGGAACAGGTCTATCTGATGACGGGCTTCATCGGTCAGCTGACCATCTTGTGGCAGTATCATCATGCGGTAGCTGACACCATCAGGCAGCATGATACGACCATTCCTGACGGTCATACGGTGCAACAGGGCATCGGTGGTGAAGGCATCAAAATCGTAACCCTGCGGGAAGTCGGGCAGCTTATGTCCGAGAATACGGGTTGGAATATCGTCGCCTAAGTACAGGCAGAAGTCACTGACGGGCTTACCCTGGCGCAACATCCATGAGCAACGGGCCTGATAGTCCCAGAACGGCCGGCTCAATGGCCATAGCGTGTTCAAGCGGTTCAATACGTATTGACGACCGTTCGCCGTACTTATCTTCAACTTTTCATTCTCTCCTTTCCCCCGTACCCATGGTTGGTATGCTACGGCACAGACCACCAGTTCATTGATACCGAAGGCAAATGCATAGTCGGCAAGGTTCTTGATGTCAGCCAGCGTATGCTTGTAGGTCGCATCGGTATAAGCCTCACCCGATGCTATCTGCTTTCCATAGAGGTGGGCGGCACTGGAACAGTCCTTGATGTCAAAGCTGCCTTCCGTCTGGTAGCCCCAGAACTCAGACTGTGGCTTATCCACCAGCCGCTTCACACTGATGGCATCGCCCGCCATGCAGAGTGCTCCGCCGATGGCCTGGGCTGTCAGTGTCAACGCCTTTCCCGACGTTTCGCCGCTCAGCGTTCTTTCGGCATGGCACAATCGGTTGAACTCGCCATAATAACGGTCGGTGATAAGGTCGTTGATGGTATGGCGCAAGTCGTAGAGGAACTGACCCGACTCCTCGGCAGAATCCACCACATAGCCTACCATAACGGGCAGATAACGATACATGTCGTAGCCGCGCAATTGCCGGAACTCATGCGGCAGGCGAGCCGTCCAGTTCTGAGGTCCAGCCTCGTGGCTGTCCATGCAGATGCCCGTCAGCAAACCATCGTGGGCACGCAAGGTGTCGATGATGGGCTTGACGTAGCTTTTCCATTGTAGTCTGGCACCATCTACCGACAACTTATCGCATTCCAGACCCAACGCCTCCTTACGTCCGTGCTTGGTGTGGCCACCCGTTGAGGCAGCAAAGAGCCGCAATACGAGCCACTGACCCTCAGGACTATTCCTCCATGTCACCACACCTTGGTCGTCGGTGCTGGCGGTCAGATCGATGGCATGAGAGAAGTCTATCAGCTCGTTCTTGTCATAGCGGGGCGTGCGGTCAGCCTCCATCAGCTCGGATACAAGACTGGCTTTCTCCTGCCACACATCGACACTGGCACGGGCAGAGATAACCACGTTGCCAAAGGTCAGCAGATTATCCTCCTTCATGCCTGAGCCCCAGTCGTGCAGCTTGATACGGAAGTAGCGTCCCGTCGTGGCGAGAAAGGCTATAGTCTGTTCCTTCAAACCGCCTAAGTTCTTGTATCTGGGGCGAAGAGCGCAAACCGTGCGATAGCGGATACCGTCGTCAGACACTTGCAGTTCGCCTATGCTGGGCAGATGACGGAAACCACAACCGAAGAAGCTGCCTTCCTGATAGATGCCATT
>CACXXT010000106.1 GCA_902771725.1 uncultured Bacteroidales bacterium
CTCTCCAGAAGTTACCGCCTCCGATAACAATTCCAACCAGTAATGATATTATGCAGCTCATATAAAAATCCTCTTAAATCAATTCACTCCTAACATACAATACCCTGGCAATTATTTTGATTTTTGCCGCAGATGAACTGTTGTTATTTCTTATCTGATAACTGACTGTCCCGCTGCTGAAATATATGGCCAAAGGAACGCAGCTGCTCAGATTCACGCCTGACGAACTCGCAGAGTTTAAGTCTACCAACCTCTGGCTCCTCGATTCCGTCAAAGTTGACAGCATGTACAACTACTGGGATGCCTACGTCCAGGCCCACCCGAAAGAGGAACTGGCGTGGCGCAAGCTCTTCGAGGTGTGCAGCAACCAAGAATACAGGCTGCGAATTAAGAACTGGGAGGAAGGTATTGCCTTGCATGGCAAACGAGTGTTGCCTTTGCTGGAACGCATGAAGGCGGCCATCCCCGGCACCTACCAATACTACTATTGTGCCCACGAAGGCGGCTATCCTATGCCGTTGGAAACTCAGCACGCCTTGGCCGACTCCGCCATTGCCCTGCTATCAGAGAAAACCATTGCCAGCGACTATGAGCTGTGGGTTCAGGGCCTGATTGTCAGGCGCGACACCCTCAAGCTGACGCAGGTGCTGACCCGCTACTACGAGAGCGGCCAATATCCCGAAGAGGCGCTGCAGTACCACTTCAACGAGCTGCAAGGCATGGACGAGGGCGGTCTCTACATCGGCGCCCACGAGGGTGACATCATCGGCAAGCTCATCTTGCAGCTGGTATTAGGCGTTCACCGTGATAAGATTCTCTACGACGAGAACGCGGCCATGAACCCCGACTATCTCAAGTCGGTGTTCCGCAACATCGGCAAAAGCTTTTACGACAACTTCTCGGCCTTCGAGGCTGGTCTCGACATATCGCTCGACATGCCGGTATTCCTACTGCCGTTCACACGCAACATTGTCTTCCAGCGCATCAAGCCCCATACATTGTTCTCGGCCGGCGGAAGCTACCAGTACCGCTACTACTTCGAGCGCATCCTGGCGAACACCTCGTTCGGTTACACCTGGAGCCATTCGCGTCGTGTCAGCAACCAGCTGCTGCCCATCGAAATGACCTTCGTGCGCATGCTGAGCCTCGATGACGGCTTCGCCACACGCCTGTCGCAGATCAACGACCTGCGCCTCAAATACCAGTACAGCAGCCACTTCATACTCGACGCACGTTACGACTACACCTTCAGCAACCAGCAATACGGCACACGTAACGACTTCACGGCGTTCCACTTCTCCATAGAGACTGCCGGCAACCTGCTGGCCGCTGTGGCCACACTCAGCCACGCCGAAACCGATGAGAACAATGTGCGTCAGATTCTCGGCGTACCATACTCACAATATATCCGCGCCGGCATGGAAGCAACCCACTACCACTACTTCGGCAACAAGTCAAGCTTCGTGGCCCGGTTCATTATCGGCACAGGTATTCCTTACGGCAACTCTGTCTCCATGCCCTACGAAAAAAGCTTCTTCGGCGGTGGCCCGACCACCATGCGAGCATGGCAGCTACGACGCCTCGGCCCCGGCAGCTATCATCCCGGCAGCGGCGACCAAGTGGCCGACGTTGAACGCGTGGGCGACCTGCAGCTGGTCATGAACCTTGAAGGCCGATTCCCGATAGCAGGCATCTTTGAAGGTGCCGTCTTCGCCGACATGGGAAACGTGTGGCTCTTCCGCCCCTCTGACCAATACCCCAACGGCCATATAAAACTGAACAGCCTACCCAAGGAAGTAGCTGTAGGCGCCGGCCTCGGACTGCGTGTCACCATAGCCATTGCCACCCTGCGCATAGACTTCGGCATACCGTTTTACGACCCAGGCTACGACGAAGGGCAACGCTGGCGCCCGCCACACTGGCGCTTCAACCAGATAGTAACGAATTTCGGCATAAACTACCCCTTCTGACGCAATGAAGAAAACCATTACATACATCGTCATCACCCTGTCGGTCATCTTCTGGGGCATCAGCTTCATACTGACCAAGGAACTCTTCCTGACCGAAGAGCACATGACCGTCACCACACTCATAACCCTGCGTCTAGCCATAGCCACCGCCGTGATGCTCCCCACCCTGATGCTCACCCGGCGCCTGCAGCGCATCCGTCGACAAGACATCAAATGGTTCCTGCTGCTGGCATTCTGCGAGCCCTTCATTTACCATCTGTGCGAGACCAGCGGAGTACAGCTCGTCAGCGGCAGTCTGGCCTCCGTCGTCATAGCCACGATCCCCCTCTTCGTGCCTTTCGGCATGTGGTTCGCCTATCGCCGCCGCATAAGCCCACAGCTCATCATCGGCGTTGTGCTCTCTCTAGCCGGCGTAGGCATCATGCTCGTCGGTGGCGACGAACTCAGCGGCAACCTCAAAGGCATGCTCTTCCTCAGCGGAGCCGTAGCCATAGCGGTGGTATACACCCTGCTGCTCGTAAAAGTGGTAGACCACTACCACCCAAGACGGCGGTGCGCTCCCGCTGCTCTCGTGGAGCCCCAAGATGCTGCTGATAATCCTCGTGCTCGGCATCTGCTGCAGCACACTCGCCTACGCCGGATACAACTACGGCGTACGCACACTAGGAGCCTCCGAAGCATGCATCTTCAACAACGCCATCCCCATCTTCTCGCTCATCGCCGCCGTCATCATAGGGCAGGAATCCTTCAGTTGGATAAAAATACTCGGCATCGTCATCGTCGTCTCCGGCGTCATACTGGCACAGATAGAGCCTCGCCGCAAGAACACCGGCCCTGCAACGACATAACCACCCACATGCGAAACCAAGACACCACAAAACACGACTATGGCCACGCCATGCTCATCGCCGGCGCCTATGGGCGGATGGGATGCGCCATCCTCGCCGCACGCGCAGCCATGCGCTCTGGATGCGGCCTCGTGAGCACCCACCTGCCGTCACTATGCATCAACCCTATGCAGGCGGCATTCCCCGAAGCCATGGTCGACATCGACCCCGACGACAAACTCTTCACCACTCCGCCACCTCACCTAGAGCACTACACCGCCATTGCAGCCGGCCCCGGACTCGGCACAGCCGAGAGCACACAGCAGGCACTCCGGCAACTGCTCGAACAGCGCCCTGCAGCGACGCCGCTGGTGCTCGACGCCGACGCGCTCAACATCCTCGCCATACACAAAGAATGGCTGCCGCTGGCCGCCGGAGCCGTCATAACACCCCACGCCATGGAATACGCCCGCCTCTTCGGGGACAACGAGCCACGGGAAATGGCAGCCCGGCACAACATCACAATAATACGCAAAGCCCACCGCACCATGGTATATGCTCCCGACGGCTCATCCTTCGAGAACAACACCGGCAACGCAGGAATGGCCACCGCGGGAAGCGGCGACGTACTGACCGGAATACTGCTTGGAATGCTCTGTTCCAACCACATACACGCATCCACATTCAACATAGCATGCCACGCTGTGGAAATACATGGCAAATTGGGCGATATAGCCATCGAGAAACAGTCCGAATCATCACTCATAGCGTCAGACCTCATCGACAATTTATGCCACATATCTACCGACATTACAGCACATTAACCAACAGCTGTAAAATATTTTGAAAAAAAATTTGGCCAGAACCAAAAAAGTGTGTACCTTTGCACCCGATTTCGAGAGAAACGAGACCAACAATCCTCCGGATTATCGGTTTGCGACACAAAGTCGCACTCCAACATTCCTCCTTAGCTCAGTTGGTTAGAGCACCTGACTGTTAATCAGGGGGTCGAAGGTTCAAGTCCTTCAGGGGGAGCAAGATAGCACTGATAATCAGTGCTTTATCTTTTTATGTACCCATTTTGTACCCAATTTGTACCCGAACAACATACAATATTAGGATCTTTTTATGTACCCATTTTGTACCCAATTTGTACCCGAACAACATACAATATTAGGAATCAGCAGTTTAACACTTCAACTCACTCTACAATCCGATTTGCTAAAAGAAACAATATTCTACAGATCAAGCATTTACAAATAAAAGGTTCAACTCTGCTTTGGGGTTGAACCTTTTCTTTTCATTTAATAATACATTAGAGTCCTATTCTGCAATGGAGTTTATGTTTTCAGCAAGAAAAAGGATACATTATGTTCGTTAGCATACTCTATTCCATCCGACCCCATTTCATCTCTTCTCCATGCTGGTCGTATTGCTTGCGCTTGCCGATGGGAGGCTCGGTGAGGGTGATGCGCACCACGGCCGTCCGTTCAAGACTGCGGGCGATGGAGGCGTTGAAGGCGTCCATGTGCTTGGGGAGGAACCGCTGGCAGATGACCCGCAGGGCCTCAACCTTCTCCTCGCGGCCGGTTATCAGCTCGGCCCTGCCGACGGCGGTGGCCGACTTGTATTGCAGCGTGAAGCTTCCGTCTTTGGGGCCTACGGTGGGGGCACATTTGGTGACGGCCGAAAGGAAGACCGTCGGGCAATGCGCTATGCAATCAAGCTTCTCGCCCTCGAGGGCAATGAAAATAGAAGGTGCGCTCGTCAGTGCGTGCCAGCGACAGCGGCAACCCGTAGGGCGTACCGTCGGGACGTGTGAAGCTGACCGTCACGTATGGGGCTTTCTCCAGCACCTCCATCGCGAAAGCCGCATCCATCTCTCTACTTGCTTTTCTCATGAGTTTTATTTTTCGTGTTCGCAGACCTTGTCGGTGTCAACCGTGAAGCCGTCGTCCATCGGCATAAACTTGCCGTGTTCCTGGAGGAAATCTATCAAACCTTGTGCCGTGAGATTCTCGGCGCTGCAGGTGTAGAAACGCTCTTCCGTGCCGAACTTCTCGATGATAGCCTCCAGAAGGCTCTTTTCTGTGTAGCTGTGCCCTTGCATCATGGCAAGGACTTCGTGTCCGTGTGTCATTGTATAGGTTATAGTTTAAAGTTGAGATTTGGCGAAATGCTCCTTGGCGAATTCCATGTCTTGTACTAGCTCGACGGTGCCGAGGTAGGTGCGGTCGGCGTCGCGGACGGCGAGGTAGGTGACGAGCATTGTGCGGCCTCCCTTGTCCATCCATACGGGCACACGGTCGGCTTTGCCACTGCGGAAGCTGTCGATGATGCTGCGCACCATGGGCTCCACTTTCGGCGGATGGCAGAAGAAGACCTCGCGGTCGATGGCCATACCGGGGCGCTTGAAGACTTTCGGGCCCTCGTTGAAGAAGCGGTTGATGTTGTCGGCGTCGACAAAACTGATTTCCATCGGGATGGTGTTGAGCAGGGCTGTGAGCTGCGGAAGAGTTAAATGCCCTCCGGGCATACGGACTTCGTCCAGCTGTTGGCTATTGACTGTTAGCTGTTGGCTTTTTTCGGCATCGTTCCACATTTTGTTCTCAACTCCGAGGCAGGGGGCGTAGTCCTTGCTGTCGCGGTAGATACCTTGCCACTCCTCGTCGGTGAAATGCTCGGCGCAGATGGGGAAGAGGATGTTGGCCTCCTTGTAGATCATCTCCTCAGCACGGGCAAGGACAGCCTCGGCGCGAGCATTGTCCCACTCGCGAACCAGCGCGCCCATCTCGTCGCGTATCTCGTCATCTACGGTCCACATCACGTTCTGCGGGCCGGTGATATCATACTTGGTCTTGAGCAGCGGATAGATTAGGTCGCCCTTCTTGGCGTAGTGGATGCTGACGTCGCGTAGGCGGACGAAGGTTTCGCGCGAATGGTCTTTCTTCCAACTGTCAAGCTCTCGCTGGATGGCCTCGTTCTCCTTGGTGAAGGTGTGGAGCGGGTGGCCCTCGATGCCGGCAAGCATCATGGCGGTAAACATGTTCCCGCCCTCGGGCGCGGCATGGGTCTCGCAGCTGGTGGCTCCGTGGAAAAGGGCTGAGTGGACATCGCACAGGCGCTGCACTTCCTCGAGCGGGGTGCCTTCGGCCATCAGCTGCTGCTCGGCATCCATAATCTCGTGGGCGTCTACCTCGCCGAACTGATCGACGAAATCCTTGCGCACACTCTCCAAATCCTCGCCCTCGCCCAGACGGCGCAGATAGGCCTTCAGCTGCTCTGTGCGGCTTGCTTCCTCTTCTTCTCCATTCTTTTCATTCTGATTGTGATTTAAACCAGATTCACTAGAGATCTCAAAGCCCTTCTCATGGAAGGCCGCCACGATTTTTTCCATCGGAATGCCCTTCATCTTGGCGCCTTTGGGAATGGTCATCATGCGCCCCACGGAGAGCAGCATGGCTTTCTTGGTGATGTCGATGAAGCCGAGTGCAGCCATGATGTCGACCACCTCGGGGTATTCTTGCGTCAGTTCATAGACCGACTTGCTCAAATCCAGAGTCTTCATACAATTGAAAATTGAAAAATATTGTCTATCACCTATAACGCATAACCTTTAACCCCCTTTTTTATCACCCCTTCATCGACCAGTTCGGAGAGGACGCGGCTGAGGGATGGACGGGCGACGCCCAGCACCTCGGCGGCCTGTGCCACGTTGGAGATACCGCCGTGCAGCACCATATAGTCGAGGGTACGGTTGCGGAGTCCCTTGATGGCGAAAGCACGCACCTTGCCCGACAGGAACTGCGCGCGGTCGCTTATCAGCTTCAGAAAAGCCCGCAACACCTGGGGGTTCCGCTGCATGAAGGCCAGGAACGCCTCGCGGTTGATTTGCCAGAGGGTGGCATCGCTGAGGGCGGTGACCTCGACGGGGATGATGTCGTTGGTGCCGAAGAGGAACGCCGGCGCAAGGATGCAGGGGGCTTTCAGCTTGTCGACCACTAGCTCGCGTCCCTCGACGCTGCCCATGCGGGTCTCCACGGTGCCCTCGGTGAGGAGCAGCAGCGATCGGCAGGGGGTGCCGAACCGCACCATCGTCTCGCCCGGCTTGAAGGTGCTCACCTTGTGCGGACTCTCGAGAAGCCGCTCCAGTTCCGCCTCGCCGCACGATGCGAAGATTGGCACTTGTTTTAGTTCCTGATAATCCATATGGTTTTTTGATTGATGATTGATGATTAGTGGTTTATCACACAACGTGGAACATGTCTTTGCTTACGCCGCAGGGACCGCATTGATACTTGGCCATCGGGGCGTTAGCCTAGGTAAGCGTTTTGGCTTGAGCCATTCATAATGGAGTAGTCGTCGCCGTGGAACGATTCCAGTTCCCAGTCGATGTAGCCCACCCAGCTGATATTGTTTTTTACGTGTTTTCTCATTGCATATATGTGCTTTATTAATAATCTATATTATCTCAATCACGATGCAAAAATACGAATTATTCCCCGATGAGGAGCTTCATGTCATCCTCTACGGTGGTGATGCCGCCGATGCCGAAGTTCTCGACCAGCACTTTAGCCACATTGGGCGAGAGGAAGGCGGGCAATGTCGGGCCGAGGTGGATATTCTTCACACCGAGGCTGAGCAGCGCCAGCAGCACTATGACGGCCTTCTGCTCGTACCACGCGATGTTGTAGGCGATGGGCAGCTGGTTGACATCATCGAGGCCGAACACTTCTTTCAGCTTCAGGGCAATGAGGGCCAAGGAGTAGCTGTCGTTGCACTGGCCGGCGTCGAGCACGCGGGGGATGCCGCCGATGTCGCCTAGGGCTAGCTTGTTGTACTTGTATTTGGCGCAACCGGCCGTGAGGATGACGCAATCCTTGGGCAGCGCTTTGGCGAATTCGGTGTAGTATTCGCGGCTCTTCATGCGACCGTCACAGCCCGCCATCACCACGAACTTGCGGATGGCACCGTTCTTCACGGCCTCCACCACTTTGTCGGCGAGGGCAAAGACCTGCTCGTGGGCAAAGCCGCCCACAATCTTGCCCGTCTCTATCTCCTTGGGAGCCTGGCAAGTTTTGGCCAAAGCGATGATTTCGGAAAAATCCTTTTTGCCATTGGCGTCGGCAGGGATGTGCTTCCAACCCGGGAATCCCGTGCTGTTGGTAGTGAAGACGCGCTCTTTGTACGAGGCGTTGGCCATGGGCGGCACGATGCAGTTGGTGGTGAAGAGGATGGGGCCGTTGAACGCCTCAAACTCCTCGCGCTGTTTCCACCATGCGTTGCCGTAGTTGCCCTTC
>CACXXT010000107.1 GCA_902771725.1 uncultured Bacteroidales bacterium
GGGATGTTCAGCCAGTGGTCACGGTGATCACCAATGCGGCGCTGATGGACGGGGCGGTGATTGAGGCGCTGGAGCGTTGCCAGTCGGCCAAGGTTCACGTGTCGATTCACGATCCGCGCACGGCAAGCTATCAGGGGATTACTGGGCAGACGAGCCGTAGGGCGGAGGATCTCAAGCCTATTCTGTGCCGTCTGTCGTCCGGTCCCGTGCGCCTCAAGCTGAATGCAGTTGTCACGAACAGTCTTGTGGAGGACTCGGGCGCTCTCCCCGCTCTCCTGGACTATGCTCGCGAGGTTGGAGCCGGCGCCATAAAGTTCGTGGAACTGCTGGAGACGAAGGATGCTTCCAATTGGCCGATGAAGGGCGTTCCCGTGAAGATTCTCGGCAAGCGCTTTGCCGACGAAGGGTTCGAAGAAGAGGGAAGCACACTTCGTACAAGTTACTGGAGGGCAGGCGACGGACTCGTCCTTGAGGCGACGCGTTGCGCATGCGCGCTCGGGTGCGAACACTGCGAGGCGACGCGCGGAGACTCGTTCACCGGCGGCACGCACTACCATCCCTGCTTCCTCTCGCCGATGTCGATTCCAATGGCGGGTCGTCCGCTTGAGGACGTCTTGGCCGAGGGGGAGAACTATATCAAGCGATTCATTGCCGGTCGCACGGCCGCATAACGGAAAGGAAAGACAAAATGAACAAAGAACAGATGATGAAGGACATTGACATTGCCTTCGCCCAGCATGTCGAGGAAATTCGCAGAAGCGTCCGCACCTCGCAGGAGATGACGCGCGACGCGCCTGGGAGGATTGAAAGCCGATACGACACCAGCCGGGAGGAGACTGGCTGGCTTGCAACGGGCCAGGCGGCGTTGCTTGCCGAGCTGGAGCATGGCTATGCGGCGTTCAAGGCGCTGGGGACAGGGCGGAAAAGCATCATCCAGATTGGTGCGCTTTTCGAGGCGGTGTCCATCACGGGATCGTTCAGCGTCCGTTGCCTTGTCTGTCCTTCCGTATATCCGTCACCAGCGGCAGCTCTTTCACCGTTCTCCCATGATCCATCGTCCATCGTCCATGATCCATAACATAGAGTTGGACACCGTCAGGTTCGCCGGCATAGGCCTTGTCACCATCTACCAGCAAGGCTGTTGTGGCATTAGAGGTGAGTCTGCCGACCCTGCCATCCGCAGAGATCCTGTAAATGCCGCTGGAGGTGGCAGCCAGAAGACCGTCGCTGCTCTGGCACAGCGCCCAACAGACATTTCTGATGTCGGCAACGCGTTTATACTGCCAGGAGTCGACGGTAAAGAGTCCATTGGTCTCACCGACGTAGATCTTTCCATTGAAGGCGGTGATGGCCTGGACTTTGCCCGTCAGTCCGTCCTTGGGCAGGAAGTAACCGTAGACCGACGGCAGTTCAATGGAAAAGACACCGTTGGCCGTAGCGCCCCATAGCATGCCGTGACCGTCATAGGCCACATACGACACCTGGCTGGAACAGAGACCGTTGGCTTCGGTGATGGTATAGAGTTTCTGATCCTTGTCATCGGAAATGATCAGTCCGTCGTCGTCCTTCACCTTCACAATCAGTCCGCCATCTATCTTGACGGTCTGGGTGATGTCGCCTAAGATGACATCATCCCTCCCTTCTTTCAGGGCTTTGAGCGACACAATATCCGACTCCACACTCACATGGAGCCTGGCATTCGTATGGGCTTTCAATGATATGGCGCTGTCGCGCACCTCATAAATATTATTATCGGTGACAACAAATTGCAGCGATCCTCCCTCTTCGAAGATCTCCGCCACCTCGCCTTTAAAGGTGTCTTTCCCACCGATTTGCTGCATGTACAGTTCGCCATTGGCGCGCTTCTGCAGGCGCGCAAAGAAGTCGTAGCCACCCACCCAGATGGTGTTCTTGCTGTCGCGATAGATCACCGTGACACGTCTGAGTTCGGGTGCATGGATCATGCGCCACCGGGCACGGTCGTAGTAGAGCAGTCCCTCGAAGTTGGCCACGAATACCGTACCGTCCTCGCCAATCTCGATATCGTAATTACGATTGTGGCCGCCATATTCCGCTGCCGTGTAGTTGCGGATGAGGGGAAGTCCCTGCGCAGCTGCTGTAAAGGAGATAGAAGGAGATAAAAGGAGAAATAAGAAGATCAAGGACAATCGTGATTTGTCCTTCAGATTTCGCCAGATGTATTTCTTGATATCCATATCTTCTATCTCCCTTTATGTCCCTTTATCTCCCTATAAGGTATACCCTTCCCCACATAGTAGTTCCACTCCTCGGGGGTGAAGTTACGTTTCACGTTCTGACGGAGTCGTTCGGCAATCTTCGGCAGCGAGATCAGGCATTGGGTGATCGTGCCGTTATGCTCACTCGTCAAGATATAGTCCATGTCGTTGCTGAATGTGAAGTCAGTCAGCCAATTGGCAGACTGGTACAGCGTGACAGCCTTGAACTGACTGTTGCTTTCGATGGGCCAGAACAATAGTTTTCCGTCGTAGCTGGATGAATAGAGTCGATGGCCGTTAAACATCAGTTTTGTCACTCGTGAGAGATGTTCGACCAGTTTGTGGGTTTTACCGCTGCCGTCGGTCAACCAGATAGTGCCGTCGGCCATACCATAAGCCGCCAGATTTCCTTTTTTGCTACTGGCAAAGGCAGTGACTCTGCCCGCCACCGGAACCTTCTGATTCGTCATATGATCAATACTGGCGACACGATGCATGCGCCCATGGTCATCGAAGAGTATTGGGGTCGTCCCGATTCTGCCCGTACTGATGACATGGAAGTCGAGAGGTCGCGTGGCGATAATCTTTTCGGTGGCGATATCGAACAGGGCGACACTGGTCTCACCGACAATCAGCACCGATTTGTCACCGTTCAGGCTTTGCAGGCTGAAGGGTTTATTGACGCCATCCACATAGACGACACGCGTCTGATGGTCATCGGCGATGACCAAATGCCCCGTATAGCTGATGGCATAGAGCTTCCCGTTGGGAGCAGCGAAGACATCACAGAACCAGTACTGCTTATCACCCATCAGCCGGCTGGTCTGTATCTGTTCCCCCTTGATCTGGTGACAGAAGATCTCACCAAAGGTGCTCACCGTCAGCAATCGGCCATCACGAGGTGAGATGGCGAGGCGTGTAATGCTACCATCGTGGATATCCCAACTGTGACGTCCCTCTGCCGACTGCGCCAAAGCCTGAAACACGGCAGGCGTATAGAGGTCACCTTTGTAGTCGTGGGTGTAAAGGTATGATGCATAGGCCAACATGTTGCCTAACTCTTTATCACCAGTCTGGTAAATAGAATAAGACTGTGCCCCAAGGTTACGCCCTAAAGAAATGTAATTCAGCGTATCAGCCACCATCCTGGCATGTTCGGCCTTTTGTCTCTGCTGTTCAGCCATCTTATAGGACGCCAATGCCTCACCTGCCGACGCTTCTGCGGCCGCCTGAGCCTTCAGCGCATTCTGGCGCTCCGCCTCCGAACGGAGGGTGGCGGCTTGTGCTATCCCCGCCTGTCGGATGGCTT
>CACXXT010000108.1 GCA_902771725.1 uncultured Bacteroidales bacterium
CCTGGTGAAGGAGCAGGTGCCGTTTGCCAACCATCCTTACCTGAAGAAGGCGAAGGAGGACGTTGCTGCCGTGACGAAGCCTGACAACGGTGAGAAGGCGGCCTTCATCGGACAGCAGTTTACCGACTTGGAGATGGCCGACCCCGACGGCAAGATGCATAAGATCAGCGAGCTGGTGGGCGAGGGCAAGTATGTGCTGGTGGACTTCTGGGCTTCGTGGTGCGGTCCCTGCCGTGCTGAGATGCCCAATGTGCTGGAGGCTTACAACAAGTACCACGCCAAGGGCTTCGAGGTGGTGGGTGTCTCGTTCGACCAGAAGAAGGATGCATGGGTGAAGGCCGTCGAGCAGTTGAAGATGCCGTGGCTGCAGATCTCCGACCTGAAGGGATGGAGCTGTGCCGCTGCTCCGATTTACAAGGTTGATGCCATTCCCGACAATATCCTCATCGACCCGCAGGGTAAGATCATCGACCGTGCCCTTCGCGGCAAGCCCCTGCACAAGAAGCTGCAAAGGATTTTCGGGGAGTAAGATAGATGATGAGAAGAATTCTTTTATTGTTACCAGTTCTGCTCTTGTCGGCTTCAGTCGCATTCGCTCAGGATGAGAACAAGGACACCCTGGTCGTTGCGTTGGACTCGCTGGCGGAAGACACCGTCGACGTGGACTCCATTGCGGAGCCTGTGGACCTACCCTGGCCCCAGAACGTGCAGGCGCGGCTGGATGCCATCCTGAAGAGCCGGCAGTTCCTGACCACGCAGATAGGACTGCAGGTGTACGACCTGACGGCCGACTCGGTGATCTACCAGTATAACGAGCGCCAGCAGATGCGTCCGGCCTCGACGATGAAGATGATCAATGCCGTGACTTCGCTCGACAAGCTGGGCGGCAGCTATCAGTTTAAGACGCGCCTCTATCTGACGGGCAAGGTGGATTCCTGCGTGCTGCGTGGTAATCTGTATTGCAAGGGCGGCATGGACCCTGCTTTCAATGCCGACGACCTGAATGCCTTCGTGGAGAGCGTGAAGAAGATGGGGGTGGATACCATCCGCGGCAATATCTATGCCGACCTCTCGATGAAGGACAGCGACAAGTGGGGCGAAGGCTGGTGCTGGGATGATGACAACCCCTCACTCTCGCCGCTGCTGGTGGGTAAGAAGGACCGTTTCTTAAGCCGTTTCGTGAAAGAACTCCGCGATGCCCGCATTGTTTTTATCGGCGACACCCTGCGGGGTGCGACGCCCTCGGGAGCCCGTGAGATTTGTGCCCGCTTCCATACCATGGACCAGATCTTGTCGCGGATGATGAAGAACTCCGACAACCTCTATGCTGAGTCGATGTTCTACCAGCTGGCAGCCTCCGGCAACCGCAAGGCCACGGCAAAGACAGGACGTGAGCAGGTGAACCGCCTGATACAGAAAATGGGCATGAATCCCGGCAACTACTATATTGCCGACGGTTCGGGGCTCTCGCTCTATAACTACGTGTCGCCGGAACTGGAGGTGGCCTTCCTGCGCTATGCCTACCGCAACGGGAATATCTACAGCCAGCTGTTGCCTTCGATGCCCATCGCGGGTGTGGACGGTACGCTGGAGAACCGGATGCGTACGGGTTTTGCCCGTGGCAACGTGAAGGCAAAGACGGGAACGGTGACGGGCGTTTCAGCCTTGGCCGGATACCTGACGGCTGCGAATGGCCACCGTCTCTGCTTCTCCATCATCAACCAGGGACAGCGCAAGGCTACGACCATCCGTCCCTATCAGGACCGCATCTGCGAGGCACTTTGTAAACCGTAAAAGACAACCCCTCCCTCAACCCCTCCCGAGGGAGGGGAGTTCAGAAAGCCTCCCCTCGGGGAGGTTGGAGGGGGTTGAGCTTTATTATATTATGGAATCGATAAAAATATACGTTGAAGACTTGCTGTCGCTGACAGGACTCACGGGGACAATCATTCCCGTGCTGCGCCATATCGCGATGGTTGTTGTGGCCGTGTTGCTGGCATGGCTGAGCGACTGGCTCTGCCGCAGGCTGCTGGTGCCGCTGGTGATGAAACTCACGGCGAAGACTGAATTTGACTGGGATGACCAGCTGTTTAACAGGAAGGTGCTCGTATCGGCCTGTCACATCGTGCCCGCCGTGATGGCCACGCGCACGGTGGTGTGCTTCATCAATGCCTTCCAGGGCTACGAGAGTGAGGGCCGCCGCAGCAACATGCAGCAGTATGCGCGTTCGTTCTCAAGCGTGGTGAAGATTATCCTGATGTTCGTGGCGGGCATCGTCGTCATCGCCATCATTCTCAATAAGAATCCGCTGACGCTCTTTGCAGGACTGGGTGCGCTGTCGGCTGTGCTCCTGCTGGTTTTTCAGGACACCATCACGGGACTCGTGGCGGGTATCCATCTCACCTCCAACGACATGCTCCGGAAAGGCGACTGGATAACGGTGGAGAAGGCAGGCGTGAACGGCAATGTGGAGGATATGACGCTCACCACCGTGAAGGTGCGCAACTTTGACAACACCATCGTCACCATCTCGCCGAAGACGCTCATCAACGATTCTTTCCAGAACTGGAAGGGCATGCAGGAGAGCGACGGCCGCAGGGTGAGGCGCTGTGTGTCATACGACGTCCACTCGGTGAGGATCATCGACGACGCCATGCGCCAGCATCTCATCGACAAGGGCTTTTTCAAGGAGAGTGAGCTGGAGGGAAGGGAAGTGAACCTGACGCTCTTCCGCCGTTATATGGAGCGCTATATCACGGGCCGCGACGACGTGAATGAGCAGATGACCTATTTCGTCACGGAGGATGAGGCAGGGCCCAACGGCATTCCCGTGGAGTTCTATTTCTTCCTGAAGCAGAAGAAGTGGGAGGACTATGAGCACCACATGAGCGACATCATGGACATCATCTATGCCACCTCGAATGAGTTCGGCCTTTCCGTTCATCAGTATTTTCCCTCAAAAAAGTGAAGAGTTAAGAGTGAAGAGTGAAGAATTTGCTACCGCGCGGGCATGTCCTGAAACATTCTCCCTTGTGCTCTTGGAATGGTTTCGTGAGAACGGAAGGCAGCTGCCTTGGCGCGAAACCACTGACCCCTATGCCATCTGGCTCTCGGAGATCATCCTCCAGCAGACGCGCATAGAGCAGGGGCGTCCC
Source organism: uncultured Bacteroidales bacterium (assembly GCA_902771725.1). Taxonomy (GTDB): domain Bacteria; phylum Bacteroidota; class Bacteroidia; order Bacteroidales; family Bacteroidaceae; genus Physcousia. Next base: position 3,156 of record CACXXT010000108.1, read on the forward strand.
TATTGGGAGCGGTTCATGAGCCGTTGGCCACGGGTGGAAGACCTTGCGGCAGCCACGGAAGATGAAGTGTTGCGCGAATGGCAGGGACTGGGCTATTACAGTCGTGCACGTAATCTTCATTTTGCAGCAAAACAGGTGGTGGCTCTTGGACATTTCCCAGATACGCTGGAGGATATCAGAAAGTTGAAAGGTGTGGGCGATTATACGGCTGCTGCCATTGCCTCGTTTGCCTTCGGCATTCCTGCCGCC
>CACXXT010000109.1 GCA_902771725.1 uncultured Bacteroidales bacterium
AAGTTCATTGTGGATCCTCGTTGCTCCATTCGTGGACCCTACGACATCCTGGCTGACCCGTCAGGCGAGGTGTTCCAGTCTGCATCTGGCCATGAACTCGCTGTAAGAACATAGTAATAACCCTTTAATATTCACGAAAGATGAAAAAAGCAAAAACTTCTCTTGCGTCTGGTGAAAACATAGCCAAGGTGTTGTGTATGACCAGTCAGGACAATCTCTACGAGGCTACGCCCGAAGAGGTGAACAACAGTGCCATTCCATCTACTGTTGTTGGTGCGCTTGCTTCCAGCTTCACACTGGAGCAAAACTCTAATCCGGCCTTTGTGGTCAATAATCGTGGTGCTGCTGAACTCTATCAGTCTCAGATGGGTGGCTATGCCTTCTTTATCAAAGATGGTAAGGTGTATGCTGCCAAGCTGAATGGTGCTGATTGGACGAAGTTTGCCGATGGCACGGCGTTTACTACTGCACTTGAACAGGTGTGCGAGACGATGGTACATGTACCTGATTGCCACTTCAAGGGTGAGGGTAAGACGCTGCATTTCGGTGGTACTGTGCCTATCGACGGTGGCAAGGTCTTCGATTCACCTCATTGGGTAGGTGCATACAAGATCAGCTACGATGCCAACAACAAGGCACACTCCCGTCCTGACGTGACTCCGAAACACTCACAGACAATGAGCCAGTTCTGGGCTGCCGCTCAGTTGCTCGGTTCTGAGTGGGGATTGGCTAACTACGGCTTCCATTGCTTGATTAACGCGCTGTTCCAGGCCCGCTATGGTAATCTAAACTCACAGAGCGTCATCGGTGCCGGCTTCCAGACATCTTCATGGGAGGCTGCGCGTGACGTGCCTATGGGCTTGCTGAAGCATTTATAATAGGTGAAGATGTGGTCGAGCTTCTCCCGCCCGCTCATCTTTCGAAAAGCCGCCCGATGGGCGGCTTTTTCCTGTTCCGGCAGCTTCATGGCGTCTCTCCCTCGTCCCCGGGCGCGCTCCCGTCAGCCTCCGGCAGCGCTTCGCGGTCCTCCGGCGTGCCGGAGGAGGCGATGAGGATGCTGCTCAGCAGCCATGCGCTGATGAGAGCGCACAGCCCCTCGCCGAAGATGATCAGCGGCGTGAACCACGCGACCACGACAAAGAACATCGCAAAATGAACGGCAAAAACCAGGATCGTCGCGAAGAGATAATGCGTGCCGAGCAAAAACGCGTTTTTCAGCATCGCTTTGTTGGTGTTCACAACGCTTGCCAGCAGAGGAAAGACATATTCAAGCACGATCACGTACAAAACGCCAACCGCGATGACCATCGCGAGGATCAGCGTCCACATAACGGCCATCGTGCCGGAGGAGGTCTGCCGCAGGTGATAGAGGATATAGCCGTCCGCCCCGAGGAACAGCCCCACGCCCAGCAGGATCAGCCACAGCACCGTGGCCTGCTTGAAGTTCTGCCGGAACGAGCGGAAAAAGGCGGCGCTGACGTGGCTGTCCTCGTCCCGCACGACCTTCAGCGCGGCGTAATACAGCGCCGTCGTCGAGGCGCCGATCGTCACGATCGGGATCGAGCAGACGAACCACAGCAGATTCAGATAGCAGGCATAGCACAGCTTCAGCAGCAGCTGGCTGAATTTGCTTTCGTAAGAAAAGAATTTCATTCCTTCTCTGTCCCTTCGTCAAAGTTCGTCGACTCGCGATAGATCAGATCCGTCTGCGTATGCACAATGCGATAGTCCAGCGACGGCTCGTGGATACGGGACATCAGAAGCTGCACGGCAGTATAGGCCATGATCTGGGTGTGGATGTGGACGGTGCTCAGCGCCGGACGGCTGAGACGCGACTCCGCCGAGTCATCAAAGCCCAGCAGCCGCACGTCCTCCGGCACGGTCTTGCCTATGGAGAACAGCGCGCGCATCGCGTCCCCGGCCACAAAGTCGTTGGCGCAGATGAACACGTCGGGCAGTTCCCTGATCGCGTCGAGCCGCTCGGCGATCTCGTCCTGGTGGTTGTAGCAGACACAGCAGTCCTCGTCCACCTCCGCGCCCGCCATCAGCATCGCGCAGCGAAAGGCGGCGTAGCGCTCGAAGAAGGACTGGCAGTGATAATAATTGCCGATAAAGCCGATCCGCTTTTTCCCCTGGCTCAGCATGTCGGCCACAAAGCGCGAGATCTCTGTTGTGTTGTCCATATACAGCTGGTCGGCGGGAAGGGAAAAGCCGTCCCACTTGGCCGGGCCGTCCACGAACAGGACCGGGAGCCCCAGCTCGCACACCATCTCATCGTAGGCGCGGTCGAACATCTCAATGCAGATGATCGCCTTGACCTGGTCGGGGCGGAAGGAGAGGGGAAGACTTTTCTCTTTCAGATTGGCGGATGTGACGCGGTGGGTGTTCATCGTATAGCCGAGCTGCGCGATCTCGCCCTGGAATTTGTCCAGCATCGTCGAGGCAAAGTGGGACTGGGTCAGAAACGCGCTCGTCAGCAGCGCGATCTCGCCCTGATAGCCGGAGATGCTCAGCCCGCCTCCTACGCCGGCGTCGGAAACGGCGGCAAAGGTGCTGAAATAGGAAAACTGCTTATAGCCCATCTCCACCGCCTTCTGCAGGATCTTTTCCCGCGTGGCGTCGGCCAGACCCTCCGAATTGTTGATGGCCTTGGAGACCGTGTTGCGGGAGATCCCCAGCGCGTCTGCGATATCCTGGATCGTTACCTTCTTTTTCATCTTCGACCGTCCGTTCTTTCCTTTTATTCATTAATAAAAGTGTATCATATCGGCAAATCAAATGTCAAACGGAAACACAGAACGGAATGGTGCAAATGTAAACTTTCCACACTGTGCAACCTGACAATTTCAACAGGGCAATTTTGAACAATAGCGCCAAAGTTTGTGCAAATGCGAAAAATTAATTGACACTGGACACAACACGATGCTAATATGATGTTGCAAAAATCTGTCCTCATGTGTGCAAATGCACAATCCCCTAAAATTGTGCGGTGCACGGAGAATAGAGAAGAGGAGGAATTCTATGAGAAAGGCCATGGCAAATGCTCCCGCCGCCAAGGACGGCAGCAGCAAGTTGCACAACACGCTGGTCTATCTCCGCCAGCACTGGCAGCTGTATGCGCTCTTCATGCTGCCTGCCTTCGCGCTGACGGTGATCTTCCGGTACATCCCCATGGGCGGTATTCTGATCGCCTTCACGGAGTACAACCCGATCCGCGGCATCCTG
>CACXXT010000110.1 GCA_902771725.1 uncultured Bacteroidales bacterium
TCCTGCCAACAGGTCTGGCATTTCGTCGTCAGAGGTGCCTCCCGTCTTCAAGGCGCTAAAGGGCAAGAGTGTGGCCGTCATCATCGGCAGCATCCAGGACATCGCCGTCACCAGCATGGCTCCCGATGCCGACATCCTGCGCTTAGCCTCGCAGGCCGACATGCTGGCAGCCTTGGAGAACGGCAAGGTGGACGTGGCGGGTAGCGAGAGCCTGGTACTGGTATTCTGCAAGGAGATTGCTGCCAAGGTGGACTCCGTAAACGCAGAGATGCAACCAGTTCCGATAGCAGCCTGCTTCCGTTTGGACAATACCGAGTTGCAGCAGGACTTCAACCAGTTCCTGGCCGAGATCAAGAGCGACGGCACCTACCAGCAACTGTACGACCGCTGGCAGCAGGCCGAAGACCCTTCGGCCTTGGACATCCCCCAGCCGCGCGGCACGGGGCGCACGCTGCGCGTGGCCACCTATCCCACCATGCCCCCGTTCAACTTCATCAGCGCGGGCAAGCCGTCGGGCTTAGAGCCTGCCCTGCTGATGGAATGGGCCAACCGGAGGAACTGGAAAGTGGAGTACCTCGTGATGGACTTCGCCGGACAGATGCCTGCCGTACAGACAGGCAAGGCCGACCTGGCCATGGGAGCCATCAGCATCACCGAGGAGCGGCAGAAGCAGGTGCTCTTCTCCGACAGTTATATCGAGTCGCACATCTTGTTCGTCACGCGCAAGGGCGAGGGAGGGATACTCACCGGTTCGTTGCAGCCGTCGGCCACGGAGGATGACGCCACCCTGACAGCCAAGCAGAAGGATGTACCGCCCGTATTCAAGGCACTGAAGGGCAAGCGCGTGGCTGTGATTGTGGGCAGCATCCAGGACTTTGCCGTCACCGACAATGCGCCCGATGCCGACATCCTGCGCATGACCAGTTCGGCCGACCTGCTGGCAGCCTTGGATAACGGCAAGGTGGACGTGGCAGGCAGCGAGAGCCTGACGCTCACCTTCTGCAAGGAGGTGGCCGACAAGGTGGACTCGGTCGATGCCCATCAGCCCCCCATCCCCGTGGGAGCCTGCTTCCGCAAGGACAATACCGCCCTGCAGCAGGACTTCAACCAGTTCCTGGCCGAGATCAAGAGCGACGGCACCTATCAGAAGATCTACGACCGCTGGCGGACTGCCGACGACCCTTCGGCCATGGACATCCCCCAGCAGCGCGGTACGGGGCGCACCATCCGCGTGGCCACCTATCCGGCACTGCCCCCGTTCAACTTCATCAAATCTGGAAAGGTCTCCGGACTGGAACCTGACCTGCTGACCGAGTGGGCCAACCGGAGGAACTGGAAACTGGAGTTCCTGATGATGGACTTCGCCGCGCAGATACCTGCCGTGCAGACCGGCAAGGCCGACATGGCCTTAGGGTCTATCAGCATTACCGAGGAGCGGCAGAAACAGGTGCTCTTCTCCGACGGCTATATCGAGTCGCATATCGTGCTCATCACGCGCAAGGGCGAGGCGGGGATACTCACCAGTCCGGCGCAGCCGTCGGCCACAGAGGATGACGGCAATACATGGCCGTGGGCCGTGGCGCTCCTTATTATAATAATAGGTGGCGGCGCGTGGCTTGTCCGTCGGCGGAATCACGGGGACAGGTCGCGTGATTCGCTCGGCACGAGCGATCATGGACCTGTCCCCATGATTCCCGACAATCCCATCCTACATATCTCTCACCTGAAGAAGAGTTACGGCAGCCTCGACGTGCTGCGCGACATCACCACAGATATCCGCCGGGGCGAGGTCATCTCCATCATCGGCCCATCGGGCACGGGCAAGAGCACCTTCCTGCGTGCCCTCAACCTGCTCGACCCGCCCACCGGCGGCAGCATCGTCGTCGATGGCGAGGACATCCTTGCCCGAGGCTATTCCGTCAACCGCCTGCGCCAGAAGATGGGCATGGTGTTCCAGTCGTTCAACCTCTTCGAGCACAAGACCGTCCTGGAGAACGTCATCTTCGCCCCCTGTCAGTTGCGCCACGAGCCTGAGGAAACGGCACGCCAGGAGGGAATGGCCCTGCTGCGCAAGGTGGGGTTGGTCGAGAAGGCTGACGTCTATCCGTCGAGCCTCTCCGGCGGCCAGAAACAGCGTGTGGCCATCGCCCGCGCCCTGGCCATGAAGCCCGACGTGATCCTCTTCGACGAGCCCACCAGTGCCCTCGACCCGACGATGGTGGGCGAGGTGCTCAGCGTCATCCGCCAGTTGGCCAAGGAGGGCCTGACGATGCTCGTCGTCACCCACGAGATGAAGTTCGCCCACGACGTATCGACGCGCATCTTCTTCATGCAGGGCGGCTATATCCACGAGGACGGCACGCCGCAGCAAATCTTCGACAATCCCATACACAGCGCCACCAAGGCCTTCATCCAGCGCATCCGCAAGGAGGTGTTTGAGATAGGCGGTTCCGACTTCGACTTCCTCGGCATGCACTCGGCCATCAGTGCCTTCTGCCACAAGTACGGCATCAGCGAGAAGGAGGATACGGCCCACCGCCTGACGGACAAGATGCTCGATGACGTGATGGCACCCTACCGCCCCATCACCGTGCGAATCACGCACAGCGAGCAGTCGCTCGTCACGGCCCTCGACTTCATGGTGGAAAAGATGACTGCCACGCCACTGAGTGATTCGCAGCGTACTGCGCTCTCTAATGAATGCCGTCAGGTTATTGAGGAACCCACCAAGCGAGGCTTCCGTGTGAAACTGATTATATAATCAATGACAATAAATAAAACGTAAATAACTACGTAAAGCAAATGGGCGCACCCAGATTTTTCCGTGGCAGGTCCACACAGACTTTGCATGACAGCATAAACAAAGGATTTATTTGTATGTCCGGCAGAATTGTTGTACCTTTGCGCCATCTTATTATAGAGGTATGACAGAGACAGAGAGAAACTTGCTGTATGGTGTAGTGTCATTGATACTACCCGAAAACATCCTCGACCAGTTTGACATTGTCAAGTTTGAAGAAGAGGACATTGCTCGTAACGACGGAAGCTATCAGCCATTCAAACGTAACGGACACACAAAGTGTCAGACACCTTGTGACATGGCCATAGAGCAGGCCGGTGGAGGTGACCTCTCCGGACTCATCCATCACTCAGACCGCGGCATCCAGTACTGCTGCGACCTCTATGTGGAGGAACT
>CACXXT010000111.1 GCA_902771725.1 uncultured Bacteroidales bacterium
CACGGAGGAAGTGCCAGCCAGCATCGGGCCTTGGAAGTTGGGAGGCTTGCCTGGTCTCATAACAAAGGCTACCGATGCGAAGGGAATACATACCTTTACGCTTTATGGCTTTCATCAGGAGGAAACACCGATGATATTTACCAAATACGTCAGTTGGATTGTCCCCGACGGCAAGGGCAAATTTGCAGCCCAGCGAGTGGACTACCAAGAAATGAAAGCCTCCGCATTCCTGGCATACAAGAAGAAAGTGCTGGGCAATAGTCGCTATGTGAAAAATCCCACTTACTATGCCCCTGCCCCTATGGAGGCTTTCGGATATGTGGAGAATAGTTTTAACTCTGCTGGCGATAACATAAGCAGCGTAGCTGGGGTAGTCATAGTGTCTAATCCCCGACAATATCAACCGTTGGAACTGGAATAAGGAATAATGCCCCCCTGTACAATTTGTCAAATATGCCGGCATCGGAGCGTCTGGCGAATACAGGAGACGACAGAGCGGCAAGCGCAAGGACAATCTTGATTGGGCTCTGCCGAGTCACAATGGAGGAAGAGCAAAGCACAACAAGAACCCTAAAAGAAATAACCCATGATTACATAAGCATTGGATACGATTGACTACATTTCCAACAAAGAAAAGAAATAATGAAGAAACTCATCACCATCATCCTCGCCCTCGCCGCCATGTTGGCAGGGCAGGCGCAAGGCCTTGTATTCGGCACCGTGCAGGACGCATTCCTGAAGACACCGCTGCCAGAGGCCAGAATTTCATTATTATTAGCGGCAGACAGCACCGTGGTCATCGACTCAATCCCTATCACCAAGAAAATGAGGGATGACGGCACGGTGAGGGAGGCGCAGTTCATGCTACAGCCAGAGAAGAAAACGTGTAAGTATCTGCTGCGGGGTACGCTCGATGGCTACGAGGACGGCTACCTTCCCCTGACGATAGACGCCAACGAAAGTCGTGCCTGGATGCTCGACGATGCGCTGGAACTGCGCAAGATTCGACAAGTGAACTTGCAAGAGGTGACAGTGACGGCCACGAAGGTGAAGATGTACTACCGGGGCGACACCATCGTCTATGATGCCACGGCGTTCAAACTGCCTGATGGCTCGATGCTCGATGACCTCATCCACCAGATGCCCGGCGTGACCATCGATGAATATGGCCAGATTTTTGTTAATGGCAGGAAGATTGACGAGCTGCAACTCGGCTCGCGCTCTTTCATGCGCGGCAACTCGAAGGTGCTGATGGAGAACCTGCCTTACTACACGGTGAAGGACATCAAGGTGTATGACCAGGACACCGACCTGAACCGTGCGCTGAATGCGCAGGTAGAGAGGAAGAAGTTTGTGATGGACGTGAACCTGAAGCAGGAGCACCAGGTGGGCTACATCGCCAACGTGGAGGCTGCGGGCGGCACGATGGAACGCTGGCTGGGACGCGCCTTCCTGCTGGGCTTCACCGAGCGCACCCGCTACACGCTGCTTGGAAACTCGAACAACGTGAACGAGAGCCGCCACATTGGGCGCTCCGACCACTGGACGCCCGACGCCGTGCCACAGTCGCTGTTGACTACGCACAGCGCAGCCGGTGAGATTGACTACCAGTCGGCAGACAAGAATGTGCAGGAGAACCTGACCGCCGACTTCACCTCCACCCGCGACGAGGGCGAGATGCTGAGGAGCAGCGAGCTGTTCCTACAGGGCAACCCGCTACAGAGCACCCACCAGAACTCGCTGGCAAAAGCCCAAAGACTGAAGGTGGGCAACACCTTCAAGTACATCAAGCCCAAAGGCTTTATGTTCAACTCCGATGTCGCATTCAACTACAGGTCGTACAGCGGAAACTCCTCGACGCTGATGGAGCAGTTCGTGGATAGCCTCACGACACGGCAGCGCATGGACGGTTTCAACGAAGGAAAGGCATGGAGCACGTATGCCTTTGCCCGCATACGGCCGATGCTGAAGAACATAGGTAAAGTGAAACAGTATTCGCGCTTTGATGTCTCGTTTGACTATTCCTCAGATGAGAACGAGCGGGCGCAGCGATACCGTGTGGAGAATTTCGTCAACCCGTCAACCACCAACCAGCATAACGCCACCGACTACTCCCTGCGCAAGATAGCCGTGCATACCCCCTTCTCGTATAGTCTCGAATACAAGTTGAACTATATGTTCTTGGAAGTGAAGCCGTCGTATAGTCGCGAAAATACACGCGACTGGCTCTATCATCCCGACACGCTGCTGCTAGCTTCGCAGATAGACATGCTCAGGGCCACGACCGACCCCGGCAACTCCTACGACAGCGAATTGAAGACCTACAAGGCGGGCATCAACCTGCATCTTGCCCGTTATCAACATGTCGCGGCGAAGAATATGCCGCTTGAGGGCGATGTGAATTTCCTAGACTTGTTTCTGAACTTCACCCCTATGCACGAGCGTCTTTCCTATCAGCGCGGGCCGCTCGACACATTGGTCACACGTAATACTTTCCGCTTCGAGCCAGAACTCCGCATTAATCTATTCGCCAAGAAAACCCGCAACCCCGCGCTCATCCGTCTCTATCACCTTGAAAGCAACGCGCCATTAGTCAGCCTCCTCAGCATTCGCGACGATGCCAATCCCCTTGTCGTTCGCCTCGGCAACCCTGACCTAAAGGCATACACATCACAATCTACGCTTGAAGCGGAGTATAAGGACATCCGCAGCGCACGGCACAACTTCTATGTATCTGGTTATTATGCCTACCTTCATAACAAAGTGTCGGAGGCGGTCAGCTTCAATCCCGCCACAAGTGTTTACACCTATCGCCCCGAGAGCGTGCATGGCAGCTATGACATCAGACTGAAGGGCGGCATCTTCTATACGCTTGACAAAAACAAATACTGGACAGTAGAGGCTAACCTTGATGCACTGTTCACCCACTGGCTTGACCACATGATGCTGGCCGGAGAGACCGAGAGCCATGTGAACGCGGTCAACAGTCTGACGCAGCACCATAAGGCCTACATACAATATAATAAAGGTACGCTGAACATCCGCGCCACGGGCGACATCCGCTGGCGGCACTCGGAGGGTAAGATGC
>CACXXT010000112.1 GCA_902771725.1 uncultured Bacteroidales bacterium
TTGACGCTCCAAATCATCGCGGGTGTTCTTCGCAATCTGACCTCCTGCTTGTGCAGCCTGACGACTCTCACTCATACCTTGCGTCTGTCGCTGGCGGGCAATTTCTGTTGTTGCAACTTCTGCAAGTGTGTTGAGTGCCAGTTCCACATTCGTCATGTTGTCGCGCAGGTTCTGCTTGGTCAGCCCCTTGTAACGCTTGTATTCGCCTGTGGTCATGCCGCTCCACGCCTTTGTCAGCACATTTGTCAGAATGGCGAAGTCCTTAGGCTCATGTATGCCGGAACGATGCCACTCATCGGTCAGCTCCTTACGCATCTCAATGGAGCGCATGCGCTCGTTTATCCAGCGGTCGCTGTAGCCTTGGCGACGATAGTCCTCGACGGCCATCTGAAAGGTCAGTTCCGGGTCAATCATTTGGTCAACACGCATACTGCCCAACTCAGCAAGCCATTGTTTCACCGGTTCGGCTTTCTTGGAGGGTATGGCCTGGATGATTCTAAAAATGCCTTCAAGATCAGCGGCTTGCGTCTTGCGTCGCTTGCCATCTGGAGCCAACATTTCAACAGGGGGACAAATTGTCCCCCACGTGGATTTCAGTTCTGGGTCACGTCTAAGCATCTTCTTTATGTAATCACGCGGATTTACAGAATCTGTCAAGACCTGCACTATATCCGTTACAGAGAAATAGTACTTCTCCTGTTCTGCATCCCATACGATGCGAACTTTCTTGCCCTCAAAGAGCTGTATAGCGAAATTCTCGTTCATGATGATACAATCCTATGTGAATTGGTTGCAAAGTTACAAAATATTCTTCAAAGAGGTTCTGATATGACAGACTTTAACACGATATAGTGCACATTTCCCTCTAAAATGAATCAAAATGCCATGCATGGATTCATCAACCGCTCCCAAATTCCAAGGAACTCAATGGTATTGCGGTTGCGCAGCCAGTTAGAGAAGAAGAACTCACCATCTTTAGCCTTCAACATGTCTGTCAGGCTGATGTCTGTGCCGGCACAGCCCTTCTACCTACTTTCCTATTCTCTTGGGCCTGAAGTGCCGCCAATTGTTACGCAAGTAACAGCATTCTTCTCAGTTTTATCATAAAACTCCCATTTATTCCTCTCGATTAAATCAAATAATCGGGAAAATCTTTTGTTCGTCAGACGATATTGTGTACCTTTGCGGACGAACGAAAAGTCTGCTGAACAAAAGCAACAGAGAATAGAACCTATCTTTAAAACCATAATCCTATGAAAAAGATTCTTTTACTGGCGATGCTGGGCTTCGTTGCCACCATCGCTTTTGCGCAGAAAAGCGTCAGCGCAAGCAGTCCCGACGGACAGACCACGGTCACGGTGACCATCGGCGACCGCATCTACTACGACGTGGAGAGCCACGGCGAGAAGCTGTTCCAGCAAAGCCACATCGGCATGACCCTCCGCGACCGCACCCTGGGTGCCCAGCCTGTGCTGAAAGGCAAAAAGGTTCGCAGGGTCAGCGAGACCATCACTCCCATCCACCCCCTGAAGTTCAACAAGGTAGAGAACAACTACACGCAGCTGACGCTCACGATGGGCGGCGGCTACCAGGTGGAATGGCGCGTCTATAACGACGGCGTGGCCTACCGCTTCGTCACAGCCCTGAAGGGCGACATCGAGGTGATGAGCGAGGACGGCACGTGGCAGCTGGCAGCTCCCGCCAAGCTCGTGCTGCAGCAGACAGGCGGCTTCAAGACAGGCTGCGAGGAGCTCTACTCCGTCGTAGCCAGCAACGAATGGAAGACCGACGACAAGATGAGCGAGCTGCCCATCCTCGTCATGGGCGACATCTCGGAGTTCGACCTCTTCGACTACCCCGGCACCTTCCTCAAGTCTGCCGGCAACAACGCTTTCACCATCCTCCAACCCAAGACGCCTATTGAATTCGAGGACGGCAGCGACCGCAGCCACAAGATTCTCAAGGAGGCCGACTATGTGGCCAAGACCACCGGCACGCGCACTTTCCCCTGGCGCTATATGTACATCACGCAGAGCGACACCCAACTGCCCGAGAACACGATGCCCGTGCGCCTGGCTCCTGCCAACGCCATCGGCGATGCCAGCTGGATCAAGGTCGGTCAGACGTGCTGGGACTGGCTCAACGGCATCCCCTACGGTCCCGACGTGACGTTCAAGGCTGGCATCAACTTCGACACCTTTAAATACTTTGTGGACTTCGCTGCCCGCAATGGCGTGGGCTATATTCTCATGGACGAAGGGTGGGCGCTGAACACGCGTGACCCCTTCCACACGAATCCCGACGTGCACCTGCCCGAGCTCCTCGCCTACGCCAAGGATAAGGGCGTGGGCATCATCGTATGGCTGCCGTGGCTGACCGTGGACCACAACATGAACCTCTTCGCGCAGTTCGAGGAATGGGGCATCAAGGGCGTGAAGATTGACTTCATGGACCGTCAGGACCAATGGATGGTGAACTTCTACGAGCGCGCTGCCCGTGAAGCCGCCAAGCACCACATCTTCATCGACTTCCACGGCGCCTTCCACCCCAGCGGTCTGGACTACAAGTACCCCAACGTGCTGACCTACGAAGGCGTGCGCGGCATGGAGTTCAACAGCGAATGCAAACCCGACAACAGTTTGTGGCTGCCCTTTATCCGTAATGCCGTAGGCCCCATGGACTACACGCCCGGTTCGATGCTCAACTACCAGCCCGAGCACCATCATGGCGACCGTCCCATCTGCCCTGGCGTGGGTACCAAGGCCTACAATATGGCTGTCTTCGTGCTCTTCGAGAGCAACCTGCAGATGCTGATGGACAACCCGTGCCGCTACGACCAGTGGCCCGACTGCCGCGACTTCCTCACCAGCGTGCCCGTCAACTGGGACGAGACACGCGTGCTCGCTGCCGAAGCGGGTCAGTACTGCATCACCGCCAAGCGCAAGGGCAACAAATGGTTCATCGGAGCCATCACCAACAACAACGAGCGCAATATTCAGATCAAGCTCGACTTCCTGCCTGCAGGCAAGCAATACAAGATGACAAGCTTCTCCGACGGTGTCAACGCCCACATCATGGCCATGGACTACCTCCGCAAGGAGAGCCTGGTCAGCAGCACCACTACCCTACCCATCCACATGGTCCGCAACGGCGGCTGGTGCGCCAGCATTTCCGAATAAGAAATAGGTACTATTGGATTTAGTGAGACACAAAGGCACAGAGAAAACATCGAACTCTGTGCCTTTGTGTTTATGTGTCTGAAAGACAGATCTGGAAAAAAGCATTCGGATATATTCAGTCCTTAGTCCTTGACTTTGGCATCGAGATGGTAGGTGAAGGTGAGGCTGGCGTAGTGGTGGCGGAAGTCCATCCACGAGGTGGTCTGCTGATAGGCGGTCTGGCTGTAGTATTTGTGATCCTCGTTGTTGAGGATGTCGTCCAGCTCCAGGGTGAGTTTTCCCTTGTTCTTCAATATCTTCCAGGCCACGGAAGCATCCCAGACGAGCATATTGCGGTTCATCGACTCGATGGTGTAGCCGCGATACATCTGCTCGTATATCTTTGTCTTGAAAACGAAGTTTCCGCGCGTGAGCTCTCCTTCCGCGCCGAAGCGGTTGTTCCACTGAGTGGTGTTCTGCTCCGCGGCGTCGGAGTAGCGCAGGCGGTTGGCATTGAGTTCGGCGAAGACCGATGCCTTCAGCCACGCCCAGTCAAAGCTGACGGTGAGGTTCTCGAAAGGATTCAGCAGGCTTTGGCGGTTGAGAGAGGCCTCTCCAACCAGCCCCTCTCCCTGCTCCCCCCGTTGGGGGGAGAGCCTCTTTTCCGGTTGACGACACTGCGCCAGCCCTCTCCCCTCCCTAACAGGGGAGGGGTCGGGGGAGAGGCTGCTGGGTATGAGTTGTGTAAGGAAGGCGTAGCTCTGGTCGGCGGTGAGTCGGAAGTTGTTCTGCAGACGCACCACATCTCCAAAGCCCTGGTCGTAGTTCAGACGGAAGTTCCACGTATGGCCGCCGGGAACGTTCTCCGGCCGGCTGGTGTAGATGCCGGTGGAGGGCTGATAAGTGAGGGCGTTACTGGTCATGCGGTCGTTGTGCTTGTAGCCTATGGTGGCGCTGAGCGAGAGCTGCTGCTTAGAGAGTATGGAGTTGAACGTGAGCAAGAGGTTGTTGGTGTGGGTGTCCTTCAGGTTGGGGTTACCTTCGGTGATGAACAAGGGGTCGGTCTGGTCGCTGTAGGCCAGCGTGCTGATGAGCGAGGGCTGATTGGTGGCGAGGCTGTAGTCCAGTTCCATGCCGTTGGTCTTGTTCATCTTCCAGGTGATGTGCATGCGTGGGTTCAGGATCATGCGTCGGCGTGTGGCTGTGGTGTCCAGTTGTCCGCGCTGGTAGTCCTTCCATTCGTGTTTCCATTGGGTGGTGAAACCTGGCATGATCTTCACGGGCGAGAGGTCGATGGTAGATCCCAGTTTCAGGTCGTGCGTCGTGGTGCGGCTGTTGTCGCGGTAGCTGTTGGCTTGATCCGCGAGGCCGTTGGTCTCGAAGTCCTGATGGCTCCGTTGGCGCTGATAGTTGATGCCGTAGGATACGTCCATGAGCCAGCGCTTGGCGAGCCAGCGTTTGTAGAAGACATCGGCAGCAGTCGAGAAGGTGCTGGTGGGAGTGTGGGAGTGCTGGGATAAAAAGGAAGCCTCTCCCCCGACCCCTCGGAGGGGGGATGAGGAAAAAGCCTCTCCCCCGACCCCTCCCCTGTTAGGGAGGGGAG
>CACXXT010000113.1 GCA_902771725.1 uncultured Bacteroidales bacterium
TTATCTCCAAGGATAATATGAGAACCCTATTGTCAGGGCCCTGTTCTTAAACGACTGTCTCAAGAGAAACGGCGCTCCATCCTGTTGGCCTGCAATGTCGTGGAAGTCGGCAGACAGATGACAGCGCTTGCCTAAATCCTTGCCCACCTTTACTGAAGCGTAGAGATGGGCATCTTGGTCGATGGCATCGTTCTTGCTGTTATAGATCAATACGGATGACAGTCTGAACCCTTTGCCTAACAGAAGAATGGGGGCGAGCTTCAGGTTAAAGAACGTAGCGTTGACTGCATTGTCGTAGCTGATGTGATGGTGATGTACGTTCGCTCCTGCTGTCAGCCGGAAGTCTCCTTGATGCCAGGTGACGGATGTCCCCAGACTAATCAGCGACTCGTTAGGCGTCGGCATGTCAGAGAGCAGCGTGTGTGTCACACTGCCTATGGCCTGGAGCCGGTCTGTCTGATAGGTATAGCGTGCCTCTGACCGCCAGGCGAGGTTTGTCTTATACTCCGTAGTATGCCGATAGGAGCCATTCCCGGGATATGCATGGAAGTCGCTGGCGAGGGGATTGAAGAACGAGCGGCTGAAGATGCCTTGTACGAAATGGCGGCCTTTGCGGTAGCCCACGCTGGCATGCAGGGCGTGGTCGTTGCGGTTGTGCGACCATAGGCTGCTGACGTCCTCGTCGTAGTGCTTGTCCCAGAAGGTGTTGTGTCTGAAACGGTCTCCCACGCTGATGATCCACGGCCCTTTCTTAAAGTCCAACATCACATACAGGTCGTTGTAGAGATTCTGTTCCCGTCTGAGACCTTGAAACCACATGTTCGTATAGCCGCCCTCATAGCCTGCGGTTAGCCAGAGAGACTGTTGCATGAAGGGGATGCTGCACTCGGCAATCCACCAGGGTACGACTGTCTGTATATCCAACGGGTCTATGGTACTGTTTGTATAGTTCAAACCTGTCTCGAAATAGAGACCTGCCTCTTGCTCGTTGAGAGTGCGCTCGTAAGTAGCGACGAGCTCGCCCCACCGTAGCCTAATGATATCACTCTCATCGTCATCATCATGCACGTGGTCTTTATGCTCCTCATAGCCCTGGGAGAGTTTCAGCTTCAGAAGGTCGTTTTCCGTCGCCTGCCAGTCCACAAAGGCCATCGCATTCTCCACGCCTTTGCGTGAAGTGATTCTGCTTCCTTGCGATGGATCCACCTGGCCATACAGCAGGTTGCCCTGGGCAAAGCCGCGAACGGTTACGTTCTCACCCCCGTTGGCTATATCGGCATACAACTGACCGCTACCGTAGGTGCTGCCACTTAAGCTGACCTTGCCCGTCAGCCCCTTACCCTCCTTGAATTTCAGGTCGATGGAGCCTGTGGTTCCGTCCATAGCGTTGTTCACGGCACCATAGGTGCACACCGTCACCTCACTGAGGTCGCAGGCCTTGATGCCCCCAAGCAACGGCTCGTAGTCGACACTCAGCATGATATCGTCGACACTCAGCAGATAGGTGGCTGTCAGCGTCTTGCCGTCGCTCGACATCAGCTCCGGACAGAAATGCAGCACGTCGAGTAGCGTCATTTCCGCATCAGGGTTCAGCTGCTCCACATGGATGGTGTATTTATTGCCTTCGTGTTCGATGACCTCCTCCTGAGCCCTCACCGGCAGGGAACAGCAGACCATGAACGTGAATGTCAATAGTAGTTGAAGTTTTTGCTTTGTCATAACGGGTGCAAAGGTAATAAGAATTATTCGATTACACAAATTTGGGTAACGCATTTTTGCGGAAAAAGCATATAGGAGACATCTCTTTCGCAGGTGGGAGGGCGTAAATGATGCGATTTTTGTCATAAACCTATTATATAATAAAGAAAAAGTTGTACTTTTGCAAAGTGAAACTAATTATATGATATTATGGCAGCAGGAAAATGGATAGGAGGATTCATCGGATGGATGGCCGGAGGCCCGTTGGGAGCCTTGGCGGGCTATCTGTTGGGATCATTGTTCGACACGATGCTCGACGGCGTGAACTCTCCTCAGAACTCCGGCACATGGGGGCAGGGTTCCGGTCGTGAGCAGCAACAGACATATCAGGACTTCAACGAGGCCTATCAGCGGGCCTATCGTCAGCGGCAGGCGCAGGGACAGCGGAACAGCTTCCTCTTCTCGTTGCTGGTGCTCTCCTCTTATATTATTAAGGCCGACGGCAAGGCGATGCACTCAGAGATGGAACTGGTGCGCCAGATGCTCCGTCAGAACTTTGGTAACGATGCCGTCGCCCAAGGCAATGAGATCCTGAACAAACTCTTCGACGAGCAGAAGCGTGAAGGCTGGACGCAGTTCAAGCAGACCGTGCGCCAATGCTGCGGACAGATCAACCAGCAGATGGATTATTCACAGCGGCTGCAACTGCTGAACTATCTGGTGATGGTGGCCCAGGCTGACGGGAGCGTGCCCCAGAGTGAGGTTACGGCTCTGAAGGATTGTGCTCAGTGGATGGGACTTTCAACGAGTGAGGTTGACTCGATGCTGCATCTGCAGGGTGACACGCTGGAGGATGCCTATAAGGTGCTGGGCGTCAGTCCGGATGCGAGCGATGCGGAGGTGAAGAAGGCCTATCGCAAACTGGCCCTCGAGCATCATCCTGACAAGGTGGCTGCCCTGGGCGAGGATGTGCGCAAGGCTGCTGAGAAGAAGTTCCAGGAGATCAATGCGGCGAAGGATCGTATCTGGAAAGCGAGAGGACTATAATAAGCCATTGTTCAGACCCCCTCTGGCTCCCCCTAACTTAGGGGGAGAAACAGTTACTCTTGTGATTTTCAATCAAAATTGCCAGCGGCTGGGAATCTGTCTGTCTGGCCATAGATGCTTGGCATACTGGTAGTGATAGAGTTCGAAGAGTGCTGTGAGTCGTGTCAGCCGTTCCTTGAAGGCTTCGTAGTCCTTGCGCTCCGGCTGTGTCCACTGGACTTCAGCGTTGGTCATGTACTCTGCCCAGAGGTTGGCCTGTGCGCCGAGGATGTGCTCCCGGGCTGTTACGGAGAGACTGTCCGGGGCAGGGTCGAGCGAATAGACCTTCTCGATGGGGATGAAACCGCCACAACGGCTGGGCTCAAACTGCGTATCCTTCACCTGCTGGTAGTCGAAGTAGCAATAGGTGGTGGGGGTCATGACGACATCGTGGCCTGTCTCTGCAGCCTTCGCACCAGGTTCGGTGCCTCGCCAGGACATGATCATCGCACTCTGGGGGGAACCGTCGAGGATCTCGTCCCATCCTAAGGCACGACGGCCTTTGGAGGTGAGAAAATCAAAGATTTTTTTTGTGAAATGAGCTTGTAGGGGTGAGAGTTTGGATGTCAGGGGCTCAAAATCCTCAGCGGCCTGTTGAGGGGCAGGAAGTTGCTTTTGCAGGGCCTGGCACCTGGGGCATTGGAGCCATTTGTCTGTGGGGGTCTCGTCGCCGCCGATGTGGATGACCTCGGAGGGGAAGATGTCCATGATCTCTGTCAGCACATCCTCGACAAACTGATAGACACGCTCGTTGCTGACGCAGAGCACATCCTTGTAAACACCCCAGTAGTGCCCCACCTGATAAGGCCCGCCCGTGCAGCCCAGCTCCGGATAGCTGGCGAGG
>CACXXT010000114.1 GCA_902771725.1 uncultured Bacteroidales bacterium
CAGCTTCGGGTTGAACTGATCCTTCGGAGCCGCCTCCACGTAGTACACGTAGCGCTTCTCCACGCTGCGGATCTTGCACACGGCGAAGTGCCTGCTGTCGGGTGCCCAGTAGATGTAGGCGGAATAGTAGTTCCCCGGGCAGCCGTCCATCGTCAGCACGCGCTCCTGCCCCGTGCTGTCCTTCACGGCGATGTCCCAGCCGTGAACGTAGGCTGTGTATTTGCCGTCTGGCGATGTCGCGGGCTCTGCCTTGCGCTCGTCGTCAGTCTCGCTCCAATAGTGTCCGTCCTCGCCGTTGTCGCGGGGCCACTGTGGGCGCGCTTTGATGTGCAGTCCTGTGGTGTCCTGCTGCACGCTGCGGCTGCCGGTGGCAGGGTCTATCTTCACATACACCTCCCCCTCCTCGGTAGTTGTCTTATACCAGAAGGTCTCGGTATCGTCGATCCAGTGGGGTTCCACGCCGCTGTGCAGGATCTTCTTCGCGCTGAATTTCTCCCGCAGGCCGTAGGCGCGGTTATAGTCCGCGAGTGTGCCTTGGGCCATCATGCTCGTGGCCAGGCAGCTGAAAAGTATCGTTAATGTCTTTTTCATTTGTCTTCTATTTTAGTTTTATATATGACCAGTTATTACTGTTATTGGTAAATTGCAGAAATTCTGCAGACATAACTTCTATGGTATTATCTACAGGCTCGTGATTAGCAAAGTAGATCTTACAGAAAACGCAGGAATCTGCCATTGAATATACATGAAAGATTTTCTTGCCTTCCCAAACAGCGACGAATACCTTAGTCGTTTTAGAACTTATATCATCCCGAAGAATTTCCACAACCCAAATTGGGATTTCATCTTCTAGATAATATACTATCTGAGCGCCCGAATGCGGGAATGTATCCGGTATACTTTCAATTTCTGATTCGAGTTTATTATCACTACTGCATGATTTTAAACCAAACGTAAAAAAGAGTAACACCACAATGCAACAAATACTGTCTTTCGTCACAATTATTGAATATTTGGTTAATCTACTTTGGTTAGTCTGACCATCAGCACGCCGTGGGTGGGGATGACGGTCTTCAGATTTTGTTTGCTGGTTCCGATGTCCTTGTGCTGCCAAAGGTCGCGCACCTTGTATTCATGTTTGCGGAAACTGACGTCGCGGGCATAGTAGATGGCATTCTTGCGCCAGTCGTAGTCGAGTGTCCACGGCAGTTCCGAGCGGTTCATAAAGCACATGGCGAGTTCGCCATTGGCTAGTGGCTTTGCCCATATCTCGTGGTCGCCCATGTCCATAAAACGTCTGCCCTGTTCTCCCAAGGGATCCTGATCCACGGCGATCACCTCTTTGTTAAGCAGGATCTCACGCGTTTCGGCACTCATCTTCGTGATGTCGTTACCCGCCATCAGCGGGGCTGCCAGCATGCACCACATGGAGAAGTGGGTGATGTATTCGTCGCGCGTCATGCCGCCATTACCCACCTCCAGCATTTCTGCATCGTTCCAGTGCCCAGGACCGGCGTAGGGATAGAGGTCTGCCATCTTGTCGATAATGTTCATGATACCCACACCGCCCCAGTCGAAGAGACACTCGTAGCAGTCGCGGATGTCGGCGGTGACGCGCCACAGATGGCCGATGCCCTTGCCCCATTTCCAGGGTTCGTTCTCGCCCCATTCACAGATGCTCAACACAATGGGTCGTCCACTCTCCTTGATGGCGTCGCTCATCGTGGCGTAGGCCGCCTGCGCATTCTGGCCTTCGTCGCTGCACCAGTCATACTTCAGGTAGTCCACACCCCAGCGGGCATACTGCAAGGCATCCTGGAACTGATGGCCACGACTGCCGGGGCGCCCCTGACAGGTGTAGCTGCCTGCACAGGAGTAGAGTCCGAAGAGCAGTCCCTTGGAGTGAACATAATCAGCCAGTGCTTTCATGCCACTGGGGAACTTGGCGGGATCGGGCACGATGTTACCCATCGAGTCGCGGTCGATTTGCCAGCAGTCGTCGATGACGATGTATTTATAACCGGCATCCTTCATGCCGCTCTCCACCATGGCATCGGCCATGCTCTTGATGAGCTCCTCGCTCACGTCGCAGCCGAACTTGTTCCACGAGTTCCAACCCATCGGCGGGGTCTGGGCCAGGGTGTTATAGAGAGAGTCGTTCAGTGGCTTCGGCTTGCCGAAGAATTGTTGTGCGGAGGTTGTTATCCAACATACCGCGCAGCATAACGTAATCAGTAACTTGTTCATGGATCTACTTTGCATTTGACAATAAAAGAGAGAGGGCACCTAGATGCCCCCTCCCCGACAAAGTTATTTAGTTAGTATCCGGGATTCTGTTTCAGGTTGCCGTTGGCCTGTAGCTCCTCCAGCGGGATGGGGAACAGCTTCGTGTGGCCGTCCTTCACGCCGTAGAGGTTCACGTCGTGGTTGAACCAGTTGTAGGTAGAATAGGTGCCGAAGCGGATCATCTGCGTGCGGCGCTGTGCCTCGCAGGCAAACTCTTTCGCCCATTCGTCGTACATACCGCCCAGTGCCAGCTTGCCCGCAGGCTCCGTACCCTTCACGATGTTGTTGTCCCAGTCCAGCAGACCGTACTTGATATTGGTGTCACCTTCAAGGTCTTCCACGGTGACCGTAGCCTGTGCAGCATCGTCAAACACGCGGGCGCGCACCGTTGATACGATGTCGGCAGCCTCCTGCTTGTTCTGTCCCAGGCGCAGCAGACACTCTGCCTTCGTGTAGAGCACCTCCGTATAGCGGAAGAAGGGGAAGTCGTTGCTCCAGGCACCGTTGGCGGTGTTTGGATCCGGTGTGTACTTCCATACACGGTAGCCCCAGTCGATGTTCGTGTGGTTCTCTCCAGCCTCGTTGAAGCAGGTCAGCGACGGCAGGTAGTTCTTGCAGGTCCACAGCAGGTTGCCGCTGCCGTCATACTGCTCGCCCATCAGCCATGTAGCCTCC
>CACXXT010000115.1:0-480 GCA_902771725.1 uncultured Bacteroidales bacterium
TCGGTCTCTGCGCTTGCTTCTACGCTTACTTCTGGTAAATCTTAATCTTGTTGATAGTTGAGAGATGAAGTTTTTTCAACTCTCAACTATCAACTTTCAACTTTGAACTTCAACCAATGTCTTCTCAATTCTACCAAGAATATCCGAAATTCCACGTAGCCGTAGACTGTATCATCTTCGGTTTCGAGCGTGGACAATTGAAAGTACTTCTGCAGAAGCGACCCTTCGAACCTCACGCAGGCGAATGGTCGCTCATGGGTGGTTTCGTCCGTCAGGATGAAGACGTAGACGATGCTGCAGCCCGTGTTCTTACGGAACTGACCGGACTCAAACAAATCTACATGAAACAGGTGGGAGCATTCGGTAGCGTTCACCGTGACTCTGGTGATCGTGTGGTCTCCGTGGCCTATTCTGCCCTATTGGACATCGACCGCGTCGACAAGGAACTGAACCGTGAACACTCTGCTTACTGGGAAGATG
>CACXXT010000115.1:508-3447 GCA_902771725.1 uncultured Bacteroidales bacterium
AAGCTCATCAGATTCTGCGAGTTAGCATCTCCCGGCGACCCGTGGGATTCCAACTCCTGCCTCCCCTTTTCACCCTTACTCAGCTACAGATGCTCTACGAAGCAATACTCGGTGAAAGCATCGACAAGCGCAATTTCCGCAAGCGTGTTGCTGAGATGCCATTCATCGAAAAAACCGATGAGATCGACAAACTAACGTCGAGACGCGGAGCTGCACTCTACAGGTTCAACGACAGAGCCTACCAGCGTGACAAGCACTTCAAGCTATGACTCTCCCTACACCTATATATAATATATAATCTCATAACTCATTCAAGATATAACTCAATAGACTCATAAAACTCATTATCTTATGTTAGAAGAACTCAAGCAGAAAGTTTTCAAGGCAAACCTCGACCTCGTCAAGCAAGGCCTAGTCATCTTCACCTGGGGCAATGTTTCCGGCATCGACCGCGAGAAAGGCCTCGTGGTCATCAAGCCCTCTGGCGTCAGCTACGACGAGATGAAGGCCAGCGACATGGTGGTTGTGGATCTCGAGAGCGGCAAGGTCGTCGAAGGCGACCTCAACCCCAGCAGCGATACCCCCACGCACCTCGTACTCTACAAGGCATTCCCTAACATCCAGGGCGTGGTTCACACCCACAGCACCTACGCTACCGCCTTCGCTCAGGCCGGCCGCGACATCCCCAACATCGGCACCACCCATGCCGACTACTTCTACAAGGACATCCCTTGCACGCGCGACATGACCGAAGCTGAGGTGAAAGGACAATACGAGCTGGAGACTGGTAACGTCATTGTGGATGAGATACTGAACATCCGCAAAATCAACCCCGACCACACTCCTGCAGTACTCGTCAAGAACCATGGTCCCTTCTCATGGGGTACCTCTCCTGACAACGCCGTGTATAATGCCAAGGTTATGGAGCAGTGTGCAAAGATGGCATTCGTGGCCTTCTCTGTGAATCCCGCTCTGACCATGAACCCGCTGCTCATCGAGAAGCATTATATGCGCAAGCACGGCCCCAACGCCTACTACGGACAGAAAGGCCAGAAGCACTAATTTCCTTCCGGGTAAGCTCAATTCAGAATACAAAACCTCAACTACAATGCAAGAAAAGTGGAAAAGTTGGGACCTGCGCCTCTTCGCAGAGAAAAAGGATGAACGCGGCATAGTCACCAACGATGACTGGCGCCTGCATATCAAAGACCTCAAGAACGGGCAGGAGATTGAGTGGAACCGCCACGGCGGCTTCTACCACTCGCCTTACGCAGGCAGCTATCGTTTCACGTTTCTCGATGCCGAAAGATCCGTCAGGCTTAAGGTGACGCGAGTTTCTGAACGTGTAATCAGAGTCGGCTTCATAAAAGAGTGGAGGTCTCGCTGGTTCAAAGAGGACGACGGATGTCTCCACCGCATCACTCTGAGCATCATTCAGGCCACTTATCCTGTGAGCGAGCTGCCCGATGGCGTACGCACAATGCAACAGATTGACCACGACGCGTGGGAATATGCTGTAGAAAACGGTTTAATTAAATAAACAAACCAGACATTACTATGGCTATAAATTGGAATGATTACGAGCTGGTTCTCGAAGAGGATAGTTCTAAGGAATGTGAGGTGACAGGACGCGAAATGGGCGGTATTGACGTCTTTACATGTCCTGTGAGTGATCTCATAGAGAACAAATCGCCGGAATGGCATTCGAAATCGGGCAGCTCCTCCTACGGCGGCTACCAGTCCTATAAATTCTATTTCCTGAGCGCCGACGACGAGGCCGTACATCTCTACACCGACAAGCACTATCGGCAGGACATCAAGCTTCTACCCGACGATGAGAAGTGGTCGAGCGGATGGTACAGCTTCGGCGAATGGAGCTACTGCGTGCGTCTGTATGTGAGAAAGATAAAAACGAACAAATAATAAAACTTAATTACTAACAAAAGACCCAACGCCCCTATTGGTCTTCCCCCCTCATCGCGGGGATAAGAGAGGGGCATTAAGAAATGTTCAAAGATTTAGAACTTTGGTGGGTGACTGGTGCACAGTTGCTCTATGGAGGTGACGCTGTCGTAGCTGTTGACGCTCACTCCAAGGAAATGGTAGCCGGACTGAACAACAGCGGCAACATACCCGTGAAAATCGTTTACAAGGGCACAGCCAACAGCTCCAAGGAAGTGGAGCAGATCATGCTGGCTGCCAACAATGATGAGAAGTGCGCAGGTATCATCACCTGGATGCACACTTTCTCCCCCGCCAAGATGTGGATTAAAGGTCTGCAGCAACTGCAGAAGCCTCTCCTGCATTTCCACACCCAGTACAACGCCGAGATTCCTTGGGGTGAGATCGACATGGACTTCATGAATCTCAACCAGAGCGCTCACGGCGACATCGAGTTCGGACACATCTGCACCCGTATGCGCGTGGCTCGCAAGGTCGTTTGCGGTTACTGGAAGGATGAGAAGGCACAGAAGCAGATTGCCGTGTGGGCTCGCGTTGCTGCCGGCGTTGCTGATGCTCACAACGTACGTTGCCTCATGTTCGGCATGAACATGAACAATGTAGCTGTCACCGATGGCGACCGCGTAGAGTTCGAACAGCGTCTGGGCTACCACGTGGACTACTACCCCGTCAGCAGCCTCATGGACTACTACAAGAAGGTCACCGATGCTGAAGCCGATGCACTCGTTGAGGAGTACAAGAAGCTCTACACCATCAAGATTGACGAGAGCGGTGAGGAAGTATATTGGGAGAAAGTGAAGAGCGCCGCCAAGGCAGAGATTGCACTCCGCCGCGTGCTGAAGGACGAGGGTGCCACTGCTTTCACCACCAACTTCGACGACCTCGGCGATGCCGACATCGACGATCCCAACTTCTGCGGCTTCGACCAGATTCCTGGCCTTGCCAGCCAGCGTCTGATGGCCGAGGGCTATGGTTTC
>CACXXT010000116.1 GCA_902771725.1 uncultured Bacteroidales bacterium
CCCGCTCTCGGCATCGGTCGACGCTGTGCTCAACGGTACCGACCTGGAATGCGGCAAGGTGTTCATGAGCCTCACCGAAGGACTAAAGAAAGGTCTCATCGAGGAGAACGTGCTCGACCAGCATCTGCGCAAGACGCTCATGGGACGCTTCGAGCTCGGAATGTTCGACCCCGCCGAACGGCTGCCGTGGGCAACGCTCGGGGAGAATGTCATCAGCAGCGAAGCTCACGACGCAACTGCCACCCAGGCTGCCCGCGAGTCGATGGTGCTGCTCGAGAACAAAGGCGTGCTGCCCCTCTCGAAAAACATCAAGACGCTGGCCGTGCTGGGACCGAATGCCGACGACGTGGAACTGCTGAACGGAAACTACGGCGGCACACCCACCAAACAGCACCAGCACTCATTGCTCGACGGCATCAAGGCCGCGGTGCCCGGTGCCAAGATTATCTACCACAAGGCATGCGAGCTGAACGACGACTATCAGACCATACACCACCTGAAAGACTTCAACGAAGGCAAGGGCGCCTTCGTGGAGTTCTGGAACAACAAGGAACTGAAAGGAGAACCCGCCAAGAGCGGCTACTACAACGAGCTGAACTTCTCAACCTTCGGAGCCTGGGGCTTTGCCGAAGGCATCAACAACGACTCGCTCTCGGTACGCATCAGCGGAAAATACAAGGCTGACTTCACCGGCGACATGAAATACACGCTGATGACCGACAACGGCTACACGCTGAGCGTGAACGGACAGGTGGTTGAGGAAGCCAAGCCAGGCGGACGCCGCGGCTTCGGATTCGGACGCCGGCAGATTGACTACAAGTCGTTCCCCGTCACCAAGGGAGAGACCTACGACATCGTTGTAGAATACCGTCGCGGCAACGGCAACTTCGCTATGCTTCGCGGCGACATCTGCGAACGCAAGCTGGCCGAATTCAACGACCTGGCCAACGAAGTGAAATCGGCCGACGCCATCATCATCATCGGCGGCATCTCTGCCCAGATGGAAGGCGAAGGAGGCGACAAGCAGGACATCGAACTGCCGCACGTTCAGCAGCGTCTCATCAGCGCTATGCATCAGACTGGGCGCCCCGTCATCGTGGTCAACTGCTCAGGCTCGGCCATCGCCTTCGGCAGCGTTGAGGGCCAGTATGATGCCCTGCTGCAGGCCTGGTATCCCGGACAGGGAGGCTCGAAGGCACTGGCTGATGTGCTCTTCGGCGACTACTGCCCCGGCGGCAAGCTGCCCGTCACGTTCTACCGTTCCAACAACGACCTGCCCGACTTCCTCGACTATTCGATGAAGAACCGCACCTACCGCTACTTCACCGGACAGCCGCAATATGCATTCGGCTACGGACTGAGCTACACCACCTTCAACGTGGGCAAGGCCAAACTCTCGGCCAAGCGCATGAAGAAGAACGGAAAGGTGACCATCAGCGTGCCCGTCACCAACACGGGCAAGTGTGAAGGCACGGAAACCATTCAGGTGTATGTGAAGGCGCTCGACGACCCCGGTGCACCCATCAAGGGCCTGAAGGGATTCAAGAAGCTGCAGCTGAAGCCCGGCGAGACCAAGACGGCTACCATCACGCTCGACGGCGAAGCCTTCGAATACTACGACGATGCCATCGACGAGCTCAGCACCCGTGCCGGCCGCTACCAGCTGCTCTGCGGCACCTCGTCGCTCGACAAAGACCTGCAGCGTTTCGACTTTACCGTGAAATAAGAAAAAGAACATAATAATGATATGGGTGACAGTTGGTTTACTGTCACCCATTTTGTTTTAAAATAGATACATCTTTTTTTACATGTCATGCGACAAAAAATAAAGCCGTCACCCCGATTTGTCGGCAATTTGTACACCTTGTCGCAACTACTTTTCGCAAAAAACAAGAATAAATTTGTACACCTCTTATATGCACGTTAAATTTGCAATGTCATTTGAAGGATAGGCATTGCCGAACTCGATGACAAAGAACAAATTGGTTTAACAGTATTTAATAAAATATTTTTACAACCATATCAGATATTTTTTATTTTTGCAAATAATTACTGTAGAAACGCCATGGGCAATTTATTCAGCAAATTCACCCAAACCTTGAAAGGGCACAAGAACGTGCTCTTCATCATTGCAGCCGCCTTGCTGGTAGAACTATTCTCGGCAGCCCAATATTACTTTGCCCACAACCTGCTTGAAAAGGAACTCGACAAGCGCAACCAGCTGTTCTCCATCATATCCCATGACCTCCGGAACCCGGTGTACGGAAACCGTCTGCTGGCGCACCAGCTGCTGGAGCAGGCCGACGGCCTTTCGCCGCAGCAGCTCAAGGCGGCCCTGGAGGCCCTCTCGGAATCGACGGACAAGGCCTCCGACCTGCTGGAAAACCTTCTTCTCTGGTCCCTTAACCAGAAGGGGATGCTGGAGCCGGTGATGCGTGAAGAGGACATGACGGCCCTGGCGGAAGAAGCCATCGGCACCATGCGGGAAGGGGAGATCATCGAAGTGGACATACCTTCCGGCCTCACTGTGCGCACCGACCGCAACATGCTCCTGACCGTCCTCCGGAACCTGCTTGACAATGCCGTCAAGGCCAGTCCTGAAGGTGGAAAGGTGGCGCTTCAGGCGCGTGGTAAAAGGATTACCATACGCGACGAGGGCCCCGGTCTCCGCGAGGGGGATGCTCGTTGGGGCCATGGGCTCGGGCTTCTGATTACCCGTGAACTGCTGGACAAACTGGGAGCTTCCTTACGGATGAACAACCGCCCCGAAGGCGGTCTTGAAATAACTGTTGACTTATGATAAATGTCCTTCTCATTGAAGATTCCACTGTGTTTGTGATGGGGCTGAAGCTTGCCCTCGGCGGCAATCCCTCCTTCGGACGTATCGAATCCGTGGCTTCTCC
>CACXXT010000117.1 GCA_902771725.1 uncultured Bacteroidales bacterium
TGTATGAATCTCAACAACGACGAGGATATCCTCGCATCATTAAACCGTCTGCTCGAAATGCTGCATCAAGCAGGCGGTAACAATCAAGGCAGCACCATTAACCTGACTTTAGTCGCCCCAGGCGCGCAGTATGTTAACCACATCGACACGCAAATCTTTGGAGCCGACAAATCACAGAAGCAGAAAACTGCCAGTTCATCAACCAGCGAACCGCCCCAACTGCCAGAACCATTAGCCACCGACGAAGCAATGGTACTATGGAGAAAAGCCCAGAAGGCAGGCTTGGTAGATGAGAATTTCCAACCTAAGATATCACGCACTAAAGCCGCGATGATGGCTCATGTGATGGCTACGAAGTTGGGAATCCGTAATAAATGGAAGGTCTTTGAGACTTTCTGGCATCGGCAGAATATGTATCAGGACTATTACGATGCTGTAAACCAACAACAATCATTTGAGGTTGAAGATAGTCTGAAATCCATTTTTGGCTAACAATCTGTACTAAAAATGCCAGATATCCCCCCATACTCATCCCCCGAGTATGGGGGGTAACTATAAATTATAATGCGTACCTTTGCGCCATAACAAATCTATGAAGTTATGGCAAAGCGCAAGAAAGAAGCAGAAGCCTCTGAGCAAACGGAGGCGAAGGAGCACAAGAAGAACTGGCGGGAGACGCGGGCTTCGGCGGAGGATATTCAGAACTTCCTCTGCGACAACATCCTGCTCCGCCACAATGTGATCAGCGGTGAGGCGGAGTTCCGCGTGCCGATGAAGGATGAGTTTGATGCCCTCGGGTGGAAATATCCCACGGGTGCCAACCCGCTCGACGAGTGGCGCTCGGCCGTCAAGTGGCAGAACGTGAACGACCGGCTGGTGAACTCGTTGTGGAACATGCTGTCGATGCAGAAGGACGTGTCCGACAGGGAGATATGGCGCGTCATCAGGTCGGACTTCGTGCCGCTGTATAACCCCTTCACCAACTACCTCAGCCGTCTGCCGCCATGGGACGAGGAGACCAACCCCATCCTGGAGCTGGCCATGACAGTGAACGTGAAGGGCGGCACCGAGGAGCAGCTGCTGTTCTACGTCTGTCTGCGCAAGTGGCTGGTGGCCATGGTGGCGGGCTGGCTCGAGGAGGAGAAGGTGAACCAGGAGATACTGGTGTTTGTGGGTCGCCAGGGCATTTACAAGACCACCTGGTTTAACCACCTCCTGCCTCCTGAGCTGGAGTCCTACTTCCACTCGAACACCAGTTTCGGCAACATGACCAAGGACGAGGTGTTGAAACTCTCGCAGTACGGGCTGATCTGCTGTGAGGAGCTCGACACGATGCGCCCCTCGGAGATGAACCGTCTGAAATGGGCCGTCACCACTACCGTGACCGACGAGCGCAAGCCCTACGCCCACAGTCCCGAGCGCAGGGTTCACATCGCCAGCTACTGCGGCACGGGCAATAACGTGCGTTTCATCGACGATGATACTGGTACGCGCCGCTGGCTGCCCTTCGAGGTGGAGAGCATCCAATCGCCGCATGAGTTTCCCATCAACCATGAGGCCATCTTCGCACAGGCCTACGCCCTCTACCTGAAGGATTTCCGCTATTGGTTCAACAACGACGAGATGCAGGTCATGGCCCGCCACAACGAGCGTTTCGAGGTGCCAAGACCTGAGTACGAACTGATTAGCAAGTACTACCGTCCGCCCAAGAAGGGCGAGCAGGGAGAGTTCGTCAGCTCTACCGATCTGCTGCAGAGCGTGGCCGGTAACCTGATCAATGTGCTGAGCTCAAACAAACTGGGACGTGCCATG
Organism: uncultured Bacteroidales bacterium; assembly: GCA_902771725.1. Lineage (GTDB taxonomy): Bacteria > Bacteroidota > Bacteroidia > Bacteroidales > Bacteroidaceae > Physcousia. The sequence continues at coordinate 1,813 of CACXXT010000117.1, forward strand.
ACGGCCCTGGGCTTCGAGGCCATGCGCTCCCACGGTCAGCGGGGTTATAGGGTAGTGGCATATACTGCCGAGGAGATCAAGGCCAACAGGTCGGTGCTGGCCTACGATGCCGAGCCTGACTCGACGGTGGACATCGGTGATATATTTGACACAAATGACACATTATTCTGAAGATTCCCCCTGCGTACTGCGCACGCCTATACGGTACGCGCGAAGATTTCCTAAATTAATCTGTCAATGTGTCATTTCGAATCATATTCAATCTTCAATAAACAATCTTCAATTTAAGAAAATGAAAGCAATGTCGAAAAGTGAACTGGCCTATAGGGCAGGTGTCAGCGTAGATACGCTGCGTGTGTGGTGTAAGCCTTTTGAGAGGGAGCTCACGGCCATGGGCATGAGGCCCAGTATGAGGGTGCTGCCACCGAATATCGTGAGGTTTCTCGTTGAGAAACTGTGTATTGACATCGACGACTAACGCCGATGATCTCTACCAGCGCCGATGTTCTCGGTCAGCATGGCTGAAAGTCAGAGCGCTCTTTGAAATAGTGTTACCTTTGTAGTCGGTAAGCAAGCAGGGATGTCACCTACGGCTCGTCCAGACGTTTCGAACGACTCATTCAGACTATCTCCATACCCTATAAGGGATTATCTGAACACCTCGTTAAGATTATCCGGATAGCGCGTTGAGACTATCTGAACAACCCAAAGGTTACCCTGCATATTAAAAATCCCCGCTCAATCGAGTGGGGATTTAATTTGGTTCTACGTGGACAGCTATGTGAGTGTCGGGGCCGTAGTGTTGTTGCAGGATGGCTTCTACCTCATCGGTACTGTCAAGGAACTCGTTGCTTTCCGTGCAATTTCCACAAGCAGCGATTATACAATTAAGGGTAAGGTTACAGCCGACATTGATATGACAGGTGTAGGCATGCAACCCATCAACCGCAGCGACTACAGCTATCGCGGTACGTTCGACGGCAACGGTCATACGCTGAAT
>CACXXT010000118.1 GCA_902771725.1 uncultured Bacteroidales bacterium
ACAAATACGTAGAGCCTCTGCATCCCATCCTGTTCCTGCCCTGGGATGCTACCAAATTCATTATGCAGAGTCAGAAAGACGGCTACAACCATCTTTACCTCTTCGATGCCGCCGGTAAGGAACTGAAGCAGATCACCAATGGCGAATGGGTGGTCATGGAGGTGCTGGGCTTCAACAAGAATCAGAAGACCATCATCTTCAAAGCCAACAAGGAACATCCCCTGCACCACCGGCTTTATAGCGTCAGCATGAAGGGAGAGATCAAACAGCTGGAGACGGTAGACGGTGTTCATAACGCAGAACTATCTCCTTCTGGCAACTTCCTGATCGACAGGTTCTCTACGCCTACGAGGCCACGAGTCATCGACGTCGTGGATATCAACCAGAAGACCCCACGCCACACGAACCTGCTGGATGCAGAAGACCCCTGGACTGGTTACCAATATCCCATCTTTGAGTGCGGCAGCATCAAGGCAGCGGATGGGGTGACCGACCTCTATTACAGAATGGTGAAGCCCGCAGACTTCAACCCCGACCGTAAATATCCGACGGTGATCTATGTCTATGGCGGTCCTCACGCCAACAATGTCCAGGCCTCCTGGCACTGGGCCTCACGCAGCTGGGAGACCTATATGGCACAGAAAGGCTACATCGTCTTCATCCTCGACAATCGTGGCAGCCAGTACAGAGGCCGCGACTTCGAGCAGGCCACCTTCCACCAGTTGGGACAAATCGAGATGCAGGACCAAATGAAGGGCGTAGAATACCTGCGTACCTTATCTTATATAGATATGGAGCGTCTGGGCGTTCACGGCTGGTCGTTCGGAGGCTTTATGACCATCTCGCTGATGACCAACTACCCCGATGTGTTCAAGGTTGGTGTGGCTGGAGGCCCAGTAATTGACTGGAAATGGTATGAGGTGATGTACGGCGAGCGCTATATGGGAACTCCTGAAACAAATCCCGAAGGCTATGCCAAGATCAGCCTTATCAACAAGGCGAAGGACTTGAAAGGCAAACTGCAGATCATCACAGGCTACAACGACAACACCGTCGTGCCTCAGCATTGTCTTTCCTTCCTCGATGCCTGCATCAAAGCCGGCACACAGCCAGACTTCTTCGCCTATCCTGGTGAGGAACACAATATGAGAGGTCATGCCAGCGTCCATCTCCATGAACGCATCACTCAATACTTCGAAGATTACTTGAAATAAAATATTTAGCAACGGACTACACGACTAACAAGACTGATTTGCAAAAAGAAAAAGTCCTTAAGTCCTGTTGTCCGTTGCAAAAAAAAAGAAGAAAGAATATGAAAATACTTTTATTAGGCAGCGGCGGACGTGAGCACGCCTTAGCATGGAAAATCGCTCAGAGCAGCAAGTGTGAGAAACTCTTTATCGCCCCAGGCAATGCCGGAACCAGCAACTGTGGTGAGAACGTGGCCATGAAGGCCGACGACTTCGACGCCATCAAGGATTTCGTGGTTGAGAAGGGCATCAGTATGGTGGTCGTCGGCCCCGAAGACCCATTGGTAAAGGGCATCTACGACAATCTGAAAGCAGATCCCCGCACGAAGGATGTGCCTGTGATCGGCCCCTCGAAGGCTGGAGCCGTGCTTGAAGGCTCCAAGGACTTCGCCAAGGGCTTCATGCAGCGTCACAACATCCCCACCGCCCGTTATCAGACTTTCGATGGTGAGCACTTAGAGGAAGGACTGAAGTTCCTTGAGACCCTCGAGGCTCCCTACGTGCTGAAGGCCGACGGTCTCTGTGCGGGTAAGGGCGTATTGATCCTCCCCACCCTCGACGAGGCCAAGAAAGAACTGAAGGAGATGCTGGGCGGCATGTTCGGCAATGCTTCTTCACAGGTGGTCATTGAGGAATTTATGAGCGGCATCGAGTGCTCCGTATTCGTTCTCACAGACGGCCAGCACTACAAGATTCTCCCTGAAGCCAAGGACTACAAGCGCATCGGAGAGCACGACACGGGTCTGAATACCGGCGGTATGGGCAGCGTCACACCCGTACCCTTCGCCACCAAAGAGTGGATGCAGAAGGTGGAGAACCGTATTATCCGTCCTACGGTAGAGGGCCTCGCAGCCGAAGGCATTGACTATAAGGGCTTTATCTTCTTCGGACTCATCAATCGCACCAACACGCCGAGCCAGGAGCCAGAACCCTACGTGATCGAATATAACTGCCGTATGGGCGACCCGGAGACGGAGAGCGTCATGCTGCGCCTGAAGAGTGACATCGTAGACCTCTTTGAGGGTGTGGCAGCCGGCGACCTCGACAAGCGCACGATCGAGTTCGATCCCCGTGCAGCCGTCTGCGTGATGCTCGTCAGCGGTGGTTATCCCCAGGCTTACAAGAAAGGCTATCCCATCAGCGGCATCAGCGACGTTGAGGGTTCCATCGTCTTCCACAGCGGTACTGCCCTGAAAGACGGAGAGGTGGTCACAGCCGGCGGACGAGTCATCGCCGTCTCTTCCTATGGCAAGGATAAGGCCGAGGCCTTGCAGAAATCCTTCGAGGAGGCTCAGAAGATCCAGTTCACCGACAAATACTTCCGTCGCGACATCGGCGCAGACCTTTAAAAAGGTAAAAAGGTAAAAAAGTAAAAAGGTAAAGAAGTAAAAAGTTGAAGAATTGAAGATGGAGACATCTGAGATTATCAAGAAGGTCCGTAAGATTGAGATCAAGACCCGAGGTCTGAGCTCAAACATCTTTGCAGGTCAGTATCACTC
>CACXXT010000119.1 GCA_902771725.1 uncultured Bacteroidales bacterium
GCCGTGTTCATCCCCGTGGCCTTCATGCCCGGCACGTCGGGCTCGTTCTTCACCCAGTTTGGTGTGACGATTGCCTCGGCCGTAGGTCTGTCGTGCGTATCAGCCCTGACGCTCTGCCCTGCCCTCTGTGCCATCATGCTGAAGATCACGGAGAAGAAAAGCGAGCGCAAGAACCTGACCTATTATACGAAGAAAGCCTATACCGTCAGCTATAACGCCATCTACAACAAGTACTCCAAGGCTGTGCAGAAGTTCATCAAGCGCCCCGTGCTGGCGTGGAGTCTGCTGGCCGTGGCTGCCGTGCTGCTCATCTTCTTCATGAAGAACCTGCCTTCAGGACTGGTGCCGCAGGAGGACCAGGGCGTTATCCTTGCCGAAATCCGTGCCCCGGAGGGTACCACGCTCCACGAGACGCGTGAGATTGTGAAGAAGGTGGAGGCCAAGGTGCAGGAGATTCCCGAGATGGAGAGCTTCGCCACGGCTTGCGGCTACGGCATGATGTCGGGCTCGGGCTCCAACTATGCCACCATGATTATCCGCCTGAAGACCTGGGAGGAGCGTGAGGGCTTCAACCACTACGTTGACCTGGTCATCGGCCGCCTGTATTTCGCCTGCAAGGAAATCAAGAACGTGCAGGTGATGCCGTTCCAGTTGCCGCAGGTGCCGGGCTACGGTTCCAACAACAGTGTGAACCTGGTGCTGCAGGACCTGAACGACGGCGACCTCTCTGAGTTTGCCAAGCTGGCCACCAACTTCCTGACCAAGCTTGGCGAGCGTCCGGAAATCAGCATGGCCATGACCAGCTACTCCGAGCGCTTCCCGAAGTATCAGGTAGAAGTGGATGCCACCCAATGTGACCGCGCCGGCGTATCACCGGCTGTCGTGCTCAGGACGCTGGGCTCCTATTGCGGCGGCTCGTATGTGGGTAACTTCAACCAGTTTGGTAAGGTGTACCGCATCATGGCCAGCGCCTCACCCGAATACCGTCTCGACCCCTCGTCGCTGAACAACATCTTCGTGAAGGTGCGCGGCGGCAAGATGGCTCCTATCTCGGAGTTCGTCACGCTGAAGGAGATTGTGGGAACGTCGAGCGTTGAGCACTTCAACCTGTTCCAGAGCATCACCTGCTTCGTGCAGGCTGCCAGCGGATACACCGAGGGCGACGCCCACAAGGTGATTGCCGAGGTGTTCAAGGAGACCATGCCTAACGGCTACAGCTACGAATATAGCGGCATGTCGCGAGAACTTGAGGAAGCCTCCGGCTCTAACACCACTGCCCTTATATATATAATATGTGTCATTCTCATCTACCTCATCCTGGCCTCGCTCTACAACTCATGGTTCACCCCGTGGGCCGTGTTGCTCAGCGTGCCGTTCGGACTGATGGGAGCCTTTGTCTGCGCCTACCTGGGTTCTTTGGTTCACTTGCCGGGCATGGACAACAACATCTATCTGCAGACGGGTGTCATCATGCTCATCGGTCTGCTCTCCAAGACCGCCATCCTGATTACGGAGTTCGCCTCTGAGCGCCGTGCCCAGGGCATGAGCATCCGCGATGCCGCCTTCGAGGCCTGCAAGGAGCGTCTGCGCCCCATCCTGATGACGGTGTTCACCATGATTGCCGGTATGATTCCGCTCATCATCGAGGGTGGTGCCGGTGCCAACGGTAACCGTGCCCTCGCCCTTGGCGTTGTGGGTGGTATGTCCGTGGGTACCATTGCCCTGCTCTTCGTGGTTCCCGCCTTCTTCATCGTGTTCCAGAAACTGCACGAGAAGTATCAGGGCGGTAAGGGACAGAGCAGTGAAAGCACTGATGGCCGAATTGTGACGGACGAAGACGAAGTCAAAGTAGCAGTGGCTCCGATAGAAGAGATAAGTGAAGAAATAAAACCAGAAGAGATAAATTAAATGAAAATAAAAATAAAAAGCATACTCATAGTAGCCCTATTGAGTTTCGTACTCTCGGGCTGTGGGACGTTCAAGAAGTATGAGCCACAGGTAACGGCTCCGGCAGATATCTTCGGCAAGGATGTGAAGACCGACGACTCTTCGCTGGCCCAGATGACATGGCGTGAGTTCTTTACCGACCCGATCTTGCAAGAGCTCATCGACAGCGTGCTCGCACGTAATACCGACATCAATTCGGCACGCATCGCCATCGAGCAGTCGGAAGTTTCCCTGAAAGCTGCGAAACTGGCCTACCTGCCATCGCTCTACTTCTCTCCGCAGGGAACGCTGTCGAAGTTTGACACGAATCCATGGTCAAAGACCTACAACCTGCCCCTGCAGCTCTCGATGGACATCGATGCCTTCGGCTCCATCACCAACAAGAAGCGCGCCTCCAAGGCCTTGCTCCTGCAGGCAAAGGTACGTGAGGAATCCATCAAGGCGAACCTTATCTCGACTACCGCACAGCAATACTACATGCTGCAGGTGCTCGACCGCCAGCTGGAAATCCTGAACGCTACAGACAGCCTCTGGAATGCCTCGCTGGAAACCGAGAAGACGCTTTGGGAAAACGGCAAGATCTACTCCACCGCCGTCAATCAGATGGAGTCGTCGTACCTGAACGTGAAGACGCAGATTGTGGACGCACGCCGCAACATCCGCAGCGTGGAGAATGCCATCTGCCGACTGCTGGCCATCACGCCTCAGCATATCAAGCGCAATATCTGGGGAACCTCGGCCTTGCATCATCCTGAAGCACAGGGAGATACCGGACAACGTATGTTCGACACGCAGTTCC
>CACXXT010000120.1 GCA_902771725.1 uncultured Bacteroidales bacterium
CTTCAACAATGTTTTCCGTTTTGGGAAACTTTTCCGTTCCTTTCGCCAAAAAAGTTTTCCGTTTCGGGAAACGCTATTCGGGTGCAAAGTTACAAATTTTCTCCAATAATGCAACACTAAGTACTGCAAAAAAATGCTAAAAGTGAAAAACTTAAAGAAAAGTGGACTATCCTTTGGCATTTCGCTCACTTTTTCGTACCTTTGAGCAGGCTCGAAGGTACTTACGTTCGGAAATGCAAAGAAAAACAAGTTTTCCTTTGGCATTTCGCTCACTTTTTCGTACCTTTGCATCCGATGAAACTGATACGACTACTGATTGGACTCTTGATGCTGGTTCCTGTGCAGACTTTGGCGCAGGAGGAAGGCGAACAAGTGGGACGCCACGAAGGTGCCGACAGCACGGTGCTGATGGTGCCCTATCGCGAGTTGGTGATGCAGCGCCTGGATGCGCTCGTCGACGACTCGCTGATGGAGCGTGCCCAGCTGGGACTGATGGTTTGGGACCTTACTGACGATACTCTGCTCTATGCCCTGAATCATCGTCAGCTGATGCGTACGGCATCTACGATGAAGCTGCTCACGGCCATCACGGCACTCGACTATCTGGGCCCCACCTATAAGTACAAGACATCTTTATATTATAGGGGCCAGATCTCCAACGGACAGTTGACGGGCGACCTTATCTGTCGAGGGGGGATGGATCCGATGTTCGACCGCAAGGATATGCAGGCCTTCGCCCAGGCAGTGAAGGACAAGGGCATTAAGAGCATCCGAGGACGAATCATCATGGACAGTTCGATGAAGGACGGTGAGAAGTGGGGCGAGGGCTGGTGCTGGGATGACGACAATCCTACGCTGTCGCCGCTGCTCATCAATGGCAAGGCCGACTTCTCCACCCAGTTCATGATTGAACTGAGGGGAGCGCGCGTCAGCACTGGTGGCGTCAGCGTTGCCTCAGGTTCGCTGCCCAACGATGCCAAGCTGATCTGTCAGCGCAGCCATCCCATTGGCGACGTGCTCAAGCAGATGATGAAGGAGAGCGACAACCTCTATGCTGAGTCCACCTATTATCAGATAGCTGCCAGCTCAGGGGGCAGGCCCGCTACAGCCAAGGATGCACAGAAGCTGGAGGAGAACCTGCTCGTGCGTATAGGTCTCGATCCTTCACGCTATCGACTGGCCGACGGCAGCGGGCTCTCGCTTTACAATTATCTGACGGCTGAGGCACAGGTGCGCCTGTTGCGCTATGCCTGGTTTCGCGATGAAATCTACCACCAGCTCTTGCCTACGCTGCCTATAGCCGGCGAGGACGGAACACTGAAGAAACGCATGACTGACACAGCTGCTCAGGGCAATGTGCAGGCCAAGACGGGCAGCGTCACGGGTGTGTCGGCGCTGACGGGCTATCTCACTGCTCCCAACGGCCACCGACTGGCTTTCAGCATCATTAACCAAGGTGTCCGGCGCATGGCTGAGGGCCGCGATTTCCAGGATCGTCTCTGCGAGGCACTATGCCAACCATAGAAGAGTATTAACCATTAAAACAATTCAGATATGGCAACTGTTCATCCTTGGGCAAAACCCTTTCACGATGTCGTAGCGCAGCAGTATCGCCTGGATGCTGCCGCCCAGCAGGACTTCGACGCGTTCTTCGCTCGTGTCAATGCGATGGCCTCGTCGTTTGCCGATCAGGGCACGTTCGTCACCCAGTTCACACAGAGTCAGCTTTTCACTGAGTACAATCAGCTGCTGGAGAAGTATCAGCAGCAGGCCCTCACATCGACAGGGCAGACGGTGGCTGAGGCCGCACAGAGCATGCGTGAGGAGTCAGCGCGGCTGTCGGCTGAAGATCATGCCAAGACGATGGCAGAGCAGAAACTCAACGAGGTGGTGACACAGATGTTGCCTGACGAGATCAACAGCCTGCGATGGGGAGGCCTCCGAGCCATTCCCGTCATAGGCCCCATCATTCAGTGGATTGGCAACATCCGCTGGCTGCGTAGCCTGTTCATAGAGAAGTAGCATAAACAAATTAAATCTTGATACTATGGTCTATAAGTATGACTTTCTGATTATCGGAGCAGGCGTGGCCGGCATGAGCTACGCCCTGAAGGTGGCTCGTGCGCTGCCGCCACTCAGTCCTACGGACAATTCGTCGAAGAATGGAAAGGAGAGGGCTCGCATATGCCTTATCTGTAAGACAAGCCTTGACGAGGCCAACACTTCGTTCGCACAGGGTGGTGTGGCCTCTGTGACCAATCTGGCTGTCGACAATTTCGAGAAGCACATCGAGGACACAATGATTGCTGGCGACTATATCAGCGACCGCAAGGCCGTTGAGCAGGTGGTGCGCTGTGCGCCAGAGCAGATTCGCGAACTGGTGGAGTGGGGGGTGAACTTCGACCGCAAGGAAGACGGTTCCTTCGATCTCCATCGTGAGGGTGGACACTCTGAGTTTCGCATCCTTCATCATGCCGACGATACTGGTGCAGAGATCCAGCGAGGACTGATGGAGGCCGTGCGCGCATGTCCTGACATCGTCGTCAAGGAGAATCACTTCGCTGTGGAGATCATCACCCAGCATCACCTCGGAGTGCGTGTCACTCGCCGTTCGCCACATATCCATTGCTATGGGGCATACGTGCTAGCCCCCCCTACTGCCCCCGAGGGGGCTTCTATAGCCAGATCTAATGTGTCCCCCTCGGGGGACGAGGGGGGGGCTCGT
>CACXXT010000121.1 GCA_902771725.1 uncultured Bacteroidales bacterium
AATAAATTTTCGGCGCTGACGCTTGAAAATTTAAAGTACCGGCCGCTCGACGACGCCGCTCCGATTGCATTATTTATGGTTTCGACAGCAGCTTAGACATGAAGTGGGAAGTTTTAGTTATTAAATCATCATAAATCAACTCTGTACACAAAAGGCTGAAATTGCATGAACCGGTTTCCAAAAAAGCTCACACAATTTCAGCCTTTCTTACTGCATATTCAATATCTTGCCCGGTCATTCTGCTTTAATCCCTGACGCAGAATTCTCGTGACTTTAGAGTCATGAGATATTTCTTCTTTCTTCACCCGAGTAGAGCTGTTTTTACAAAATAAGCATCGCATCCCCAAACGAAAAGAAACGATACCTCTCCTTTACTGCCTCCTCGTACGCGTGGAGGACCTTCTCCTTACCTGCAAAAGCCGAAACAAGCATGACGAGCGTCGACTCAGGAAGATGGAAATTCGTGATAAGACCCTGCATCAGCTTGAACTCGTATCCGGGATAAATAAAAATCTGTGTCCATCCGCTCTTCGCAGCAAGACGGTATCCTCCCTGACCATCAGGTTCAGCGGCGGATTCGATGGTCCTGCAGGATGTCGTTCCAACGCAGATCACCCGATGTCCGCTCTCCCTGGTTCGATTGATGAGTTCGGCAGTCTCCTCCGTCACAATATAGAACTCCGAATGCATGTGATGTTCTTCTATCGTCTCGGCCTTGACCGGGCGGAACGTTCCCAGTCCGACGTGCAGTGTGACATGTGCGATATTGACGCCCATCTCCTCTATTTCAGCAAGCAGTTCCTTAGTAAAATGCAAACCTGCCGTAGGGGCGGCCACCGAGCCCTCGTAGTGGGCGTAGACGGTCTGGTAGCGCGTGGCGTCGCTTTCCTCGGCATCACGGCCGAGATAAGGCGGCAGCGGTATCACGCCGGCCTTCTCTATCACCTCTGCGAAACTGGCGCCACCGGTCCAACTGAAGTCCACCACCCAGGCGTTGCCCACAGCCTCACGGCGCGTTGCCGAGAGCACAAACTCACCACCATCAGCCTGCCATCGTCCACTCAACACACCCTCTTTCCACTTCTTGTTGTTGCCTATGAAGCAGACCCACGAACACCGCTCGCGCTGCTCGAAAGACTCGCTGATGGCCATCCGGTAGGGTTCCAGGCAGAATATCTCTATCGTCGCCCCGGTCTCCTTGCGGAACAGCAGACGTGCGTGAATCACCTTGGTGTCGTTGAAGACCAGCAGCGCGTCGGCAGGCAGCAGCTGCGGCAACTCAAAGAAACGGTGTTCGGCGATGCCTTCGGACGTGACGGCAAGCAACTTCGACTGGTCGCGCTCGGCCAACGGATAGCGCGCTATGCGCTCGTCGGGCAGCGGATAGTCGTAGTCGGCTATAGGTATGTGTTTCAGCTCTTCGAGCATTGCCTACGGCCACAAATCAATGAAAGCAGTATGTACCACAGTATGGCAATGGCGATGCCGAAGATGCCGAAGAGCACTATCAGCACCGCAGCCCCTATCAGGAGGATGTATCTCTGCTCGTTGCCATGCCATCCGAAGCTCTTGAACTTGAGGCCCAGCATAGGCACCTCGGAGACCATAAGCACGTTGGTCAGCATGCTGAGACACGCCATGACAATCAGCGACGTGTTCGACAGCAGCACCCATTGGATGAACGGCACCGGCAGCAAAGCCACATGCGCCCAGTCGGGGTGCGCCACACAGAGACCCAGAGAAGCCCATATCAGGGCATTGGAGGGCACGGGGAGGCCGAGGAACGACTCATGCTGCCGCTCGTCAAGGTTGAACTTCGCCAGACGGTAGGCGGCGAAAGCGGGCATCAAGAATGCCAGCAGCGCCCAGTATTTCCATCCTTGGAAGCACATGAGCATACGGAACAAGATGAAGGCAGGGGCAACGCCGCTGGTGACAACGTCGGCCAGCGAGTCGAGCTCCTTGCCCACAGGCGAGCTGACGCCGAGCATACGTGCGGCGAAGCCGTCGAGGAAGTCGAACACAATGCCGAGCATCATAAACATGGCCGCACGGTGCAGCCAGCCCATGACAGCCATATAGGCAGCCAACGCTCCGCAAATGAGGTTGCAGAGCGTCAGCAGGTTGGGTATCTGTTTTTTTATCATCAGTTGTTGTAGAGCTTGATTATGAGCTTAAACTCGGGGTCGTCCCAGTAGTCCTTGAACTCGGTGTCCACGGCGGCCTTGCGTTTGTACTCGTAGTTGTCGTCAATCGAAGCCTTGAGGTTCTTCAGGCAGTTGGTCTTGTCGCCGAGACGGGCGTAGCAGACAGCGCGCAGGTACTTGACATCGGCGTTCTGGTCGAGGCAGCAGTCGAGCGTGCGCACGGCGGTGCCGGTCTCGTCGTTCATCAGCTGGGCGAAGGCGAGGTTGTAGGTGCAGGGATTGCCCTTCATGGCCTTCTGGGCCTCGCTGTAGTTGCCGCGCTTGAGGTTAAGGATGGGGATGTTGGCGTCGGCGTCGTTGCTACCCTGGCGCTTGGCCTCCTCGAAGTAGTACTTGGCAAGGGCGTAGTCCTTCTTGGCGAGGAAAAGCAGGCCGGTGTTGTTAAGCACATCGGGGTTGTGGGGGTTCATATCACGGGCCACGTTGAGGTAACGCTCGGCCTCGTCATAGTCGTCCAGGTAGAAGGCCACAGCGCCGGCGTTGTTCCAGGCGCCCCACTCTG
>CACXXT010000122.1 GCA_902771725.1 uncultured Bacteroidales bacterium
TGCCAGTCGTCTATCTCTTTGAAGAGACGAGTAAGGACGTCTTTATAATCGTCGGGATAGATCATCGTATAGACGAACCATAGTTTATGATTGACCATAATCTTGGTGTAATAACTATAGCCGTCGATGCGACTGCCATTTTCACATTGTGGACCGGAGAGGATGAAGTAATCGCTGCCGAGTTTGCGGTCTGTCGCTTGAAGCACCTGTGCCAATGAGTCCATACCGTCCTTTAATGACTGGCCGTTGCCCGGCATCACATGGCTCTCGATGACGATGGTAATCCATTGGTCGCCGTACTCGAAGCGCATACGGCCTTTTCCTCCTGAAGGGAATCTGGTTGGGCTGTGAAGAACGACGGGACGCGGACAACGTAATCATAATCGGTATCCTTGTACTCGAACATATCTGCATAAGTGATTTCCCGCCCGAAGACCTCCTTGTGCGATTTCAAGCCGCTGCATGAACGGATCCAGTCGATGCTCGCAGCCACGAGGATGATTGCAATGAATATGAAGATAGCCTTTCTCATTGCTTAGTATGTTTTCATAATGGCACTGTTGATGTGCTTGTCGATGTCGGTATCGCCACGCTCAGACTTCTTGCCGTATCCGAGGCTGTAGGTCACAGTCAGGTTGATGTTCCTGCCGTCGGCCTCGCCGTAGTTCCAGATGTCGCGGCGGTAGCAGCCGTAGTCCATCGTTATGTGCTGCTTCGTATAGCGGCTGAAAGGATTGCGCACCAGTGCTTTGACAGCCCAGTTCTTGTGATTCCAACTGACGAGCCACTCATAGACGGGACGGCGGCTGATGAGGTAAGGCTCGCGGATGTCGAGTGCTGTGTAAGGTGTGTGGTAGTTGAAGCGCAGCATCCAGTCGCCCGTGAGGTAGGTGACGGAGGCTTTCATGCGGAAGATATTGCGTGACAGGTCGTAGGTGTCGCCACGCAGCATGTTGTATTCCTCGATGGCGGTCACACTGAGGCGCAGTTTATCGGCAAAGGCACTGTAGGCGTAGGTGGCCGTGAGCATGTTGCCGTAGTAGTTGCCGTCGTTCGTGTGGCTGTCGTAGATGGTCTGCAAGTCTGCATCGTAGCGGTGCAGGATGTTGTCAAAGTAGATGCTGTTGTCGTAGGATATGGAAATCTTCGACTTGCCAATCTGTCCGTTGTACGACAGCGTATTGCCCAGCACTTTCAGCGGGGCGAGGTCGGGATTGCCCTTGACAGCCTCGAAGAACGAGGTGGGTACGGTCATGTCGTTCTTGTTCGACGGGTCGAAGAGCGTGTGGGTGAAAAGGCCGTTGAGCGCGAGAGAATGCTTTTGGTTCAGGGTATAGTTGCCGCCGTAGAAGGCCACAGGACTGCAATAATTGTAGTGACTGTCGTTGAGTTTGACGGCAGAGTTCGACACGCCAGCCGACACGTAGTAGTAATACTTCTGCGCTGAGCCGCTGAGTTGAACCAGTCCCATCGTCACGTCGGTGGTCAGCCGCTGATTGCCCGCCGAGGTTCCTGTGTAGGTGTCCTTGTAGTGGTTGTGGTCGTGTGTCAGTGAGCCGGAGAGTGTGAGGCCATTCTTCCATGACTTGTAGTAGCGGGCGTTGCCACGAATGGTGTTGTTGTCCTCGGTTACATCGGAGGTCATCGCGCTCTGAGCGGTCTCCGTGTAGCGGCTGTTGTATCGGTTGTGGCCGAACGAGGCCGACGCGGTGAAGTCGAGCGTCTGATCTTTGGGCAGCCAGAGCGTATAATTGGCATAGACGGCAGGGGCGAGTCCGCGACTGTCCGACGAGGTGAGCCGTTGGGTCGTGCCGTCATAGCGTCCCGTGTAGAGAGCCTTCATCGCCGCCTCCACACTGGGCACGGCCTGACGGGTCAGACTGACGTAGGCGTTCAGTCGGTGGCTGTTGCCCGTCGATGTCAGTTTCAGGCGTACGGCCTGGTTGTTCGTCTTGCGGAGGGATGTCTCGCTTGTAAAGTCCCGTGTCAGCGTCGAACGGTCGGAAAAGGTAAAGTCCTCGTGCCCTTCCGAATAACTATGGTCGTGAGCCCAATCACCCGATGCCGTCAGCGACAGCGTAAGTCCCTTCCTGGTGAAGTCGGTAAAGGCCAGATAGTCACCCGACTTGTAGGCCAGCCCCTCGGTGGCTGACAGATAGACATTGCCACCATATTCCAGTTTGTAAGTGATGAAATTCACCAGTCCCGCCTTACCCGCATACTTGCCGCTCGGTGTGCGGATGTACTCTATGCTGCGGATGTTCTTGGCACGTAGCGTCGCCACGTCTTCGGCTTGTGCCTCCATGCCGTTGATACAAATCACCACCTCGCCGCCGCTGTGCGTCGTGATGCTCCTTGTATGTGGCGACACGTCCAGTTCCACCGTCTGCATCACACTCAGCAGGTCGAAGCCGTTGGCCGAATGTTTCTTCTCCAGCGTCGTCGGTAGCAGTACAGTTTTGTCGGCCATCTCTATCTGTCCGTCGGCGTTCACCACCACCTCCGGCATCGTCTCGTTTTTAATGCTGTCGTTCTGAGCCTGTGTTGCTGTGGCCATCAGGCAAACCATTGAAAATAGAATCAGTCTTTTCATTTTAATATGATGTATTAATCATTATAGCATACACACTTCCTTAGGAATCGTTCA
>CACXXT010000123.1 GCA_902771725.1 uncultured Bacteroidales bacterium
TCTACGACCTGACGTTCCTCAGTGGGCGTCCCTTCTCCGAGAAGGAGTTTCGTCAGGGCGAGCGCGTGTGCATCGTCACCGACAAGTTGGCCAAGAGGCTCGACGGTGCCACGCATGTCAGCATTGCAGGCAGCAAGGGGCCGTTTCCGTTTCGCGTCGTCGGTGTGGTCAAAGCGGTGAGCACGCTTATGGGGGATGCCACGGCCGACATCTACATCCCCTATTCAGTTGAAATTGGCAATTACGGAAATCCTGACCTGAACCTCGACCAAATAAGTTACTCCGGTCAACTTGACGTACGCCTCTTGTTGCGCGAGGGCTACAGCCGCCAGGACTTCCTCGATGTGATAGAGCCGCTGCGTCGACAGTACAATGCCGTGATGAATGCGCGGCTGGGTAAGGACTGGGGTGAGTGGCGGATAGATGCCGATACGCACTTCTTCAAAACGTTGAACTTCTTCAACCACAGCGATGGCCAGGATCTTGCCATGAAGGCTAAGGAACTGACACCGCCCGCGCTGCTGATGCTGCTGTTCCTGTTGCTGCCCGCCATCAACCTGAGTGGACTGATGAGCAATCGCATGGAGGCCCGACGCGCCGAAATGGGCATCCGCAAGGCTTTCGGTGGCAAGCGGCGAACGCTGCTCAACGAAGTCATCCACGAGAACCTCGTACTAACCCTCCTCGGCGGTATTGTCGGCTGGCTGTTGTCGTGGCTCTTCATCACGGCAGTCTGCAACACCGAGGTGGTCCATAAGATGTTCCTTGATCTCTCCCATGTGGGCAATGAACCGAGCCTCGACTTCCAGATGTTCTTCACGCCGACGCTCTTCCTCGTGGCCTTCGCGTGCTGTGCCGTGCTCAACCTCATGGCTGCGCTTATCCCCGCTTGGCACTCGCTGCGTAAACCTATCGTCGAATCCCTAAACCAGAAAAGATGAACCAGACAATAAAGAATTTTTGGGCCAATCGTCGTCAGAATGCTTGGATTTTGGTGGAGATAGCCCTCGTCGCCGTGCTCAGTTTCTACTTCCTCGACTATTTCGTTGTATCCTATTACGACACCCACCTTTGCCGTCCCGACGGTGACTTCGAGCGCGACCATCTCGTCATAGGTCAGGTGGGCATGTCATCCGAAGTCCCCGACTCTATTGGAGAGGCTTCTTTGGCCAATCTCTATGCCTTGCGCGAAAAAGTCCGCTCACTGCCTGAGGTTCAGTATGCCGGACTGGCCACAGACTTCGTGGGTGAAGGTTATTGGTCCCGCCTTTCTACCTTTCGCGTCGAGGCCGATACCACGCGCTTCTGTGGTGCCAACTCGATGAGTTTCCTGCTTGGTGAGCAATTCTTCGAGACGCAGGGGCTGACACCCGTCAAGGGTAGTCCTTCGGCGGAAAAACTCTCCAGCGAGTGTCCTGCCGACGGTGCCGTCATCACACGCTCAATGGCCCTGGCACTCTTCGGCACTGATCAGGCCGTGGGTCGCCGCATCGTGGAGACTGACTACGACGGGAAAGCCGTGCAACACGGCCCTGCTGACAAGATTGTCGCCCGCTATACGGTCTTCGGCGTGGTTGAAGATTTCCGTCTGAAGCCCCGCGAACGCTATGCCTACGCTGTCCTAACACGAGTGACGGCCCTCTCGAGCAACACGCCGAAGATGCTCATCCGCCTGCGTTCCGGCGAGGATGCGGATGAGTTTGTCATCCGGCAGAATTCGGCAGAAAGGCAGTTGGACCTGATGACGGGTGAATACGGCCTCGCCAACGCCCGCACCTACACCGAATATCAAAAGCAGATGTCGGTCAATGTCTCCGACAGCATGCTCCTCAGCGTCATGGGCACATTTATCGCCTTGTTACTACTGAACGTCGTCCTTGGCACTCTCGGCACCTTCTGGCTGCAAATCCGGAAGCGCACCGAGGACATCGGCATCATGCGCAGTTTCGGAGCCAAGCGAAGCAACGTGTTCTGGATGCTATGGCGAGAGGCCGCCCTGCTGACGTTTGTCGCCAGTGTCATCGGCTGGGTTATCTGGCTCCAGTTTGCCATCAACATCGGTCTTGCCACGGGCTTTACCATGACGGGAACGGGTCAGGAGACAGACTGGGTGAACACCTTCTGGCTGCATTACCTTATTGTCTGCGTCATCCAATACGCCGTCCTGCTCACCATCGTCACCCTCGGCATGGTTGTCCCGACGTTCCGCGCCATGTATAAACATCCAGTAGAAGCCCTGCATCATGAATAGATTTTTCGCGTTCTTCCTCGCTTGGTTGCCCCTCGCTGTCTTGGCACAGACGGACACCCTGCGCCTCTCCCTCGACGATTGCATTGCGATGGCGCGGCGCCAAAGCATCGATGCAGCCGTGGCACTTGGCGAACTGCGGTCGGCCTACTGGCAGTGGCGCAGCTATCGTGCCGACCTGCTGCCGGAGGTGTCGCTGTCGGGCACGGCACCGTCGTGGAACAAGCGCTACAGCTCGTACCAACAGGCCGACGGCTCGCTGTCGTTCGTGCGCAACGACTACCTCGGACTGGATGGAGCAGTGAACATCACGCAGAAGCTGTGGCCCACGGGCGGCACGCTC
>CACXXT010000124.1 GCA_902771725.1 uncultured Bacteroidales bacterium
AGTGGCGATGGTGGTGTTTCTTGCAATGCTGATAGACCTCATGTCGGGACTCTATAAGGCATCGCTTAGGGGAGAAGTCCGCAGGTCAGAGGCGCTGAAGCGCACCGGCTACAAGTTTGCTTTGTATGAGGGCACGATTCTTATCGCAGCCGGTGTCGACCTGCTCATCCACATCGCTAAATTTCCGCTGTGGTTTGGCTGGGATATGGTATATGGTATCCCGCTCATCACTATCGCCCTGGGCATCTTCTGGTGTACTGTTGAGTTCTTATCGGTCAAGGAAAAGGCCGATGAGAAAACGCATGACCATATGAGGGAAACGATGAAGCTCGCCTCGGAGATCGCCAAGCTGCTGCAGGCCATCAAGGAGGGCAAGACGATAGAGATAAAGGACATTGAACCGCTCAACAACTCTGACCTATGAAAAAGTCTTACCGCGTCCTCGACGGCTATGCCTGGATAATGGCGGCGGTGCTGCTCGCCATCATCATCCTCTCTGCCCTGTGCGGGTGTGGAGCAAAGAAGGTGGTGAGCGAGCAGATATATGTCCATGACACACTTGTCGTCACCCACACCGACACGTTGAGTGTCGAGCGGTGGAGCTGGCGCCATGACACCATTCGGGTCGAGAGTGAGAAGGTGGTGACGCTGCTGCAGGCCGACAAAACCCTCCCGGCAGAGACCGTCCGTATAGAGACGAATAACTGGCATTGGCAACATGAAGTAGTCAGAGACTCTTCCTCCAAGGTCATCTCCAAAGTGGACAGTGTGCTCAAAGTGCTGGATGAGATGCATAATAAGAAGGAAGTCAAAAAGGCGAATCATTACGGCTGGCAGGGATTCATCATCTTCCTCGTGGCCGTCACAGGCTGCTGCATCTATTGCCTCATGACAATTAAAAAAGACCCGTGAGTGCGCGGGCCTTCGTTTGTTCTCATAGTAATTTTGGTTATTAGTTAAACTTGTTTATTTTTATTAGGTTTTTGGCACGCCGTCCGTCTGCGAAGATGGGCGGTTTTCGTTTACTCGCCTGAAGGCGTCCTCCACCGTCGTGTCGAGAATCTTCGCGTAGGCGCGCTGCGTCACCTGCGTGGACTGATGCCCCAGGCATTTAGCGACCACGTCGATGGGGATGCCACTATTCAGCCAGATGGAGCCTGCCGTCCTGCGTCCCATGTGCGAGGTGATGGGGCGGTTGATGCCCGCAGCGTCACCCATGATTTTGAGGTGGGCGTTGTATTTCTGATTCGATAGGGTAGGCATGCGGTACTTGTACCTCTCAAGTATTTCCCGTGTCTCTCTCGTCAGCAGGAAGACGAACTCAGTGCCGGTCTTGTGCCTGGTGCCGTGGCAGAGCGACATGTCCTCACTCGTCCTGTGCTTCTTGAAATCGTAGGTCATGAGGTCGATGTAGGCGAGTCCGGTGTGGCACTGCAGCAAGAACAGGTCTCGTGATCTGGCCACCGCTGCCGTCGGCATTGTCGCCTCCGCTATCCTTTTCACCTCCTCGGGCGTGAGGTACTGGTCTATGCGTGTGCCGCCCTTCTTCTCGTTCATCCGTCGGGTGACATACGGGTTCTCGGTGATGTAGCCGTCCACTACGGCATCTGAGATGAAGAGGGAGAGGTTAGATGTCAGTTTGTAGATGGAGGCCTGCGAGTAACGGTGTGTCTTCTGCCTCCCGTCCGCGCTGCGCTGCTTCCAGGTGTAGGAGTGCAACCATTCACCGAAGGCCCGCACCTTCGCCGGGGTGATGTCGGCGAACACTTTTATCCGTCCGAACTCCACCAGCTTGTTATACATCGTGACATAAGACTTGTGTGTGTGGTCGGTCACCTGCTTCGCCTCCATGCGCTGCAGCACATATTCCAAGAAGGTGATGGTGACTGTCTCTTGCTTCAACAGTACAGGGATGGCGGCAAGGTCAATGTTGCCGCTGTCCATCATCGTGGAGATGACGGCGAGCACTTTCCGCCGTATGTTGAGAAGCACCTGGTTCTTCTCGTTGGCGTCGCCGCAGTTCTTCACCTGCTGCCCGGCCTCGTCCCATTCCCTGGGCATGGCCGTCAGTCCTGTGCTGATGAATTTTTGTCTACTGCCCGCAGTTATGCGGAGTTCGATTCTTCCGTGTCTTGTGTTAGACGCCTCCTTCCGGCGGTCGTAAACTAACTTAATCTTAGGGACTTGCGTCATTGGTATTACTTTTTTTAGCTGTTGGTATTACTTTGGTATTACTATTTTTGTCTACTATTGTAAGAGCACCATTTATTGAGGCAACAATATACGCTTTTATTGTAGATGAACTCTCCCCTTCTTGTACTAAGATTACATTTCCATTTATTAAATCGTTTCTACTTATATATCTTTCATCTCTTAATTGATCCCATTCTCTAGCAAATGTTGTTGCTCCTGTTGAGGTTAAATTATCAAAAACATTTTCTTTCGTTCTCTCTACAATGGATTTTGTGTAATCTACTCTTCCATAATTTCCATTAGCTGCAAATAGTTCTAATTTTTCT
>CACXXT010000125.1 GCA_902771725.1 uncultured Bacteroidales bacterium
GCCGCCAGTACGCGTCTATTCCCCCTGCCTCTACCCCATCGGCACGGCCGTCGGCACGGCTTTCTCCGACGCTAACGACTTCGCCCTCCACGAGGACGCACCCGATGCCGGCACCTACAGCGGCACGCTCACCCTCTCGTCCGGCACGATGGCTCTGCATTCGAAGCCTTACAAAAAGACGGTCGAGGCACGTCCCATCGCCCCACTTCTCGCGACGGGTGCATCGGTGAAACTGCCTAAGTTGCGCTATCAGATTGAGACCGACAGGTGCAGCTACAGCCCTGGCGATACGGTTTCGCTGACAATGTCGCTCTCTCCGCCATCGGGAGCGAGGGTGCGCTACCGCTTCCTCGGCGACATCATCGCAGACACGCTGCTCACTTCGCGCAGCTGGACCTGGACAGCTCCCACGGAGGACTTCCGCGGATATATGGTCGAGGTGTATCGTCCTGCTGAGGAGAACGACGAAATACTCGCAACGATTGGCATCGACATCAGTAGCGACTGGACGCACTTCCCGCGTTACGGCTTTGTGGCAACCTTCGGAAACGACAAGACGCTCAGCAAGGCGAGGACCGAGATGAAGTGGCTCAACCGCTGCCACATCAACGGGGTGCAGTTCCAGGACTGGCACTACTGCCACGACTGGCCACTCGGCGGCACCAGAGACGGCGGGCTGTGGACATCGTACAAGGACGTCGCGAACCGCACCATCTACACCTCCGCCATCAAGAACTACATCCGCGCTCAACACGACCGCGGCATGAAAAGCATCTTCTACAACCTCTGCTACGGCGCCCTCGACGGCTGGCAGGAGCGCGGTGTGCAGCCCGAATGGTTCATCTTCAAAGACAGGAACCACTCGACAATCGACCTACATGACCTGCCAAACAGTTGGAAGAGCGACATCTATGTGGTCAATCCTGCCAACGAAGGCTGGCTGAACTACCTGGCAGAACGTAACGACGAGGTCTATTCGATGCTCGACTTCGACGGCTATCAGATAGACCAACTCGGCTGGCGAGGCAACGTCTATGACTACGACGGCAACCCTATCAACCTCTGCGACGCTTTCTCCACCTTCATCAACCACATGAAGAACCGCCACCCCGACAAGCGGCTCATAATGAACGCTGTAGGACAATGGGGCGCACAACAGATTGCGGGGACTGGAAAGGTTGACTTCCTTTACTCGGAAGTCTGGGGGAACAAGGCTGGCAGCAGTCTCACGAGTGGTGACGGACGCTTCTCGAACATCAAGAATGTCATTGATGAAAACCTCAGCCTCAACCCCACGTTGCGCTCCGTCCTTGCCGCCTACATGAACTATGCCGCTGATAATAAGAACTTTAATA
Organism: uncultured Bacteroidales bacterium; assembly: GCA_902771725.1. GTDB lineage: Bacteria > Bacteroidota > Bacteroidia > Bacteroidales > Bacteroidaceae > Physcousia. The sequence continues at coordinate 1,356 of CACXXT010000125.1, forward strand.
CGCCTGGAGTGGTTATGGCAGATGCCGTGATGTTCGCGCTCGGCGGGTCGCATCTGGAACTTGGTGGCGACCACATGCTCTGCAGAGAGTACTTCCCCTACACAGGCATGAAGTGGCATAATCAAATTGAGGACTGGATGACGCGCTACTACGACTTCCTCACGGCCTACGAGAACCTGTTGCGAGACGATTGGAAGGAGAAGACAAATGTCAAGGCAACGTGCTCCGACGTCACGATTAACACGTGGGAACCGGTGGCCAACCAAGTGACGATGCTCGCCAGGGAAGTGAACGGCAGGCAAGTCGTCCATCTGCTTAACTTCACACACGAGGACTCCGCGACCGACGTCACGAATGATTACATGCTCTGCTGGCATGATAATCAAGCCACACGACCTTGGCCGAAACGCTTCGAAGCACTTTCCATCAAGCTGACCGGCTTGACAGGAATGGGCAAAGTGCGTCGCATCTGGGTCGCTTCGCCTGACTATTGTGGTGGCGCCATGCAGGAGCTGACGGACTATCGCTACACCTCATCGACCGGCACGATTACCCTCACCTTGCCTTCCTTGCAGTTCTGGGCGATGATTGTCATCGAGCCGGAGACTGCCACAACGAAGGACAATGCCTACTTCGCCCCGTCTTCTAACGGCGAGTCGCTCGTTCCGGACATCCCTTCGACACTCGTCTCCACCACTTCCAGCACACGTTCCTGGAGCCTACAACTCGACGAAGCCGTTTATCAAGTCCATGCCGACATCCCATCCGGCACGCTAACGCTGTTCAAAGACAACGACGACGGCATCGTTCTCCCCCTCGGAGAAGACAGAGAAAAACTGTTTACTCCTGCCGGGCTGCCTGTCACTTCTCATACCCGAGGCATTGTGATTAGCCAAGACAAAAAGGTGCTCCGATAAGCTTTCAATTGTCAATTTTTAATTTTTAATATGTTAAAGTTGCCCGCTCGGCGTGACATTTCACCTCTTTATGTCTATATAAGGTAAAATGACAAACGACGACAACAGCATCATAGAGCGCATACGAGGCGGCGAGACAAGTGAGTTCGCACAGCTGGTAAAGCGTTACGGCCCATCGCTCATGGTGTTCGTCGGACGCATTGTAGG
>CACXXT010000126.1 GCA_902771725.1 uncultured Bacteroidales bacterium
GGACTACTCAGAGGGAAAGACCAACCGCTGGACCGACCGTATTGTCACTTCTCACATGGCATCACTCGCCTCGTCGCAGTTGAGTCAGTCATCCACCTCACCCAACTCTGCACTATCTACCGAGGGTCAACTTCGTTTCTCCAACTGGCTCACCAAGAAATGGCTGGTGAAAGCGCAATACATCTTCATGTATGGTCGAAACAGCAACGACTGTGACTTCATGACTGATGGCGTGGCAGATGCCGCCAACTCCTACCATGACCGCTCCACCAATCACTCTCATAGCCTGAGAGTCGGCTCCACCTTCAACCTCGCACCCGTTCAAATCATGCCCAATGTCACCGCAAAATGGCTGCGTGAGAGTCGAGACTATCAGCGAGGCGTGCTCGACACCACCGCCGTGCGCCGCCGAATTCTCATCCAACCCGACATCCGCGCCACATGGAAACTGAGCAAGACGATAGGCTTTGAGTTGAACTACGGTTTCAGTACTTCGCAACCAGGAATCCTTCAGACCCTCGGCTATCACGACCTCACCGACCCACTTTTTATCACCGAGGGAAACCCTGGCTTGAAAGATACGCACAGTCATAACTTCAAGTTCTCCTACAACATGGTGCTCGCCCGTAGCCAGACCTCGCTGAGCGCCAGCATCGAATACAAGGCAAACGACCGCGACCGAGTGACGGCCCTCAGTTATAATCCCACGACCGCCGTCTATGTCAGCCGCACAGAGAATGTCCGAGGCAGCCGCACATGGGAGTTCCGCCTCGACATGGACCAGGCGCTCGGCGAGTTGCTCAGACTGGAGAATGAGTTTCGACTAAATGCCGGGCAGCACTACGGCTACCTGACCTTGCTGCCTACACAGACGGAACGCACGTTGAACAGGCAGAGTAATCTTCACCCCAAGGACCGCCTCACCTTGTCTCTTGATTTGAACTGGCTCAAAGCCTCTGCATTTGCCAAAATCGAGGCAGACCGCCTGCGCTTCTCTTCTTCGCCCGAGCAAAACACCACGCTTTGGAACAACGACTTCGGCATCAACGCCGAGGCCACCGTGGGAAAGTTCGTTTTTGAGACAGATATCACGGAAATCACCCGCCGTGGCTATCCCGCCCAGTCGATGAACCGAAACATGCTCTTATGGAATGCAGGCGTCACTTGGAAAATCCTGAAGAACAAGGCACGCCTCAAACTGGAATTTGAAGACATCCTAAACAAACAGGATGATTTCTGGAGTGAGAGTTCTGCCTACCAACATTCCACCTCATGGCAGGACTTCCGCCATCACTATGTCAACCTCAGTTTCACCTATCACCTCGATGCCAAAAAGAAGGACTAAAATATATTTATCGAATATGACCAAGAGAATCATCATCACCTGTTTGAGGGGAACCATCGGTCGCTGGCCGAAGGGAAAAGCAATTGCAATCCCCGTGCTTGCGCTCTTCGCAGTGGCGGGGTATTCAAAGACATTCAAGACCATCAAGAACCCCGTGGCAATGGCCTGCGTGAATGTGGCGAACGGTGAGCTGAAAGCTCGCGAAGTGATTATGAGAGATACAGCGACCACCGTGCATTTCACGATGGAGTACCAGAAAGAACAGTACTTTCGCTTCGCCAAAGAGAGTTATCTCATGGACGAGGACGGCAACCGTTACCCATTGCGCTCGGCAGAGGGAATAGCCCTCGACGCATGGGTGCAGTCGCCAGAAAGCGGCGTAACCGACTTCACGATGCATTTCGAGCCATTGCCGAAGAAGGTACAGGTATTCGACTTCATCGAGGGCGATGGCTCTGGGGCATTCAAGTTGTTAGGCATCCACGACAAGAAATACAAAATCAAATTCCCAACGATGCAGGAACTCGCCGACGCTAATCCGTGGACGGTGCCACAGGATTGGTTTAAATCCGACACGATTACTATTAAAGGGCGCATTGAGGACTTCAACGCTGAACAGTTAGGATTTGACATGCTGCACTGCTACTACGAGGATGAGTTCGAAAAGGAGGATGCCGTGCAGGTACTCAACATTGCACCCGACGGTACATTCTGCAAGAAGTTCAAAATCAGCTATCCCTTCCGGCAACTGTTCTGGACCAAGGAAGCGAAAACACAGTTCGACGAAATTCCATTCTTCGCCCGTCCGGGCGAGACCATTGACATCACCGTCAAGAAAGACAATCAAGGTAGGTACGTTTGCGTCTATAACAGCGGCAGCAGCCACGACGTGGAGCGGTGGTTGCACACCGACGACTACAGCGATGTATTCAGACCGCTTTCTTCTTTTAAAGGTAAGTTGGAGGATGCTAACAGCCAGGCCGAAAGCGTCTGGCAGAATGCAATGTATCGCCTGCAGACGGTGAGCCGCCGCGAGCATTACACGCCGATGGAGATGCAACTGGCACTGGCCGACATACAGGCGAACTTCATAGAACGTTATTTGTCATACGTCGACATAGACAGCGTGGAGTACGAGAAGATTTACGACGCCAAGAACTACTACCCGCTGCACCGCATCGACTTTGATAATCCGCTGCTTCTCGCGAATCAGGATTTCCACTTTACGCTCAACCACATTCAGTTTGCCAATTATGTCAGAAACCGCCAGTACAAGGGGCTTATGGACGAGAACGGCGGCATGGAGTTAAGCTTTAAGAACTTCTCCACAGCTCTCAGCAACTACCTCGCAGCCCTCCGCGACCTTATGGGAACAGACAAGAATAATATGATGGTGCAGTTGTGCGCCTACAAGCATATGCTGTCAGACTTCGACAACTGGCTTGACGAAGACTTCATAACCCAATGGCTATCCGCTGCCGACACGACTGACATCGAAGCCAGGAAAAAGGAAATCTTAGAAAACAGGCCTACACGTAACAAGATGCTGCCGCTCTATCTCGCAACCTTCACCAACCCCTATATCCACCAGAAGGCCGAGCAGTTCTGTGCCTACAAGAAGTCGCAGACCAACCTCGCCACGCCCCTGCCTGACGCGCCGATGGCTGACCTCATCCGCTCACTCTGCGCCAAGTATCCAGGCAAGATCCTGATGATAGACTTCTGGGGCATGGGGTGCGGCCCCTGCCGTGCAGCCATCCAGAGCAGCAAGGACAAGCGTGCCGAGATAGCTAAGCGCAACGACGTGAAACTTATATTCATTGCCGGCGAACGCACCACCGAGGGCAGCGACGCCTACAAGCAGTACGTGGCCGAATGGTTATCTAATGAAGAGACCGTCTGCGTCACCAATGCCGACTTCGCCCGTCTGCAAGAATTGTTCCGCTTCAATGGCATCCCACACTACGAGACCATCACCCCCGACTGCCGCCGCGTCCGTGACGACCTCCGCATAGATGGATATG
>CACXXT010000127.1 GCA_902771725.1 uncultured Bacteroidales bacterium
GTTCGTTTACCATGACTACCATCTCCATCTCGTCGGCCCTTGAGTCGATGGGCGATGCCAGCAACGGCTATCCGTCCAAGGTCTTCGAGAAGTTCTGCAATGCGTTGCCCGAGTATCAGGCCAAGGCTGCAGCCGCCTACGGACAGGATGTCAATATGTATAATGCTGCGGTCATGATTCCGGCATTCCTCAATACCTATACGGGCAGTGGCGGAGGTGGTTCGCTCGACCTGTTCCCGACACTGACACGAATGCTGCCCAACTGGACTATCCGCTATTCGGGACTGTCAAAACTGCACTGGTTCAGTGAGCATTTCAAGTCGTTCAATGTCAACCGCTCCTACAAGAGCATCTTCTCCATAGGTAGCTATACCTCGGGCAGTCAGGGTGCCTCTGTGCTGGGGTGGAGCGTTCCCATGGTCAGCATCAACGAGTCGTTTGCTCCGTTGCTGGGTGTGGATGCCACGCTGAACAACAACCTTACATTGAAGGCGGAATACCGCAAGACGCGTACCATCAGCCTTTCTACCACCAGTGTACAGATCAATGAGGGCCGCTCCAACGACTGGGTATTCGGCGTAGGCTACAAGATTAGCGACTTCCGTATTTTCTCCAGTGGTGCCACCCGCAAGATCAAGAAAGCCCAGAGCGGCAGGTCTGGTAAAAATAGTCAGACCAGTCAGGCGAGCACCTCGAACAACCGCAGGTCCGGTGTCAACCACGACCTGAACCTGCGTCTCGACTTCACGCTGCGCGACCAGGCGGCTATTACCCGCGACATTGCTTCGCGTACCTCTGCGGCCAGCAGCGGCAACTCAGCGTTGAAGATCTCGTTCCTTGCGGACTATACACTGTCGCGTCTGCTCACCATGTCGTTCTACTACGACCGCCAGACCAACACCCCGTTGCTCTCTTCCAGCAGCTATCCCACAACAACGCAGGACTTCGGACTGTCCATGAAGTTCTCGCTGACACGATAAAACGAAATTACGGCTCACCGCCAGTGAGCCGTAATCTCGTCAATAGTGACCTGGCGGGTCGCTGTTTTCTATTTCTTGTCGTAGGCGTGCAGAGGGTAGTCGGTGGTGAAGTGCAGGCCGCGGCACTCTTTACGCTCCAGGGCCCAGCGGGTGATGAGATAGCCGACATTGATCATGTTACGCAGCTCGCAGATGTCGCGGGTGGCACGGACACGCTTGAACAAACGCTCGGTCTCTTCGTAGAGCATGTCCAGACGGTCCCAGGCGCGCTTCAGTCGGAGGTCGGAGCGCACGATGCCCACATAGTTCGACATAATCTGGTTCACCTCCCTGATGCTCTGGGTGATCAGCACCTTCTCCTCGTTGGTCATCGTGCCCTCGTCGTTCCATTCGGGCACCTTGTCGTTGAAGTCGTATTCATCCACATGCGCCAGCGAGTGCTTGGCAGCTGCGTCGGCATATACCACGGCTTCGATGAGCGAGTTCGAGGCCAGACGGTTGCCGCCGTGCAGACCTGTGCACGAACATTCGCCGAGGGCATACAGGCGGTCGATAGATGAGCATCCGTTCAGGTCCACCTTGATGCCGCCGCACATATAGTGGGCTGCGGGGCGCACGGGGATGTAGTCGGTAGTGATGTCCAGGCCGATGGAGAGGCACTTCTGGTAGATGTTCGGGAAATGGTGGCGCGTCTCGGCCGGGTCTTTGTGGGTGACGTCCAGGCACACATGGTCTATGCCGTGAATCTTCATCTCCTTGTCGATGGCGCGTGCCACGATGTCACGCGGAGCCAGCGAGAGTCGCTCGTCGTATTTCTCCATGAAGCTTTCGCCGTTGGGCAGACGCAGGATGCCTCCGTAGCCGCGCATGGCCTCGGTGATGAGGTAGGCGGGATGCGTCTCGTTGGGGTTATGCAGCACCGTGGGATGGAACTGCACGAACTCCATGTCGGCCACCGTTCCCTTGGCGCGATACACCATGGCAATACCGTCGCCCGTAGCGATGACGGGGTTCGAGGTGGTCAGGTACACGGCTCCGCAACCTCCCGTGCACATCACGGTGACCTTCGAGAGATAGGTGTCCACCTTCTGCGTGTCGGGGTTCAGCACGTAGGCCCCGTAGCAGTTGATGTAGGGCGTGCGGCGTGTGACGCGTGCTCCCAGGTGGTGCTGGGTGATGATTTCCACGGCGAAGTGGTTCTCCTTGATGTCGATGTTGGGGTCATTCTTCACGGCCTCCATCAGCCCGCGCTGGATCTCGGCTCCCGTATCGTCGGCATGGTGGAGGATGCGGAACTCAGAGTGCCCGCCCTCGCGATGGAGGTCGAACGTGCCGTCGTCCTTCTTGTCGAAGTTGACGCCCCACTTCACGAGTTCCTGTATCTGCTCTGGCGCCATGCGCACCACTTGCTCCACGGCC
>CACXXT010000128.1 GCA_902771725.1 uncultured Bacteroidales bacterium
CACGGACCGGAAGATGCCAGACAACCGCCACATGTCCTGGTCTTCGAGGTAAGAACCGTCGCTCCAGCGATACACCTCGACGGCCAGTTTGTTCTTGCCCTCCCTCATATATTTCGTCACATCGAATTCTGCTGGCGACATCGAGTTCTGGCTATAGCCAACTTTCTGTCCGTTCACCCAGACGTACATCGCTGAGTGAACACCACCGAAGTGGAGAATGAGATTCTGACTGAGCATCTCCTTGGTCACATCGACAAAAGTGACATACGAGCCCACGGGGTTGCGGTTGTCATAGGCCGTCCAGTCGCGCGGCGGTTCGGTAGTCACGCTGGGGCGATTGCGCACAAATGGGTAATTGATATTAATATAAATAGGTGTACCGTAGCCTTGTGTCTGCCAATTACCAGGCACAGCGATTTTGTCCCATCCGCTGACGTCGTAGTCCTCCTTGTAAAAGTCCGCAGGCCGCTCGTCGGGGTTCCTGCTCCATTGGAAGGCCCACTGCCCATCGAGGCTCACGATTTCCTTGCACTCCTTCTCCCGCGACGGCAGTTGCAGCGTCGCATGATAAGGTAATTTGTTGATGCCAAGAACTGCGGGATTCTCCCAGTCACGAACTTGTGCCTGTGCCTCTATGGACAGCACTGATACTAATAGGACAATGATTCTTTTCATATCTTATTTTATTTCAATATCTCCATATCCCATGCGCTCGCCCTCTGCCAGACGGTCGGCATTGCGATCCATATTATCTTTTAAATTCTGCTGCGAAGATACAAAATAAATCCCAAAGCAAGTTGATTATGCCTTGGGATTTATGATAATTTGGGACTTCAGCCTTCCTACGCCGGATTAAACTTCTCCTTCGGCTGCTTGCAACGAGGACACTTCCAGTCATCGGGCAGGTCTTCGAAGGCGACACCGTCGTGCTCTGCGGGGTCATAGACATAGCCACAGATGGAACAGACATACTTGCCGGAGGCTACCTGGTTGGAGAAATCAACTTCGGCCAGAATGGTCGGCACTGGATTATCCAGATCCATCACGCGCTTGGCCTCCAGATTCTCATAACCCTGTGGTGTATGGGTGCCACAATAGACGGTGGGGTGGTTGCGGATGAACTCACGCACGCGGTTGAGGGTCTCACGGGCAGCAGGTAGGTCGTCAAAAACGATAGACAGCTTGTCCTCGTAGAGAGCTTCGTCCACATAGGTGATGTCGCCGTGAATCATATAGAACAGATCGTCCATCTCCACTACGATGATGCTGTTGCCCTTGGTATGGCCTTTGGCCTTGATGTAGTAGATGCCGTCGGCTATCTTTTGGCTTTCGGGGAAGTTGTAGTAGGCACCATCGGTATAGCTGACGGGAACAAGGTTCGTGAGTCCTTGCAATTCGGCGGCATCCATCTCTTCCTGGTTCACATAGATCTTCGCATTGGGGAAACTTTTCAGTTCGCCGGTGTGGTCAGCATGCTTGTGTGTAACCAGTATTTTCGTCACCTGCTCAGGCTGGTAGCCAAGGGCCTTGAAGGCATCCATATAGCTGCAGATGTCCTTGCCGGTATAGATGGGCGAGTTCTCGTCGGGCACTTCCTCTGGAAAGCCTGCAGGCAGGCCGGTATCCACCAGAATCACCTCGCTGCCCGTGTCAATCAGATAGTTCTGAAGAGTGCCGCGATAACGCACGTTTTTGTCAAACTTGTCTTGTCCTTCCTCGCCTCCGAACACGAAGGGCTGGGTATAGAATCCGTCCTTACGGAATTTTACTGCTTTGATTTCCATAAGCTTAAACTTTTATGCGGGCTGCCACTTGCAGCGGACGGGCGACACAATGGCACCCTCCTTCTTCAACTCGGCAAAAGCCTTGTCAACCTCTTTGCGGTCGATACCTGTGATTTCCGCAATCTTGCCAGCGTTCACGGGAGCACCGAACTCACGCATGGCCTGTAATACCTTCTCTTTCATAATTCAATTCCTTTAATTAGTGTAATTAGTGGTCGAAAAATTAGAGTTGCATTATCAGCCAGTTCTGTGCGCCAATCTTCTCAATCATCTCGAGTGCGCCCTGACTCCAGTAGAGGTCTTCTTCCTCGTCGGCCAGATAGGCTTTCAGGATGTCGAAGGTGAGATAATCCTCTGTAACAGAACCCATGCATTTGCGCAGCAGCTCCACACCTGGCTCCTGAATCTTCAGGTCCTCCTTGATGTATTCAATGGGGTCGTAGCACAGCGCGCGAGCTTCGTGCTTCTCCACCTTCACCTCGCCGCCCAGGTCGAGGATGCGGTCGATGAACTTCTCCACCCATGCCATCTCCTCCGTGTAGTGGCCGATGTACTTCTCGCCCAGCTTTGTAAAGCCCTGAGCCTTGAAAATCTGTCCC
>CACXXT010000129.1 GCA_902771725.1 uncultured Bacteroidales bacterium
ATGGCGTCGTTGCCGTTGCTGACGGTTACCACTTCGTAGCCTTTTTTCTCGAGGAAAAGGATGTGGGCCTTGAGCAGTTCAATCTCGTCGTCTACCCATAATAATAGTCCGTTTGTCATATTGAGGAGTTTTTGAGTTTATGAGTTTTATGAGTTTATGAGTTTTGGAGATTATGAATTTCGACAACAGGCTTGCCAGGTAATCATAACTCTACACTCTACATTCTACACTCTACATTAAAGATCAGAAACCTTCGAGGTCGTAGTACTCGTCTTCGAGGTCGACGACGGGCTTCTTTTTCTTGGGCTCTTCCTTTTTGTTGGTGGTCGGTCTGTTCTGACTGCCAAAGCCATCGCCGAAGTCGATGCCGGTGTCTTCCACGGCAGGCTGCTTTTTCGGCTTGGGAGCAGGTTGTTCTTTGGGTTTGGTAACAGGCTTTTCCTTAGGCTTTGCGACGGGCTTTTGAGTTGCTGCGGGTTTTGTGGGAGCCGTAGTGGCAGGTGCCGCAGCAGGAATCTCAATGGTGCCGCCGTCGATGGCAGGAGCCTGGGGCTTAGGAGCTGGTTCCGCAGGAATCTCAATGGTGCCGCTGTCGATGGTAGGAGCCTGTGGCTTGGTAGCTGCAGGTGCCTCAGGAATCTCTAGGGTACCGTTTTCGATAATGGGAGTCTGAGGCTTGGTAGCAGGTACTTCGGCAGGGATTTCTATCGTGCCGTCGTCCACGGGCTCTGGCTTTTGCACGGGTATCGTCGCCTCTGTCTTGGGCGTTGTTATCGGCTCAGTCTTTGAGGACTCAGGCTTCTGAATTTCAGATTGCTGAGGTTCGATCTTTGGAGGCTCAGGTTGCTGAATCTCTGTGTTCTGAGGCTCGGGTTGCTGCGGGATAGTAACAGGTTCCTCCGACGGGATATCGAAGGTGGAGTTGTCTTCCGGTTGCTCAATACCGAGGTCGATGAGTGTCTCGTTGTTGAGTACGCCACCGTTATAGAGTCCGTTGCCGTCATTGGATTGCTGCTCACTAGCAGGGGCTTCGGGTTCTTTCTCGTATTCAATGGTGGCGGGTTCCGTCAACAGGCGCACGGTACTGATTTTCAGCGGTACGAAGTGTTCTTCGTAGAACTTGTCGTAGTCTTCGTAACTATACTGCGTTCCCAGGAGTTCAAGGTTCTTGTCGCTGATAATGATGATGCGCGCTTTCTGTAGCAGGGCGGTGATATTCTCCTGCTGGTAGAGGGCACGGGTATATTGGAGCACCTCGTCGTAATTGCGGAATCCTTCCAGTCGCAAGCGGCGGATGTCGTCGACGTCCTCAAAGGTGAGGTCGAAATTACGCACCAGGAAATTGGTGAAATTGAAGCGTGCCATCTCAAAGAGCAGCTGGTTCTCGTTGACAGAGTCGGGCTGATAGGCAATGAGGAGGATGAATTTGGCATCGCGCTCTGGTTCAAAGACGCGGGCGGCAATGGAGTCGCTGTCGGAAAGCACATAACTGCGGCGGTCCCAGACGTTGCCCATGTCAAACTTTCCACCGTGGAGCCGGCGTCCGGCCTTCACACCGTTGATAATCATTCCGGCCATCTGGCTGACTTCGCTTGTGGGGTATTTTTCTACTACAGTCTGCATATCCGCGAGACAGCCTTGGCTGTCGCCGCCATTCAATTTGTTCAGACCTCCGATGAATATGAACTTATCCCGATGGGCTCCGAGCGGGAAACGCTTCTCTGAGAAGGCCGCGTTGGATTTCACTTCCGTGAAACGGTCAGCCTTGAAGGCATCGTAGGTGGCCGCATAGAGCGAGTCTTCCATGTGGGTGCCGAAGCGGGCATTCTCTTCGAAATAGGGATCGGTGAGGAGGGTGGTCCATTGGCTTTCAGGGTAATCGGCCTTCAGCTTGCTGAGCCACACGTCGGCCATCTGCGGCTCTCCCTTACGCATATATAATAGGTATAGGTGATAGTACACGTCGTCCATCTTCTCGTAAGAGGGGTACTGGTCGGTGAGTCTCCGCAACTGTCTTTCGCCAAGGCGGAGGTTATTGAGCTTGTCTTTGAATATGACGCCGCTATGATGTAGACCGTCCATGATGATAAGGTTGGAAGCCTCCACCTGTTCCTCCGTGAAGGGGATGTCTTTCAGGTAGTATTCCCGTTTGTGGGGATCGTTCTGGGCGCTGTCTGTTATCTGCTTCAAGGAGTCTTCCACAGCTGCTGCCTGTGCCAGCGAGTCGCGTTGCTCATCGGTCCATTGCTCCATCTGTGTGGCATCTGCTACGACGGTCTTGTTGATGCGCTGCCAGTTGTCCACGTTCTCTCGTTTTCCCCACTGCCGCTGGAAAGTCTGCTTTCCCTGATTCACGGTCATCGGATTGTAGAAGTAC
>CACXXT010000130.1 GCA_902771725.1 uncultured Bacteroidales bacterium
TCACCGCCACCGACATCGAGTGCTGCAACGTGGTCGACGAGCGCTCAGCAGGTTTCTATGCGCTGGGCATGGCACTGGCCACGGCCAGTCCTGTTGCCGTCTGCGTCACCTCCGGCTCGGCATTGCTCAATCTCTTGCCTGCCGTTGCCGAGGCTTCCTATCAGCGCGTGCCGCTTGTGGTCATCTCAGCCGACCGCCCGCCACAGTGGATTGACCAGCTCGATGGGCAGACGTTGCCGCAGGCCGATGCCCTTGGGCGGTTTGTGCGCAAGGCGGTGTCGTTGCCCGAACCTCACAACGACGAGGAGCGTTGGTATTGCAACCGACTCGTAAACGAAGCCCTTTTGGCGACGCGTAGGCAGGGCGGTGGGCCTGTCCACATCAACGTGCCGCTGACCGAGCCGCTCTATGAGTTTACCGTTGAGGCATTGCCTCAGGAGCGTGCCATCTTCATGGCTCCTGCCCGCAGCGACAAGCGACTTCTGCGCGAGTGTGCTGGAAACCTGTTGTTTTCCGAACGGCCGCTGATCGTGGTTGGACAAACCCTGAGAGACGATTTGCTGGCCGACGACTTTGCAGGCTTGCCCAAGCCCGTCGTCGTCTTGAACGAAGCCCTGAGCATCGGCTGCGGTCCTTGCCACTTCGACGAGGTGCTGGCCGGACAGATGCTTCCTGAAGCGTTCATGCCCGACTTCGTGCTTTACCTTGGTGGCCATCTGGTGAGCAAGCGCCTGAAGCAATACTTGCGGCAGCTGCCCGCATCGACGGCTGTCTGGGCAGTGAGCGAAGACGGTCAGGTGCGCGACACGTTCATGTCGATGTGTGGCCTCATCGAAGGCCATCCTGCCGATGTGCTGGCCGACCTGGCCGAGCTGACGGCTGGTATGCCGATGAAGGACAGCAGCGACTTCTGTGAGCGGTGGAACCAGGTCCTGACGCGTGCTGCCGAGGCCGCTGAGTCCGAACAACTTCCCTTTTCGGCGAATGTTGCCGTGCGCATGCTCGAAGCGTCGCTGCCCGACGAGGACGATGTTGCCAGGCACTATGCCAACAGCACTGCCGTACGTCTGGCCAACCGCTATGCCCGTGGCTACGTCTACTGCAACCGGGGCACTAACGGCATCGAGGGAACCCTCTCCACGGCGGCAGGTTTCTCGCTCGTTCACGATGGCCTCGTCATTTGCGTCGTCGGCGACCTGAGCTTCTTCTACGACCAGAACGCCCTGTGGCAGAACGCCCTGCGTGGCAACCTGCGCATCCTCCTGCTCAACAATGGCGGTGGCGGCATCTTCGAGCGCTTCGAGGGATTGCGCCAGAGCCCTGCCCGCGAAAGCGTGATGGCTTGCCACACCACCTCTGCCGAAGGCATCTGCCGTAGCTATGGCATCGGTTATAGCCAGGCCCGCAATATGCATGAGCTTGAAGCGGGCTTGCGCTGGTTGACGGAGAAGCCCGCCCAAGCCATCCCGCGCTCGGCCTGCAAGGACGCTTCCAAAGCGAAGGGGGGAACGGACGCAGTGAGCCACGAACCCGATGGAGCCCTCCTGCTCGAAGTCATGCTCGACGTGTCCCAGTAGCAAGGCCAAGGTCACGAAACTCCCATGACTCCCATCTTTCCCGTTTCTCCCATTATTCCCATACCTCCCATTCATCCCAAACTTCCCAAACAAATGAAAAGAACTTGGACCCCCATTGAAGGCTTTGACTTCAAGGAAATACTCTTCGAGGAGTACAACCACATCGCAAAGATAACCATTAACCGGCCTCGCTACCGAAACGCGTTCACGCCACTCACCACGTGGGAACTCTCGCAGGCGTTCAACTACTGCCGCGACTGCCTCGACCTGCGTGTCGTCATCCTCACAGGTGCCCTCTCCGAGGTGCCCGAGGGACAGCAGCTGGAGGACGTCAAGCACGCCTTCTGCTCGGGTGGCGACATGCACGTGAAAGGGCATGGAGGCTATATCGACCAGCAGGGCGTTCCAAGGCTCAGCGTGCTGGATGTGCAGATGCAAATCCGCCGTCTGCCCAAGCCCGTCATTGCAATGGTCAACGGCTACGCCATCGGCGGAGGACACGTGCTGCATGTTGTCTGCGATCTGAGCATCGCCAGCGAGAACGCCATTTTCGGGCAGACCGGTCCAAAGGTAGGCTCGTTCGATGCAGGCTTCGGCTCGAGCTATCTGGCGCGCATCGTCGGCCAGAAGAAGGCCCGCGAGATTTGGTTCCTCTGTAGGCAGTACAACGCACAGGAAGCCCTCCAGATGGGGCTTGTCAACAAGGTGGTGCCGCTGGCACAACTCGAAGACGAGTGCGTCCTTTGGGCTGAGACGATGATGGAACGTTCGCCCCTTGCAACAGGAGGGCGGCCGTGCTTTCCTTGAAAAGCGCAAGCCCGACTTCGACAAGTACCCGAAGTTCCCATAGGGTTTTCGTTAGTAGCATTTTGGCAGCTTTGTTTGTGTGCATGGTCAGCATGGTTTTTGAATCTTTTTTTCGCGTGAAAACTTCTCACTTTCGGTGGAAAAGGCAGTGCTTTTCGACTGTAAGGCATTGCCTTTTTGGTGGCCTTTGTAGCTTAATAGCTTTGAGTTGTTTCGGTTATGTTGATTTGGCGTGTTGGTAGATGGGGTTGATGGACTCTTAACGATTGCAAAGTTACGACGCAATGACGACAGGACAATGGTTTTTCCAAACTTAATTTGCATTTTAACGAGATTTAACGTTTGTCACCTATACGTCCCCTCCAGCACCTTCAGGAAGTTCTCAGGCTCGATGAGCCAGTCGAACGTTG
>CACXXT010000131.1 GCA_902771725.1 uncultured Bacteroidales bacterium
GCTTGTCCGGGGTTAGGACCAACTTCTTTACATACGACGTCGGCATAGCGGATGGCGATGTCGAGGAACTTACGGCTGCCGGTGGCCTGATAGTGTGCGATGGCTCCCTCGACCATGTGGCCGAGGTTGTAGAGTTCGTGGCTCAGGTCTTCCTCCTTGCTCCAGCGGGTATCGCCAGCCCACTCATGGGGTTCCTTAGGATTCTGGGTGCGGGAGGTGTAGAGATAGCCGTCAGGTTCCTGAGCGGAGGCGATCACGTCGAGCACGCTGTCGATATAGGCCACGAGCTTCTTGTCAGGATAGGTCTGCAGGATGTAACTGGCACCCTCGATAGTCTTGTAGGGGTCTGTGTCGTCGAAGGCCAGACCGCCCACCTTGAACACCTTTGAGGGGTCCTTCAGATGCTGGGCTGCATTGGAGAAATTGGTGTAACGGCCCGTTTCCTCGCACTTTGAGAAGGCGAGGGGGATGGTCACCTTACGGCTGGCTTCGAGGCGCTGGCCCCAGAATGTGCCAGGAGTCACTTTGACACTTGTGAACGGCACAGGGTTAATGGGATAACCATGTGCGCTCGTCTGTTTCTTGGCTGCTGAAGCGGTCAGGGTCATTCCTGCCGCCAGCACAATCGTCATTAACTTTTTCATATTTCTTACCTTTTTACTTTTTTACCTTTACTTTTTACCTTTACTTTTCACTTTTCACTTCTCACTTTTCACTTCTTATTAGTTTCACCACAAATCCGCCTCCGCTGGCCATCTTGAGGTTCAGCGTGTCTTTGGCGGTCAGCGTCTTTTGTTCTATATGATAGTCCTCGGCATGGTGGTTGGCGTTGATGCCGTCCGTCACGATGGTTGCCTGATAGCCGACGTCTGGGGAGAGACAGTCGAGAGAGAGATCGACTGTCCTTTCGTCCCAGTTCGTCTGACCGCCGATGTACCAGTCATCGCCATGACGGCGGGCAGTCACAATATAACAACCTAACTTACCAAATATGATTTTTGTCTCGTCGAATGTGTCAGGGATGCTGGTGATGAGGTCTGTGCAGGCCTGTTCACGTTCGTAGTTCGTAGGCGCATCGCAGAGCATCGTGAAGGGGGAGTCGTGGACGACGTAGCAGGCCAGCTGATGACAGCGAGTGCCCATCGATACGGGATTCTGATAGCACTCCACCCAGTTCTCCTTGGTGCCGTTGCGCAGGGCACCTGGGGTGAAGTCCACGTTACCTGCCATCATTCGGATGAAGGGGAAGGTGACGTCATAGCGAGGCATATCCGTATCCTTCTTCGCCCAACGGGCTTCCTCCATACCGAACACACCTTCGTAGTTGAGGATATTCGGATAGGTACGGTTCATACCTGTAGGAGTGAAGTAGCCGTGATAGTCTACGAAGAGGCGATACTGCGCACAGGTCTTGGCGAGCCGCTCGGCCATCTCCACAGCCGTCTGGTCGTTACGATCCAGGAAGTCTATCTTCCATCCCGCAATTCCCATCTTGGTGTATTTCTCGCAAGCCTCCACGAGATGTTCGTCGAGCACGTTGAAGACCGTCCAGAGCACGATGCTCACACCTTTTGCCTTGCCGTAGTCGATGAGTCCCCGCAGGTCGATGTCAGCGATGGGGTTCATAATGTCTGCCTTATTAGAGTCATACCATCCCTCATCGAGCACGACGTATGGAATATGGTTCTTGGCCGCAAAGTCAATATAATATTGGTACGTGCGGGTGTTGATGCCAGCCTTGAAATCGACTCCCTTCAGGTTCCAGTCGTTCCACCAGTCCCAAGCCACCTTGCCTGGACGAATCCAAGAGGTGTCACCTATCTGATTAGGGGTGGCCAGCGCATACACAAGGTTGTTCACAGGCATCTCCGTATCATTCTCCGTGATGGCCATCACTCGCCATGGATATGTCCTTGCTCCTGTGCTCTTGGCGATATAGTCCTCTGTCTCTTCGACATAGCTCATCCCACGCCAAGGATAATACCCCATCTTCTTCGGATATTTCGCAAAGGCGGCTGAAATCTCACAATAGGGACTGTCCCCATTGTGTGATTTGAGGAACATGCCTGGATAGGCGCGGAGGTCGGATTCCAGGATGGTCACCTTTACATCGCCACACTCGATGGTGGCAGGCAGGAAGGCGTATTTGTCCTTGGCCTCAGAGAGGAGCGTCTCGTGGTAATAGTTCTGGAAGGCCATCGCGAAGGGCTTCTCGTCGTTGGTGGAATATGCGAGCCAGGCTCGGCTGTCCTTGGGGAAGCAGAAAT
>CACXXT010000132.1 GCA_902771725.1 uncultured Bacteroidales bacterium
AAAAGCATATGACTGGAGCAATTCATGGGCGGCGGGGAATCAGATTTGTGCATTAAGCACTGCTATGTTTGCGTTGAGAGATTTTTACCAGGTTCCATATGTGGATGATGTTTTGGAATATGGTATGTTCCCTGCACTTGAGGAATTGCTGGATGAGAAGTCAGGATATTGGGGATGCCAGCTTGGTGCAGATTTGAGGAACGGACAATTTGGGACGATTCACGTTCTCCCAACATACTTTATGCAAGGATGGGAATACAGATTCCCAGAACAAAGTGTCGACTCTACGTTGGCTTGTCAGAATCCGGATGGATCTTTTTGGCCGTGCGGTTCAGACTGTCCGGATTTTGATGGTGCATATATGCTATATAACCTTAGCCTTCTTACGGATTACAGAAAGGAGGATATGGTAAAGGCAGCACAATCTTATCTGCAGCATGCGAAAATGCATTTTTCAGATGACGGAGTGGGGTTTACAATTCACAGGAAAGACAGTTTGCCTGTACAATGGAAATCGCGTCCGCATTTCATATGGAAAGATGGAGAAGAAAAAGCCCGAGAAGAGATCCGGGATGAAGATCCCTCCAGAGATAAAATTATGCTAGGAAGCTGGTTTTATCCGCAGTCCATTGCTTTGATTTCCGGAATGCTAGGAAACACAGGATTTGAAGGGCCATGGAAACTGACACGAGGCTGCCTTCATGAATGCAATGTGGATGAAGAACCTTGCTTCTGAAAGGATAATGGGTTACAATATGAGCTGCCTTTACCGGCAGCTTATTCTTTTTTATGGAGAAATTCTAACATGGAGGAAAATGCACAAAATGCAAAGCTCCCGTTAAAAGATATGGAGCAGAGTATCAGGAGACTGATTTTTTCTTATATGATTATTTTAAGGGACAGGCAAATATTTTTCATCTTCTTAGAAAATCATATTCCATCAAGATTATCCGTCGGCAACCCGTTCTGATCAAATATCTCCATCTGCCCCTGCGCCTCCTTCGTCAGCACAAAGGGTAGGGTGTATTCCGGCTGGTAGCCCATGAAGAACTCCATCTGACCGCCACTGCGGAACTTGCTCACATCCACCAGCATCGTGTTCTTGACCGAGACATTCACGTACTGATCCGGATAACTCTCCACCTTGTCCGCCTCCGGACGATAGAGGATGATGGTGAGGTCCGAAGCCTCGTCAATCTCACCGCTGTCGCGGAGGTTGGCACGGGTAGGCCGACCCGTCACGTTGCGGTTGATCTGCGAGAGGCAGACGATGGTCACGCCCAGGTCGCGCGAGATGTCCTTGAAGGCATGGGAGGCTCGGCCGATAAGTTTTGTGGTGTTCTCGTCGCGTGTAATCGGATCAATGCCGAGCAGCTGGATGTAGTCCACCACCACGAGGTCGAGACCGCGTGTTCGCTTCAGCACACGTATCGACTGCAGCATGCGGTCGAGATGATTCACGCCACGCTCGTCGAAGCTGAAGTTCTCCGCATTGTTCGCAATCAGCGTATCGATGGTATGGAAGGCCCTCACCTCCTGTGCAGGATCCAGTTTCAGACGTGCCAGGGCATTCACGTTCACGCGGCACTCCATCGAGAGCAGGCGCTGCGTCAGCTCCAGGTTCGTCATCTCCATGCTGTAGTAGGCCACGCGCTTGCCGCGCTTCATCGCCTGCAGCGCCAGGTAGTTGGCGAACGACGTCTTGCCGTGGCTCGACTTCGCACCGACGACGATGAAGGCGTTGTCGGGCAGACCACCCTCGCGGTCCAACTGCGGGATGCCCGTCATCAGGCCGATGTGCTGTGTCTCGGGGTTGCGGTTGTCGATGATGTGCTGGCGGGCTATCTCGAGCTGCTCGGTCAGCGAAGTGAAGTCCTTGCCCTTCGTGCCCGACATGATCTGGTCGATGGCCTGCTGGATGGCATTCACTCCGGCATTGAGTTCGGTGCTGAGGGAGTAGCTCAGTTCGAGCAGCTGGTAGCCCACGGGAGCCAGGGCGCGGCGCTGGGCGATGTTCTCCAGCACGAGCACCATCTGATAGAAGTCCATCTTTTCCTCCACCTGGGTGGCAATCTGCGCCACCTGGAGCATACAGTCCTTGGCCCTCTCGTAGTCCATGCCGTGCATCAGTTCGTTCGTCACCGAGATCATCGAGATGGGCGTGTTGGCGCCATAGACATTGCA
>CACXXT010000133.1 GCA_902771725.1 uncultured Bacteroidales bacterium
TTTGGCGAACCGCTCACAGCCTTTGTCGAAGTATTCCTTGTCGAGTTCGCAACCCACGTAGTCGAAGCCCATCTTGTAGGCTGCGATACGGCTTGACTGACTGCCCATCATGGGGTCGAAGATGCGGTCGCCCGGCTTGGCGAACTTACGAAGAATCCATGCGTAGAGGTCAACGGGTTTCTGCGTAGGATGAATCTTGTCGCCCGTCCGATTGTCGTATTGGAATAATTGCGCTGACCAATCGAAGTCAGTCCACGCCAATTCGACTTGTGCGAAATTCTCCCACGGCTGAACTTTGTCCCATACGAGGATGCAACGGGCAGGTGGTAGTGGGAAGTAGTTGCCTCCCCAGATAACGCGATGCACGCTGACTCGTTTCAGTTCGTCGAAGAATTCCTGCGATGGTGCCTTGTCCCATTCGGTGAACTTCTTCGCTTGCTGATTCATCACGCGGTTCTTCAGTTTGCCAGCACCACCATGTGAGGACTTGCTCGTGCCTATTTGATACGGCGGGTCGGCAATCGCCAACTGAAACGCCTTGTCGGGCAATGTCCTCATGTATTCGAGGCAGTCAGTGTTGAATACTTCGCTTGTCATATAATTCGTGAAATTCGTTTTAATTCGTTGTCTTAAAAAAACTTATCCGTGTAATCCGTTAAATCCGTTGTTATACTTGCACCTGTCCCTCGTTCAGGTCGAACAGCCAGACGGCGTCGAGCAGGGCATGGATGCCATCCACCTTGTTGTGTTCGCCACTCTTCAGCACCTTCTGGAGTTCATTGGGACTGGTCTCTATCTTGCAGTTCTGGAACATCCAGGGGATTGCGGGGTTAGCGCTCAGCTGGAGCCAGGGCTCGGCATTGAGCAACATATACTCCACCTCCTGAATGACGCCGTTGGTAGCTACGAATGTCTGAGGCACCGGCACCACCATCGACTTCAGTCCGTCGGGGTCTATGCCAAGCGACTGGAGCCACGCCTTGAGGGTGTTGATAGGCTGGATGCTCTGTGCCGGGTCGTAGCCGAACTTTCGGATGTCTATCTGATGGTCGGGCTTCACGGCCAGCTCGCCACGCTCGTTGTACCCGGCACGATACATGATTTGGTTCACAGCCATCTCGTGACTGAAGACCTCGCCAGGGCAGACGTGCATCCAGCCGTCGCGCACCCACATCTCATAGAGCGGGCGGTTGGGACTTTCGAGGAAGGCTTTCTCCGTGATCCAGAGGTCCACATCGAAGAAGAAGCGGTTCACGGGGTCCTGCTGCTGATAGTTCACGGCCAGATAGCCAGCCGCCCACAGGTCGTTTGTGCCACCGAAATCGAGCCCACAGAACACGCGCCAGCCTTGCGAGGCCCAGCAGTCCATGATGCGACGCTCGCACTGACGGGGACGTACCTGGTCGCCCTGCAGCCACTTAGTGACGCGGGCACCCTGATAGACGTTGAGCAACTTGCAGATCACCTCGTTCATCT
This sequence comes from uncultured Bacteroidales bacterium, assembly GCA_902771725.1. GTDB lineage: Bacteria > Bacteroidota > Bacteroidia > Bacteroidales > Bacteroidaceae > Physcousia. Next base: position 1,477 of record CACXXT010000133.1, read on the forward strand.
TCTCTGGGTTCTGCCGCGCCTTGGCCACCTCGTCCTCGTAGAATGAGTGCTGCACGATGACGCCCAGCATGGGGTTCACCTTGCGTCGCACATCCTTGGAGGTGAGCAGCGTCTCCGTGTCCTGTATCTCCCAGTCGTCGGGCTGGAGCAGCAGGCACATCTGGCGGTCGGTCGATAGGTCGTGATGGGCGTCGGGGTCTATCTCCTGCTCCAGCAGGGCACGGATACCCTGGAGTTTATCGACGAAGGGGCCGGTGGTGTTGATGCCGGCCGTGGTACTGATGAAGGTCATGGGCTCACGTCGGGGTCCCATTGAGGACTCCACCACGCTCACCAGCTTACCCATATCAGAGGCACCGTTCACGTAGGCCGCGCTGCCGTACTCATCAGCCGAGCAGAGCTGAGCAAATAGTCCATCCTTGGTCTTTCCGCCAGCAGAGAGGGCAGTGAGCGATGCGGTGCGAAACTGCCCCGGCTTCCAGTTGACCTGCGAGGCGGTGAAGCGGATGCGCCGCTCCTTGGGGTCCATCTGGTGTATCAGGTCCTTGGTGCGACTGAATAGAATCTTCGCCTGATCGCTGGCGTTGGCGCAGCAGTAGCACTCGGCATTCTCGTCGCCACTCATGAAATACCAGAACTGGATGAAGGCAGACAGCTGCGTCTTCGCGGTCTTACGGGGTGTGAACAGCGTGAACTCC
>CACXXT010000134.1 GCA_902771725.1 uncultured Bacteroidales bacterium
CGCGTCCGATGTAGGGATTCTCTTTATAGGTCTTACCCTGCATCTGTGCCCACACGCCATCGGGGATAGGCTCGGCGGCGAAGCATTTGTCAATTCCGCCAAAGGCTTCGACGGCCTCCTGACTAACGGTGCGCCCTGCCTGCCACTCGGTGAGAGGCTTCGTATCGATGGGAAACGAAAAGTCGGTCTTCGTGACGCCCTCGCCGTAGATGGTCTTGAAGTCATCGCGCATGGAGATGACATGATACCCGGCCTCGCGCCACTGCTGTCCCAGCGTGAGGGCCTTTTCGCGCGAGGCATGGTCACGCTGGTCGTCATCGGCAATGAGCATGAAGGCTGCCGACTTATACTTCGGGTTACTGAGCGCATAGTTGTGCATGGCTGCGTCGCCGCCGCTGTTGCCGAAGGAGAGCACCGGCACCTTGCCAATCTCCTGGGCTATCTGTTTTACCTTGTTGGTCTTCAGGTTCTTGATGATGAGTTCGTCGGTGCGCAGGATGCTCTCCTCACGGCCCATCGTGTAGTTGACGCCCTCTGCCGTACCCTGGGCCGAGGACACGAGCCTGACGTCCATACCGATGACACGGTTGGAGGGGATGCCGATGCTTTCCGTCAGTGCGCGGCAGATGAAGCGGTCGGAGCCCGAGACCACGTAGCAGGTAAAGCCGTTGTCCTTCAGGTAGTCGAAGACTTCGAGCATCGGCTTGTAGAAACTCTCGCCGTAGGTCATGCCCGAAAAACCGTTGGCGGGCTGGGCAGCGTATGCCTTCACGTAGGCATCAAACTCGGCCAGTGTCATGCCGGTGTAGGCCTTGGCAGCGGCGTAGGCATGCTTCATGTCGAAGTGGTCGGGCAGCGGCTTGCCGTTGCGCACGAAGTCGCGTATCTCCTGTGCCGTCTCCATCACGTCCTTCGGAGCCTCGTAGTCGGGGTCGTCCAGCGCGCGGTACTCCAACAGATTATACTCAAAGTACGAGGGATAGAGTTCGCCCACAAACGTGCCGTCCATGTCGAAAGTGGCGATGCGGTCTTCCTCCTGGATATAATTGGGTGAGTTGACATCGGTCACGTCCTTCACGTAGTTCTGCAAGGCGGTCAGCGCCTCGCACTGATTCCACTGCGTGAAGTATTCCTTCGCCGCCGGAGTAACAATGGCGGCATCATCGTCGTTTCCGCACGAAGCAAACCCACTTGTGCCGCAAATGAGGATGGCGGCGAGCATCCATAGTTTCTTTAACTTCATTTGTTCAGTTGCTTAACTGGGAATGTGAAATAGGTGTCGGGGAAGGGCTCGTCCTTCAGCGTGAAGTGCCACCACTCGGTGTCGAGGGGCTTGAAGCCGTGGGTGAGCATGGCACGGCGGAGAATCATGCGATTCTTGAACTGCTGTTCGGTGATGCTGCGCTTCGGCGTGGCGGGCGATTTGCTGTTATCGCCAGTGTATTCGCCCGTCTCGGGATTGCCGCAGAAGTCGGGGTGGCTCTCGGGACCGAACCAGTCGAAGGTGCCGCCCATGTCCAGCTCCTTCTCCGTCTGCATGTCGAAGAGGGTGAGGTCCACTGTGGAGCCGCGGGTGTGGCCGCTCTTTTCCATGATATACTCTTGTTCGAAGAGTACGCTCTTGTCCAGGTCGGGGTAGAAGTAGGGCTTCATCAGCGTGTCCTCCACGTTGGCGGCCCAACGCACGAAGTGGTCCACGCCGCGTTGCGGACGGTAGGCATCGTAGATCTTGAGCCGATAGCCCTGTGCCATCACATTGTCGCTCACGGTCTTCAGCGCCTTGGCGGCCTGGCGGGTGAGCAGGGCTGTGGGCTGTTCGTAGCCGTCGATGCGCTGACCCACGAAATTGTAGGTCCCATAATAACGGATCTCCAGAATCGCATCCGGCACGGCGTCGGTCAGCGTCACGAAGGCGCAGGCATCCTCGGCGGCAGGAACTTCGACACAGACTTTGCGCCAGCAGAGTTTTGGATTTTTGCTGCAGCTTCATATGCCGTGTCAAAGCGTGAAAAAGCATTATCCTGTTCAGCCGGGTCGCTCCAAATCATTTTGCTTCCAACACGTGTTATGCCCGCGTTGTAGGGATAGCATTCTTTCAGAATAATTTCCTTGCGGTGATTTCCGCTGTCAAGGTAATGCGCTTCATATACCAGACAGCTCGC
>CACXXT010000135.1 GCA_902771725.1 uncultured Bacteroidales bacterium
CTGCGCTGTCAGCCTGCTGTATCATGCGGCGTGTGGCGGCGAACATCGCTACGGTATCGCCATTCACGTCAAGCACGTCAAGACACACGCGCACGGCGTTGAATCCCCACGCGGCTATGGTGTCGAAGTTGTTGCGCAGGCTGCCCGTATACCAAGGTGCCGGCGCCACGCTGTCGCCTACGATGAAAGCCTTGTAGTTGAGCATGAGCGGGAACCACGGTTCGCCGTCGATGGCGAAGTGGCCGTCCTGCAGGGTGACAAAGCCTGGGGCTGGTTCGGGCAGTAGATAATCTGCGTTCTTGCGGTTGCAGGCACCAAGAGCCATGGTCAGCGCAATGGCGATGAGTATTGTTGTCCTTTTCATTGGTTTAACGTATACCTTGTTTCGCGGCTTCGTAATTCGGCTCGTCCAGGAGTTCCCAGAAACGGTCTGATGGGTGCGTGTGGCCGAATGAGTCGAAATACGCCTCTTTAGTCATTGCGGCGCAATGTATTGCCTCGTGCTTGTATTGTCTGTAGTGGAAGAACGAGAGGTAGGAAACGGCAGCAAACACGACGATCAAGACTATGCGTGGCACGGTTTTGCGCTTGAGCAGCCATTCGACAAAGGCGGCCATGGGGATGGCGAGCATGCCGTAGCAGTCGACCATTGAGCGCTGGCCGAAGCTTCCTCCGAACCACCAGCACCACCAGCAGGAGAGCATGTAGATGTTGATGACAAGGAAGAGGAGGATGGGGTAGAAATAGCTACGATGCCGTTTGTAAAGCGGTATGAGTCCGAGAATGGCAAAAGCCATCACGGGTGTGTAAATGAGCCAACCTTTGCGGAAGCTGAATAGGAACTCGATGATCTTGGGCTGTGTCCAGAAGAACCGCTCGTTGTTGGTATAAGAGTAGAAAAACAGATGTCCGGTAACTACGTGCCAGTAAATAATCTGTGGCACCCACATGACGATGGCGGAGAGGCCCATGACGATGACTTTGGGCCACTGTTGCAGGTAAAGGTTCGCTTTTTCTTTAAGCCTTTTCCATGAGGTGACGTCGTATAGCATGAAGTATAGTAGCACCAGCGCATCGGTGGGGCGTATCAGAGTGATGAGGCCTAGGTTGAGGCCAATGGCAACGGTGCACCACCAGCTGCTTTTCTCGTGCCACCGCTCGGTCTGCCATAGGAAGATGCAGAAGAGACCAAAGAGGAATCCGTGGGCGTAGGGCGCCTCGTAGCTGCTGTACCAGTACAGGTTGGTGGCAAAGAGCGTTACCGCGAGGACTATTGTGGTGACGACCTCGGAGAATTGCCTCAGCAGCAGTTTGCGCAGGTACACAAAGCCCAGCGCCACCCAGAACACGCATGCCAGTATCAGAGACAGCGTATATGGAGGGCTGAAGCCGTCGGGGGTATATCCAAGCGGTTCGGCGAGAGTGTTGGCTATAAGGAAAAACGGACAGTATAGCATGCTGAGTCCCATAGTCGTCTTGATTACCATGGAACTGTCGGGGAGGATCTCGGGCCAGTAGTGGTCGCTACAAATATACCGCCCGATGTCGTTCTTCGCGAATGTCAGGGTCAGGTCGTGCTCGATGAAGGCCGCTGGCAGATATGAGTAGAAGTTGATAACATCCCACCGTATCACTTTCTCCGGTGTACGGTATATCTTAATGTCGAAAACCTTTAATACCAGTAGCGCGGCGATGAGTATCACCATCACCGCGCTAATGCTGATATTGCATTTCCGTTTCATCTGCTTAGTATCCGAAGATCTCATCCAGCGTGAGTTTCTTCACCTTGCCGAAGCGGCCGAGGGCGTTGAAGTCCATCTCACTCTCTTTGCCGAGGATGAGGTAGGTCTTCTTCTGGCCTTTGACGTGCTGGCGCTGGAAGTTGACGAGGTCGTTCATCGTCATCTTCTGGTAGGCCAGAAAGTTCTGTTTGCGCAGCGGCTCCTTCCAGCCCATCTGCTCGCAGGTGAGGTAGGCGCTGATGATGCCGAACTTGGTGGTGCGGGCGGTGCGGCTGCCGGCAAGCAGGGCGTCTTTTGCCAGCTTGAAGTTAGCTTCGGCCTGGGGCATGTCGTTGAAGAGCTCCTCGTAGGCGTTGAGGGCGTCGAGCAGCTTGTCGTTCTGGGTGATGACGTTGGCGCTGTTGTAGAA
>CACXXT010000136.1 GCA_902771725.1 uncultured Bacteroidales bacterium
CGACAATGCAAAGGTAATACTTTTTGCAGGCACGTTTTCCGCTCTGGTCGCATAAAGTACGATATGACACATTCGGCACGATAAGTCAGGCTATTCGTCGACATCGATGCAGTATTTCTCGGAGATGAAGCGTACCGCGTTCGGCGGCAGCACCCTTGCCATGGGTTTCACTCCCATGGCCTCCAACTCGGCATGATATTGCTTACACCAGCTCATCAGCACCTTCACGCTCACTCCGGCGGCATCCGCCAGCTGTTGTTTCGACATTGCTTTCATATCAACTATAAACAAAAAACTGTAAACTATAAACTCTGAAATAATAAGTCCACGAGATCGATCTTCGCGGCTTTCTGGGCGGGGGTGGCACGCTGTTCGAGTAGACTGCTGACGGTGACGGGATGGCCGAACACGTCGCTGGCGGCCTCGGCCACGTCGTACCAGTCGCGGTAGGTCTGCCCATCCTCGTCGGTGTCGGGGAAGAGGATGATGCGGCGGCCTTCGAGCGGGCGCAACTTGGCGACGTTGAGTTCGGTCTTGCCGCCCGTGGCCAACCAGACATATTCGGGCTTCACCTCGGACATAATCACCGCGGTCTTCTCCGCCTCGACTACGGCAATAGTTTTTTTCGACAACGAATTTAACGAATTACACGAATGGGGCTGCGCGTCCAGGAAAAAATCCGTGAAATTAGTGTAATTCGTTGTATCATAAATAAGATGTAGGCCGAACAGGCAGTGCTCTGTGTTCCAGTCCTTCGGCAGTTGGCCGTGCTTGCGCAGTAGGTAGGCCGTCCATGTCGGCTTGCGGTCGTGGTCGCGGTGACAGTCCGGGCGGTAGTGCATGATCTTGCCGTCGCGCAACTGGTCGCACTCGTCAATCTGCCAGAAGATCACCCCGCCGTCGCGACTGGCTCCCAGCCGATAGCGCTGTGCCGCCCGCTGCATCTGCTCCTCGCTGAGAAAACCGTTGCTGACCACCGCCCTGCAGAACTCCGATGCCGTGCCCAGTCGCTGCTGCCACAGCCGCCGACCCTCAGCCCGCTGCTCATCCAGCCGCTTCCTCATCGCCTTGAACGTATGCTTGAAAACCTCTTCCATCGTCATCTTTCTGCGGTAGCCGCTCGGCTTTGCCGCTTGCTACCAACGGGACGCAAGAAATTCTTCACTCTTCACTCTTCATTCTTCACTCTTTTACACGATGCCTTGCGCCAGCATGGCCTTGGCGACCTTCATGAAGCCAGCCACGTTGGCACCTTTTACGTAATTGACATAGCCATCCTCCTTGCCGTACTTGACGCACTGCTCGTGGATGCCCGACATGATCTGGTGCAGCATGCGGTCCACCTCTTCGCCTGTCCACGAGATGCGCTCCGAGTTCTGCGTCATCTCCAGGCCTGATGTAGCCACGCCACCAGCGTTCACGGCCTTGCCTGGTGCGAAGAGTTGCTTGGCGGCGATGAACTTCTCCACAGCCTCTGCCGTGCAACCCATGTTCGACACCTCTGCCACGCACAGGGGCTTGTTGGCCAGGATGCGGTCTGCATCCTCGCCGTTCAGTTCGTTCTGAGTGGCACAGGGCAGATATATGTCGGCCTTCTGCTCCCACGGCTTCTTATTTGGATAGAAGGTGGCTCCGTCGAACTCGTCCACATACGGCTGGCAGATGTCATTGCCCGAGGCACGCAGTTCCAGCATATACTCTATCTTCTCCGCATCCAGTCCTGCAGGGTCATACACGTAGCCGTCAGGACCGCTGATGGTGACGACCTTCGCCCCCAGTTCCGTTGCTTTCTTCGCAGCGCCCCAGGCTACATTGCCGAAGCCAGAGAGGGCCACTGTCTTGCCCTTGATGTCGAGTCCGTGCTCCTCCAGCATCTGATGCACGAAATAGAGGGCACCGTATCCCGTAGCCTCTGGGCGCAGGATCGAACCGCCCCATTCCCTGCCCTTGCCAGTGAGCACGCCCTGGAACTGGTGCGTCAGTTTCTTATACTGTCCGAACAGATAGCCGATCTCTCGTGCTCCTACGCCGATGTCGCCAGCAGGCACATCCTCGTCGGGACCAATATGCCTGTACAGTTCAGTCATAAAGGCCTGGCAGAACTTCATCACCTCGTTGTCGCTCTTGCCACGGATCGAGAAGTCCGAGCC
>CACXXT010000137.1 GCA_902771725.1 uncultured Bacteroidales bacterium
AAGAGCCTCAGGGCCGGAACCACCTACGTCGTGAACATTGGCGGCGGCACTGGCACGCCCGTGCCCCTGATGGGCGGCAGTCAGCCGTTCACCACCCAAGAATCGGACGACGAGGATATGTTCTGCCCCATCCGCACACAGTCAGGCTACCTGCGCATCATCGACAATGGCAAGGATGCCAATGGCAGCGCCTTCGACTGGAAGGACTTAATACCAGCCACGGACACCAGCCGCCCCGTGACACTCACGGCCAATGGCACCGTCGTCTGGCAAGGATTCATGCAGGCACAGGACTTCGGAAGCGTCCTCTACGGCAACCCACAGGAGAGGGAGTTCCCTATTCAGTGCGTTTTGACCGTGACCCAGGGCACCGACATCAACTATCAGCAGACCGGCATCCAGAACTTCGCCTACCTGCTGAAGCAGATCGTGGACGCCATACCCAGCGCACAGCGTCCCACGGACTTCTATATCCAGGGCGGCGCGGACGCCCAGCAGTGGCTGCTGAAGAAGATAGACTGGCAGAACTACGTCAGCGAGGATGCCGACGGCAACCTGACTGCCCGCTTCAACTGCTACGACTGCCTGGAGGATATGTGTGCCTTCTGGGGATGGACCGCTCGCACAAAGGGCACGGCGATGTATCTGACCTGTGCTGACGACAGTGCAGAGACCAACTGGCTGCATCTCACATATGCCAACCTCACCACAATGGGCAGTGGTACCACGGCAGGCACCACCAGCGACACCTTCACGACCACTAATCTCGACACGACCAACAGCGGCGACATCTTTGCCAGCACGGGGAATGACGAGTACGTGCAACGTGGTCACAATAAGGCAGTGGTAGAGGCCGACACGAACCGGGGCGACGACGACGTGGTGAATGTGTTCGACGATAAGACCGTTGAGGCAATGGAGGACATGGGCTGGCACTCAGGCGTTACCCACGACATAGCATATACCGACGACCTGCTCACCGTGCAGCGCAACTTCTGGAACATCAGCTGCCGCAGCGGGTACGGCTCACTGAATATCGGACGCACCGGCACTGGCGATCAGGCGAAATACATCAACGTCGTCCGCATCAAGAAGACGGGAGGCAACAGCGTGACGCCATTCGTGTCGATGGAGACGGTCTACGAGCATAACTTCTCCGACGGATTCCTGATGTTCTTCGGTACCACCTATCGCTATGCCAACCTCTACGAGAACCCCTTCCATAATTTTTCAATAGGCCGGAACTTCATGTTCTGCCGCATCGGTATCGGACGCACCCGCGAGACGGCCAAGTGGTGGAACAATACGGCGTGGCAGTCATCACAGATTCATTGTCGTGTGGGTATCGGCAACCAGCAGAACTTCATCGACAAGAAAGATGAGTTCCCGTTCTGGTACCCCAAGGACTCCGCATGGTGGGCAGAGAACATCCTGCCTGTCACGGCATGCACGGGTAAGTTGTTTATCGACTTCCTGGGCACCGACGACCCCGACCTCCCCGTTATCGACGGAGAGAAGAGTTTTGAGTTGTGCGACCTGAAGATTACCTTCCAGCGCAATGCGGGCGTGAAGAAGGAGAAGTACCCCAGCGAACAATGGAGGATAACGGACAAGGACCGTCCTACGTCGTTCTCATACATCAGCAACAACCAGAACAGCGTGCGCAATGAGTGGAATGCCGACTGCATCTATGCCACGGAGAATGCGTGCAAGTTCTGCTATGGCGAGATATTCGACCCATCGGGTGCCCTGATTACCAGCGTACCATACGCAGGTGGTCAGGAGCGTCCTGAGCAACACCTGGCCGATCGAGTGACCACCTACTGGCGCACGTCAAAGCGTCGCATCGCAACCGAACTACGAGCCAATGTAGTTCCCGACATCACACCACGCCACAAGGTGGTACTCGACGGCACCACGGCCTATCCCATCAGCATCAGTCGTCAATGGCGTGATGACGTCTTACAATTAACGGTATTAGAACTATAAGATATGAAGCTCAACAGAGAAAAGATACAGAGAATGTTTAAGGGCGGCACCACAATAAAAGGTGGCAGCGGCTCTGGTAGTGGTGGCTCCGGCGGTGGAGGCGGCACAGCAGGCTATGCCGAGGAAGCCGGGC
>CACXXT010000138.1 GCA_902771725.1 uncultured Bacteroidales bacterium
CTCAATCTACCCTTTCAACAGCCAGATGTACATTTTGACAATGAAGCGGGACTTCAATCAATGTATGCTCATGATGAAGGTAAGCGATAAAGACTTGGATATATTCAGCGCAGAACGCGACAAACTGCTGGAGGCCACAAACGCCAACAACATTAATGAAGATATCAAGCCGATCATCGAAGAGAAGCAACAGCGCGACCTCAAAATGGAGCAAGCCCTTAAAGCAGCAGCAGCTTCCAAGGACTTCTGAAAGAGGCAATCGCGGCGCTCAGAGCCTAAGGAGCCTGGCGAATTGCTCGCAGAGCCGGCTCCGCGCCTGCTTGCTCACCTCGCGGCCGGGCTGCACCATATCAAAGGCGTGCACATCGCCTTCGTACACATCTACCGAGGCATCCACCCCGGCCTCCTGCAGATTGCGGACATAAGTTAGAGTCTCGTCATAGAACGGCTCGCCGTCCATAACAAAAGTGTAGCAACTCGGCAGGCCGGAATAATCGATTTCACGCGCGGGAGATGCATATTTGCTCACGGAATCCGTGCCGTACACATCGCCCAGATACATCCTCCAGCCCCAATGATTGAGCCTGGTGTTCCACATTTTGCCGTGATTGTCGGCCGACGAAGGGGTATCTTCGCTGTCGAGCATAGGATAGAGCGGAAGCTGCAGGGCAACGGGAATCACGCCCTTGTCGCGGGCATACAGGCACACCGCAGCCGTGAGTCCCCCGCCGGCACTCTCGCCACCCACCACGATACGCGACTTGTCGATGCCAAGTTCGTCGGCATGCGAATACATCCACTCCAGCGCAGCATAACAGTCGGTCAGCGCCGCCGGATAGCGGGCCTGCCACGAGAGTCTGTAGTCGGGATACACCACTACCGCCCCGAAGCGCTCCGAGAGCATAGGCGCGCACGACATGCCAAGCATATACAAACCTCCGTTCACATATCCCCCGCCGTGTATCCAAAGTATCCCGGGCACGGGACCCGATGCTTCCTTGGGCTGCAGGACCATCATCTTCATTTTCCACCCCGGCGTCTCTATGCGTACGATGTCGGATGAATACGATCGGGCTATGCTGCTGAGTGCCATCAGGCTTGCAAGTACTATACAGACAAACTTTCTCATTTGACCTCGGCTAGCTCTCCTGTGGCCGAATCGATGATGAAACCCCGCACGGTCACGTCCGAGGGCATAAGCGGATGGTTCACCACAGCCTCCACGGTGCTGCGTACCGAGCGCTCAGTATCGTGGAAGCCCTCCAGCCAGGCGTCAAGGTCAACGTCGCTGCGGGTCAGTTCCGCCTCCGGGATGCCCCGGCGGAGCATCTCTTCCTTGAAGTGGCCGAAGCTCATATGGCATGCCCCGCAAGTAGTATGCGCAACTACCATAATCTCAGTCACTCCCAGCTCATACACAGCCACGATTAGGCTCCGCATAGCCGAATCCCACGGCGACGGAATCACAGCCCCAGCATTCTTGATAATCTTGGCATCCCCGTTCTTCAGCCCCAGCGCCTCCTGAAGCAGCACCGACAACCGCGTATCCATACAGCTCAGCACTGCCAGCTTCTTACTCGGATACTTGTCGGTCAAATGCCTCTCGTAGCCCTTACCAGCCACAAACTCGCGGTTAAACTCAACTATTTGGTCGATGGTGGACATAATCTTGGTATTAAAAATAGTATTATTGTTCTAAATATTCAATAGTCTTGCCCCTACTACGGGCATATTCAATCTCGCTACGAGTACTCTCGCCTATATAGCCTCCAACATTGATAACGTAAATACCGTCGGCCATGTCAATCTTGCGCTTGTGCATGTCGTCCAGCATCTCCTTGGTGCCCTTTGTCCAGACCTCATCATCGCCGCTGTGGCCGAACAGGCCGACGCTGATGACGATGTTTCCGGCGAGGGTCAGGCGCTTCTGGGCCTCAAGGAACTGATCCTTGAAACGCGTACTGCCGCAGAGGGTTATTACTTTGTATTTCCCTACCATAAAACAGAACTCAAAGTGTTGTAAT
>CACXXT010000139.1 GCA_902771725.1 uncultured Bacteroidales bacterium
AGCAGGCGATAACAATTCTTTTTCTGTCTTTTCATTTTCATTTGGTTTAAATTAATTGATTGGAATATTTTTATTATTGTTATTCAAATTAGTGGACAAAATTATATTAATTATTCAAATTCGTTTCCTTTCAATCCTAACCGCTGATCCCCCGCTGCGTGCCAAGTGCAGCCTCAGACTGTCATTCTTTGTCACCTCTATCTGGCGGATAGTCATCTCGTAGGGATTGGTTTCAAAGTCGACTGTAGGCCCGTCTTCGTAGATAACTGCAAGGTATGTGGCTTCTTCGTCCAGGAAGTCGAGGGGTATCGTCAGGTCCCTGGCTTCCTCGTTGGTGATACTGCCGATGAACCAGCGGTCGCCGCCACGCTCCTTTCTCGCCATCGTGATATATTTTCCGATCTCGCCGTTAGGCACAAGTGTGTGGCTCCAGGTAGTAGGACAACTCTCGATGAATGTCAGCGCAGGCTGTCCTTCGTAGTTCTCGATGGCATCGGCAGCCATCTGCAAGGGACTGTAAATGACGACGAACTCGCCCAGTTGCTTGGCCAGAGTGGAGTGTGGATGCGTACCCTTCACGATCTCTGAGAAGTTGAAGATGGCCGGCGTGAAATCAGTGGGACCTGCGAGGCCTCGGGTAAACGGCAGCGTGACGGTATGCGAAGGAGGATTACCACCCCTTCTGTCCCAGGCGTTGTACTCCTGTCCGCGCACGCCTTCCTGGGTCATCAGGTTGGGCCATGTGCGCTGGATACCGGTCGGCATGGCGGGCTCGTGATTGTCAATCATAATATGATGCTTGGCGGCGCACTCTATCACACGGCGGTAGTGGCGAATGCCATATTGCGACTTGGCCAGTTCCTTTCCGTCGAACAGATGTCCCACATAGCCCGTCTTCACGGCCCGGATGCCCAGTTTGGAGAACCAGGCGAAGGCTTCGTCCATCTCCTCCTCCAGCAAAACAGCCCGTCCCCATGTCTCGGTATGCCCGATAAAGCGCACACCTTTGGAAGCACCATACCGGCAAACCTCCTCCATGTCGAAATCCGGATAGGTCTTCAGATAAGTCACCTTTTCTCCCTCTCCCCATCCCGGGTTCCATCCCTCGGCCAGCACGCCGCTGAAGCCGTGGCGCGCGGCAAAGTCCATATAGCGCTTCACGTTTTCTGTAGTAGCACCGTGAGTGGGTCCTGTCTCCCAGGTGTTCTGCTTCTTGTGGATGCTCCACCAGATGCCGACGTAGCGGCCTGGCTCTATCCATGAGGTATCTTCGATGCGCGAAGGCTCATTCAGGTTCAGCATCAGACGCGAGGCGAGAAGTCCTCCTGCAGTCTGGCTGATGATCATGGTGCGCCAGGGACTTTTCTGCTCGCCCTTTGCATACACCTTTACCCCGTTCTGCCAAGGCGTGAGGGCTGTCAGCAGACGGACTGCACCGTCGGCTCCACTGCGTGGGGTGAGATTGATACTGGCATAGTCTTCAAGTGCAGCCTCATGAATGGCGAGGTACAGATCTTTCTCATATTCTATAGTAAGAGGTGTGCAGACGGTGTCTTTCCTGCTCAACAGGTCTGAAGTATAGATACCTTCAAAATACTCTGTGTGGTTCGACGGAATCGACCAAGCCTTGGCATCGTGTGCCAAGACGATCTCGGTCAATTCCTCCTGAATACAATACTCTTTACCTCTGTTGTAGTCTGGCAGTATATAGCGGAAACCAAAGCCGTCGTTGAATACGCGGAACACCACTCGCATGGTGCCCCCCGTCTTTTCCAGGAAACTGACTGTCAGTTCGTTGTAGTTGTTGCGCACTGTCTCGTCCTCACCCCAGGGCTGGATCCATGTCTCATCCTTCGTATCCCGGCTCACATTTCCCATCTTTACATGCGCACCTACCTCTTTATAATCAAGAAGGAAACCCAGACGGGAGGGACTGACCAGTGGGCGGTTCTGATAGTTGACCATGTAGAAAGGATGTTGGCCCTTCACACCGATGGTCACCGTCACGGCTCCGTC
>CACXXT010000140.1 GCA_902771725.1 uncultured Bacteroidales bacterium
ACAGGCACCTCTTACCTGCTGAAGGATGTGGCGATGAAGGAACGTTGGGAGGCTACCCTCATCGCTCAGAACAACGAAGGCAAGGCACTGCCGATTTCCGGTTCTACCAAGATTGGTGGAAAACTTCCCGCCTTCCTCTCAGAATATGCCACACCTGAGGAGCTCATTGCCAATGGCGACGATGATGAGGCCAGTGCATGGTTGTGGTTCCATGAGAACTATCCCAAGGGAGAATATGTTTACTTCGGCAATATCAGCACTGTTCAAGATATCGAAGACTATCGCATGCTCTTCTGGCTGCGTGACATCGAGACTGGCAACGCCGATGATATCTGGAATTTCTCTGATGTAGCCAAGAATGCGGCACCTTGCATCGAGCAGTATGTGAAGAATGGCGGAAACCTGCTGCTGTGGTCGCATGCTGTACCTTACATCGGTACGATCAACCGTCTCTCCACCTCACTGCTTCGTGGTGTTGGCAATGCCTTCGGCTGTGGTACCGGCGGATGGAACCCCGATACATGGAAGATGGGTGTATGCCTCAATACAGGTGCCTTCTCAAAGGACTTCAGCAGTCATCCGATCTATGCTGGTATCCCCACGGAGAAGCTGAACGACAACTGCTTCGCTGCCATCGCCTTCAAGGGTCCGGGCTGGACAGAAGACCATAACTGTCTGTTCTTCGACATTCCTGCCAAACTGACCGACATGGGTAATACGACGGAGGAGTGCTACAACGCCGTGACCGAGGAATACGGTATCTACCCGTTAGGCACATGGGATTCTCAGGCTTCATGGGTTTCTCAGCTCAACGTATGGGAGGCCAAGGGTGCACCGAGTGCGCCGGATGGATTCCAGAAAGGTTGTGGATCAGTGCTCTGTATTGGTAATGGCGGTTGCGAGTTCTCGATGAAGAACGAGGATGGTACGCCCGACAAGAGTGCCAACCCCAAGAACAACTCATGTCAGGGCAATGTCCTGAAACTGGCAAAGAACAGCATCGAGTACTTGATGTCTATCTAATCTTTAACCCTCGTGGCATGATCTGATGCCCACCCTTCTCAGAACCATTTCATGGAAGAGAGAGGGGTGGGCATCAAAATTTTTTCTCTGAACATGGCTTTTTTTATTTTTTTTTGTATCTTTGCCGATGCTAATAATAAATAATAATCTGGAGCCATGCATCGATATCTATCCTACCTTTTCCTTCTACTGGTATGCTTTTCCTGTTCGAAAAGTAAGCCGAAGTACCTGATTGGCGTGTCTCAATGTAGTGAGGATATCTGGCGCAACAAACTCAACGACGAGTTGCGCATGGGTACCTATTCGTATGATGGGACTGAGCTGCTCTTTGCTTCTGCCGATGATGATGACCAGAAACAGATAGAGCAGATAGACCAGTTCGTGAATGAAGGCATCGATCTGCTCATTGTCTCTCCCAATCAGGTAGCTACCATCTCTCCTGCCATCGACCGTGCCTACGACAAGGGGATTCCCGTGATTGTGTTCGACAGGAAAACCAACAGTAAGAAATTCACCGCCTTCATCGGTGCCGACAATGCCGGGTTAGGACGTGAGATGGGTGAATATGTTGCATCGCGTCTGGGGGGTAAAGGACGTGTGGTGGAGATCCGTGGACTGAAAGGCTCCTCACCTGCCATCGAACGGCATAAGGGCTTTGAGGAAGCGCTGTCTAAATATCCGGGTATCCAGTTGGTGGCATCCCTACAAGGTGACTGGACGGAGAAGAGCGGAAAGAAAGCCATGGAGCAACTGCTAAGAGAAGGTGATGTGGGAAAGATCGATTTCGTGTTCGGACAGAACGACCGCATGGCAGTGGGTGCCTACAAGGCGATGAATGAGGCCAAGCTGCAAGGTACCCTCTTCTGTGGTATCGATGCCCTGCCCACGCCTGGTGGCGGCATGGAGTGTGTGCGCGACGGCATCCTGGATGCCTCGTATATCTATCCAACCCATGGCGATGAGGTGATGCACTTGGCTATG
>CACXXT010000141.1 GCA_902771725.1 uncultured Bacteroidales bacterium
TAGTATTCTCGTACCTCCGCACCCCCGTACCTTCGTACCTCCGAAACTCGGGCTCCCTGGTTCTGATATACACCGACCCCGCATTGCCGAAGTCTGAGGCAGGCTGGAAGATGGCACTCTTCTGACCATTATAGAGCGTGATCTCCTCCACGTTGTCGAGTGAGAACTGCCCGAGGTCTATCTGTCCGTTCTGGGCGTTGCCCAGTGCCACACCGTCGTAACTGATGCCGAGGTGATGGGTACCCATCGAACGGATATTCACCGTCTTGATGCCTCCCACGCCGCCATAGTCCTTCAGTTGGATGCCGGAGAAATAGCGCAGAGCATCGGCCACGGTGTGGGTGCTCAGCCGTTCCAACAGCTCACCGTTCAACTTCTGGCTCGGTACGACCTCCCGCATGGCAGGCTTCGACACCACCACAATCTCCCGCACATGCTGTACGGAGTCCAACTTGCCTTGGGCAAAGGTGAAAGGGTGAAAAAGTGAAAAAGTGAATATAAGCGGCAGAATCCTCTGCCACCAAAGCATTCTACAGACTCCAGTCTCTTGACTCCAGACTCCTCTCAAATACTTTTTCACCTTTTCACCTTTCCACTCTTTCACCTTCTCAATCTAACCCCAGAGATTGATAGACGGCACCGTTGTCATCGGCAGGCTTGACCTATCGGTCGAGCCCAGCCTACGCTCCGAATAGCTCAAGCAAGCTTGGCTCTTCTGTCGCTATCGGCAGGTCTTCTGACTTACTGTCTGGCAGCAGACGTCTTCCCGATAATCTCAGTGACTTCGTGTCTGCTCCGATAAGGACGGCTTACAGCAGCGGGACTGTCCGGGATTCTCACCCGATTCCCTTTTCATCACCCAAAGGGTGAACCGATTTCGGGCACAAAGGTAATAATAAGTAAGCGAAACACCAAAAAAAATTTAAAAATTCAAGTATCTCAAGTAATTTAGACCACGAATTTCACGAATTTCACGAATTTATTTATGCGCAGCCAATTCGTTTAATTCGTGTAATTCGTTGTCGTTCTATACTCAAATTCTTAGTCCGAACCCCGCTATAATCCATCGCCCAGGCTGTTCCACGAGTCCATAGTCACGGTACCGCGTGTCGAAGAGATTATTCGACTCTACATACACCTTCCACTTCGGCTGTTGCCATGTCAGACGGGCATCAACGAGGGCGTAAGGCTCATAGTCGCAGGCCTTTCCATCGAAGTCTGTATAAGAGCCTACGCGATCCTGCCAGCGGAAGTCCAGACCGAGTGTCAGATGCTTTATAATGGGCATCCTGGCGTTGGCCACCAGTTTATGCCGAAGGTACTCAAGGGCATACTGCGACACAATCCCCTCTTCCTGCTCCTTGTCCTGGTTGATGTAGCTGTAGTGACATTGAAGACTGAACTTTGACCATTGACCATTGACCATTGACGATTGACCATTGGGCATTGGGCATTGAAGATTGAACCCGGCTTCCAGGCCGTAGCTGTTGATGGTGGTGTGGTTCACGCTCTGCCAGACGGCAGCATCGCCCTGCGAGGTGTCCATGATCCAGTCGATCATATTGGTGCCGTGATGATGCCAGAGAGTACATTGAAGATTGAGCGTTGAAGATTGATGATTGATGATTGAGCATTGGAGTCCGAGCTCGACGGCACTCATCTCCTCGGGCTTCAGGTGAGGGTCGGCGCTGTAGCCCTGCAACTTGTAATACATCTCTGTAAACGACGGCATCCGCAGCGAGGTGTTGTAACTGGCGTGGAGCTTCCAATTAGGGTTCGTGCGGTTCAGGCCGAGTGTATAGTCGCGGTCTGTGCCACAGATATGTATCGGCTTCTTCAATGGCTCCCCTAAGTTTCCGCTGACCAGATCCTCGTTTCTCACCTCAGCCCCAAAGGCTGTCCTCATCCTGATTCCTGCCTCCTTACTCCTTCTCTCCTTACTCCTTCTCTCCTTCTCCTTGTCTCCTGACTCCTGACTCCAATCAAAAAAGCCGCTAAGGCTAAAGCCATAGACGTTTGTGCGGTTATAGTTGAATGCCATTTTCTCCGGCTGTCCACGATAACCCTCATAGCGGTCCTGGTTCTGGTTCCAGTAGATGCTGGGGGCTATATGCAGCTGGCCCCATCTTGTCTCGCCTTGTAGGGCGGTATAGAACTTGGTGGTGTGTTCATACTGGTTGTCCGCCTGCCATTTCGGCGAGGCCCAGAAGGTACTCGATCCCCAGCCCTTGTCAGCCATCCCGGCGTGCCAGTGCAACTGTAAGTTCTCGCCCTCGTACTGTCCCTGATAGAATGCCTTCCCACCGCTGAAATCCGTATTCAGTCCTCCCTCCTTCGCCCTGCTCCATCCGTCGCATCGGCTGTAGTTGGCGGAGAGGGTGTTTGTTGTCGAGGAGGGAGGAGGGAGGAGTGTGGAGTGAGAATACTTGAAGCCCACGTTAGCATAGCCATAGGAACCTCCCTCAGCATGCAGGGTAATCTCACTCCTCCCTCCACACTCCTCCCTCCTCGAATGATGAGTAACGATATTAATCGCCCCCACGAGCGACGATGTCCCATATATCCTCCCCGCAGGCCCCTCGATCACCTCGATCCTCACAATATCATGGAGATCCACGGGCAGGTCTGGCCCGTCTGTGGGTCACAGATGTTGATGCCGTTGAGCAGCAGGATGATCTGTTCCGAGGTACCGCCACGGATGGAGATGTCCGTCTGGGCACCGATGGGTCCCCGTTGCCTCACATCCACGCCGATGGCGTATTTCAGTAAGTCGTTGATACTTTGTACTGGCGCCTGCGCAATAGCCTGGCGGTCCAGTACAGTCACCATTCTCGCAGCCTGACTTTTCGTCAGGGGCGCCCTCGATCCGGTCACGCTGACCTCCTCGAGCATCATCTCGCGGGCCGTTGTCGTCGCAGTAGAGTCCGTCACCACGGGATCCGTGCTGACACTCTCGGCAGAGGCGTATGTCAGCGTCGCCACGGAGAGCACGCTACACACCACCTCCCTGCCCAGACAACTGAACAGCGAATAGCCCTTGTTCCCGAACTGCCGGAACACGAGCACCTGGCGCTTGTTGAATATCGGTTTGTACATAATTGGCTGCAAAATTACACATAATTTTCTATTTA
>CACXXT010000142.1 GCA_902771725.1 uncultured Bacteroidales bacterium
AGGACCCCTGGACCGGCAACCGCATCCCAGACGACAAACTGGGCAAGAACTGCCAAATACTCTATATCGAGAACGGCCGTCATAACGACGCCATCGACACATGGAACTTCTCCGAGCGCAACCACCTCTTCCAGTGGCTCAACCAACTTGGTTTCCTCCCTAATGAATAAAAAAATGAAGAAGTATTTACTGATGGCCGCAGCCGCCATGATGGCTGCCTCCACCGTTTTTGCCGCTGGCGATGAGGTCAACGGACATGCGTATTTCACCAAAGCAGAACTGCCCGATATGACCAAGATCCTGCCGCCATTCCCCGCTTTCGAGTCGGCCCGCTTCGTAGCCGACCAGTCACAACACCTCTGGGGCAAGCTGATGCGCCAGGACGAGGCGCGTGCTGCCCAGGCACAGCGCGATGCCGTGTACAGCATGCAGACCGTCATCGACGAGATGGGACCGCTCTTCGGGCTGGAAATCACGAAGGAGGGCACACCCGAGATCTACAGCATCCTGCAGGATGTCTGCGCCTCGTGCGACAGCATCTATCACGATGCCAAGGCCACGTTCAACCGCCAGCGCCCCTACGCCTATTACAACGAGGGTACGCTGATTCCCGAGAAGGAGGAGAAGCACCGCAACGAGGGTTCCTATCCCTCGGGCCATACCGTGTTCTTCTGGACTTCTGCGCTGCTGTTGTCAGACATCAACCAGACCAATGAGGCTATGGAGGCATTGCTGGCCCGTGGCTATGAGTTCGGCCAGAGCCGCGTCATCGCCGGCTACCACTGGCAGAGCGACGTCGATGCTGGTCGCATGGCTGGCTCGGTGCTCTATCAACTGATTCGCAGCCATGAGCGCTTCATCGGGCAGTTGGCCAAGGCACGTGCTGAGTTCAAGGAGAAGACGGGCGAGTCCACGCCCGTAAACTCAGCCCGCATCGTGCCCATCACGGAGGGTTCTGCCTACACCCTGCAAGGCACACCCGCCACGGCCAGCACCCGCGGCATCGTCATCGAGGGCAGTCAAAAGGTTGTTAGGAAATAAAGAATATATGAGCAAAAAAACACTTCGCTGTTTGACTCTGGTGGTGACCGTTACCGCTGCCTTATTCCTGTTAGGATGTGGAGGCAACTCCAAAGAACAGGAAAGGCTGTGCAGAGAAGCAGAAGACATGGTGTACGAGGCCTATATGGCCAAGGACTACCCGCGCATCATAGAGCTTGTGGACAGTATCAAACCGCTGGGAAATTTCTCCGAGGGCAAGGCTTGCTACTGGCTGGGCTACGCCTACGACAGGATGATGCAGAAGCGCATGGCCGAGCTGTACTGGAAGACGGGTATCGCCGCAGTGGAGAACTCTACCGACGATGAGGACGTGCGGGTGTATGCCGGCATTGCCAACCGTCTGACGGGTCTTTTGAGTACATGGACTGAATACGAGGCCGCCCTGAAAGTAGCCATACCCGCTACAGAAAGGCTAAAAAGCCTGGGACGCGACACGACCAGCGAATACACCAACATGCTCATCTATATCGGCTGTAGTCAGAGCCGTCTGACCCGAATGCCATCAGTTTCCGCGATGCCATCGTGGGCGTGATCAACATCAGCTACAACTACTTGGAAATAGCCGACTATAAGAAGGCTGTATTATGGCTTGAGCGCCTGAACCAGCTGATCGACGGATATGAAAAGCAGGCTGACGCGCGACCTGACTATAGCAACAAACAGCGGGCACGCTACAACATCTATTTAGCCAGAGCTTTAGAGGGTATGGGGCGCAAGGACGAAGCCGCCGAGGCCTACAGGCTGTTTTGCCAGACTGATTTCTTCCAGACGGCAGAAGGCAAGATACTGGCCAGCGACTATCTGCGGCTGGCAGGACGTTGGCAGGATGCTGCCGACAACTTCGGAAGCCTGGATGAAATGATGAAAGAGTTCGGCACCAGCTATTCGTTGGAGAACATACAAAAAATGCTCCTAAAGAAGTATGAAGTCAATAAGAAGGCCGGTCGTATCGACACAGCCCGTGCCGTGAGTATAAGTATCACCGAACGACTTGACTCGGCCATTACTCTTTCGCGCAGCGCCGAAGCCCGTGAAGAGGCGGCTGTACACCAGAAGGAACTGGAGATGACCGCCGAAAACGAGCGAAACATACGCCAGCGCCACATCACCCAACTCATTGCCATGACGGCGATTGTCGTTCTCCTTATCATCTACATCATTGTGCGCCACCGCATGGGAGCCCGTCTTGAGAAAGCTCACAACGAGCTGAAGACTGCCTACGACCAACTCGAAGAGACCACCACCGCCAAAGAGCGTATGGAGAGTGAACTGCGCATTGCCTGCGACATCCAGATGTCGATGGTGCCCAGCACTTTTCCCGACTATGAAGGCCTAGACATGTATGCGTCAATGACACCAGCCAAGGAGGTGGGTGGCGACCTCTACGGCTATCATCTGGAGGGCGACAAGCTCTATTTTGCCCTTGGGGATGTCAGCGGCAAAGGCGTGCCCGCCTCGCTGTTCATGGCACAGGCCACACGACTGTTCCTCACCCATGCCACACAGGGCATGATGCCGGCAGAGATCTGCACGAGCATCAACAAAGCCCTTGCCGGTGAAGATAACGTGAACGCCATGTTCGTAACTATGTTTATTGGTCTTCTCGACTTGAAAACGGGCCATCTCGACTTCTGCAACGCAGGACATAATGCGCCTGTCCTCGGCGGCGGTGAACTGGGTGGCGAGTTTCTCGACATGCTGCCCAATGCGCCCATAGGACTCTGGCCAGGACTGGAGTATGAGGGCGAGGAACTGGACAGCATCAAGGGACGGCAGCTGTTTATCTATACCGACGGTCTGAACGAAGCCGAGAACCGGCAGCAGGAGCAGTTCGGTGACGACCGCCTGTTGGAGATTCTACGTGCCATCCATTACGAAAATGCCCGCCAGGTCATTGAGGCCATAGAGGCCGAAGTGGAAAAGCACCGCGACGGAGCCGAACCCAACGACGACCTGACCATGATGTGTATCAAATTATGAGCAATGAGATGATGGTAACCAGGGTTTAAGAACGTTAAATACGTTAAATCTTCATGCTTTTGGGACACCAAAGAATCCCCAACGTCACTTTTCTACCGTTTAACATGTAAGT
>CACXXT010000143.1 GCA_902771725.1 uncultured Bacteroidales bacterium
TCAGTCCGCCTTGGGTGTTCCAGAAAGTCTTCATTGTGCTAATCCTTTTTTCGTTCGTGAAATGGTTTTAGCGGCAAAGGGATTAGCAGCCTTGCTCGCTATCCCCCGCCTTTACGAATTGTAATTGTCCGCCGGGTAATCGTCCATAATTTTGTTAATGTTTATATTTGTGCCTGCAAAGGTAAGAAAAAAAATCCGCAGTTACAAGCAAACTGCGGATTTTTTTTCGAATTTATTTCTCGGGGATATCTTCAAGCGTCTTCTTCAGCAGCTGCCAGAAGGGCTCTACCGTTGCAATGAGTGCCCGTTCGGTAGTGGTATGAGGCGATTTCATCGTGGGACCGAACGACACCACATCGAGGTGCGGATACTTGCCCAGGATGATGGAACACTCCAGACCAGCATGATCCACCTGGATGATGCCGTCGGCATTGAAGAGTGCTTTATACTCCTTCAGCAGCAGGTGCAGGATCTCTGAATCGGGATTCGGATCCCAACCGCCGTATGAACCGGCTGTCTCTACCTTCATGCCTGCCATGTTGAAGCAGCTCTCAAGGGTCTTCACGATGTAGTCCTTCATGTCCTCACGACTACTGCGGGCGAGGATCTTCAGCATGGACTTTCCTTCGCCGATCTCAATGATAGCAAGGTTGCTGGAGGTCTCTACCACACTGGGGTAGCTGGGGATAAAGCGAACCACACCGTCGTGGCAGCCGTAGATGGCGTTGATGAGGTTGTCCTGAATCTCTACAGGCACCTCCATCTTTGGTGTCTCAATGTCCTCACAGAGCACCTCGATGCCACTTTCGATACCTTTATACTCGTCGGTGAAGTCGTCGAGCCAGTCTTGAGCGAGTTCCTTCATGGCAGCCACGTTCTCTTTTGGCAAGGTGAGAACAGCCTCTGCCTTGAAGGGGATGGCGTTACGCATATTGCCGCCCTGCCATGAAGCCAGACGGGCATCACACTCCTCGATGGCCTCGCGCACCAGGCGCACCAACAATTTGTTGGCGTTAGCACGACCCTCGTGAATCTCCAGACCGGAGTGGCCACCACGTAGTCCCTTGACAGTTACCTTCACGGCTGCATCGTCGGCATCGGTCTCCACCTCTTTATAATCGAGGGTAGCGGTGATGTTGATACCGCCGGCAGAGCCGATCACGAACTTTCCCCAATGCTCTGAGTCGAGGTTCAGTAGGATGTCGCCATTCAGTTCGCCTGCAGGCAGGCCGTTGGCACCAAACATTCCAGTCTCTTCGTCGGCAGTGATCAGTGCCTCGATGGGACCGTGCTTCAGGGTCTTGTCCTCCATGATGGCCATGATGGCAGCGACACCCAGACCGTTGTCGGCACCTAAGGTGGTACCCTTCGCCTTCACCCACTCTCCATCGATCCAAGGTTGGATGGGATCGGTCTCGAAGTTATGGGTACTCTCGGGTGTCTTCTGGGGCACCATGTCCATGTGGGCCTGTAGGATTACACCTTTCTTGTTTTCCATACCTGCAGAAGCGGGTTTGCGCATCACGATATTATCAGCGGGATCCTTAAAGGCTTCCACACCTGCCTGCTTGGCAAAGTCGAGCAGGAAATTCTGTACTTTCTCCAGATGTCCAGAAGGACGGGGAACTTGTGTCAGTGTTATACGATTCGTGAATGACAGGGCGGCCCAGGCATAGATGCCGAGCGCGATGACGAGCATGGTCTGAACGGTATGGACGATAAGTACGAACCAGAGAGCCTGCTCATCGGCAACACCATAGAGGATCAGCATGGTCTTGATGGCGAAGTGCCAGGGACCAGCACCGTTGGGTGTCGGTACGATAACGGCGAAATTGGCAACGACAAACGACACGAGGGCACAGCCAATGCCCAGGTGGGACGTGAAGTCGAAACAGAAGAACGTGAGGTAGTAGTGCAGGAAGTAGCACACCCAGATACCGATGGAGAAAAATAGGTAGAGCGGCAGGTTCTTAACACCTCTCAGCGAAAGCACGCCCTCCCAGATGCCGTTCAAGGTCATCTTCACCTTATTATATATAGAGAAATTCTTCAGCAACAAATGTAGCAGGATGAGAACGGCAACGGCACAGATGGCTGTGACAAGATAACCTGTGGAGGAGAAACGGTCGAGGATATGATCGAGCGAGGTACCTGTCTTCTGGAAGAAGGTACCGAAGATACTCATCTCCACCAACAGAATCAGACAGGAATAGCTCATCACGATCAGGGTATCGACAGCGCGCTCCGTCACCACCGTACCTAAAGCCTTTGAGAAGGAGATGCCCTCGTAGCGCTTCAGCACACCACAACGGGTAAACTCACCGATACGTGGAATCACCAGACTGACAGCATACGACAGGAATATGGCGTATATACTGGTGGAGGCTCTGGGGGATTCGCCCATGGGTTCCAAGGTCTGTTTCCATCGCCAGCCACGAAACATCTGTGCCAGGATGCCGAAAGGGAAGGAGAGGAGCATCCACGTCCAGTCCATCTCCTGGGTCATGACGTGGAAGAACCGTCCGAAATCCTCGCCTCTGTACATCCAATACAGAATAGCCCCGCCAAGAAGAACGGGGAAGATGATTTTTGCGGCATTAATGAAAACCGTTTTCATTTCCATGGGTGCAAAGATAGTGCAAATCGAGCGAAATACCAAATTTATTTGGATATTTCCGAGATGCCGCCTATCTTCGAGCGTAGTTCAAAGATGCGA
>CACXXT010000144.1 GCA_902771725.1 uncultured Bacteroidales bacterium
CCTGCGCAAACTGCTGGCGGAAATAGTTGAAGAACACCTGCGGACGGTCTGAGATGACAGCCAGCGGTGTGTCGTTACCCATCGCAGCCACAGGCTCCTGTCCGGCTGTTGCCATCGGGACGATTGTCTTGTCGATGTCCTCCTGACCGAAACCGAAGTTCACGAGTTTGCGTTCGAGGTCGCTCACGCCATTCTCCACGTGACGGCCGCTCTTCAGCTTCTCCAGCTGGACGCGGTTCTCACTCAGCCACTCGCGATAGGGATGTGCCTTGGCAAGCTTCTCTTTGATCTCACCGTCGTAGTAGATCTTACCCTCCTGCGTGTCGATAAGCAGGATCTTACCCGGCTGCAGACGTCCTTTGCTTACCACATCGCCAGGTTCAAAATCCATCACGCCCACCTCTGAGGCGACGACCATCATACCCTGCTTCGTAATCGTATAGCGGCTGGGGCGCAGACCGTTGCGGTCAAGCATACCTCCCGCATAGCGTCCGTCGGAGAACAGCAGGGCGGCGGGACCGTCCCACGGCTCCATCAGGATAGAGTGGTATTCGTAGAAGGCCTTCAGGTCTTCCGAGATGGGGTTTTTGTCGTTGAAGCTCTCTGGCACGAGAATGGCCATCGCCTGCGGCAGCGACAGACCGCTCATCATCAGGAACTCGAAGACATTGTCGAGGCTGGCAGAGTCACTCATACCCTCCTGCACGATAGGTCTTAAGTCCTTGATATCGCCCAGGGCTTCACTTGAGAGCACACTCTCTCTCGCCTTCATCCAGCCGCGATTACCTCGGATGGTGTTGATCTCGCCGTTGTGGGCGAGCAAGCGGAAGGGCTGGGCCAAGGACCACGTTGGAAATGTGTTGGTTGAGAAGCGTGAGTGCACCAGCGCCAGTCCGCTTGTAAAATAAGGATTCGACAGGTCAGGGAAATACCGTCTGAGCTGTCCGCTCGTCAGCATGCCCTTATAGATGATGTTTTTGCTCGACAGAGAGCAGATATAAAAGTCCTTGTGGTTGATGCGGTTCTCGATCCTTTTGCGTACCTTATATAATATGCGGTCGAGCGTTGCGGCTTGCTCCTCCGTGACGCCTGTGACGAAAATCTGCCTAATCTCCGGCTCCACCTCTCTGGCGGCCTTGCCTAGCACCTCTGGGTTTGTGGGCACCGTGCGTACGTGCATCAGTTGCAGTCCCTCGCGCTCTATCTCCTCTATCATCACGCTCAAGATCTGTTCCTGGGCCTTCACGTCTTTTGGCAGGAACACCAGACCTGTGCCGTAGCGGCCTTTCTCTGGTACGGGGATGCCCTGCAGCAGAATGAACTCGTGGGGAATCTGAATCATGATGCCTGCACCGTCGCCCGTCTTGTCGCGTGTTTCGGCACCACGGTGCTCCATGTTCTCCAGCACCTTCAGGGCATTGTCCACCAGTTCGTGGCTCTTGCCCCCGTGGATATTCACCACCATGCCCACGCCGCAAGCGTCGTGTTCATAGTCTGGCTGATAAAGCCCTGTGTGTATCCTCCTTTCATCTTGTGTAAGCTCTGATGCTTGAAGTTTGCAATGTGTCATATTATCCTAAAATTTACTCTTACACTTTGCCTCATTTCCGCCCCTTTTTCTGTCATAGTGTAAACAATCAGTCAATCTGAGTCTGCCATTACTTACACATTGTCATTTTACCCCAAAAAGAAGCCCGTTGTGAGCGAACACAGCGAGCTTGTGAACTACAAAAATGATCTTTATCTACCTCTCCCTTCCTAAAAATCGTCTCAGAAGGAACCCCAGGAAATATGGGAACGTATAAAATTTCCCGTTCCATCCAATGTTCTTGTATCCCAACTTGATACCATACTTCACGTCTGGATACGATTTCCAGTCTATCAGATGGTTCAGCGAGGGCGTGGCATTGTCCTTCGCCTTTACCTCTACAGGTATCAGGCTGTCTGCATCCCGCACAAAGAAGTCCATTTCCAATGCCGGACTGTCGTTAATGTAATAGTACAACTGCTCGTAGCCTGACTTGATCAGCATCTCGCCCACGATGTTCTCGTAGATGGCACCCTTGTATGTGCCGAAGTTGCGGTTTTCCCTCAGGTCTTGCTGTGCCTCCTCGTCCAGCGATGCTATCAGCAGCCCCGTATCGTGGTAGTACAACTTGTACATATTCGCCTCGTAGTTGCCCTTCAGCGGCAGTTCCGCATTGCTCAGACAGTAACACACATTCACCACTCCGGCCTCCCTTAGCCACTCCACAGAACCGATATACTCCCTGCTCCTTGCGCCCCGCGCCACCTTCGTAATCTGGTACTTCTTGTTCTCTTTGCCCAGAAACGTGGTGATGTGGTTATATACA
>CACXXT010000145.1 GCA_902771725.1 uncultured Bacteroidales bacterium
CGTGGTGGCTTCCGCCTCGCCTGAGACCGTGGGCCCGGAGCTCTATACGCTGCTCGACCAGGCCAACCGCGAGTCGGAGGAGGTGCACGACCTGCTGGACAACCTGCTGAAATGGACGAAGAGCCAGACGGGCCGACTGACGGTGGTGAAGCAGGATCTCGACCTGAACGACATCATCCCCGGCGTGGTGGAGATCTTCGAGGCCATCGCCTATACGAAGCATATCAAGCTGGACTTGCAGAAGACGGATGCGCCGTTAGTGGTGAATGCCGACAACGACATGCTCAAAACCGTGGTGAGGAACTTCCTGTCGAATGCCGTCAAGTTCTCGCCCGAGGATTCATCCATCGAGATCATCATGGGCACGGAGGGAGAGATGGCCAAGGTGAGCGTCCGCGACCACGGCGTGGGTATCGCCGCCGACCGTATCGGCACCATCTTCCATAAGGGTGAGACCACCTACGGCACGGGCGGTGAGGAAGGCTCGGGACTCGGCTTGCAGCTCTGTCAGGACTTCGCCCGTAAGAACGGCGGCGACTGTACCGTCGAGTCGGTCGAGGGAGAGGGCAGTACGTTCAGCGTTCTCATTCCACTCAAACAATAATGCCTACACCTATTTATATTATAGAGGAGCAGAAACTTCGCCGCAACCTGACGCTTATCGCCGGAGTTGCGGCGAAAGCAGATATAGAGGTGATCCTCGCCTTCAAGGCCTTCGCCCTGTGGAAGACCTTTCGCTGGCAGAGGCACGGCTGGCCTTCGAGGCGTTCGGGGCCCCGGCACATACCTATTCGCCGGCCTATACTGATGAGGAGTTCGACGCCATCGCCGCCTGTTCGTCGCACCTGACGTTCAATTCACTGTCGCAGTACGAGCGATTCCATGAACGGGCTGCCGGTGTGTCGATTGGCCTGCGCGTGAATCCGGAGTATTCGGAGGTAGAGACGCTGCTGTATAATCCGTGCGCTCCTGGAACGCGCTTTGGCGTGACGGCGGATAAGCTGCCGGAGCAGTTGCCGGAGGACATCCGTGGGTTCCATTGTCATTGCCATTGCGAGAGTGGGGCAGACGTGTTCGAGAGGACGCTGAAGCATATCGAAGAGAAATTCTCGCGATGGTTCCCGCAGTTGGAGTGGATCAATTTTGGCGGAGGCCATCTGATGACACGCAAGGACTACGATGTGGATCTGCTCATCCGCCTGATGCAGGGATTTCATCAGCGCTATCCGTGGCTGAAGGTGATTCTTGAGCCTGGCAGCGCCTTTGCCTGGCAGACGGGACCACTGGTCTCTCATGTGGTGGATATCGTGGAGGACAAGGGCATCCGTACCGCCATCCTCGATGTCAGCTTCACCTGCCATATGCCCGATTGTCTGGAAATGCCGTACTTCCCAGAGGTGAGAGGGGCGGTTTTTGTGGAAAGTGGAAAGTGGAAAGAGGAAAGTGGGGACGACAGGGGTCTGAACAAGGCTCCTTCAGACCCCCAACCCCCTAACTTAGGGGGCTTGTACCGACTTGGGGGGAATAGTTGCCTGAGCGGCGACTTCATGGAATATTGGCAGTTCGACCATGAGTTGCAGGTGGGCGAGGAGGTGATCTTCGAGGATATGATCCACTACACGACCGTGAAGACGAATATGTTCAACGGCGTGCGCCATCCCTCCATCGGCATGCTGCATGAGGACGGAAAACTGGAAATCTTGCGCGAATTTGACTACTCAGACTACAAAAATCGGATGGATTAGCAGATTTTTTGAAAAAAAACGTCCAAAAAGTTTGTCAGTTCCAAAAAAAGCATTACCTTTGCACCGCATTTAGAGAAATGCTCCTTCCGAAAGGCGGATTTTTCACCAGATTTCGAAGGAAGATATGCGGAAATAGCTCAGTTGGTAGAGCACAACCTTGCCAAGGTTGGGGTCGCGGGTCCGAGTCCCGTTTTCCGCTCACTTGTTGAACAAAAAAGAGACATTAAGGATTGGCCTTAATGACAAATGCCCAGGTGGCGGAATTGGTAGACGCGCACGTTTCAGGTGCGTGTGCCGCGAGGCGTGCAGGTTCGAGTCCTGTTCTGGGCACTCTTTTTTAT
>CACXXT010000146.1 GCA_902771725.1 uncultured Bacteroidales bacterium
GACACCATCTGGTTCGCGGCCTACACGCGCCGCACCAACAACGACCATCCCAGCCGCATATCACGCGTACTCTATGCCGAGCTGTGGAACCACGACGGCTACCTCGTGGAGCGCAAGCTCATAGAGATGAAGCATGGCCGCGGCAGCGGTTTCTTCGAACTGCCCGACACCCTGTATGGAGGTTTCTACGAGCTGCGAGCCTACACCCGCTGGCAACTCAACTGGGGACAGACGGAACACCCGCACAAGTGGACCTCAGAGCTCTGGTTCTACAGCAAGGCGATGGCCAAGGAGTACTACCGCGACTACGACAAGCTCTACAGCCGGGTATTCCCCGTCTATGACAAGCCCAAAGCCCCGGGCGAATACTACCACGACATGACCCTGCGACCCCTGCGCCGTTACTTCAAGGATGACGCCAAACCCAGCGAACTCCGCCTCTCCCTCTTCCCTGAAGGGGGCAACCTGGTGGCGGGAGTGCCCTGCCGCGTGGCCTTCGAGGCAGCAACCACCGAAGGGGAATACCAGGAAGGGACGCTTTCGCTGAAAAAGGAAAATGAGGAATGGACGATGGACAATGCCCTGGGCCAGCACGTCAGCAGCGTTGCTACGATCAACCGCGGTCGCGGCATCTTCACCTTCACACCAGAAGCGGGCAGGAAGTACACCGCCATCTTCACGGCCAAGGACGGACGCAGCATCAAAGCCACCCTGCCGAGAGCAGAGGAGGACGGCGTAGCACTCTCCGTTGACCGGGAGGGCGACACCTATACTATTAAGGTACACGCACAAGGAAAGCCTGCCCGGCAGCCACTGGGAATGACCATCATGCACGAAGGGGTGCTGAAGCATTTTGAGGAAATCGGAACAAATAGTAACTCTGCCACGCAAGTACGTTTCACTCCCGCCTCTGGCAGAGAGGGGACGTCCTCCGGCGTCCATCAAGTCACCGTCTTCGATGCCACCGAGCACATCCATGCTGACCGCCTCTTCTTCGTCACCGACACCGCCCTCTCAGCCCCCACCCTCGCCATCTCCGGCATCAAGGAGCAGTATGCCCCCTTCGAAGCCATCGACTTGCAGGTGGCTGCCACCTCCATGTCAGAGAGGACAGAGGGAGAGCCTGCGCATATCTCCCTTGCTGTCCGCGATGCAGCCCACTCCGACAACACCTTCGACTCCGGCAACATCCTGACCGAGATGCTGCTGGCCTCCGAAATCAAGGGCTTCGTCCCCCACCCCGGATACTTCTTCGAGAAGGAACTGACAGAGCCGGCAGAACTAACTCAGATACTGGCGGGGCAAGTCATGCCAAATTACGCTGTTATTAAAGAAAATAAGCTGCTCGCTGGCGACTATACGCAACATTTCATGAATATGGGTATGGACTATAATATAATCTCAGAAATGCTGACTTCCACATTCGGAAGCGTGAAAGCCGATGAACTGGAAAAGGAGTACGCGGCACTCATGAAGTCTCAGGATGCAATGCAACAGACTCAAAACCCGCATGACACTGAAGATGCTGGTATGGGGGCGATAGCTGAATCCTCCTATGCTGAGCAGGCTAACGAGTTGAGGAAGGTCAGATTAGTCGGACCGGAAACCAGCACGCAAACGGCAAAAGAAGCGAGTGAACGCATCAAGGAGCTAAGCCCTCTGAAGCGGGAAGTGAGGATTCATGCGGAATTTGTGCAACCTGGAAGCGATGCCCTCGAAGGCGATATGAATACTCGCGGTGGGATTTTCCAACTGCAAGTTCCTGATTTCAAAGGACAATGCCTTTTCTATCTCGGAGCAAGCGATACGACCCTGTGGAAGAAAGGTCAGGCACCTGTTTGGGTAGATACCGACGAGGAGCACTATCCGGAGTTCTTTGTACGTATCTCCTGGCCCTATCCGCATTTCTGCAAGCCCTATTCTTACTATCAGACCCGCCAGGTTACAACAGACGAGGACGAAAGCATCTGGTCTGGAACAAACTCAGAAGACAGAGTTCAGGATTTGAAGCCCATGACCATACGTTCGCGCCACGGAGGCCTCCGCCATTTCGATGCCGGCAAACCTGCTTTCGTGCAGGATGCCTATTCTGCATTTAATTCGGTGGCAGATGCAGGGTTGAATCAGGGTTGGTATGTAGGACAAAACACATTCACATCTCAGATTGCCCGGTATTATATTGGTGATATGCAAAGCAGCCGCAGCTACGAACTCGAACAGCGACTACAGGGACGTAATCCTTCGGCCCTTGTCTCTTACCAAGACCGGGATGCCTACAACTACCTCTATAACCTCGACAAAGTGTATATCTACACAGACTACTCGCCTCGCAATGAAGGCGATGAGCGTTTCACACAGGCCAATCAG
>CACXXT010000147.1 GCA_902771725.1 uncultured Bacteroidales bacterium
ACGCGGCAGACGGTGCCACTTTTGTCAATCCCGCGCACCATGCTTACTTCGTCTCTCAAAGCCAGACGACGCCTCAGGACTTCTACCCTCTCGAACAACCGACGTCCGTGCCTGAAGTCGCCCTTGAGAGGGGTGCTGAAGACGGACCTTTGTATAATCTTGCCGGACAACGCGTCGATAAATCCTATCGTTCCATCGTCGTCAAGAAAGGCCGCAAACTGCTTGTCAAATGACGGCGCAGAGCGCATCGGCTAAAGTGTAAATGGCTACACCTACGTTGATCACCTCAGCTGGGATGCCTACAATGAGAGTTCAGACCTCAGCCTCCAGACGGGACTGTACAGGCAGCGCTTCGGTATTCTTCCCAAAGAGGTTCAGGCAGACAAGATATATCTCGGAAAGGACAACCGGAAATATATCCGGGAAAAGCACATGGACTGCTTCAACCATCCGCTGGGCAGGCCTCCGAAGGAAGAGAACGATGTACATCTCGGGGACAAGAAGAGGGCCATCGGGGAGCGCAATGAGGTAGAGGCCACCTTCGGAACCTCGAAAAGAGTATATCGGGCAAACAACATCAGGGCCAAACTTGACGAGACCGCCGACACATGGATTGGAGCTTGCTTCTTCGCTAAGAACGTAATGAAGTTCCTAAGGGGACTTCTGCGTCTCTTTTTCGGAATCCTTGGTCAGAAGCCCTTCATGGGGCAATTATACAACAACGAGGTCTGCCTCGTACCTGTTTTTGACTGGCATAGACAATGGCACCTGCCAATAAATTAGCGAACCCTAATTATTGTTTTTTATCAATACTGTCAACAGAAACGTAGTACACTCGGGCACACTCGGACTACAATGTGCTATTTCGGGCACAAAGATACAAAAAAAGTGAAACATGAAAAAATGAAAAGTAAAAAATGATGGGGGGACGGATGAGATAGGCCTCATATTCACACAAAAATCGCCTGCATCAGTGTGTTGATGCAGGCGATGTGCTGTGTCAGGGTACTTCCCCTACTCGCTCCAGTCGTCGTCCCAGTCCACGATATTGATCTTCACGCGGGCGGACTGAGTGCTGCTGCCGCCGCCATAGCCGATGGCGTCGCCTTCGTCGAGGTTGGTGCTGACACGATTTACTCCGTTGCTGGTGCAGATAATGCTATGCTGCTGTAGCGTGACCACCATCATGGCGGGCTGCAAATATATTTTCTTCATTGCTATGTCCTCCTTATTACTTAATGATTGTCTTTTTGCCATTGTTGATATAGATGCCACGTTGAGATGCCACGTTGAGTCGGCTTGCCGTCGAGCTTGTGACCATCGAGCGTGTACCACACATCGGAACCATTAACCGTAAACCCTGAATCGTGAACCGAAATAATTCCCGTTGCCTCATCGTCGCCGAAGTTCAGCACGAAGGCGCGGACGCCGGCGTTCGGGTCTGCGGAGTCGCCGGCCTTCAGCCCCTGCTTCAGCTGGAAGTAGCCGCGGCAGGCGTTCACCTTGAAGCCATCGTCCGTGGGATAGTATAGCTTGTTGTCAGCACCGAGGTAGAGGTTGGTCTTCTCGGCGGTGTAGATGCTGACGGGGCTGTAGGTGCCCACGAAATCGACATAGCTGGTCTCGGCGTTGGCAGCGGCATTGCTGATGGTGACGCCGTTAAACACGGGATTCTCAATGTCTGTGCCGTTGGCCCACTTCACGATATACGGCTTGCCAGCTTCTATGCTGGTCAGGTCGTCGCTGAAGGTCATCGTCAGCGTGCCGCCGCTGAAGCCGGTCGATGCGAGGGTCTTCACCGTGGCGCCCTCCAACGGCGTGCCAGTGAAATTGTCCACGCTGAACGGCAGGCACAGCGTGTTCCACTTGCCGTCCTTGTAGAGCGTGCGGCCCGAGAGCGTCACGTCAGCCACGTAGCCGTCGGCGCCAGTGATGACGGCGGTGTTGTCGCTGCCGTCGGCGAGGGTGACGGTGTCGGGGGCCACGTAGTATGTGCCGCCGACGAGGATGCCGTTGGCGTATGCCTTCACCATGCCGTAGTCCTCAACGAGGCTGCCGAGGTTGGCGGGGGCGGTGGCAGTGGTGTAGGCCTGCTTGGCGCCGCTGACGGTGCAGACATTGCGGGGCGAGCCTGTCTGCGGGTTCACGTAGTAGCAGTTGGTGATGGTGCCGCTGCCGCCTTGCAAGCCCATGGGGTGCATGGACGAGATGTTGGTGTAGGTGCCAGCCTCAAGGCAGTTCACGAGGGTGGGCGTACCACTATTGCTCCAGCCCCAGATGCCGCCGATGTTTTCGCGGTTGCCGTCCACGCCGTTGACGGTGCCGGTGAAGGCGCAGCCCCGGATGGTGGTGGCAGAAGTCAGTCCGTGGCCGATGATGCCGCCGGCATAGTC